>CAYWOS010000016.1:0-19123 GCA_964459985.1 uncultured Oscillospiraceae bacterium
CCCGGCTTTACCGCCCGTTACGGCGTGTACGGCGTCGCGGGCAACCATGACAGGACGGTGCCCGAATCCAATCTGGACAGGCTCAAGAACGCCATGCGCGACGCCGGCGTGACGCCGCTCGTCAACGATGCGGCGCTGCTGCGCGCCGGTGATCGGACGCTGGCGCTGGCGGGGCCGGACGATTACTACAACGGGCATCCCGATTACGCGCGGCTCAAGGCGCAGTGCGCGGCGGCCGATTACACGATCTTCCTGCCGCACTCGCCCGACGCCGTGCCCGACGCGCTCGAATGCGGCCGGTGGTTCGATCTGGCGCTGTGCGGGCACACGCACGGCGGGCAGGTCACGATTTTCGGCATCCCGCTGGTTTCCTCGAGCGTATACGGGAAAAAGTACCTGTCGGGATGGAAGGAAATCGGAAACGTGCCGGTGCTGGTCAGCAACGGCGTGGGCACGTCGGGCCTGCCCGTCCGGCTGGGCGCGCGCCCGCAAATGCATTTGATCACGCTGAACACCCCGTAAGCACGGCGATCGCACAAAGAAACAAAAACGGAGGAAAAAAAGATGGCGGGAGAAATTCTGTTCGCGCCGATGGCGTTCACCCGGTATGAGGAATCGCAGACGCTGCCGATGAAGTTTGACAAAATGCTCAAAAAGAGCGGACTGGCCGACAAGGTGAAGGGCAAGAAGGTCGCCGTGAAAATGCATGTCGGCGCGGGCACGACCTATTCGACCATTCCGCCCGTGTTCGTGCGCAAGCTGGTCGATTTCCTGCGCGCGAGCGGCGCGGAATGCTTCATTACCGATCACTACGTCTACGACCGCCATCCCGAGCAGCGCGGCTATTCGTCGGACAATCTCGGCTGCCCCGTGCTGGACGACTGCGGCTTTTTCGGTAAGTATTACTACACCAAAGAGGTCGATTTCCGCACCTTCCGGCACGTCGACGTCGCCGGACTGATCCACGACGCCGATTTCATGATTGATTTTTCGCATATCAAGGGGCACGGCGAATGCGCGTACGGCGGCGCGTGCAAGAACATCGGCATGGGCTGCGTCACCGACCGCACGCGCCACGAAATCCACGGGCTGGAGGGCGGATTATTGTGGGACAGGGACAAATGCGTCCACTGCGGGATTTGCGTCAAATCCTGCAATCACCGCGCCAACGGCTTTGACGAAAACGGCGATTACGACGTGAGCTATCACGACTGCACGCTGTGCTTCCACTGCGGCAAAACCTGCCCGACGGGCGCGATCACGCTGGACAGCCACGACTACTCCGATTTCCAGTACGGGCTGGCGCTGTGCACCAAAACCGTGCTGGACACCTTCGCGCCGGGCAACGTGTACTACATCAACGTGCTCACGCAGATCACGGCGCTGTGCGACTGCTGGGGCATGACGACGCCGGCGATCGTCCCCGACATCGGCATCATGGCGGGCGAGGATATCGTCGCCATCGAGCGCGCCAGCCTCGATCAGATCAAAACGGAGGATCTCATCCCGCAGGGCGTGCCCAAGGGCATGAAGCTGGGCACGGAAGGGCATTTGTTCCAGCGCCTGCACGGGAAGGACCCGTTCATCCAGCTCAAACATCTGACCGCCTGCGGCCTGGGCACCGAGGACTACGAGCTGAAGATCATCCGATAATTTGAGGCATATAAAACGCCCGTCCGACCTATACCGATCGGACGGGCGTTTTCATCGGATTCAGCAGCAATCGCAGCCGTCACAGCCGCAGGCGCTCTGGCAGGGCTGCGGATAAAGCGGAAGGCGGGGCGGGCAGCAGTCGCGCTCGGGCGCGCCGATCACGCAGTCGGCGACGATATAGCCGTCCACGCGCAGATCGATCACGGCGTCAAAGCAGCCGTCGCACAGGCACGCCCGGCGGCACAGCCGCGCGGCGGCGCGCAGGATCAGCCGATGCCGCCAGCATTCCTCGCCCGGACAGGACAGGCGGACGCGCAGCGTCTGGGTCACCTCGGACGGTATCTTGCGCTCGCGGCCGTCGACGCAGACAGACAAAGCGAGCGGCACGCAGACGCGAAAAAGCAGCGCGCCGCGCTCATGACAGGGCAATTCTTCGCTATACGGCTCGCCCGCGACGGCGACGCCCGTCAGCGCGGCGCGTTCGCCGAACGGGAAGCAGTCGCAGGCGGGGCACAGCCTGACGCGCAGGCAGCATTTTTCCAGTCTCCCCTGCCCGATCACGCGCTCCATCAGGTATCTACCGCGCGGTTCGGGGCGGCAGCAGTCTTTTTCCATAAAGCATAACCTCCTTGCGGGTCACGCTTTATCTTATTCCGGCATGCCGTTGTCGGTGACGGCGATCAGGCGGCCGAAGCCGTCGTACAAAAGCGCGGCGTCGCGCTTGCTCTTGTGCCACACGCGCTTGTCCGGCAGCGTCAGGTCCGCCGCGACCTTGGTGGTTTTCGTGCCGACGGTCAGCGCGCCGCCGGGCGGCACGGCCGCGCCGCCCAGCGCGAACCATTCGCCGCCGCGCACGGACACCAGCGTGCAGCCGTCCAGCGAAAGGCTTGTATCCGACGCGTTCAGGACGGTCAGGACATCGTTTTCGACGTCGATGGTCATCGATACGCCTTGAGCGCGCGCCGGCAATTCCTCCCACGCCGCGTACTCGACGGCGATATCGCCCCGCTTCAGCGTCGCCACGAGCGCGCTTTCGGCGTCCTGCGTAACATACGCCCGCGCGCCCGCGCCCTGAATGCGCGCCAGCGTCGAGCGCGCCGGCGTGTCCGGCTCCTCGGCGGTGAGCGTCGAGATCAGCGCGACCTTCGGCGCGGCCGCCGTCAGCAGCGCCGCCGTCGTCGCGCCGCTGTCGCCGTGGTGCCCGACCTTCAGGATATCGGCGGGCGCGATTTTTCCGGCGTACAGCAGTTCGGCCTCCTCGTCCGCCTTCATGTCGCCCGTCAGGAGCATGCTGCCGTGCGGCGAGTCAAAGCGCAGGACGAGCGAATTGTTGTTCTCGTTTTCGGTATCCTCGGACAGCGGGCCGAGCACGGTGAACGCGCCGCCCTCCGCCGCGATCACCATGCCGGCGGAAAGGAAAACGGCCGTTTCGCCGCGCCGCGCCGCCGCCAGCACGGCGGGATGCCCGCCGGGCTCGACGCCGGGATGAAAGGGCGAGGCGTACCACGCGCCGACGGCGATATCGCTTTTCGAAAGCCTTTCCATCCCGCCGGCGTGATCGACGTGACAGTGCGTGAGGAACACGGCGTCCAGCCGCGTCACGCCGTAATGCTTGAGCGCCGTTTCCAGCGCCGGATAGGCGTACTCGGCGCCGGTATCGATCAGGTACGCGCCGTCGCCCGAAAAAAGCAGCAGGCAGTCGCCCTTGCCGACGTTCAGGCAGACGAGCCGGACGCCGTCCTCGCCGCTCGCAGGCGATACCGACAGCGCGAGACAAAGGAGCATCGCCGCAAGCAGCGCCGCCTTGAGCCGTTTCATCCATATCCCTCCCCTCGCCGTAATGAAACGCCGCCGTCCGATCGCTTTCGCGCCGAACGGCGGCATTCGCGGGCGTTTACTCCGCCGTGCCGGCGCCGCCCGACAGCTGATCGATCACTTCCTGATTGTACACAATCTCGAACTGCGCCGTCCAGTCGGCGACGGCGGCGTTCAGCAGGCTGTTCTGGTTCACGGAAACGAGATAATCATGGATCATCGTTTCAATCTCTTCGGTCATCTCGACCGCGCCCTCGGGGATGTCGCGCAGGTAGCACACGATCTGCACGCCGGCTTCCGTCAGGGCGGGATCGCTGATATCGCCGGGCTTGACCATCTTTTCGCTGAAGGCGGCGGCGGCCAGCTCGGTGTCGAAGCTGTCCTTGTGCACGGCGTAGCCGTTCGCCAGAGCGCTCTCGTCGGCCATGCCCTCGTCGACGCCGTACTCGGCGATCAGATCGTTAAACGCCGCGCCGTCGGCGAGCTTTTGATAGATTTCATCGGTCTTGTCCTTGACGGAGGCGAGCACGGCGGCGCGCGCCGCCTCGACATCCTCGAGCGTCACGGTGGGCGCGGCGGGCGCGGCAGGCGCGGCTTCGTCGGTCGGCGCGACTTCGTCGGTCGGCGCGGTCTCGTCGGTCGGCGCGGCTTCGTCGGTCGGCGCGGCTTCGTCGGTCGGAACAGTCTCGTCGGTCGGCGCGCTCTGCGCTTCCTCGTAGGCGGCGAGCTTGGTCTGATAATCGTTCAGCAGCGCTTCGTCAACCGCGAGCAGGATACGCGTCACGCCGCGATATCCGGCGGGCACATACCAGCTCGCCGTGCCGGCATACTGCGTGTTGTACTCATAATACAGAATGTTGTTTTCATAGCTTTCCTTGTCGTAGCCGACGTATTCGTCAAAGACCGCCTTGATCTGCTCGTCGGTCGGATCGGTCACCATGCCGTCGAGGATACGCTTTTGCAGTTTTTGCTCGATGTCAAGGTTCTTGTAGTTCCCGACAAGGCCCTCGATGGTGATGCCCTGATCGGTATAATACTGATTGGCGGCGGCGGTCAATTCGGCGCGCGCTTCCTCGGTGTCCTCGGACAGGTAGTACGTCACATACTCGGCGACGGCTTCGTCCCACAGATCATGCGCCTGCTTGGTGAAGGCGGCGATTTCGTCGTCGGTGAACGCGTCGAGCTGAAGCTCCTCGATCTTCTTGTCGATGACGTAGTTGCGCACGATGTACTCGATGCCCGTGGCGTAATCGGTCAGCGAGGAGATATAGCTGTTGCTGAAGAGCGTCTGCATGTCCTGATCCACGTCGGCCTTGGTGATGGGGTTGCCGTCGATGGTGATCAGAACGGGGTTTTCCTCGGGCGCGGCGACGTCGGCCGCCGCGTCGGGCGCATCGGTCGCCGTATCGGAAGCGGTATCCCCTGCAAGGGCGAAGCACGACGTCAGCATGACCAGCGCGAGCACCAGCGCGAAGACACGGAAGAGATTTTTCATGAGAACAGATCCTTTCCTGCGCGGCGGACGCCGCGAACATTCCTTGATGATTATGACACAAGATTGCCCGAACCGCAAGCGTTTTTCCGCCCGCGCCGCGTTTCGTTACAAACTGTTCACGGTTTCGCCACAGCGCGGCGCAGGCGGCGCGCCCCCGCGCTATTTTTTCCGCAATTCGCCGAAAAAACCCTCGAGCGCCGCGCGGCACTCGTCCTCGAGCACGCCGCCGAAGCATGGCGTTTTCCCGTTCAGCGCGGGATCGCCGGGCAACAGGTACACGCTGCCGCAGCAGCCCTGCCGCGGATCAAACGCGCCGAACACGCACCGGTCGATCCGCGAAAGCAGGATCGCGCCGGCGCACATGGGGCACGGCTCGAGCGTGACATACAGCGCGCAGCCGCGCAGATCGCGCGCGTGAAGCGCCCGCCGCGCGCGCGCCATCGCCAGCATTTCGGCGTGCGCGAACAGCCCGCCCGCGAACACGTCAGGCGCCGCCCCGCCGCCGCCGTCCGAAACCGCTTGACAACCGGCATCGCGGCATTGTAAGATGCCGACAGACGCATCGTTCTTCCCGGGCGCGCGTTCGCGCTCGTTGTGCGCGCGCGCGACGATTTCGCCGCCGTACACGATCACGGCGCCCACCGGCACCTCGCCGGCGTCCGCCGCCGCCTCGCGCAGCGCCTCGCGCATGAATGCCTCGTGCGTCGTCATTCTCAACCTCCTCCGCCCGCCGCCCGCGCGGCGCGGCATTCGACCGAAAGGAGAAACCATGATGAACGAAACCCTGTCCCTGATCGCCTCGCGCCGCAGCCACCGCGCCTATTTGCCCGATCAGATCACAAGCGAGCAGCTCGACGCGCTGATCGCCGCCGCCGTGCAGTCGCCCAGCGCCGTCAACCGTCAGCCGTGGCATTTCACCGTCGTGCAGGACGGAAAGCTCCTGCGCGACATCAACGCCGCCGTGCGCGAACAGGCGCTCAAGAGCGCAAACCCCGGCCCGCGCTTTGCCGATCCCGCCTTCGACGTGTTCTACAACGCGCCGACCGTCATTTTCATCTCGGGCGACAAGGACAATTCCTGGACGCAGATCGACTGCGGCATCGCCACGCAGAACATCGTGCTCGCCGCCGAAAGCATGGGGCTGGGCAGCGTGATTCTGGGACTGCCGCGCTTCGCGTTCGAGGGCGCGCGCGCCGCCGACATCGAAAAAGCGCTCGGCTTCCCGGACAATCATGCCTTCGCCATCGCTATTTCGGTGGGCAAGCCCGCCGACGACAAGCACGCGCATCCGGTGGGTGAAAACAAAGTCACCGTCATTCTCTGACGGACGCCGCCTGATACGCGCGGCTGACCCGCAAAAGCGTATCATACATTTCCGCCGCATAAGGCGCGAGCGCCTCGCCGGCGCGCGCCCGCGCGTTTTCGCGCACGACCGCCTCGCGCCCGGGATCAATCACAGCCATCCCGAGCGCCTTTTTTTCGCGCCCGATCAGGCGCGACAGCTCCATGCGCCGGCAAAACAGCAGCATCATCTGTTCGTCCGCGCGGTCGATTTCCGCGCGGAGCGATTCGAGCGTCGTCATGCGTTTCCCTCCGATAGCCTGTCGAAATCATTCCAGAACGACGGGTAGGATTTGCCGACCGCCTCGGCGTCTGAAATCTCGACGGGCGATTCCGCGACCGTGGCGAGCAGCGCCAGCGCCATCACCACGCGGTGATCGCGCGCGCCCGATACCGCGCCGCCGCGCGGCGAGCCGCCGTGAACAATCAGGCAGTCCGCGCCGCGTTCGCAGTCGATCCCGAGCGCGCCGAGCGCCGCCGCCATGGCGCGCGGGCGGTCGCTTTCCTTCCCCGACAGCCGCGCCGTGCCGCAGATGCGCGTCGTCACGCCCTTTTTCGCCGCCGCGACCGCCGCGAGGAGCGGCATAAGATCGGGCGCGCCCGACACGTCGATCTCCGTTCGCGAAAGAAAGGAGTCGATCGCGGCGTCGGGCTGCCGCGTCGCGTCGGGCATACCAGAAACCGTCACGCGGTGCCCCATCGCCGCCGCCGCGCGCCATACCGCGCCCGCCGAGCAATCGCCCTCGCACGCGGCGTATCCGGGCGATACATACCTTTGCCCGCCGGGAACGAAAAAGCCGCCCGCGCGCGGTTCGGCGGCGACGCCGAACGCGGCGAGCGCGTCCAGCGTCATATCGACGTAGCCCGCCGATACGAGCGGCGACGTCAGGATGATCTCGCTGTCGCCCGAGAGCAGCGGCAGCGCGAACAAAAGCCCCGAGACGAACTGGCTGCTGATATCGCCGGCAAGCGTGAACGCGCCGCCGTCCAGCCGACCGCCGACGGTATACGCGCCTGCGGCGCGTTCGATCGTCGCGCCCCGCGCGGCAAGCGCCGCGACGAGCGCCTCCGTCGGGCGTTCACGCCCCGTATACGCGATCTCGCCGCCGCCCGTCGCCGCGCACACGGGCAAAAGGAACCGCAGCACCGCGCCGCTTTCGCCGCAGGGGAATACGCGCGCGCCGCGCGAAGAAGGCGTCACAATCACGCCGCTCAAGGATATCCGCGCCGCCGCGCCGAGCGCGGGCAGGCAGTCGATCAGGGCGCGGCAGTCGCCGGGCAGCGCGCCACGGCAGGCGATTTCCGTCCGCATACCCGAGAGCGCGGCGCACAAAAGCAGGCGCTGCATATGCGATTTCGAGGGCGGAACGCGCGCCGTCCCGCAAAGGCTTCCCGGCGATACCCGGCGGATCATGCAACCTCCCCGCGAAAAAACCGCGTCAGAACGAGCATCCGATGGTGATGCGGACGACGCTGCCGTTCTCGGTATAGAAGCTCGCCGTCACGGTGCTGCCGTCCTTTCGGTAGTAGGCGTAATCGATACGGTTGGAAACGTCGTCGATGCGGTTGAGCAGGCCGTAGCCCTCGTTTTCGTCCCAGTACAGGCTGCGGTCGCCGTTCTGGTAGGGGAGCTGTCCCATATCGCGGAACAGCCCGACGAGCGCCGTCTCGGCCATGCCGATCTTGGTCTTGCGCGGACCGAGCATGCCCGCGGAGGAGGTGCTGACGTAGTACAAAATGTACCCCTTTTCGGTGATGTAAAAGCGCGCCTCGCCCCAGGTATAGCCGAGCTTGATGCAGGATTCGGGTACGGCGTCGTCCTCGATTTCGGTTTCCTCCAGAGGTTCGCCGTAGCGCTTGACGAACGCGTCGCGCGTGGTGGACATGATCGAGAAGGTCGAAAACTCGTCGTTTTCGTTGAAGAAGCGCTTGAAGGAAATATTGATCTTGTACAGCACCTCCATGATGTTGGAGACCTTGCCGTACTTGTTGACGGCGACCGCCTTGACGCGCACGCGGCTGCCGCCGGGCAGATAGATGGGGTCGCCGGTATAGATGGGCGAGTTGGCGTTGGGGTCCTGCCCGTCGATGGTATAGTAGATGGTCACCGGATCGCTCCCGCCGTAGCGCAGCCACACGCGCTGCTGCTTTTCGTACGTCCCGGGCGCGAGCGACGCCTTGGGCGCCATGGGCGTGGGCAGCGAGATGATGTAGCGCACTTCCATTTCCTCGCTGATCAGCTCGCTGGACACGGCGACGGCGCGCAGCACGTGAAGCCCCTCGCCGAGCCGGATCGGCGCCTCGTACAGCGTGCCGTCCTCGGGCAGATCGCCCTCGCCGAACAGATAGTAAATATCATATCCCTCGGCGGAGAGAAGCTCGACCTCCTTGGTGGGGTTGTCGGTATCGGTGGTCATTTCGTAGCGCCCGGCGCTGACCGATACGGTCGGCGTTTTGGGCAGCATTTGCTCGCGCTGGCGGCGGAAGATGCCCTGACCCGTTTTTTCGTAGGCGAACTTGAGGAAATCCGCCAGCTCGAGCATGCGCCCCTGCGCCGTCATCAGGCGCACGACCTCGTTGTAGGCGAGGGGGTTGGTTTGGTCGATATCGGTGTACAGCTTGACGAAAATCTCTTCCGCCCTGTCCGTCTGCCCGTTCGCCTCGTACGCCTCGGCGAGCAATTGCAGTTTAGCGTAGATATCCTCGCGGTCGGGCGCCATTTCATACGCCCGTTCATAGGTTTCGATCGAGCGCTCGATATAGCCCTGCTCGAGCAATTCGCCGCCGTACGTCCACAGCGCGCCGGCGTCAGCCTCGCGCCCGAGCCGCGCCAGTATCAGCTGGCCGTCCTCGGTGGTTTTGAGATAAACGTACGCGCCGGCGGCGGCGCAGACGACGAGAAAAATCATGACGGTCGCCAGCAGCGCCCAGTTGACGCTGCGGCGGCGGTAGCGACGCGTTTTCACGCGCGCCGAAGCGGGCTTGCCGTCCTTGCCCGGGCGCTCGGGCACGCCGCGCCGCGCGGTCGGCCGGCCGGCGTCCGCCTCGTAACGGCGGCGGCGGCGCTCCGCAAGCGCGGCGTCGGAGGAAAACGGCGCGCTGCCCGCGCCCGCGCCCGCGCTGCTCCCGACGCGCGAGGCGTCCCCGCGCGCCGTCCGGCCCTGGCGGATGCCGGCGGCGCCCTTTTTGGGCGCGGCGGCGCGGAGCTGCGCGCCGCACTGATCGCAGATGCGCGCGCCCTCGCTCACGATATTCCCGCAGTTCTCGCAAATCATCCCGTTCTTCCCCGCTTACTGCATGGAGCGCAGCGCTTCGTAGTCGGGATCGGCGGCGTCGAAATCCCTGTCGGGCGCTTCCCCGCCCAGCGCCTCGATGGCGCTGCGCAGCTCGATATAATCCAGATAGCCCGTTTCCTCCTCGGCGGCGAGCCGTATCAGCGCCGGCAGCGCGCGCGCGTCGCCCATCTTGCCCAGGCAGTCGGCGATCACCGCCGCGCGTTCGCCGCGCGAAAGGAGCAGCTCGACGGCGAGATCGACGAGCGCGGCGTCCGCCGGATAATCGGCGAGCAGGGTCAAAAGCGCCTCGCGGCCCTCGGCGTTGGCGTCAAAGATCCTCGCGCGCATGGCGGGCACGGCGCGCGCGCCCATGGCCTGCAGGCTTTCCAGCGCGTTGTCGGCGATCTCGTCGTCCGCGCCGCGCGCAAGCTGCCACGCGATATAGTCGTTCATCGGCTTGACGCTGTCGATCTCGCGCAAAAGCGTCACGGCGCACATGCGCGCCTCGGCGGGCGCGCCCTCTTTCGTCAAAAGACGCAAAAGCGCGTCCTCGGCGGCGAGCCCGAGGGCGGAAATCCTGTTGAGCAGCATGTCGGGCACCGGCACGCCCTGCGCGAAGTACGTTTCCATCCAATCCGCCAGCATCCCGGGCCGGTCGAACTGATCGAAGTATTCGCCGGGCTTCGCGCCGCCGAGCCAGTCGGCGGGCGTATCGAGGAAGGCGGCGTACACGGCGGGCATGGCGTCCTCCATCGCCTCGACGTTCGGATACTCGTCCGCGTGCTCCTTGATCCATCGGGCGGTGCAGCGCTCGAATTCGCGGTCAAAATCAATGCATTTCATGATCGTTTCTCCTTATGGGATTTGCTTGAGCGGACGGCGCAGGCGGTTCAGCCGCGCCACCAGCCGACGGACGCGGCGGCGGCGGCGCGCGGAGCGCAGGATTTCCTCGGCGCGCGCTTCCCTGCCGGCGGCCGCCAGCGTGTAGACGGTGAAGGCCGCATACCAGTCCTCATCCCGCTCGTCCGCGCACAGGCGCTTGGACGCCGCGTTCATCGCGCGCCACGCGGGCACGGCGACGGCGTACACCGTTTCGTCGGGCAGATCGTCCGTCAATTTGAGCGCCAGATAATGCAAAAGCCGGTTGAGCGCGCCGCGCCGGAGCCGCTGCGGAACGGCGTATACGGCGTCCTCGAGCGCGTCGCGCGCCGCGAGCGTCGAATCATTCGTCATCTGGTCCATCGCGCGCGCGCGGTCGTTCATCGCCGCCGCGCGTTCCCCTTCGCCGCGCGCCGCGAGGCACCGGGCGTACAGGCGCATGGCGTCGGCGCTGTAGGGCGCGCGGGACAGCCGCCTTTCGCACAGCGCGATCGCCGCGTCGGTCACGCCGCACTGCATCGACACGTAACAGACGGCGTGCGCCTCGGCGAACGATTCGCAGCCAGCCGCCGCCGCCGCGAGCGTTTGCGCGGCGAGCGCGGCCTGCCCGGCGGAAAGCACCGTCTGCACGCGCAGCATGAGCAGCGCGTAATGCGTCAGTTTTTCGCGCGGCAGCCGGCGCGATACGTCCGGCGGAAACTGCGCCGCCAGCAGCATTTGCGCCAGATACACCGTTTTCTCCAGCGTATCGGACAGCGCGACGGCGCGCTTAAAGCGCCTGTCCGCCTTTTCGGGCGTATCGGCGTCCTCGCCCTGCAGGCACATCACGCGCAGGCGGTTGGCGGCGCGGGGCACGTTTTCGTCGCCCCACGGGTACGCCCAGAGCGTTTCCTGCGCCTCGTCCGCGTCGGGCGAGCCGGGCGCCGTGCGCATACAGGTCTCCAGCGCGCGCTCGGCGAGCGCCTCGTCGCCCATTTGCAGGGCGCAGCGCCCGATCAAAAGGCAGGCGCGCGGCGTCAGGCCCTGCCGCGCCACGGCGCGGAGCAGCGCGGCCTCGGCGGCGGCAAAGCACTGCATGTCCAGATAGACGCGCGCAAGCTCGAGCGCCGCGTCGGGATTGCCGCTCATATCGAGCGCCTTGCGATACATGCGCGCGGCGTCGGGCAGGCGCGCGGGCGATTTGACGGCGCGCGCCTTGTTCAGCCAATAGGCGGCCGGGCGCTCGAAGGCGACCACCTTGCCGCCCGCGTTTTCGGTCATGCCGTCGCCCTCCTTAACAGCGCTTTCAAATCGTCGGTGGTAAAATGATGCGCGGCGCGGCAGAAATGGCAGGTGAGCGTCGCGCCCTCGCCGTCCGCGATCATTTCCTCCAGTTCCCGCCTGCCCAGCGCGATCAGCGCCTTTTCCATGCGCCCGCGCCCGCAGTCGCAGGCGCACGCGATCGCCTCGCGCGATAAAATCCGCATGTCAAGCCCGTCGAACCACGCGCGCGCCAGTTCGTCAAGCGGCACGTCGGCGACCTCGCGGCTGATGGCGGACAGGAACGCCGCGCGCGTTTCGAGCGCCTCGACGGTTTCCTCGGCGCAGCCGGGCAGCGACTGCACGAGCGCGCCGCCCGCCGACAGGCAGACGCCGTCGCGCACCAGCGCGCCCAGCGCCACGATCGAGGGCGTTTGCTCGCTGATCGCGTAGTACTTGGCGAAATCCTCGCCCATTTCGCCCGAAACCAGATTGATTTGCCCGACGTACGGCTCGCGCAGGCCCATATCCTTGATGACCGTCAGCCTGCCGTTTTTGCCGACCAGCCCGCCGACGTCGAGATGCCCGTCCTTTTTGAGCGGCAGCGACGCGGCGGGATGCTCAACGGCGATCTTGACGACGCCGCCGCGCGCCACCGCAGTCATTTTCCCGATCGGCCCGCCGCCCGCCGCCGTGACGGTGACGCTCGAGCCCGCGTCCTTCATCATGACGCCGAGCATGACCGTGCCGGTCATCAGCCGGCTCATGGCGGCCAGCGCGGTATCCGAGGGCTGATGAATGACGGCCGCCGCGCGCGCCATCGCGGTCGAGCGGCAGAGAAGCGCGCGCGCCTGACCGTTCATCAGCGCGATATGCAGCATTTCATCGGGGAGATTGATCACGGCGGAATAGGTCATTCCATCGCCTTTCTCGCCGTCACGTGCCAGCGGTCGTCGGTCGGCCGCGGCGCGGACAGGCGCAGGTTTCCGTAAAAATGTACATCGGTAAAGCCGGCGCGGGCGAGCGCCTCCCTGATTTCACCGCGCCGCCACGCGCGCTGCGTCTGCTTTTCCTCGACGCGGTCGTACCGGCCGTCCTCCGCGCGGCAAAACACGGAAAGCGCCATGTCCACCGTATCGCCCTTCACGCGGCTGCACCAGATGAAGGGCAGATCGTCGTCCTCCGACGCGATCAGCGCGTTTTCCGGCGATTCGAGCAGTTTTTTAGGCGTCGACACGTCAAAGATCAGCGCGCCGCCCGGCTTGAGACAGGCGAACGCCGAACCGAAAAAGCCGGCGAGCCGCTCATTATCCGTCAGATAATTGACGCCGTCGCAGGTGGCGAGCACGGCGGACACGCGGCGCGGCGTTTCAAGGCGGCACATGTCCATGCGGATAAAGGGGATGTCCAGCCCCGCCGCGCGCGCCTTTTCCATGGCGACGGCGAGCATATCGCCCGACAGATCGACGCCGGCGACGCGAAAGCCCGCGCGCCTGACCGGCAGCGTCAGGCTGCCCGTGCCGCAGGCGCACTCGACGACGGCCGCGCCCTCGCGCGCGCCGCAGGCGCGCATCAGACGCAGATAATGCGCCGCCCACGCGGAATAATCCACGCCGCGCATCAGTCCGTCGTATACCCGCGCGAAATCGGTGTACATGCGTTATGTCCTCGTTTTGCTCCTGCGCGCGGCGATCATGCCGCCGATCCTGCCGCTTTCGGCGGTCGTCAGCCCCGCCCAGCCGACCGCCATCAGCTTGGGCAAAAGCCCGAGCTCCCGCGCGATCTCATACTTGAGCCTGATTTCTTCGGATACCGTCCCGCTCGCCTCCCTGTCGCCTGATACGATCAGTATGCGCCGGGACGCTTCGCGTTATTGATCCCCGATATGCCCGGTCCGGTCCGTTTCCGTCTCTTCCTCGTCCTCGTCGTCCTCTTCCTTGGACAGCCCGCGATTCACTTCAACGCCCTCGATGTTCTTGTTGATGAAGCGGTCGAACACGGCGTTGGAAAAGCTGGCGAACACGAAGCGCGTCATGGCGTAGCCGAACAGCGCGTAATACAGCACGAGGAACAGCAGGGCGTAAACGGTGCCGGTGAAGAAGAACACGATGATCGCGATGATCGCCGGGATCGCCGCGCCCAGCCGCGCGCCCACCACCATGGGCAGCCTCGCGATGGCGAGCAGGAAGCCGTTCTTGATCAGCGCCGGGAAGCGCATCCTGTACGTGACCATCATGGGATACAGGAACACGCAGGCGAGCGACCACAGGCAGGCGAGCACGAGCGTCAGCATCTGCGGCACGATGTACAGCGCGCTCTGCGCCGACATCTGCCCGTAGAACGTCCAGCACACGTACACGATGAGCGGCAGCACGCACGTAATCGCCGATACGCCCAGCCCCTGCTTCCAGTTCGCCTTGAACGCGTCCTTGAAGTCCGACCAGATGAAGGCGTGCTCGTCGCGCGCCCAGTTGCGCGTGACGTACGCCATCGCCGCCTGCACCGGCCCGGTGATCAGCAGACAGGGGATCGACCAGAGGCAGAAGTACATGCACAATTCGCGGAAGAACGCCGTGGAATCAAACGTCTGATAAAACGCAAGCTCCTCGGCGGTCAGTTCGCTCAAATCGGTCATGAGCTTAAAATTCTCATAGGCGTTCGTCACCTGCAGAAAGGTCATCAGCGTGTTGCCGATAATGTAGATGAAAGGAATCCACGCGATCACCGTCATCAGGTTCAGCCGGCACAGCGCGCTGATGCGCACGCGCAGCATTTCCCAAAAGAGCTGCCAGCGATTCTTGGGCAGGTCCTCCTTTTTGAAATCGCCCTTACCGCTCTTTCCGTAATAGAAGCTGTTCATCATCCTGCCAAACATGCGAAATCCTCCCCTGCCGTCGCGTCGTAGCGCGCGCCGCCCGCCGACCCGGAATCCTGCGGATTCCCGAACATGATACCCTATGCTTGTCGGCGCGCGGTTTGCGAATCTCCCGCCCGCCGACCCGGCCAAGCTTTCGGCTTGCCGAAACATTATAACATAGACCCGGCAAAAAAGAAAGCGCCGTAAAGCGCGGACGCATTTTTGCCACAAGAAAAGGCAATAACCAAAAATCGCCGTCCGCGCGCCTATCGCGGCGGTTTGCCGCGCATCAGGCGCTTTTCGACGCGCATGTCGGCAAAGCGTTCGAGCAATTCAAGCGGCGCGTCGGCGTCGGGCAATTCCGTCTTATCGATACCGCGCGCAAGCACGTCGCGCATCCATTCAAGCTGCTCGCGGAATACAGGCGCGCCCTCGCTGCGCGAATCGCCGCACGCGCGGCACAGAACGCCGCCGTCCTCGAGGCTGAACAGGCGGCGCGGCGAATCGTCGATACCGCGCCCGCAGCGCACGCAGGCGCTCAATTCGGGCGCGAAGCCGTTGACCGAGAAAAAATGCATCAGATACGCCGCCGTCACGGCGCGCGCGTCGCGGTGGGTGTACGCGAGCCGCGACAGCGAGCGCGCGAGCAGCGTGAACAGCCCGCGCGCGGGCAGCGCCGGCTGCGCCGCGGCCTCGGCGAGCATGACGAGATAGGTGGCAAATTTGAGCTTGTCGTAATCCTCGCGGAGCGGGTAAAAGGTTTCCTGAATCGCGGCGTTCGTCACGGTCGCGCGTCCTTTGCCGGTATACAGCACGTATTCGCCCAGCGCGAACTGCTCGGCGCAGGCGACGAGCGGGCTTTTCGCGCGCTTGCAGCCGCGCGCCAGCGCGTCGATCCGCCCGTGCGCGGGCGACAGCAGCGTCAGCATCCGGTCGTTCTCGCGGTAATCGGCGCGGCGCAGCACGATGGCTTCGGTGGTCAGACTGGGCATATCATCAGCTCCCCGTCGAGCGGTAGCGGCGCATGGCGCGGCGGAACAGGAGATACATGAGGAAAAAGAACGCCGCGCCCGCGACGGGCGACACGAAGGTCACCCATTCGGCGACGGGAAAGAGCGGCTTGCCCAACACATAGGAAACGGGGATGTGCATGGTCAGCGCGAAGGGCGCGACGACCATGAACAGGATGCGGAGCGGGCGCGGATACACGTCGATGGGATACTGGCAGGCGCTGCGCCCGCCGTAGGTCAGTACGTTCACCATTTCGATCGATTTGACCGAGCCGATGCACAGCACCGCCTCGATCATGAACAGCCCGGCGATCAGCAGCCCGTTCATCACCGCGCTCTCCATAAGCGCCAGCACCTTGAGCGGCGTCCAGACGATCTGCGCCTGCCCCGCGCCCAGCGCCATGGCGACGACGCCTACGCCGACGGCGCCGATGCGGCGCGGATCGACGGCGTAGCAGATCACCTGCGTGAGCACGCCGCGCGGGCGCAGAAGCATGGTGTCCAGCGCGCCCGTGCGCACGAGCGGGCTGAAATTGGTCACGCCGCGCGCCAGGCATTCGACGGTATAGAACTGCGCCGTCATCACGCCGAAGAAAAACATCAGATCGCCGCCGCTCCACCGCCCGAGCGACCCGAAGCGGTCGATGATCAGCACGACGGCGAGCATTTCGCCCGCCATCATGACAAGCTGCGATATCGTCTGCAAAACGAAGCTCGTCCTGTACTGAAGCTGGCATTTGACGAGCATTTTCACCGAATGCAGGTACAATCTGAACGCGTCCATTTCAGCCTCCCTGCACGACGATGCGCTTGAGATTGGATTTCCACAGATACATGCCAAGCAGCGCCAGCGCGATCACCCAGAACCCCTGAATCAAAAGCATCTGCGGCGCTTCCGACAACGCGGCCTGCCCGGTGTAGAGGCGGATGGGCGCGTCGAGCAGCTGCGTGTAGGGCAGATAGCGGATGACGCCCTGCCACGCGTCGGGGAACAAGGTAAGCGGCAGGATGTTGCCCGAAAAGGTCATCATGAGCAGGTTGAGCATGGCGCTGATGCCGCGGTTGTCCAGCGTGCGCATGGTGACGGACACCGTGATCATCTCCAGCGCCGTCACGCACAGAAGCCCGAGCGCGATGCCCGCCAGAAACAGGAAAAACGCGGGCGCGCTCACGGGCGCGGACAGCCGCCATCCCTCGGGCAGCAGCAGGGCAAACACCACCATCGGCACGGCGCGCATCGCGCTGCCCACCAGCTTGAGCGCGGCGACGCGCGCGGAATAGTAGCCGTACAGCGATACGGGACGGCACATTTCATACGCCATGCCGCCGGTATTGATCGTCTGCGCCAGCTCGGAATCGCCGGACAGGAGCAGCCGGAACAGCGCCTGCTGAAGCCAGACGTAGGTCACGACGCCGGCAAGCGGGACGTTCTGCCCGCGCGCGCGGTACAGCGCCGTGTACAGCGCGATCAGGATCAGCCCGAAAAACATCTGGCAGAGGATGCCGCCCAGCGCCGCGCCGCGATACTGCGTTTCGAGCTTGAAACGCATTTTGAACACCGAAAGCAGCGCCCTCACAGCGCGTACTCCCTGTACATATCGGCAATCATGCGGTCAAGCGGCTGCCCCTGCGCCGTCAGCTCGGCGATGGGCGCGCGCTGCAGAATGCCGATCAAATCCGCCGTGGGGATTTCGCCCGGCGCGTAATCGATACAGTACGCGCCGTCCTCCTCGCGCGCGCGGCAGCAGGGCGGCAGCTCGGGCAGTTTCGCGCCCGCCTGATAGCGCACGCGCACCAGCCTGTGCGTATCGTACCGCGCGACAAGCGCGTTGAGCGCGCCGTCGTAGAGCAGTTTGCCGTGCCCCAGCACCATCACGCGGCGGCACAGCGCCGAAATATCCTCCATGTCGTGCGTGGTGAGCAGGATGGTCGTGCCGCGCTTTTCGTTCTCACGGCGCAGGAAATCGCGCAGCGCCAGCTTGCTCACGGCGTCCAGCCCGATGGTCGGCTCGTCGAGATAAAGCAGTTCGGGATTGTGCAGCAGCGAGCCGGCCAGCTCGGCGCGCATTCGCTGCCCCAAACTCAACTGGCGAAGCGGCGTGCGGATGAACTCGTTCAGCCGCAGTTCCTCGGTCAGCTCCGCAAGGCGTTTGTCATGAACGTCCTTGGGCACGCGGTAGATATCGCGAAGCAGCTTGTAGCTCTCCTCGGGCGCGACGTCCCACCACAGCTGCGTGCGCTGCCCGAACACCACGCCGATGCGCGCGACGTGCTTTTTTCGCTCCTTCCACGGGATCAGCCCGCCCACCGTCGCCTCGCCGCCGTCCGGCGTCAGGATGCCACTCAATATTTTGACGGTGGTGGATTTGCCCGCGCCGTTGGGGCCGATGTAGCCGATCAGCTCGCCGCGCCCGACAGAAAAGCTCACGCCGTCGAGCGCGCGCACGATCTTTTTTTCGCGCAAAAGCCGATGCCCCGCCTGTTTTTGACGCACCGCAAAATGCTTTTGCAGCGCGCGAACCTCGATATACGCCATGCTTCCTCCGCCATGCCGGTATCATTCGTGAAGGCTGATTATTATATCGGAAAAACCCTTGTTTGTCAATGCCGGATAACGCCGTCGGAGGGCGATTGAAAGAGCATAAAACGCGGTCGGCGATTGTCACAAACAATTGCGGGGATCGGGGCGAAGCCGCCGGTTTGACTCGTCAGCGTTTGCCCTGATCGCGTATATCCGGGCCATTGACTTGCGCGGCGCGATGCGATAAGATACGGATGACGCGGCCGATAACCCATGACGACGGAGGGACGACGATGATTGCGACGGTTACGCTGTCTCCGGCGCTCGATGTGACGATGACGCTGCCCTTTTTCCGGGCGGGAATCGTCAACCGCGCCGTCTCGACGCGCGCGGACGCCGGCGGCAAGGGCGTCAACGTGAGCAAAACGCTTGTTTCGCTCGGCGCGGACAGCGTGGCGTTCGGCGCGCTGGGCGGCGCGGCGGGCGACGAGCTCCTGCGCCTCATGGAGCGCGACGGCGTGCGGAGCGATTTTGTCAGGACAGAGTGCCTCACGCGCCGAAACGTGAAGCTCGTCGATCTGAAAACGGGCGAAACGACCGATATTAACGCCACGCCCGAGCCGCTCGGCGGCGAAGTCTACGAAAGCGTTCTCCAAAAATTGCTTGCCGCGCTCGGCGCGGGCGATATTGCCGTGATCGCGGGCAAAGCGCCGGCGGACGCGCCCGACGCGCTGTACGCCGAATGGACGGCGGCGCTGCGCGCGCGGGGCGTTTATGTGATCCTCGACGCCGAGGGCGCGCAGCTTTCGCGCGCGCTGTCGGCAAGCCCCGATCTTGTCAAGCCCAACGCCGAGGAAGCGCGCGCGCTGACAGGGCTGGAGGGCGCGGCGGCGGCGAGGGAGATTTGCCGGTGCGGCGCGAAAAGCGTGCTTTTGACGCTGGGCGCGGGCGGCGCTTTCCGGTTTGACGGCGAAACGCTCCTTCGCGCGACGCCGCCCGCCGTCAAGGCCTTGAGCGCCGTGGGCGCGGGCGACGCGG
>CAYWOS010000016.1:19223-42722 GCA_964459985.1 uncultured Oscillospiraceae bacterium
GGGCGCGGGCGACGCGGCGACGGCGGCGATGGCGTACGCGGCGGACAGGGGGCTTGACGCAGAGGCCGCCGTCCGGCTCGCCATGGCGTGCGGCGCGGCGAAAGCGGCGCTGCCCGGCACGCAGGCGCCCAGACTCGCGGAGATCGAAAAACTCTTGCCGCTCGTCGCCGTGACGCGGCTGTAACATGAACGGGATGTCGAATTTTTCTCATGCGTGTTCGCGGAAAGGAGCATCACATGGCGTATCAGGAGATCATCGCGCGCGGTCGCGCCTTCACGCGGGAGGATTTCACCGCGTATCCCGATTTTCAGTCCGATCAGCAGAAAAAGCTGCCGCAGCCGCCGCTTTGCAAGCCGCGGACGGCGGAGCGCGCGATCGCGCTGCCGAAGGATTTTGCTTCGCTGCCCCTGACGGACGGTCTGCAAACGCTGCTTGCCCGCCGCAAAAGCCGCCGTCTGTACGCCGACAAGCCCGTATCGCTTGAGGAACTGTCCTTCATCCTGTGGGCGGCGCAGGGCGTCAAAAGCGTGCGCGGGAACGGCTACGCCACGCTGCGCACCGTGCCCAGCGCCGGCGCGCGGCATCCCTTTGAAACGTATGTCGCCGTGATCGGCGTCGAGGGACTGGAACGCGGGTTCTATCATTATCTGCCGCTCGAGCACGAGATCGAAAAGATCGGCGGCGAGTACGACGATTTCGACCGCGATATCGCGCAGTCGCTTCTCTGGCAGGATTGGGCGTCGTGCGCGTCGTTCGTACTGTATTTCTCAATGGTTCCCTACCGCGTCGAGTGGCGCTACGGCGTCCACGCGCACCGCGTCGCGCTGATCGATCTGGGGCATATCGGGCAAAACGTCTATCTCGCCGCCGAGGCGCTCGGGCGCGGCACGTGCGGCATCGGCGCGCTGGACGAAAAAAAGGCGGACGCGCTGCTTTCGCTGGACGGCGAGGACGAGTACGTCGTGTACGCGCAGCCCGTGGGCGTTATCAAAGAAAACGCGGAGAGAGATTTTCTCAAATGATCACAGATTTGAATACTTGTCGTAAAACTCCTCGCGCGTGATGAGCGTTTTGCGGGGCTTGGCGCCGTCGGCCTTGCTGATGACGCCGCGCTTTTCCATTTCATCCACCAGCCGACTGGCGCGCGCGTAGCCGACCGACAGGCGGCGCTGAAGCATGCTGGCGGAGATCTGCCCGTCGTCGACGGCGAAGCCGATGGCGGTGGAAAGGTATTCGTCCACGGCGTCGTCGGGCTTGCCGCCCTCCGAGGCCGCCGCGCCGCCCTGCTCGCCGCCCTCGTTTTCGAGCTGATCCATGAAATCGGGATCGAAATTGGTGGCGTAGCGAGAGGACACATATTCGATGATGGCGTTGATTTCGCTCGTCTGCACAAGGCAGCCCTGCACGCGCAGCATATTGGCGCCCGACTGCTTGAAGAGCATATCGCCCTTTTGCAGCAGCTTTTCCGCGCCATTCATATCGATGATCGTGCGGCTGTCGGTGCCGCTGGAAACGGAAAACGCGATGCGGCTGGGGATGTTGTTTTTGATGACGCCCGTGATAACGTCGACCGACGGGCGCTGCGTCGCCAGCACCATGTAGATGCCCGCCGCGCGGGCGAGCGCCGCCAGACGGCGGATGGATTCCTCGACGTCCTTGCGGCATACGTCCATCAGGTCGGCCATTTCGTCGATGATGACGACGATGTTGGGCATCACCTGATCGGTGCCCTGCACGTAATCGTTGTATTCCTCCAGATTATGCGCGCCGCGCGATTTGAGCCTGCCGTAGCGGTCGATCATTTCGGCGACGACCCACTGCAGCGCCATGCCCGCCTTTTTCGGCTCGCTGATGACGGGAATGATCAGGTGAGGGAGCGCGTTGTACACGCTCAATTCCACCTGCTTGGGATCGATCATGATCAGGCGCACCTGCGCCGGCGTCGCGCGGTAGATGATGCTGCAAATGATGGTGTTGATGCACACCGATTTGCCGCTTCCCGTCGCGCCGGCGATGAGCAGATGCGGCATTTTGCGCAGATCGCAGGTGACGGGCATACCGGCGACGTCCTGCCCCAGCGCCACAAGGAGCGGCGACAGGTTTTCGCGCATGGGCTGGCTGTCCAGCACCTCGCGCAGCGAAACGATGCTGCCCTTGAGGTTGGGCACCTCGATGCCGATATAGTTTGTGCCCTGAATGGGCGCCTCGACGCGGACGTGCTTGGTCTTGAGATCGAGCGCCAGGTTGTCCGCCGTGCCCGACACGCGGCTGACCTTGATGCCGGGCGCGATTTCGATGGCGAAGCGCGTGATGGTCGGGCCGTGCTGGATATCGCGCACCTTGGATTCAATACCGAAGGATTCGAGCGTGCGCTCGATGATCGCCGTGCGCGCGGCGTCGCTGCGCGCCGATTCGCTCGCCGGGATCTTGACCGCCTGCTTGAGCAGCGTGATGGGCGGCGGGACGTACCGCGTCGTCAGGGGAAGCTGAAGCTGATGAACGGTGGGCTTCGTCACCGTTTCGCCGTGCGTACTCGGCGCGGCGGGCGCGATGGGCACGCGCTCGCCCGTGAGCGGCATGACGGGATCGGTATAGACGGGCTTGGGCTTGCCGCCTTTTCCCCGCGCTTCGGGCGCGGGAGGCGCGACGGCATTGCCCGAATCGTCGCCGTTCAGGCGCGTTTCCATCGCGCGGACCTGCGCGGCCCAGTCGTCGGGGCTGTCCGTCCGCTTGAAGGGCGGCTTGCCGTCGTCGTCAAAGGGCGGATCGTCGTCGTCGGCCGGCGCGGGCTTTTGTCTTCTCCGATACGCCGGCTCGTAAGGCGGCGGCGCTTTCCGTTCGGGCGCGGGCGCAGGTTCGGGCGCGGGTTCGGGTTCAGGTTCGGGTGCGGGCGCGGCGGGCTGCGGATCGTCGTACAGGGGGAAGCGCTCGTTGTACATGCCGTCGTTGTTGACGACGAAAAAGCCGTCGTCGCGCGGGGCGGGCGGCGCGTCGTCCGGGCGCGGCGGGACGGGCTGATCGACCGTTTCGACGACGCGGACCTGCTGCCCCCGACTGATCTGCTCAACGGGGATTTGCTGCCGCGCGGGCTGCTCCCGGACGCGCTTTGGCGGCGTCGGTTCGGCGGGGGGCTGTTTTTCGCGGCGCGGGCGCGCCTGAGCCGCCTCGGGCGGCCGGCGAAGCAGATTCAGGGGATGAATGCGGACGAGCCACAAGAGCTGCGCGATGCAGGCGACGGAAAGCGCGGCGACGCCGAGCACGGGACCCAGCGCCTTCCAGATCGGATAGGCGATCAGCATCCCGATCAGCCCGCCGCCCGTCTGTCCAAGCTTGTCGGGCATCATGTACGCCTGCCGCAGATACGCGCCGTAGGAATCGGGATGCACCATCACCATGCGCGCGTTTTCCTTGCTGATGTAATCCATCAGATTGCCCGTGCCCGTGACAAAGGTGATCAGGTTCATACCGGCGAACAGGCAAAGGGTAATGCCCGAGAGCGCGAGAACGTCGCGCGCCGACACGCGGTGCGCCGTCGATACGAGCAGTTTGGCGCCCGCGAGCAGCATGAGCAGGGGCAGCAGCAGACAAAGCTCGCCGCCCAGCCCCTTGAGGCAGCGCGAAAACTCGCCCAGCACGTAGCTGCGGACGGGAAACACCATCTGCGAGAGCAGAAACACCACGCCGACGGCGCACAGGACGACGCCCAAAAGCAGGGAAAACGGCGCGAATCGCGCCGATGTTTTGATCGGTTTTGCCGGCTGCGCTTTTGCGGACATGCGTTGACCCCTTATTTCAATAGTATCGCGTCAAGGACGCCCCGTTTGTCGGCATGCAGGATGAGCTGACGCTCGCCCAGCAGGTAGTAATCGCTTTCGCCGTCGCAAAGAAGATAGCTTTGCGCCGCCGCGCCCGCGAGCGGCATGGTCATATCCGGCTCGCCGAACGCCTCGCGCCACATGTCGCGCGTCGTGACGCCGGTGACAATGACGCCCGCGTCGCAGCGCTTGCACAGGATGCCGGTGACGACCGTTTCGGCCTCGTCGGTCAGGATGTACGTGCCGCGCAGGCGCGCGTCCTCGGTTTCGTAGTACGCGCCGCCGGGATAGAACCCCGAATCGGACGCGGCGGGAAAGCGCGCGAGCGTGTCGTCGAGCGAATCGCCCACGCCGATCCTTTGCAGCCGTCCTTCCCGCGCGTCCGCCATGATATCGCGCTGCGCGTCGAGATCCTGCGCCGGCGAGCCTTCGCAAAGCCCCAGCCCGTACGCGTCCGCATACAGGACGGACACCGCGCCCGAACGCCCCGACAGGAAGGACAGATCGGCGTTGTCGTAATAGAAGGTGACGTCGCCGTCGCCCGACAGGAAAAAGCGGTCGAAGGGCACGGGGAGCACCCGCGCGTTCTCCAGATAGGTCGAGAGCATCGGCGCGATATCGTTCGCCGCCGACTCGGTAATCGCCGCGCGCGCGTCGGCGGGATCGTCGCACAGATCGTCGAAGGTCAGCTTCTCGCCCGTCGTCAAATCAAACGTCATGGGATAATAGATTTGCGACGGTCTGCCCGAGAGCATTTTGCCCTCGGCGGACAGAAGGACGGACACATAACGCTGTCCCAGCGCGTACTCGCAGGTCATCTTCAGCCCCGTGCCGCCCTCCGACACCGTTTGTAAAAGCAAAAGATACTCGTCGATACGCGCCATTTCGCGGATTTCCCGGTTGATTTTGTCAAGGACGGACGCCTGCGCCGCTTCGCCGCCGGACAGCACGGGATAACGCACGAAGCTGCCCCCCGCGCCGGCCGTTTCGACGATATCGAGCGTGACGGCGGGCGCTTCCGAGGCGGCCGCCGGGGACAGAAGAAGCGCGAGGACAAGGAACAGGGCGGTCAACGAATGCTTCATGCGATTGCCTCCGTAACGTCAGTATACATCATTTGCCCGCTTGTGGCAAGGTCAGGACGGGCTGAATCTGCGCGCCCGCGAGCGCGGCGGCGAGCGCCTCGGGGAGAAGATCGAAGCGCGCTACGACGCTGCGCGGCTTCTCCACCGGGTCGTCCTGACACATCGGCACAAAGTAAACGTTGCGGAAGGCTAAAATCTTCCCGATGCTTTCGGCCGAAATGCCCAGACCGTCGTTGGTCGAGGGCGCGATCAGCACGGGACGCTCGTTGCGCAACTGCGATTTCGCGCCCAGCAGCGCCGGCGTGTCGAAGATGCCGCGCGCCATTTTGCCCAGCGACGTGCCCGTCATCGGCGCGATGACATAAGCGTCCATCAGCTTTTGCGGGCCGATCGGCTCGACCTCGCCAAGCGTCGCAAGCGGCTGCCTGCCGGTCAAATCGGCAAGCGTTTTTCGCACGGCGGACGCCTTGAAGAAGCGCGTGTCGAGCGTGGCGGCGCGAAAGGAAAGGATGGGCGTGATCTCGTAGCCAAGCTCGGTCAGGCGCTTGATTTGCTCGAACACACGCGAAAAGGTGCAAAAGGAACCGGTGAGCGCAAAGCCGACGCGCGTTCTGCTCATAACGGCCACCGCCTGTCAAGGAAATCAACCACGGCGCGCGCCGCCGCCTTGGGCGCGTAGCGCGCGGGCAGGCCGCTTTCGAGCGTCACGCGCTTTTTAAGCCGTCCGGCGGCGTCGAAGTCAACGCCGTAGGGCGGGCTGGCCAATTCGATGATCCGCGCGTCGGCGCGGACGAGGGGCAGGTTTTTTTCGGTCAGCAGCACGGCGGGCGCGGTGTTCAGGATCACGTCGAACTCGGGCAGAAGCGCGTCCATATCCTCGATCGCGACGGCGTCGCCCGCCTCGCATCGCGCCTGTTCGCTCCGCGCCGCCACCGTCGCCGACGCGCCCAGCGCCCGCAGCATGGCGGTCAGCGCGCGCCCGATCCTGCCGTAGCCGATCACAAGGCACTTTTTTCCGTACACGTCGTCGCCGTCCGCGCCCATCACGACGCGCAGCGCGCCCTCCGCCGTGACGCGCGCGTTTTCTGTCAGGAATCGCTCGTCCTCCAGCACGCGCAGCAGATACCAGCCGCGCCTGCGCGCCCTGTCGTCGAACGCCGCGTCCGTGCGCCCGCACGCCACCACCGCGCCGTCGGGCACGGCAAAGGACGCCGATAATTCGATGTCCGAGCGCGGCAGGGGCAAAAGCAGGACGTCGAATCCCCTGTCCGTCAGGATATGTCCGCGAGCCAGCGCCTCGCGCCTGATCGCTTCCTCGCGCGCGCCCTCGCCCGTTACCCACAATCGCATGAAAAATCCCCCTTATCACAACGCTGATATATCGTATGAAGAGGGAGAGAGGAGGGTGAAAGCGGCGCGGCGGGGAAGCGCTTGCAATCCGCGCGCGCGCGGCGTATAATCGGGACAGACGCCGTCGCTCACGGGCGATGCGGTTCTCCGTCATCTCCGCAAGGCGGACAATCAAGACCGCCTGATCAGATCATACCGACCGCACGGCCGCGCCGTTTCAGCGCGCGGCGAACAATCAAAAGAAATGCCGATGAACCGAATAGGAGGAAGAAGATGCGCCTGAAACGCCTGACGATGCTGTTTTTGGTTTTCCTTTGCGCCGCCGCGCCCGCGAGCGGCGAATACGCGATTCTCTGCCCGTCGCAGGCCGAAAGCGTGCTTGCGCCCGGGCGCGATTTCTATGTCGTCGCCTTCGTCCCCGGAGACGCCGCGGAAGCGCGCGTCACGTTGACCAACGACGCGGGCGTCGTCGTCCGCGAACTGACGGGCGGCGATCAGCCCGTTTTCCTGACCGAATACGAGCGGCTCAACGCCTTTTACGCCGATCGGGCGGAATACGGAATGCCCGATCTGATCGTTCGCCCCGGCGCGCCCGACAGCCTGTACGACGGATCGATCAAATGCTACGTGAAGGACGGCACGGTGCTGGCCGTGATCGCCGGCGGACAATACAAAATGGACGGCCGGGCGCTGACGGACAAAGACGGCGCGCCGTACGCGCCGCTTCCGGCGGGCGCGTACACCCTTGCGGTCGAGGCGGGCGGCATGACGCTCAAGCGCCGGATCGTGTATGGAGAGACGGAGGACAAGGTGATGGCGCGGTTCTCGCCGGACGGGCACCTCGAGCGCGTCGGCGAAAAGGCGGAAGCCGACGCGTACCGCGCCTATCTCGATCCCCTGCCGGGCTACTGGTCGCCTTCCGCCTTCCTGCCCGCGCAGCGGGACAATCCCTATTTCGCCGAGATCAAGGATCGCTG
This sequence comes from uncultured Oscillospiraceae bacterium, assembly GCA_964459985.1. GTDB lineage: Bacteria > Bacillota > Clostridia > Christensenellales > Aristaeellaceae > CAYWOS01. The sequence goes on from CAYWOS010000016.1 coordinate 26,452, forward strand.
GCAGCTCGCCGACGCGATGGAATACATGGCGGGCGCCGTGCATTTCTTTGTATACAATCTGTCCGAAACCTGCGCCACGCTGACGGTCGAACTGGCGGCGCTGCAGCTGGACGGCGCGGTGGACACGCGGATGAAGCCGTACCATTACGATATCGGGGAGCCGCTTCTCGCATACGGCGACGGCGCGACGGCGGCGTACCTGATGGGCGAGCTGACGCCGTTTGCGGCGGGCGACAGGCTGGTGATCACGCGGGCGGAGATCTCGGAGGCGGCCGTCGAAAACACGGTCAATCTGTACGCCGACAGCGAAAAAACCGTCGATCTGGACGTGCGCGACGGCGTGACGGCGGCGCATGACAGGAAGATCGCGCTGCACGGCGTCGTCTGCCCGATCCAGAACGCGCCCGGGGACATGAAGCGGCTGTCGGAGAGCGCGTGGGAGACGGGCAACCGCGTGACGCAGATCGAGTATTCGTTTGCCTGCGGTGAAAAAGCGTGGACCGAGCGCCGCGACGTGCGCCTGACCCGGCTGTTCGGCGAGGATTGGCGCGGCGAATCGCTGTACGAGTTCGCGCATGTTTTCTCGTTCGACGCCTCCTTCGCGGGACGCGAGATCAACGTGTCGCTGCGCGGGATCGACGCGAACGGGCAGGCGGTCGCGGGCACGCGGGAAACGATCATATTCGCGATCACCGGCGACTGACGGCGCTTGCGCGGGCAACGCGAAAACGCCCGCCGAAATCGGCGGGCGCGCTGCGATAACAGATCATTGACGGTCGGCATTCCGTCTTATAAAGGCCGCTTCGCGGTATTTTTCGGCTGTCTGAAAGTCCGTTTCGCGGCTGCTTTCGACAGTCCGGGGGACGCCCGACGGATTGAAGCGTCCCCTTATTTTTTGCACACCCGCGCGATGCTGCGCTCGGAGCGCAGGATACGATCGGCGACGTTCATCACGTCCTCGGCGGTCACGCCGTCGATGCCCGCGATCGTTTCCTCGGGCGGGATATCGCGCCCGAGCAGCGTTTTGTTGTGCCCCAGCGCGCTCATGCGGTTGTACGCGCTCTCAAGCCCTAAAATGAAGCCGCCCTTGAGCTGCGCCTTCGCCATTTTGAACTCTTTTTCATTCACGCCGTCGGCGAGCAGCCGGTCGATCTCCCGATCGATCTCCGTCAGCACCTTGTCGGCGTTCTTCGGCGAGGTTGCGGCGTAGATGGTGAACTCGCCGCAGTGCGGATAGCTCGAGGGGCTGGAATAGACGGTGTACGCCATGCCCAGCTCCTCGCGGATGCGCTGGAATAGGCGCGAGGACATGCCGCCGCCCAGCAGGTTGCTCAACGTCGCCGTGGCGTACACGAGCGGACTGCCGATGGGGTTGCCGACGTAATTGACGCAAAGCTGCACCTGCTCGACGTCCTTTTTGCGCTTGAGCACGCGCGGCGGACTATTGACGGCGCACGCGGGGTATGCTTCGCCGCCGTCGCCCGTCCAGTCGCCGAAATACTGACAAACGAGCGCCTTGACCTCCGCGATGTCGATATTCCCGGCGAGCGCGACCACGGCGTTGCCCGGGCAGTAGTGCTTTTGACGGTAGGCGCGCAGATCGGCGGCGGTGTAGGCGGCGATGCGCTCCGACGACCCCAGAATGGTGCGTCCCAGCGGCTGATCGCCGAAGGACGCCTCGGCAAGCACGTCGAACACCACGTCGTCGGGCGTGTCGTCCACCATGCTGATCTCTTCCAGTATCACGCCGCGCTCCTTATCGACCTCTTTCTCGTCCAGCAGGGGATCGCGCACGATATCGGACAATAGATCGACGGCGAGCGGCAGGTTTTCGTCGATCACCTTGGCGTAGTAATTGGTGCACAGCTTGCTGGTCGAGGCGTTGAGATGTCCGCCCACGGCGTCCATTTCCTCGGCGATCTGCCGCGCCGTGCGCCTGTGCGTGCCCTTGAACGCCATGTGCTCGAGGAAGTGCGACAGCCCGTTTTCCGCCGGGGATTCCAAAATCGACCCCGCGCGCACCCACACGCCCACGGAAACCGAGCGCAGGTGCGGCATCGGCTCGCACAGGATTTTCAGCCCGTTGTCCAGAACGAATTCTTCCATACGTCTCCTTGATGAAAGGGGGAAACTGAATGAAATCAGTTTCCCCGCTTCATACCGTTTTATAACCGTCAGCGACGCGGGCCGTCCCGGCCGTCGCGGCGCGGGGGACGGACGCCGGCGGGCGCCGAGCGGGTGAAGGTGGGGTTGTCGTACACGATGTCGTTGCGGATGAGGTTGATGCGGCCCTGCGAATCGATCTCGCAGACCTTGACCTCGATCTCGTCGCCGAGGTTGACGACGTCCTCGACCTTCTCCACGCGCTTGTTGTCGAGCTTGGAGATGTGCAGCATGCCGTCCTTGCCGGGGGCAAGCTCCATGAACGCGCCGAAATTCATGATGCGCACGCACTTACCCATGAACACGTCGCCGACCTCGATATCCTTGGCGATGCCTTCGATGATGCGGCGCGCCTTGGCGGCGGCGTCCTCGTCGGGCGTGGAGATGTACACGCTGCCGTCGTCCTCGATGTCGATCTTGACGCCCGTTTCGGCGATGATTTTGTTGATCATCTTGCCGCCCGGTCCGATGACTTCGCGGATTTTTTCGGGATTGATGGTGAACTTGATGATCTTGGGCGCGTACTTGCTCAACGCCTCGCGCGGCTTGGCGAGCGTTTCGAGCATGATGCCCAGAATGTGCAGCCTGCCCTTGAGCGCCTGCGTGAGCGCGCGGGAGAGGATGTCGCGGTTGATGCCCTTGATCTTGATATCCATCTGGATGGCGGTGATACCGTTCATCGTGCCGGCGACCTTGAAGTCCATGTCGCCCAGAAAATCCTCCAGCCCCTGAATATCGGTGAGCACTTCGATCTTGCCCGATTCGGCGTCCTGAATCAGTCCCATCGCCACGCCGGCGACCGGCGCGTGGATGGGCACGCCGGCGTCCATGAGCGACAGCGTGCTGCCGCAGACCGACGCCATCGAGGACGAGCCGTTGCTGCCCATGATCTCGCTGACGAGGCGCAGGCAGTAGGGGAACTCGGTCTCGGAGGGAAGCACGGGGATGAGCGCGCGCTCGGCGAGCGCGCCGTGGCCGATCTCGCGGCGGTTGGGCGAGCGCGAACGCCCCGCCTCGCCGGTGGCGTAGGAAGGCATATTATACTGATGCATGTAGCGCTTGCTGTCGTCGCCGACCAGCCCGTCGAGCTGCTGCGCCTCGCTGACCGAGCCGAGCGTGGTGACGGTGAGCGCCTGCGTTTCGCCGCGCGTGAACACGGCGCTGCCGTGCGTGCGCGGCAGGACGCCGACCTCGCACCAGATGGGGCGGACCTCGGTGACCTTGCGGCCGTCGGGGCGGATGCCCTCGTCCAGAATGCGGCGGCGCATGACTTCTTTATTGAGATAGTACAGCGCGTCGGCGACTTCGCTTTCCCGGCCCGGGAACACGTCGGCGAAATGCGCAAGCACGTCCGCTTTCACCTCCGCCTCGCGCGCCTGCCGTTCCCTGCGCACGAAGGTGGAGAAGGTATAAACCGCTTTATCGTAGGCGTACTCGCTCACGGCGGCCTTGATGTCGTCGCCGGTCGTGACGAGCGGGAAATCGGACTTTTCCTTGCCGATCTCGGCGACGATTTTATTCTGGAAGGCGACCAGTTCCTTGATGCCCTCGTGCGCGAAGAGGATGGCGTCCATCATGGCTTCCTCGTCCACCTCGTTCGCGCCCGCTTCGACCATCATGATGGCGTCGGCGGTGCCGGCGACGGTGACGTGCATATCGCTGGCGGCGGACTGCGCTTCGGTGGGGTTCATGACGTATTCGCCGTTCACGCGCCCGACCATGACGGCGGCCGTCGGGCCGCCCCAAGGGATGTTGCTGATCGCCAGCGAGATCGAGGAGCCGAGCATCGCCGGGAATTCGGGCGGGCAGTCGGGCTCGACCGACAGCACGGTGGCGATGACCTGCACGTCGTTGCGCATGCCCTTGTTAAACAGGGGGCGCAGGGGGCGGTCGATCAGGCGGCAGGTGAGCGTCGCCTTTTCGGTCGGGCGTCCCTCGCGTTTGATGAAGCCGCCGGGGATCTTGCCCACGGAATACTGCTTTTCCTCGAAATCGACGGTCAGCGGGAAGAAATCCACGCCCTCGCGCGCCGTTTCGGAGGCGGTGGCGTTGACCAGCACGACGGTGTCGCCGTAGCGCACCAGCGCCGAGCCGCCCGCCTGCTGCGCGTACTTGCCGAACTCGAGTTTGAGCGTCCGTCCGGCGAACTCCATGACATACTCTCTGTAATCCATTCTCTCTCTCCTCACACACACCATCCGAAGCCCTGCTTCGGATATATTAAAGGGCTATCGGCTGCGCCGAGGCGTTTGCCGATAGCCGGATGCGCGTTACTTGCGCAGGCCCAGGCGGGCGATCAGTTCACGGTAGCGCTCGATATCCTTGCGTTTGAGGTAATCAAGCAGCCCGCGGCGCTGGCCGACCATGAGCAGCAGCCCGCGGCGGCTGTGGTGATCCTTCTTGTTGATCTTGAGATGCTCGTTCAGGTGGTTGATGCGCTCGGTGAGCAGCGCGACCTGCACTTCCGGCGAACCGGTGTCGCCTTCGTGGCGGGCGTAGTCCTGCATGATGCCGGCTTTGAGTTCCTTGTCCATAGTATCCTCCTCTTGGGGCGCGGCAGCCCCGTATCGATCGCCGTCGTACGCAGGAGAGCGTCGGAGTGTCGCCGACCCGCGCGCGCGGTTCAGAAAGCCGCGAATGTCATTATACCACACGGAAAAAGGTTTGTAAACATCGAAAACGGAAGGATTTGGGGGGATCGGCGTTATTTTGCGCGGCGGGACGCCGCGTTATGCGCCGCGTTGCGGCACGAACGCGCCACCGCGCGCGCTCCCGGCGGCGCGCTTGACAATTTTTCGCGTCATGCTATAATGTGGCGAACGGGCGCGTGGTGGAATGGCAGACATCACAGACTTAAAATCTGTTGAGCTTACGCTCGTGCGGGTTCAAGTCCCGCCGCGCCTACCAGACGGAAGGGCTGTTGCGCAATGACGCCGCGCGACAGCCCCGTTTTTATGCGTCTTTTTAAGAGAAAAACCCTCGCCCTGCCGCCGCTTCCGCGGCGTTGACGGGGAGGGGCCAAACGCGGTATAATGCGGGTGAACGTGAAAATCGGGATCGGAGAGAGCGATATGGGCGATACGGCGGTCGTGTACGGGGAATTCGGCTTTCATACGTTTCAAAGGGAGATTTGCGCGGCGCTGGGCGAGGATTTCTGGAACGCGCTGACGGACGGCCTGGAATTGCCCGACATGCAGACGGAGGCCGCGTGCGGATGCCGCCGCATGGCGCGCCTGATCCGCCGGTTCGAGCGCATGGCGGACGCCGCGACGGTCGGGCGCGTCCTGAAAAGCGTCCGGCACGGCCTCAACCCCGCCCAGTCGGCATGGGCGCGGGAGGAATTTCTGAAAACGGGCGATCTGGACGTTTTCCTTCAAAGGCATTACGAACAGGAGCTTGAGCACTTCGTCGCGCTCAACCGTGAAAAGAAGGATTTCTACGGGCAGGCGATCACCGACGACGTGCTCGCGTTCGTCCGGGCGAACCCGTCCATGTTAAGCCCCGTCAGGAAGGGCAATACGCTGTGCTGCATGGCGTTCCCCTGCGACATGGCGGCGTATCTTGACGCGAAGGACGATCGGATGCGGCGCTATCACGCCTGCCACTGCCCCTTCGCCAAGGCGTCGATCCTGTCCGACACGCCCGTCCCGCCCGCTTTGTGCAACTGCAGTCTGGGGCACGTGATGAACTTCATCGAGGCGTTCATGGACAGGGCGCTCGAGGGCAGCGTCGTATCGTCGGTTCTGAACGGCGATTTGTCCTGCCGCTACGAGATCGCCATACCGGACGATATCATGGAACAATATGTGAAATCCTGACGGCGCGGGAGGAAAGGCGGTTCGGGCATGACTTTTCAGCAGCTGCACTACGTCATTACCATCGCGGACGCGGGTTCGATGAACAAGGCCTCCGAAATCCTCTATGTGTCGCAGCCGTCGCTCACCAACGCGATCAAGGAATTGGAGCGGGAATTGGGCGTCACGCTGTTCACGCGGTCGGGGAAGGGCGTGGCGCTGACGGCGGACGGCGAGGAGTTCCTGATCAGCGCCCGCTCGCTGTTCACGCAGTACGAAATGCTGCGCGAAAAATACGTCGAGCCCGAAACGCGGAAAATCAAGTTCGGCATCAGCACCCAGCATTATTCCTTCGCCGTCAAGGCGTTCGTCGAGCTGGTCAAAACCTTCGGCACGACGCATTACGATTTCGCCATCCGCGAAACGCGCACGCAGGAGGTCATCCAGGACGTCGCCGCGCTCAAAAGCGAGATCGGCATCCTGTATTTGAGCGATTTCAACCGCGCCGCCCTGAACAAGCTGTTCCTCAATCACAACCTGACGTTCCATTCGCTGTGCCGGTGTCAGGCGTACGTATACCTGTGGCGCGGGCATCCGCTGGCGCAAAACGCCTCCATTACGTTTGATCAGCTCGCCGACTACCCCTGCCTGTCGTTCGAGCAGGGCGGAAGCGGCTCGTTTTACTTTGCCGAGGAAATCCTGACCACCAAGGAATACCCCTGCACCATTCATACCAACGACCGCGCCACCAACCTGAACCTGATGATCGCGCTCAACGCCTATACCCTGTGCTCCGGCGTGATCTGCGAAGAGCTGAACGGCCCGGAATACGTCGCCGTTCCCTTTCTGGACGACGCAGAAAACCAAAACAGCGTGATGGAAATCGGCTATATCATGCTGAAAAATCAAATCGTTTCCGAAATGGGCAGCCGCTATCTGATCGAGATCAAAAAATACCTGAACGCGCACACCGAGCGCACCGAGCGCTGACCGGACGGATGCGCTTTCCTTATAACACAGGATTTTGTTATAGCTTAAAGCTATAACTGCAAATGAATAACCGTTATTGGACAGGCGGGCGGCGTTCCGCTATACTGTGGTCGCAGCCTGAAGGAAAGGAAGGAACGATCCGATGACGGGAAACGCGCCCGCCCCGGCGGACGGCCGGAAGACTTCGATCGCCGTCCTGTTTTATGAGGACCGAATGTGACGCCTTCCGTTTTCATCCGGGCGACAAACCGACAGATATAATGAAAGTTGAGGAAATGATCATGAAAAAGTTTCTCTGCGCCGTGCTTTCCGCGCTGCTTGTTTTGTCTCTTTCGGCGACCGCGCTGGCGGCCGAGCCGGTGCTGATCGGCATCCCGGACGACGGCACGAATCTTTCCCGCGCCATCAAGCTGCTTGAAACGGCGGGGCTGATCACCGTCGATCCGAAAGCGGGCTACGCGCCCGAAATCGCCGACATTACGGATTATCTCTACAACATCGAGGTCGTCCCCACCTCCGCCAATACGCTGGCGTCCACGCTGGACGACTTCGCGGCGAGCACCATCAACGGCACGTTCGCCGTGCCCTACGGGCTGATTCCCTCCAAGGACGGTCTGCTGATCGAAAACCAGAGCGGGGGCAGCGACAATCCCTACGTCAATATCATCGTGGCGCGCACAGAGGACGTCGATAACGAAATCTATAAGACCATCGTGGACGCCTATCATACGCAGTTGGTGGCGCAGTACATTCTGGAAGCGTACAACGAAACGTTCTTCCCCGCCTTCGCGTACGACGCCGGTTATACCGTGGAGGAGGACTTCGTCGCCGCCATCGACGAATACGTGAGCGATACGAAGAGCAAGACCGTCGTCAAGGTCGGCGTCTGCGGCGCGAACAACAAAATGTGGAACGCCGTGCAGAAGATACTGGACGAGCGCGAAGCGAACATCTACATCGAGCTTGTCGAGTTCGACCTCTACTCCCTGCCCAACGACGCGCTGAACAACGGCGATATCGATCTGAACAATTTCCAGCACAAAGCGTACCTGAACGGCGAAATCAACGCCAACGGCTACGAATTGACCGTGATCGGCGATACGTTGAGCGCGCCGCTCACGCTGTATTCCAAGAAGGTGGATTCCATCGACGCGCTCAAGGCGCTGGCGGGACCCGTCGAGTAATCGTCCGGGCGGTCGGATTTGCCGGCGTCGCGCGCAGTCCGCGCGGCGCCGGCGCACTTTCGGATAAGGGGCGCGGAGCGATGAAGCACGGGCGCTCCGGAGGATGGGCATGATCGAAATCAAACGGCTGAACAAAACCTTTTCATTGGGCGGCAAGGCGGTGATCGCCCTCAAAGACGTCGATCTCACCGTCGAGGACGGTGAGATTTTCGGCGTGATCGGCTATTCCGGCGCCGGCAAATCGACGCTGGTTCGCTGCGTTAACCTGCTCGAAACGCCGGACAACGGCAGCATCCGGGTGGGCGATACGGGCGAAATCGAAATCAGGAACGGGAAAGCCTTCCTGAACGGACGCCCCATGACGGAAAAGCAGCTCATGCGGCTGCGCCGCAGCGTGGGGATGATTTTCCAGCATTTTAACCTGCTGGACCGCAGCACCGTGTTTGAAAACATCGCGTATCCCCTGCGCTATCACGGGATGAAGCGGGAGGAAATCGATAAGCGCGTGACGGAACTGCTGGCGCTTGTCGATCTTGAGGACAAGCGCGACGCGTACCCCGCCCAGCTCTCGGGCGGCCAGAAGCAGCGCGTCGCCATCGCCCGCGCGCTCGCCAACAACCCGCGCGTGCTGTTGTCGGACGAGGCGACCTCGGCGCTCGATCCCGACGCGACCGAGGCCATTCTGTCGCTTCTGCGCAGGCTCAACGAGCAGCTCGGGCTGACGGTGGTGCTCATCACGCACGAAATGTCCGTCATCAAGGCGGTGTGCCACCGCGTGGCGGTCATGGAGGAGGGCGAAGTGGTCGAGCAGGGCACGGCCTACGACATCTTCTCGCATCCGCAGCAGGAGATCACGCGCCGCTTTGTGTCCTCGGCCTCCGCCATGGGCAAACTGGACGCCATGATCGCCGACCGCGCCGAGATTGTGAAACTGAAGCCGGGGCAGAAGCTCGTTCGCCTAACCTTCCGTCAGGACGCCGTGGGCGATTCCGTGATCTCCAAGATATCGCGTGATTATCAGGTCGATCTGAACATCGTGCTGGCGAACGTCGACGTGCTGCAGGGCAGCTCGCTGGGGCATCTGGCGGCCATCATAGGCGGCGGCGAGGAGAATATCAGCGGCGCGCTGAACTACTTGAGCGCGCATCATATCGAGACGGAGGTGCTTGCGGATGGAACAGATAATTAAGGATATCATGCCCAACGTGTACGCGTACCGCGCGCGCTTTTTCACCAGCTGCGAAGCGACCTTCCGGATGTTCCTCTACGCCGGGCTGATTTCCTTTGCGATTGGCTTGCTGTTCGGCATCCTGCTGACGGTCACCAAGGAGGGCGGCGTCCGCCCCAACACGATCGTTTACCGGCTGATTTCCGCCGTGGTGAACGTTTTGCGCTCCGTGCCGTTCATTATTCTGCTCATCTTCCTCATCCCCCTGACGCGCCTCATCGTGAACACCGCCATCGGCGTCAAGGGCGCGATCCTGCCCCTGGTGTTCGGCACGGTGCCGTTCTTCAGCCGTCAGGTGGAAGCGGCGCTCGCGGGCGTCGATCCCGGCAAGGTGGAGGCGGCGCGCAGCATGGGCAGCAGCGCCGCCGGGATCATCCTGCGCGTGTATCTGCACGAGGCCGTCCCCGATCTGATCCGCGTGACGACGATCACCGGCATCAGCCTGATCGGGCTGACCACCATGGCGGGCGCGGTGGGCGCCGGCGGTCTGGGCAGCTTCGCCATCAACTACGGCCAAAACCAGAATCATCAGGACATCGTCAACGTCTGCGTTCTCGTCCTGCTGGTGGCGGTCTGCCTGCTTCAGGCGCTGGGCTCGGGGCTGGCCAAGCGCACCACCAACCGCGCGCTGTTTACGCGCCGGTCCTCGTAATTGCCGGAAAGGAGACGATCGGCTGATGAACGAACGCGAGATGATTATTTCGTACGCCGGGGAGCGTCAGGCTGTCTACGAACGGCTGGCGCTGGATATCCACGCGCATCCCGAGGTCAGCAATTACGAATTCTTCGCCTGCGAGCAGCTGACGAAACGGCTGGCGGAAGAGGGCTTTGCGGTCACAACCGACGTGGCGGGGCACAGGACGGGATTCGTCGCGTCGTACCGCGCCGAAAAGCCCGGGCCCGTGCTGGTTTTCCTGGCGGAGTACGACGCGCTGGCGGGACTGGGGCACGGCTGCGGCCATAACCTGTTCGGCGCGATCTCCGCGCTGGCGGCGGCGAGCCTCAAGCAGGTGATCGACAGGACGGGCGGCGAAGTGCGCGTGTACGGCACGCCCGGCGAGGAAGGCGGCGAAAACGGCAGCGCGAAGGGCAGTTTTGTCCGCGAGGGGTTTTTGCGCGACGTCGACGCCGCGCTGTGCGCGCATCCCGGCTCGGGGCGCGATTCGCTCACGCCCAAATCGCTGGTCTGCGCGCCGGTCGATATCGAGTTTCACGGCCGCGCGGCGCACGCTTCGGCCGCGCCCGAAAAGGGCGTCAACGCGCTGGACGCGCTCATTCTCACCTATAACGGCATCAACGCCCTGCGGCAGCATCTCGAACCGGATATTCAGATCCATGGCATTATTGTCAACGGCGGCGACGCGCCCAATATCGTGCCCGAGTACGCGCGCGCCCGGTTTTATCTGCGGTCGGCGACCGTCCCGCAAATGAACGCGCTGTGGCCGAAGATCGAGCGGATCGTGCAGGGCGCGGCGCTGATGACGGGCGCGGAGGGCGGCATGAAGGCGTTCCAGAACCGCGTGGAAAACACCGTGCCGACCGCCGGATTCGATCGCGTGTATCAGGAGGTCATGCGCCGATTGGGCACGGAGGCGTATTGGCCGGACAAGCAGGACGAGCGCGGCTCGACCGACTGCGGCAATATCTCGCAGGTCGTGCCGACCATACAGCCCCACATTTCCATTTCCGACGCGCCGATCCCCCCGCACAGCGAGGCGTTTGTCGCCGCGTCCTGCTCGCGGACAGGGCTGGACGCCGTGGGACGCGGGGCGAAAGCGCTTGCGCTGACCGCGCTGGAATTGATCGAGAATCCGGCGCTTCTGCGGGACATCCGCGCGGAGCACCAAAGAAACGTCGCCGCCCAATAGCGCGGACGCATCCCTCGCCGCAATGCGCGATCATCACCGTCAGCCGCCCGGGTCAACCTGATACCAGCGTGGCGCGATCAGCACGATCATCACCGTCAGCCGCCCGGGTCAACCCGGTACCCGCGCGGCGCGCTTCCTAAAACGGCTGCCGCCGTCCGTCCGCGCAGGACGTGGCGGGGAAAGAGACATACCATGAAATTCATCCATAAGCTTTGTTTTGACGGCTGCGGGGACGACGCCATCCGCCTGTATAGCGAGGTGTTCGGCTGCACGGTGCGCAGCCTTCTCCATTACCGCGACGCCGTGGCGAACGGCTGGGAGCCGCCGCGCCCCGATATAGACGGCTATGTCTATCACAGCGAGCTTCTGTTCGGCGACGCGGAGGTCAGGATTGCAGACGCGCCCGGCGAGGAAGCCGAATGGACGCGCAAAACCGAGCATCTGATCGGCATGGACACCGCCGGGGAGGTAGAGCGGGCGTTTATGCTGCTTGCCCGCGACGGGACGGTGCTTCAGCCGTTGGAACACCCGCCGTACATGGTCGTCATCGGCAAGGTCCGGGATCGGTTCGGCGTGATCTGGACGCTGATGTGCGATTTCTGACCGGCCAAGGAGGCGGCGCGTCGTCTGCCGGAAACGGCGCGGGCGCGCATGCGGCGCGCCGTATGAGCCACCGTTCTTTTGACGGCGCAAGCGCTTGACGCGCCCGTTCCGCGCGCCCGCAGGCGGCTTGCCGGAGAAGCCGCCGCCCGATCGGCGGGTTTTCCGCGCGGGGTGATCGCTTACGACAGCCGCAAAAGCGCGGTCAGCGATTATCACAAAGCAGGAAAAACGTGCAAGCCGCAAAAATGAAAGCTTCATTTTTGCGGAGGGTGTCGACTTTGTCGACACCCTGACCGACGGCAAAGCCGCCGATTCAATTCCGCAGGGGCGTCCCCCGCCCCTTTGCTCGCAGGGCAATAGCTTTGCAGGCGATTGCCCTGTTTCTCTACGGAGCGTCGATTGCTTTCCGCCGATTTTTGAGGTATCATCGGCAGGAAAACCGGCGGCAAAGGAAGCGTTTTTATGAGGATTCTCCTGTTGAACGGCTCGCCCAAGGGCGAAAAAAGCGACACGATGCACATCACCCGCGCCTTTCTGGACGGGATGAACGACGTGTCGGAGAACGAAATCCGATATCTGGACGTGATGTCGCGGCACATCGAGTATTGTCGCGGCGATCTGCAATGCATGCGAAACGGCGGGACATGCATTCACAATGACGATATGGCGGAAATACTGCGGGACATCCTCGCGTGCGATCTGCTGTTGTTCAGCTTCCCTCTGTACGGATTCGGCATTCCCGCGCCGCTCAAGGCGCTTTTGGACAGAACGCTGCCGCTCGGCTCGCTCGCCATGCGCAAGGCCGGCGACCGCTATGAACACGTGGCGCAGGCGGATTTCTCGCATCTGCGGTACTGCGTGATCAGCGGATGCGGCTTCCCCCACGCCGAGCACAATTTCGAAGCGCTGCGGCTCGAATTCCAACTGCGGTTCCCGCGCGGCGTATTCATCCTGACGGTGCCCCAAGCGCCGATGCTGAACGCGCCCGAAGCGGAAAGCGTGACGAAGCCGTTTCTCGAGCTTGTCCGGCAGGCGGGCCGCGCGTACGCGCGGAACGGCCGCGTGTCTGACGAGCTCATGGCAAAGCTGGCCGTGCCGATGATCCCGGACGAAACATACGCCGCGATCTGCAACGCAAACGCGGCCTCCGCCATCCGCTGAAGGCATCGGGAGCAAATACCGCCCGGCTAACGATCGATTTCGCACAAACGTATAGCGCAAGCGCCGAAGATCAACCGATATTGTGGATTGAACAACTGTGTTCCTGTGGAATAGATGCAATTCAAAAGCGCCCCCGGAGGGGCGATTTAGTGAACCCATATACCTTTTCGGTATGCTTCCTTCGCTTCTTCTATGGACATCTTATTAGCTCCCGTTCGTTCGCGACCGGGCGTTTCGGTGTGGTCGTTCTGCCAGCCGCATTCCTCGCAGATGTCAAAATCCTCGACCTCCGTCTTCCCGCAGCACGGGCAGGGAATTTTAGAGATTCCTGTCATGCTCACCCCTCCAATGTTTTTTTCTCGACGGGACGAAAAACGTCTTCATTGTTCCGTCCGGATCACCGATTACAAGTTTATTCCTTGACAACTCACATCCCCGCGAGGGGGATGACGCGTGGGGCGACTTGTCGGGATTCGACATGGAAGGACACCCGTTAGTTAATGCGATGGGTTGAGCGTTACGCCGTCCGCGAAGAATACGAAACCATAATCCGCCGCATACGTTGAGACAATGATAGATTCGCTCGTGGTGTCAAAGTAATCGCCTGCCCTGAATTGGACGTTGCGCGCTTCATGTTCGGATAGAAACGACTGCGCGGATTCTACGACAACGCGGGTTGAGCTAAGCCATTTCCATTCTGTACCATATCCCCACCACCAAGGCCCCTCGTCCGCCTCGATATGCCAAAATCCTGCCGGTATGTCCTGCCCGATGGTGTACAATCCTTTCCCGATCTTCACGGACTGATAGGACGGGAGCGCGGCGATGCTGTCTTCAATGCGTTTTGCCAGATCGATCAAAGCGGAGAATGACAACCCATGAAGGCGGGAATCGATATCCGGTGTTTCCTCCTTGGTCCATGTGAAGCCGTTGACATCGCTCCCGGCCTTTGTGAATGCGCAAGGGCATATCGTTACATCAAGATAGCATTTTTCGAGAAGCGTTACGTTTCCACTTGCATAGGTATTGTAGAAGTCCGCATATCGCGACACATTATAACCGCCGGTCGCCAAATTATCGGCTTGATACAATATGCCGCCGCTAAATGTACTCACATTATGAACCATAACGTACCGCCCCGCCGGGATGTCGATTCCGACGCGGTACATACCTTCGGGTATGCCGACGACGTCCCATTCATCTGATGACCACATGGCGAGGTTGATGTCCTCGCGCAGGGCGATCAATTCGTCGTATGTCATGCCGGACAGATCGATGTCCGATGAAGCGAACGCGGTGGGCACGGCGAGCAGGAGCATGAGACACAGGATCGCCGAGATGGTTTTCTGCATGGTGATGCACCTCCATTTGTTGTGATGTATATCCGGCTAAACAATATCAACAACGTCCGGGTATAGATCGTCGAGGACAAGTTGCGCGCCGCCGCTCCACAATCTGCACCATGCGACATAGTTGTGTTCGAGTGTCATCCCATAATCAAGGATGTAGCTCATGTCCCTGTACAATGTCGTTGCTTCTGGATGTTTTACAGCGTCCTCCCAACTCACGTTTATCCCGTCTTGTATTGGCTGTCTGGCTTCATATGCCGCTCTTATTCGTATGCATTGTGATATGTTCCCTTTACACAAGCATATAAAGGACGTTCTTTCTGCAAGAAAGCGTTCTTCAAACAACGCGTGAATATAGCGTTTCCCTGTCTCGCTCGGCATGTAGCACTCAGAAACGGGATCAAATAGGCTGTTGATTTGTTCGAGCGGAACGGATTCACTCACGACAGACAACAATTCCGCACGCTTCCCTTTATGGGGCAAATTATTGCGTTTTGCCAACTCACGAAGTTGTGGCACGCTAAAACTGCATAATTTATCATCTGTTGTAATACCGCGTAGATACCCTCGTTTTGCGATCTCACATATACTCTTTGACAAGTCTGGGAAAGCGCCGCGCAGTGTCCAAGGCATTTGATTTGGATCGTTTACCGAGCGTCCGATGATACAGGTTAACAGGACGATGAGATTGTACTCATCTTGGTTAAGGTTCTCAATGCCCGGCATCGGTTCAACGCTCCATATCTCGCGCAGCCATGACCCGTGATAATTACGCAAAAATCCCATATCATTGTCCTCGATAGAAACCGACCGGCAAGCCGATGAGGTGCGCGCCGTCGGTATCATCATCCGTAAAATACATCGGAGGATACTTGAGGTTGTCGCTGACAAGCTGTACGCCGCCGTCTGTGTGGTAAATATGCTTGAGCGCCGCGCCGTCGCCGATCCACAGCGCCCCGATTTGCCCCTCATAGTCCGTCGCGTCCTGCTGACGGATAAACACGATATTTCCGTCGTCAAAAGTCGGCATCATGCTGTCGCACTTGACGCGCAGGGCGAAATCGCACTTGACATCCTCGCCCGCCGTCCAGACCTCGGCGTCTTCGGGCGCATAGATCGGTTCGCCCGCCGCCACGCCGTCGATCAGAGGGACGCGAATGCGCGACGCGGGGAGAAGGCCGTCCGGGATTTTGCTATCGCCGTTCAGTGTGACAGGCATGTCGTCGAGAGGCAGCATCAAATCATTCAACGATCTGTACATGGTAACTGCGATTTTTTTGAGCATGGCTAAAGACGGCGTGAGCGGCTCGCCTGTTTGGGGGTTGCAGTTGTTCTCGAGCATAGACTCATAACCGTTCGACAAGCCGCAGAGCGTTGCAAACTGGCGCTGCGATAAGTCCTTTTCTTCCAGGTATGCCATGATTATTTCACCGATTTTCATGATGCCCTCCATAAATATTCAATTCATTATACATTCCAAAGCATGCCTTGCCAATACCGATGCATAATCATTTGAACATTTTTGTTAAGCTATATTAACAAATCGAAGGACAGGATGCTCCCAATCATCCGCGACAGTATTTCAATTCGCATCCCCGCGAGGGGGATGACTAAGCGCCGTAACCAGCGCGTCCATCGCATCATATTTCAACTCACATCCCCGCGAGGGGGATGACGGGATAGCCCATCAGCGTTTTGGCGGTCGGATCATTTCAACTCACATCCCCGCGAGGGGGATGACCTTTCTCGCTCATGTCAGCCCTCCGTATTCCGCATTTCAACTCACATCCCCGCGAGGGGGATGACTCTTGTTGGCCAGATACGGGCCGATTTCGTCGTGATTTCAACTCACATCCCCGCGAGGGGGATGACCGGCGAGACGAACACAGCCCTGCGCGACACGATATTTCAACTCACATCCCCGCGAGGGG
>CAYWOS010000017.1:0-40979 GCA_964459985.1 uncultured Oscillospiraceae bacterium
GTGCTGCCCAACCTGACGGACCGTCAGTATACGGATTTTTACAGCAGCTTCCGCTATTTCGCCGAATCGCTTGGCTACCGCACGGCGCTGTACCTGAACGACGGCAACGCCCGACGGGAGGAGGCGCTGGCGACGGAGATCAAATACACGCAGCCCGCCGGGGTCGCCGTCATCAGCGCGCTGAACGGCGCGAGCGACCCGTATATGCAGATCGGTTTCCAAAAGAACGAAGTCCTGTTCGTCGAACAGCGTCCGTTTTTCGATTATGATTACATCGGCTTCGATTACCGCAGGATCGGGCGCGAAATGGGCAAAAAAGCCGCCGCCTACGCCAACGCCGCGCTGATCACCGAGGGCGCGGAGAGCTATGTCACGCAGGAGATCAAAACGGGCTTTCTCAGCGCGTCGGGCTTTTGCCGCGTTCAGCAGTATGAAAAGCATTCCATCAACAGCGCTTCCCTGTCGCTGGACATCCTCTCCGCGCAGCCCGCGCCGGAGGCGGTGTTTTTCGTCATTCTCAACCACGCCGATATGCTCCGGCACGTCCACGGCGCGTTCTTCGGCGATCGCCGGCCGGACATTTTCACCCTTTCCCCCCTGTTCACCATTCCGGAAAACGACTACAATAAATACGAGCTGAACTACCGTCTGCTCGGACGCACGGCGGCGGAGCGGCTGATCAAGCGCATCACGAGCCGGACGTTCACGACGCCGGAAGCGCATATCCTGCCCGATTCCGGGTTTCGCGTATGGATTCCCACGCCCGCGCCGGAAAGCGGGGAATTGACCATGATGACGCTGGACAGCCCCACCGCCTCCATTGTCAAAAACATGGCGCGCATGTACACCAAAAACACGGGCGTGCCGATCCACATCTCCGTTTTCCCGTACGACGGCACGCATGAATTGCTGACCCATCTGTCGGACGAGACTTCATTTGACATCATCCGTCTGGACGCGACATGGATGAGCCGTTTCGCGCCGGATATTTTCGAGCCGCTGACCAACCTCGACCCGAACGTGCAGGCGCTGGGCGAGGAGTTTCTGCCCGGGCTTCTGAAACGGTACGGCGGCTTGTCCCAAACGCTGTACGCGCTGCCCGAAACGCCGAGCAATCAAATGCTCTTCTATCGGCGCGATCTGTTTGAAAACGCCACCATCCGCAGGCTGTATCAGGAAAGCGCGCGCGAAACGCTCCGCCCGCCGCAGAGTTTCTCGGAGTTCAACCGCATCGCCGCCTTTTTCACGCGCAGGCTGAACCCGCAATCGCCCGTCCGTTACGGCTCCACGCTGACGATGGGAAATACGGGCGTCGCGGCGACGGAGTTCCTGACGCGGTATTTCGCGCTGACCGACGATCTGTTCGACGAAAACGACCGCATCCTGCTCTCCTCCGCCAACGGCGTTCAGGCGCTGTCCGAGCTCGTCCAAAGCGGCGGGTACGCCAGCCCCGGCTACGGCGCGTGGTGGCGCGACACCGCGCGCGCGTTCGCGCAGGGCGACACCGCCATGACGATCCTGTACAGCAATTACGCCTCCGAAATGCTCAACAAGCAATCCGCCGTCCGGGGAAACATCGGCTACGCGATGGTGCCCGGCGGCAACCCGATGTACGGCGGCGGCTCCATCGGCGTCTGCCGATACAGCCGGAAAAAAGCGCTGGCCTATCATTTCATTCGCTGGCTGTGCAGCGAAACGGTCGCGACGGCGATGACGCTTCTGGGATCGGTTTCCCCCTGCCGCGACACTTACCGCAATTATCAGGTGATCGATACCTTCCCGTGGCTGTCCATGTCCGAGGAATGCTTTGAAAAGACAAACGTCCGCCGTTTCCCGCGCGCCGTTGATTCGCGATTTGACGAGCGGCGCTTCCTGGGCATTCTGGGCATGCAGGTCATCAATGCCATGAACCGCAACTGCACGGTGGAGGAAGCGCTGTCCCGGGCGACGGATCTGTACCACGCCAAGACGACCGCGCAATAATCAGCGCTTTCCCGGGCGGAAGATCCATACCGCGCAAAACACACGCGCAATAAATACCGAAAACCCTTGAAAACGGCGCGCGAATCATGTATGATAGAGGCGGACGCATGAAAACCGCAAACGACGCGAGCGCGCCGTTTCCATATCCGCATCGGGCAAAGGAGGTCGCCTCATGGATTCGCTGTATGACGCCGCGCGCCGCTCGTCCTACCCCGGACGCGGGATCATCATCGGCAGGACGGAGGACGGCGAGAAAGCGCTGATCGCCTATTTCATCATGGGGCGAAGCGAAAACAGCCGCAACCGCGTGTTCGTCGCGCTGGACGACGATCTCAAAACGCAGGCGTTCGACGAAAGCCTCGTTCAGGACCCCTCGCTGATCATCTATTCGCCCGTGCGCGCGCTGGGCGAGGACATCATCGTTTCCAACGGCAACCAGACCGACACCATCCACAACTACCTCAAGCGCAAGGAGGGCTGCGGGCTGCCCACGCGCGCGCTGTTCCCCATGGCGCTGGAAAACCGCGAGTTCGAGCCGGACCCGCCGCACTACACGCCGCGCATTTCGGCGCTCGTCACGCTGCACGGCGGCGCCATGCGGTATTCCATGCACATCATCAAATCGGACGACGGCGATCCCTGCCAGAACCTGCGCTTCACCTACGCCTACGACGCGCCGCCCGCCGGCGAGGGGCGCTTTATCCATACCTATTCGGGCGACGGCAATCCCCTGCCCTCTTTCTGCGGCGAGCCGGAAAAGGTCGCCGTCCGGGGCGGCATCGACGATATCGCCGACGCGCTCTGGCGGGGGCTGGACGAAAACAACAAAATCTCGCTGTTCGTTCGGCTGATCGGCATCCAATCGCGCGAATCGGCCACGCGAATCATCAATAAACATCAATAAAACAACCGCCAAACGATCATGCCGGGGACGCCGCCGAACGCGCGCGTCCTTTTTCGTATAATGCGCAAACCGCGCCGCCATACTGAAAACAAATCATCATCGGAGGCGGCGTATGGGCGAAACGGCATGGCTTCCCGTCGAGGAACAGACGCTCGGGCGAATATTCACCGAAAGCCTGTCGCTTTTGCGCGAGGCGGCGAACGCCGAGGAAAGCAACGATATCATCACGCACGAGTTTCTGACAATGGGCAAAAGCGCCGCCGTGATGTACGTGGACGGTCTGGCGGACGACGAAAAGATCCAGCGATTTATTCTCGAGCCGTGCATACTGGCGCAAAAGCCAAGCGGCGTCGATATGAAGATGCATCTGCTGCGCTCGGTGCTGCCGCTTTCCTCGGCGGTGCCGACGACCTCGCTGACCGCGGCGATCACGGCGATCCTGACGGGCAACGCGCTGCTGGTGGTGGACGGCGTGGAGGGCGCGTTCAACATCGACGTCAAGGGATTTGAAAAGCGCTCGCCATCCCAGCCGATCAACGAAACGGTCATCAACGGCCCGCAGGTAGCCTTCACCGAAACGCTGCGCGACAACGTGGCGCTGCTGCGAAGGTATCTGTGCACGCCGGCGCTGATCAGCCATGAAATCGCCGTGGGCAACAAAATCCCCAAGCGCGTGTCGGTTTTGTACATGGACGGGCTGGCGCGTCAGGAGGTCGTGGACGAGGTCAAGCGGCGCGTCGCGGGCTGCAACGTCGATCATGTGGGCAGCATGGGCGCGCTGGAACAGCTCATCGAGGACAAGCCGTATTCCATGCTGCCGCAGGCGCTGTACACCGAGCGCCCCGACCGCGCGGTGAGCTTTCTGATGGAGGGACAGGTTCTCCTGATGCTCGAGGGCGCGCCCGCCGTGCTCGCCATGCCCGTCGGGCTGATTCAGCTATTCCACGCGCCGGACGATACATCGCTGCGCTGGCAGTACGGCACGTTTTTGCGTCTTTTGCGCATCGTGGGCGTTATTATCTCCATGCTCATGCCCGGGCAGTTCATCGCGCTGACGCTGTTCCATCCCGAAGGCATCTCTTTGGCACTGCTCACCTCGGTCATCGAAACGCAGTCGCGCGTGCCGCTCTCGCTGTTCACTTCGCTCATTATGATGTTGCTCGCCTTCGCGCTCATCAACGAGGCGGGCACGCGCGTGCCGGGCAAGGTGGGCGGCAGTCTGTCCATCGTAAGCGGGCTGGTGCTCGGGCAGGCGGCGGTCGACGCCGATCTGTTCGGTCCCCTGCTCATCATCGTGGTGGCGATGGCGGGGCTGGGCATTTACGCCGCGCCGAATTATTCGTTTATGCTTTCGCTGCGCATCACGCAATTGCTGCTCGTCGTCATGGCGGGCATCGACGGCTACGTCGGGCTGATGATCGGCGCGTTCGTGCTGATCATGCGTCTGGCGGGGCTGACCAGCCTGCGCTTCCCCTACGCCGCGCCCTACGCGCCCGAGCGCCCGTCCAATCCCGATCTCATGACGCGCATGCCCATCTGGCGGCAGCGCCTGCGCGGGTTCGTGGGCAATCCGCAGCATATGGACCGCTCGCTCGGCCGGATGCGTGCGTGGGAAAAGGCGATCGATAAGGAGAAAGACGACTGACCATGCGAACGACCACGCATATCCACTCGGAAAACGCGCTGCGCGCGCAGCGGGCAAACGCTTTCATGCGCGATCAGTTCAAGCTGTGCGGGATGACGCTGTACGCGCAATTGGCGCTCGGAACGGCGCTGTTCCTCTTCCGCCGGACATCGACGCCGTCCTATATGGCGGTGCTTCTGACGCTGCCCGTCGTGCTCGGGTTGGTTGCGTTCTCCAACGCGCTCTCCAACGCCGCAAAGCCCGGCGTCGGCGTGTTCAGGTCATTCCTGCCGCCCGCTCTGGCGTCGGCGGGGTCCGTTCTGCTCGCGCTGTCGCTGTTCATCGACGCGCAGATCGTCCTGTACTGCTTTTGCGCCATCGTCACGCACATTCTGCCGCAGTCGAGCCTGCTCCGCATCAGCGTGACGCTGGCGCTCGCCGTGCCGCTCGCCATCCGCCACGGCGACGAAAGCGCGCTGGGACGCGTAGCGGGTTTTTCGGGGCTGATCCTGATCGCCGTCATCCTGCTCACCATCGTTACGGCGCTGCCCTTCGGCGATTTCGGGCATATGTTTCCCCTGTTCGGGAAAGGCGTCGACACCGTGCTGACGGGGTTTATGTGGCTGGCGGGCGCGGCGTCCTGCGCCGCCGTGCCGTATCTTCTCCCCACCAACCGCAAGTCGCTCGATATGCTGACCGACAACAAAAAGCCCCGTCTGGTCGCCGTCATGTTTGCCGTGATCGCCGCCTCGCTCTCGGCGCTCATGCGCGCGTTTCTGCTGCCGTACTACGCGCTGTCGCGCCCCGAAACGCTCGGCACGCAGATCATGATCATGCCCGAAGTCAGCCCGTCGATCATCGGCTGGTCGATGTACGTGACGGTGCTCGTGCTGCTGCTGGTCATCGTGTTCGCCGCCGCCGTGACCGCGTGCTCGGCGTTTTTGCGCGACGCGTTTGGCAAACGCAACGTGAAATCAACGCTCACGCCCTTTCTGATCGCGCTCGCCGCCGTGCCGCTCGCCGCGCTCAACCTGAAAAACGGACGGACTGCGATCATCATGATCGCGCCGTACCGCCTCGCGCTGACGCTGCTCCCGCTCCTCGCCGCCGGCGCATCCGCGCTGATCGGAAAGAAAGGGGGGCGAAGGTCATGAAACGCCGCGCGACGGCGCTGCTTGTGCTCCTGATCGCGCTCACGCTTTCGGGCTGCGGCAAGCAAGGGCTGGAAAACCAACTGCTGGTCATCATTCTGGGCGTCGATCAAAACGAAAGCGACGTGAAAATCACCGTCAAAGCGCCGAGCAACGCTTCCTCCGAGTCCTCTTCCTCCTCGTCCTCGCAGTCCGCCGAGCAGGGCGGCGATCAAAAGGGATATCTCATGCTCGAGGCGACGGGCAAGGATTTCGTCGAGGCGATGTCGGTGCTCAACGCCGCCACGCCGCGCACGCTCAATTTCAGCCAGACGCGCGAAATCGTGATCGGCATGAAAGCGGCGCAGAAGGACGATTTCGGAACGCTCCTCGAATCGATCGTCACGCTCCCGCGCATCCGCGAGCACGCCATGATGCTCATCTGCGAGGGCGAGGCGAACAAATTCATCGATTCGCATAAGCCCTATCTGGGCGTGCGCTTGAGCACCTATATCGAAACGTCGCTGGACAATTACGAAAACAAGGGCTTCATTCCCGACACCTCGCTGTTCGAGGCGCACAGGGATTTCGCCTACGGGCACGCCGATCCGCTGCTCATCTGCGGCGCGGTGAACGATTTCAAAAACAAGCCCTCCGGGACGGACGACCAGCCCGAGGACATCGTGGCGGGCAAGCTGCCGCGCAAGAGCATCAACGCCGTTGAAATGCTCGGCGCGGCGACGACGGACGGCCGCTCGGTCAGCGGCACGCTCACGGGCTACGAAATGGCGCTGATCAATCTGGCGCTGGGGCATATTCAGGCGCTCGAAATCAATCTGCCGCCGCAATACGTGACCGTCACGCCGCGCTACGCCGCCACGCTGTCGGTCGATCTGTCGGGCGGGAAAGCCGTTTTATCGGTCGATCTGACGCTGGACGTGAACAAAGCGCCCGGGCGCGACGTCGATCTTCAGGCGGTCGAAAAGCTCGTGGAAAAGGATCTTAAAAGCGCGATTAAAACCATGCAGCGCCTGCGCTGCGACGGGCTGGGGTTCGGCAATATCGCGGTCAGGCAGTTCTACACCCTCGACGACTGGGAACGCGTCAAGTGGCGCGAAACCTACGTTTCCGCCGAGGTCAAGGTCAGCGTCCGCGCGGCGGTCTCCGAAAAATAGGGTTACGCCATCAGCATCTGACGGAAAAACGCCGTGCCGCGCAAAAGGTTTTCCACGCTCAACCGCTCGTCGACGCCATGCACGCGCTTGAGTTCCTCTCTTGGCATCACAAAGGGGCTG
Source organism: uncultured Oscillospiraceae bacterium (assembly GCA_964459985.1). Taxonomy (GTDB): domain Bacteria; phylum Bacillota; class Clostridia; order Christensenellales; family Aristaeellaceae; genus CAYWOS01. The sequence goes on from CAYWOS010000017.1 coordinate 6,937, forward strand.
AATCGATAAATATACGGGCAAATCGGCTCCATCCGGCGCGCGTCCGATCCGCCGGTGAGCAGGTACGGCGCGATCACGGTGCGCGGGAAATGCACCATGATCGCCGTTTTGAGCGCTTCCCACGCCGCGCCCTCGGCCGCCGAATGCGCGGAGGGCTCGTCCATTTCCTCAACGGTGACCAGCACGCGCTCGTCGTGTATCACGCGGCCGACGCGCTCGAGCAATTCGCCCGCGCTGTCGCCCGGGATAATCGACGCCTGAAACGTGACGCCGGCTTCCTCGCCGCGCAGCGCGTCGCCGCGCATGGCGCTCGCCATCATCTGCGTGCGCGTCAGCGCCCGCCCGTCATGCGTTTTATCCAGCACGCGGCAAAGCGGCGCGCGGCACAGCCGCGGATGCGCGGCGGCAAAGCGCATGAGCCCCGTCATTTCATCGCTGACGGCGGCGAGCATCTGCATGGCGGCGGGGCAGATCACGGGCGTGAAGCGCATTTGCGTCAGCCTTTCAGCGGCGCGCAGCAGTGCCTCCGCCGCGCCCGCGCCCTCCGCCGTCAGGGTAAAGCGCATCCTGCCCTTTTCCTGCACGCCGACCAGCGCAATCTCCCGGTCGCAAATCGACGGCAGCGCGGTGATCGATCCGCCCTCGTCCAGCACAAGCGCCGGCGCGACGCCGCGCGCCGACAGGCGGCGGCAGATCTCCGACATTCCCGTTCCGCGGATCTCCTCGTCCGCCGAGAACGCGAACCACAGATCGCCGCCCGGCCGCCAGCCCTCGGCAAGCAGCCCCTCGGCGGCGGTCAGCAGCGCCGTCAGATGTCCCTTCATGTCCGCCGCGCCGCGCCCGTACACGAAACCCTCGCGCACGGCGCCCGAAAACGGCGGGCACGTCCATTGCTCGATTCCCCGGACCGGCGCGACGTCCATGTGTGACAAAAAAACGAGCGGCCGCGCCGCGCCGGCACCGGGCAGACGGATCAGCAGATTGCGCGTATGAACCGTTTCGCACTCGGCGGCGGCGAAAAAGCGCGGGAAAAGCTCGCGCAGCACGGTATGCATCTGCGTGAACACGCCGTCGCCCGCCGTCGACAGCGTCGCCTGCTGCACCAACAAGGACAGCGCCCTCGCCGCCCGCCGTTCCACCGCCGCGCGCTCGCCCGCCATACGCCCTCCCGGTTTGTATTTTCTCGTCATATTATACGCTTTTTTCGTCGAAAATCCTGCAAAACTACAAATAATCACAAAACAGGGGAATTGCGTATGGAAAAATCCCGCGCCGTATGATACAATAGATCGGATTCCGCGCGGCGGGATCGGTATTTGTTTTTCTCGGAGGTACGGCGTGTCACAGCGCGGCATGAAAGTCATCCACATCGCGCAAAGCGAGCAAGCGGCGCGCGCGATGGTCGATCTTCTGTTGCAGGAAGGCTTTTACGCGAAAACCAGCCCGATCCGCGGCAAAGCGATCGCCGATCAGAACGACTGCGAGATCAGCGTCGCGGATTCCGAGGCGGCCGAGGCGCAGCAGTGGCTTGCCGAACATAATCTGTTGTATTGATGGAGTGGAGTGATTCGAATGTCGAACATCGCGGTACTGACCAGCGGCGGCGACAGCCCGGGCATGAACGCAGCCGTGCTCTCGATTGCCAGAAACGCAGCGCACTACGGGATGCCGCTCATTGGCGTCAAACGCGGCTTCAACGGCCTGCTCGGGCGCGGCGAGAAGCCCGAGGATTCCTTTGCCCGGCTCGATCTGGACACGCTGCTTGATATCGCCGATCTGCCGGGCACCTATCTGCGCACGGCGCGCTGCCGCGAATTTCTCGATCCCGACATCCAGCGCCGCGCCGCCAAAATGCTGCGCGAGATGGACGTGAGCGGGCTGGTGGTCATCGGCGGCGACGGCAGCTTCAACGGCGCCATGCGCTTGTGCGAACTGGGCATTCCCTGCATCGGCATTCCGGGCACCATCGACAACGATCTTGCCTATACCGAAATGACGCTGGGCTACGACACCGCCGTCAACGTCTGCATTGACGCCGTGCGTTCCATCCGCGCCACCTCGCGCTCGCACGACCGTCCGCATGTCGTCGAGGTCATGGGGCGCGACTGCGGCGATATCGCCCTGACCACCGCCGTGTGCACAGGCTCCGAAATCGTGCTCGTGCCCGAGGTCAAGTGGAGCATCGACGACGTCGCCAAGCGCTTAAACGCCTTGATCGCCGAGGGCAACACCCGCGCCACCGCCGTGGTCGCCGAGGGCGCGTGGCGCTCGATGAAGCCCTTTGACGTGTACAATTACCTGCTGCCCTTCGGCAAGCAGGGATATAAGGACGAACCGATGACCGCCTCGCTGCTCGCCAGCGTGCTCAAACGCAAGTGCGGCATGGTCGAGGCGCGTTCCACCGTGATCGGCTACACCCAGCGCGGCAACGCGCCCACGGCGCGCGACAGCGCGTTCGCGTTCGAGGCGGGCGCGATGGCGATCGATCTGCTCCGGCGCGGGCAGAGCAATCAGGTCATCGGCGTCAAGAACGGCCGCACCTTCCACATGCCCATCGATAAGGCGCTGGATACCTCGCGGCGCTTCAACAGGAAGCTCTATAATCTGGTCAACAGCCTGTAACCGGGCAATCAAACAAGCCGCCGCGTTTCATGACGAAGCGCGGCGGTTTTTGCCGTCAAAAAGAAGAATAATCCGGCGGGCAGGCCGCCGACGGAACCGTCAGAGATTACCGATCTCGTCCTCGGTGTACACCGCCGCGCCCGCGCGCGCGAGCGCCGCCGCCGTCACGCCGTCGCCGGCGGTCAGCCTGCCCGAAAACGTGCCGTCGTAGATCACGCCGCGCCCGCAGGAGGGGCTGCGCGCCTTGAGCACGGCGCAGTCGCAGCGATTGATCGCGTACACGCGCGCGGCGCAGTCCGCGCCGAGGCGGTAGGCGTCCGTCACGTCGGCGCCCGTATCCGTGCGCACGCGGTCACCCCGGATTTCGGCGGGCGGGCGCGGCGTCGGCAGGCCGCCGAGCTGCTCGGGGCAGACGGGGATCAGCGTATGCTTCCCAGCGAGCGCGATCAATTGATCGCAGGGCTTGCTCTTGCCGTCATAACGGCAGGGCAGCCCGAGCAGGCAGGCGCTGACGAGAATCCTCACGCGATCTCCAGCGCGATTTCGATCATCTGCGTCAGCGTTTCGCGCGCCTCGCCGGGGGCGAGCGCCTCGCCGGTGAAGGGATTATCGGTGATGGTGAGCAGCGCCAGCGCCTGTTTGCCGGCGTAGGCGGCGTTCAGGTACAGCCCGTACGCCTCCATTTCAACGCCGAGCACGCCGAGCTTCTGCAGGGCGGAAAGCGGTTCGGAGGGATCGTAGAACACGTCGCTTGAATACACCGGGCCAACGGGCATATTAACGCCCATCTTTTCGGCGGCGGCGACCGCCTTTTGCAGAAGCTGATACGACGCGCAGGGCGCGAGATTGCCCGCGAACCCGAAGCTCGCGCCGTACGCGGAGTTGGAGTACGCGCTCATCGCCGCGATCACCGAGCGGATTTTGAGATTGGGATTGACCATGCCCGCCGAGCCGATGCGGATGACGGCGTCGACGTCGTACACGTCAAACAATTCGTGCGAATAGATGCCGATGGACGGAATGCCCATGCCCGACGCCATGACCGACACGCGCTTGCCATGATACTCGCCCGTATAGCCCTGCACGCCGCGCACGTTGTTGACAAGGACGGCGTTTTCGAGGTAGGTTTCGGCAATGAACTTGGCGCGGAGCGGATCGCCGGGCATGAGCACGGTCTTGGCGAAATCGCCCTTGCTCGCGGTGTTGTGAATGGTCGGCATATCGGTTCCTCCTTTATTTTACGCCCGTCGAGCCGCAGCCGCCGCGATTTTCGCCCGTCAGGCGATCGACCGTGACGAATTCGACCTCGGGCATCTTTTTCACAATGCGGAATTGGCAAATGCGGTCGTCAAACGGGATCACGGTGTCGCGCGTGGCGTACACCTGAAAATGCCACACGTCGTCCGCGCCGCAGTAGCTTTCGTCGATCACGCCCATGCCGTTGGTCTGGATAACGCCGTAGCGCGGGAAGGTCGAGCTGCGCGGCAGCACGTGCGCCTCGCAGCCCTCGGGCAGCTTCATCGACACGCCGAGCGAGATCAGGCGGAACTCGCCCTTTTTCATCACGACCTCTTCGGCGGCGCGCAGATCGATCCAGTCGCCCTGTTTGATGCACGCGACCGGCGTAACGGGCGCGTGGTACATGATTACGATCTTCATGTCATTCGCCCGATATCTCGTCCAGCGTCATGGAAAAGCCGGGCACGCACTCGGACATGAAATCCTGCACCTCGGGCAGCGCGATGCGGTCGATCTTGCGCTTGACGCTTTTGCGCGCGTTTTCGAACTCCATATTGCCCGCCTTTTTTTCTTCCAGACACTTGATATAGGCGCAGATGCTGTCCGCCGCCTTGACGATGCGCCATTCGGCGGTCGATTCGTCGTGCGCGATGAGCGGCTCGTAATCGTCGCGCAGATCGCCGGGCAGCATGGCGAGCAGGCGGTCGGACGCCGTTTTTTCGAGTTTGTTGTACTCTTCCAGAATGCTCGGGTTGCCGTGCTTGACGGGCGTGGGCAGATCGCCCGTGATGACCTCCGAGCAGTCGTGATACAGCGCCAGCGCCATGACGTGCTCGGGCTGATAGCTGCGGAAATAGCGCCGGTTGCCGATCAGCGCGATGGCGTGCGCGATCATGGCGGTCTGCAAGGCGTGCTCCATATCGTTTTCGGGCGACGTGTTGCGCATCAGCCCCCAGCGCTGAATGAACTTCATTCTCGAGACATAGGCGAAAAAATGATGCTCCATGAGATACGCTCCTTGACAAATGAATGGGTTGTGCTATACTGTGGTCGTGCATCCGCTGGGGGCGTCGTCCAAAGGACGGCTGAGAAGAACCCTTGGAACCTGACGTAGGTCATCCTACCGGAGGGAAGCGGCAATGGGCGAAAGCCCGCTTGTCCGTTTCCCACACGAAGAACGTGTGGGTTTTTCTTATGGGAAAAGGTTTCCCGCAAGAAAGGGACAGGCTGTCGCGTTTTGCCAACGCGGAGCGGAAAGGGATCGGCTATGGGATTTTTTGAGGAAGTGTTCGGGGAAATCAGGGAACTCTCGCTGATCACGTGGATCGCGGTCGGCGCGCTCGTCGCGCTTGCCGTCATCCTGCTGGTCATCGCCAAGGGCAGGGAGAAATGGACGACGCGGCTGCTCGCCGAAGGCGCGCTGACGGCGGCGCTGTCCTTCCTGCTCAGCTACATCAAGGTGTTTTCCATGCCGCTGGGCGGCAGCGTGACGCTGTGCAGCATGCTGCCCATCCTGTTGTTCGCCTACGCGCACGGCTTGACGCGCGGGATGCTGGTCGGGCTGGGCTACGGGCTTTTGCAGCTTCTCCAGACGCAGCCCAAGGCGAGCGAAATCTTCGGCACGCTGCTGGATTATCCCATTGCCTTCGCGCTGCTGGCGCTGTCGGCGCTGGCGCGCAGGCTGCCCGACCGCTACGGCGTGTACGTTGGCATTCTGATCGGCGGCTTCGGGCGCCTCGCGGCGTCGTACTTGAGCGGCGTGGTGTTCTACGGCATCTGGGCGCCGTACAATCCCCTGCTCTACTCCTTCGTGTACAACATTTCGTACATCGGCCCCGAACTCGCGCTGTGCCTGATCGTCGCGCTCATCCCCACGGTGCGCCGCGCGCTCGGCCGCGTATACGTCAAGGCTTAATCAGTCGGATATCCTTCCCGAGGAAAGGCACGGTCAGGCAGGAGCGCGCATCGCGCAGGCGTGAGGTCACGCGCTCGGTGTAGCGCTCCTTCATTTTGTCCAGCGCCAGATTGGTAGAAATCACCGTGCCCCTCCCGCGCGCCATGCGGGTGTTCAGGAGATTGTAGAATTGCTCGACGGTCACGCCCTCGACGAGCGGCTCCATGCCCAGATCGTCGATCAGGAGCAGCTGCGCGTCGAAATACGGCCTCGCGGCGCTCTCGTCATGCGAAAAATACGCCTGCCGCAGCGCGGCGAGCAGCTGATACGCCGTGACCGTTACGGCGTCGATGCCGCGCTCGCGGACGCGGTTGGCGATGCAGTGGAGCAGATACGTTTTGCCCAGCCCGCTCGCGCCGTAGAGCAGCGCGTTTTTCACATCGCCCCGCGGGTATTCCCCGGCGAACCGCTCGCATTTATCGCGGGCAAGCCCCATGTACTCGCGCTGCGAAATATCGGTGCCGGGCAGAGGGTCGGCGGGAAACCGCGAAGCGTCGAACGCCTCGAATGTCTCCGACGCCTCGCTCCCGTCGCCGCCGGCGGCGTCGGCATACGCCCTGATCAGGCATTCGCAGGGCGTTTTCGCGTCGCCGACATAGCCGGTATCAAAGCACTTCGCGCAAGCGCAGATCGGCTCAAGATAGTCCCCGGGATAGCCGTTTTTGAGCAGCGCTTCCCGAACCTCGCGGTTGAACGCGCGCATCCGCGTTTCGGGGTCCTCGGGCGCGCCGCCGGCAAAGGCGCTGCGAACGCTCATCATCACGAATTCGTGCCGCGCGCGCATCACGCGCGCGACCTCGGGACAGGTTTCGTCAATCTGACGCATTCTGTCCGCCTCGCGGCGCCGGTTGTCCTCGCGCCGCGCGCGGTAGGTTTCAAGGATTTGATTGAGAATCGCTCTATCCACGCGCCCTGCGCACCTCCTCCAGCATGTCCTCCGCCGCCGCCGATAATTCTTCCTTGCTGTACTCGCGCTGCTCGTAGCGCTGCGCCGTGACGGTTTTGCCCTCGGCTTTCTTCGCCGGACGCGACGATTTCGCCTGCGACACATCGGCGACGCCCGCCTCGTGCCACGCGTCCAGCACCTTGGCGAGGTACGCGATCTTGCTGCCGCCCGCGCCGCGCGACTGCTCGGCGGCGTAGCGCAGGATGGGCATGTCATAACCCCACGACAGCCATGTATCGTACAGCGCCCTGTCCGCCGCCGTGGGCAGCCCGTTGTGCCCCGCCAGCTCGAACAGTTCGCGCAGCGCGCGGTTTTTACGCTTAAAATCGTCGACGTACTGCTTCGCGCGCGCCGCGTCGAAGCCCTTTTCGCGCCAGCCCGCCAGCATGTCGAGCACGTCGTCGCCCTTGGGCTGTTTGCGCGCGGCGCACGCCTGCGCAGCGATCAGGATCACGTCGTCGTCGTACAGCTTTTTCGCCTCGCGGTACAGCGAAAGCGCCGCGTCGCGCGTCGTCCTGCCCTCGATATTGAGCGCGCCCACCATTTTCCACGCGGCGGTGATTTCCGTCTGCTCGCGCGAGAGCTGGGTTTCGACCTGCGACGCCGTTTTCGCGTCGCCGCGCGCGCGGATGCCCGCCAGAATCTTGTCCAGATACATAAACGAGGGGTCGCCCTTGGTCGTCTCGGCGCAGGCGGACAGCACGGCGTCGGGCGTGAACTGCCATTCGTCGCGCCATTTGACGTACAGCGTCAATTCGTCCTCGCTGGGGAAGCGGCGCTTGCCCATGCGCCTGAGCACCGCGCGCGCGCCGTCGCGCGCCTCGAAATCGCGGCGCAGGAACTGATCGGCGTCGTCGGCGTTCGTCACGTTTTCGTCCTTCATGCGCGCCGCCATCGGCTCGAGTTTTTTGAAGCTGAAATTGACGCCGTTTGCCGTAATGGCGTGATTGATCAGCATGAGCACCGCTTCCTCGGGCAGAGAAAGCTCCCGGACCCATTCGTACGCCAGCGCGATCTCGGCGGGGCGCAGCTTCCGGCGGTCGCCAAAAGCGGCGTACACGCTCTCGGAAAACTCGACGTATGCGGCGTCGGCGACGATCGGCGCGTTTTTCGCGTTGAACGTTCGCTCAAGCGGCGAGTGCACGATATACTCGGGCGGCTGCTCGCTCACCCGCGTGACGAGCGCGCGGCGCTCCCAATAGCGCAGCGCCGCCTCGACGTCTGATTTCTCCATGTCGAGGTCATGCGCGATATCGTCGATCGTCGCGTCCTGCGCCCGGCACGCGCAAAGCGCGTACAAATACACCTTCACATAATCGCCCTTGGCGGCGGGAAGGTAATCGCGGATGAACACGTTGTCGACCGGCGTGACGCCCCACGCCGCCGCGTCCCTGTCACTTTTGAACATGGCTGCCTCGCATATCAAGCGTTACGGCTCGGGTTTCTGCGCCGGGTCGCCCGATTCCTTCCGCCGCTTCCGCATTTTTTTGTACCACAGGACGCCCATTACGCTCAAAACGATGGTCACGCCGTAAATGATCGCGGCGGCGAGGTATCTCTCCTCCATGAGCTTGCTGCCGAACAGCGTCGAGGACAGCACCGAAGGAATCCGCGCGACCGTGGTAATCAGCAGGAACGCCGGCAGCTTGATGCTTGTGACGCCGGCGAAATACGTCAGCACGTCCTTGGGCGTGCCGGGGATGAGGAACAGGACAAACAAAAGCAGATTGAGCTTGCCGGAATCGTTGAGGAAGGCGACCTCCTCGACCTTTTCCCGGGAGAAAAACAGATAGACGAGCTTCATGCCGTACTTTTTCACCAGCGTGAACACCAGCGCGGCGGCGAGCGCCGATCCGATCAGGCAAAGCGCCGCGCCCCACCACGCGCCGAACACCACGCCGGCGGCGACCTCGACCGGCTCGCCGGGGATGAACGCGATCACAACCTGCATGATCACGATGCCGATCATCACGAAATACCCGCCGACGCCGTAGGAATCCATATGCGCGCGGAGCTGATCGGGGTTCTCGCGCAGGACGGCGAGAATGGGCTTGCCCACGAAATACGTCAGCAGGCAGAAAACAACGAGAACGACCAAAACGCAGCACAGGGCGAATATCCTTTTCTTCCTGATGTCCTTGGCTTCTTGCGTAACGCTCGGCATTGTGCGGTATCCTCCGGTGATCTTTCGCGGATTGGGATCGTATCGATCGCTCCCGACAGCCCCTCTATTCTATCATTCTTTCTTTTCCTTGGCAATAAGCGAAAAATGCGGTATAATAAGGCGGAAAAAGAATCACCGGGAGGCTCGCATGGCGTTTGCCCATTTGCATCTGCATACGGAGTACAGCCTGCTCGACGGCGCGTGCCGCATCAAGCCCCTGATCAAGCGCCTTCAGGCGCTCGGCATGGACGCCTGCGCCATCACCGATCACGGCGTGCTGTACGGCGCGGTGGACTTTTATACCGCCTGCAAAGACGCCGGCATTCATCCGGTGATCGGCTGCGAGGCGTACGTCTGTCCCGACCGGACGGACAAGCGCGTGCTCTCGCGCGAATACAGCCATCTGATCCTTTTGTGCGAAAACGAAACGGGCTACCGCAACCTCATGTACATCATCAGCGAGGGCTTCACAAGCGGGTTTTACTACCGCCCGCGCATCGATTACGCGCTGCTGCGCGATCACCATGAAGGGCTGATCGCCTTGAGCGCCTGCCTGTCGGGCGATCTGCCCAAGCTGCTGCTCGACGGGCGTCTCAACGACGCCGAGCGCCACGCGCGCGATATGGAGGCGCTGTTCGGCCAAGGCAATTACTTCATCGAAATCATGGATCACGGCATTACCGAGGAAAAAACGGTGCTGCCGCGCCTGATCGCGCTGTCCGAGAAAACGGGCATCCCGCTCGTCGCCACCAACGACTGCCATTATCTGGAAAAGAAGGACGCCGACGCGCAGGAAGTGCTCATGTGCATCCAGACGGGCAAAACGCTCGAGGACGAGACGCGGATGCGCATGACCACGCGCGAACTGTACGTCAAATCCGAGGAGGAAATGCTGGCGCTCTTTCCCGGCCATAAGGACGCCGTCTTCCGCGCGGAAGAGATCGCCAAGCGCTGCCGGGTTGATTTTGACTTCCATACCGTTCATCTGCCGCGCTTCCCCGTGCCCGAGGGCGAAACGGCGGAAGGGATGCTGCGCAGGCTGTGCTATGAGGGACTCGCCAAGCGCTACGCGGCGGACGACGAAACGGCGAAGGAGCGCCTCGAGTACGAGCTTTCCGTCATCACCCAGATGGGGTATGTCGATTACTTCCTGATCGTGTGGGATTTCATCCGCTTCGCCAAGGAAAACGGCATCATGGTCGGCCCGGGGCGCGGAAGCGGTGCGGCGAGCATCGTCGCCTACTGCCTGAACATCACTTTGCTCGATCCCATCAAGTACGCCCTGACCTTCGAGCGCTTCCTCAATCCCGAGCGCGTTTCCATGCCCGATATCGACATGGATTTCTGCTACGAGCGGCGTCAGGAGGTCATCGATTACGTCACCGCCAAGTACGGAACCGACCACGTCAGCCAGATCATCACCTTCGGCACGATGGCGGCGCGGGGCGTATTGCGCGACGTCGGGCGCGTGCTGGGCTATCCCTACGCCGAGGTCGACCGCGTGGCGAAGGCGGTGCCCATGGCGCTGGACATGACGCTCGAAAAAGCGCTCGATTTAAGTCCCGAATTGAAAAAGCTCTATGACAACGACGAGCGCGTGAAAAAGCTCATCGACACCTCGCTGACGCTCGAGGGCATGCCGCGCCACGCCTCGACGCACGCGGCGGGCGTGCTCATCACGCGCGAGCCGGTCACGCATTACGTGCCGCTCCAGAAGAACGACGAGGTCGTCACCACGCAGTACCCGATGGGCAATATCGAAAAGCTGGGGCTGCTCAAAATGGACTTTCTCGGGCTGCGCACGCTGACCGTCATCCGCGACGCGCTGGACATGATGCGCCTGCGCGGCGTCGACAGGACGCCGGAGGACATCCCGATGGACGATCCCGAGGTGTACGACATGATCTGCGCGGGCGATACAGACGGCGTGTTTCAGCTGGAAGGCGGCGGGATGCGCGCCTTTCTCGCCAACATGAAGCCGCGCAATTTCGAGGACATCATCGCCGCCATCTCGCTGTACCGCCCGGGGCCGATGGAATCGATCCCGCGCTACATACGCGGCAAGTTGCACCCCGAGAGCGTCGAGTACGCGACGCCGCTCCTCAAGCCCATACTTGACGTCACCTACGGCTGCATGGTGTATCAGGAGCAGGTCATGCAGATCGTGCGCGATCTGGCGGGGTACTCGCTGGGGCGCAGCGATCTAATGCGCCGCGCCATGGCGAAAAAGAAAAAGGACGTGATGGCCAAGGAACGCGTCAACTTCGTCCACGGCTCGGACAAGGACGGCATTCCCGGCGCGATCAGAAACGGCGTGCCCGAGGCGGTCGCCGAACAGATTTTCGACGAAATGGCATCCTTCGCCTCCTACGCCTTCAACAAGGCGCACGCCGCGTGCTACGCCGTCGTCGCACTGCAAACGGCGTGGCTCAAAAAGCATTATCCCGCCGAATTTATGGCGGCGCTGATGAACTCGGTCGTAGGCAACGCCGGCAAAATCGCCGGCTACATCCACTACTGCCGCAAGCACGATATCCCCATCCTGCCGCCCAGCGTCAATTTTTCACGCCGCAAGTTTCACGTCGATACCGATAAAACCGGCAGGCTCGGCATCCGCTTTGGCATGGGCGGCGTCAAAAACGTCGGCGACAAGGCGGTGGACGCCATCGTCGCGGAGCGCGAAAGGGACGGCGCGTTCAGGAATATCTTTGATTTCTGCCGCCGCGTGACGGGCGAGGAAATCAACAAGCGCGCCGTCGAATCGCTCATTTACGCGGGATGCTTCGACGGCATGGGCGGCACGCGAATGCAGTGCATCGGCATCTACGATACCGTGATGGACGCGCAGGCGAGCATCCGCAAGCAAAACGTCGACGGTCAGGTGTCCTTGTTCGATCAGGGGCAGCCCGCCGAGGCCATGCGCCAGCGGGACGAGTATCCGCCGCTCGGCGAATACCCCACGCGCGAACTGCTCAATCAGGAAAAGGACATGACGGGCGTGTACGTGAGCGGTCATCCGCTGGACGAATACGCCGATCTGCTCGACAAGCTGCCCGTCAACAGCGCTTACCTCGCCGAGATCGCGGAGCGCGAGGACGGCGGCATCGCGGACGACGGCCGGCTCGTATCCATGGGCGGCATCATCGTCGAAACGCACGGCAAGGCGACCAAAAAGGGCGCGATGATGGGGTTCATCACGCTCGAGGATCTGACGGGGCAGGTCGAGGCGCTGGTGTTTCCGCGCGTGTACGAACGCTGCGCGCACGTCATCGCCGTCGATGAAACGGTGCTTTTGCACGGCAGGCTGTCGGTGCGGGAGGACGAGGCGCCCAAGCTGCTCGTGGACGCCGTCGAGCCGCTGATCCCGGGCATGGCGCCGCGCCATCCTGTCAAAACCGACGCCCAGCTCGCCAAGGAATCGCCGCGAAAGATCTACTTAAGGCTCCGCCGCGATCAAATGAGCGCCGTCGCCGACACGCTCAAGTGTTACGCGGGCGATATCCCGGTGTATCTCAATCTCCCCGACGAACAGATCACGTTGCTCGCGCCCAAGGATCTGTGGGTCGGCTCGGCGGAAGGCGCGGCGCAGGCGCTCGCGCGCATCCTTCCGGCAGACAATATAAAGGTGGTAGAAAACCGATGACGCTGATGACGCTTTCAATCCCGGCGAAACCCGAATGGATTCTCGTGCTGCGCATGGCGGTCAGCGGCGTGGCGGCACTGTTCGACTTGCCCATCGACGTGGCGGACGATCTCAAAACCGCGATGGACGAAAGCGGCGAGTTGCTTTTGCACCAGGATTACTGCGTCGAAGCGCTCAAGCTCACCTGCGAAAAGGACGAGGGCGGGCTGTCGATGTGCCTGTCCGCGACGCCGTGCGGCGAAACGCACGCGCAGGACAAGCCCGACGCCGAGATCGCGCGCATGATCATCGAAACGCTGGTGCGCGAGGTCGATTTCGACCGTAAGGGCGACAACGTGCTGGGCGTGAGGATGCGCCTGCCGAGGAAAGCATGATTGATTCCGAACGAATGCATGATCTGGCGTGCGCATACGCCGATTCGCGAAGCGACGCGGCGCTCTCCGCCGCCGCCGAGGCGTGCCTGCCGCTCTGCGCCGTGATCGCGCGGCGCTTTTCGGGGCGCGGCGTCGATTACGACGATCTGTACCAGACGGCGGCGCTGGCGTGCGTGCGCGCGATCAGGGATTTCGATCCGGCGCGGGGGCTGCGCTTTTCCACCTATGTCACGCCGACCGTCACGGGCGTCGTGCGCAATTATCTGCGCGACAAAGCCTCCACGATGCGCGCGCCGCGCGGCATGGCGGAGCGCGCCGCGCGGCTGCAAAAAGCGCGCGAAACCCTCGCGCGCGCGCTCCATCGCGAGCCGACCGCGCGCGAGATCGCCGGGGAAATGGGCATCGACGTGGCCGAAGTGCTCGATCTTCTGGTCTTCGCCGAATCGCGGAACATCAAACCGCTCGAGCACGTTGACGACGACGGCTTGTCGGTCGCCGAGCGCGTGGGCGGGGACGACGCCGGGTTCGAGCGCTTCGCGATGCGCGAGGATTTGAAGCAGGCGCTCGCCCGGCTGTCGGGCGACGAGAAAACGCTGCTTGCGTTCCGCTTTGACAGGCGGATGACGCAGCGCGAAACGGCGAGGGAAATGGGGCTTTCACAAATGCAGGTGTCCCGGATGGAGCGGCGCGTGATCGCGGCGCTGCGCGGCGATATGGAGGCGTTATGACCAGAATCATGCCAAAGCGCGTCAATGTATACAAGGCGGCGCAGCTCGCCATCGTCATCAACGCGCTCGAGCTCGTCTCAATCATCGCGCTCAGCGCCTATATCCTCTCGGACGGCCTGCACACCGCGCTTAAGGGCGTCTACGGCGATCTGGCGATCCTGACGCTCGCCGTGGTCGCGGGTGTGGGCGCCGTCGTCGATATCCGCGACGCGTGGACGGCGCGCAGCGCGTCGGTCAAGCTGCGCGGGCTGGACGAAACGGTCGAGCAAATGAGCGATCTCAACCGCGCCCTGCGCGCGCAAAGGCACGATTTCCTCAATCATCTGCAAGTGGTGTACAGCCTCATGGAAATGAAGGAGTACGACGAGGCGAGCCGGTACATCGATCAGGTGTACGGCGATATCCGCGCGGTGAGCGGCGCGCTGAAAACCGCCTGCGCGCCGGTCAACGCGCTGCTTCGCGCCAAAATGACCGAGTGCGAGCAGCAAAAGATCACCGTCACGCTCGACGTGCACGCGGCGTGGCAGTCGCTGCCCCTGCCCGCGTGGGAAATGTGCCGCGTGCTGTCCAATCTGATCGATAACGCCATCGACGCCCTGCGCGGGCAGGCAGACGCGCGGCTGACCATCCGGCTCAAGGAGGATTTGCAGTCCTGTTCCTTCTCGGTGGAAAACAACGGCCCCGCCATCCCCGAGGATACGGGCCGACATATCTTCGACGCCGGGTTCTCGGGCAAGGGCACGGGGCGCGGCATGGGCCTGTACATCGCGCGCGAAACGCTGCGCGCGGCGGGCGGGGAACTCACCTATCAAAGCGACGGGGACGGAACGGCGTTTCTCGGCTTCGTGCCCAAATCGGCGGAAAAAGGGACGGAATAGCGCTTGCGCGGTCCCGGCGGCTGTGGTATAATCGCCGATGGTATTTTTTGCGGGGAGAGATACGAATGAAGATCGGCTTTGACCATGATCGGTACACCGCCATGCAGTCCGAACACATTCTCGAGCGGATCGAGCAATTCGGCGGCAAGCTCTATCTCGAGCTTGGCGGCAAGCTGTTCGACGATTATCACGCCTCGCGCGTGCTGCCGGGCTTCCGCCCCGACAGCAAGATCGGTATGCTGCTCAAAATGCGCGACCAGTGCGAACTGGTCATCGCCATCAACGCCGACGACATCGAGAAAAGCAAAGTCCGCGGCGATCTGGGCATCACCTACGACGCCGACGTATTGCGGCTGATCGACGCCTTCCGCGCCGTGGGCATGTATGTGGGCAGCGTGGTCATGACGCGCTTTCGCGCCCAGCACAACGCCGTCGCCTTCCAGAAGCATCTGGAAGAGCTGGGCGTCAAAGTGTACCGCCATTACCCCATCGAAGGCTATCCCTCCGACGTCAAGCACATCGTCAGCGATCAGGGCTACGGCCTCAACGATTACATCGAAACCACGCGCCCGCTCGTGCTCGTCACCGCGCCCGGCCCGGGAAGCGGCAAGATGGCGACCTGCCTGAGCCAATTGTTCCTCGAGCATCGGCGCGGCGTGCGCGCCGGTTACGCCAAGTTTGAAACCTTCCCTATCTGGAACCTGCCGCTCAAGCATCCCGTAAACATCGCCTACGAGGCGGCAACCGCCGATCTGTCCGACGTCAACATGATCGATCCCTTCCATCTGGACGCCTACGGCGTCACGACGGTCAACTACAACCGCGATGTCGAGGTTTTCCCCGTGCTCAAGGAGATTTTTGAGCACATATATGGCGAATCGCCCTACAAATCGCCCACCGACATGGGCGTCAACATGGTCGGCAACTGCATCATTGACGACGACGCCTGCCGCGCCGCCGCCGGGCAGGAGATCATCCGCCGGTTTTACGCCGCGCGCTGCTCGCTCAAGCAAGGGCACGCCTCGCAGGAGGAAGTGGACAAGATCAAATTACTGCTCAAGCAGGCGAATCTGTCCGACGACGACCGTCCCGTCATCGCCGCCGCGCGCAGCCGCGCCGAGGAAACGGGCGCGCCGGCGCTCGCCATCGAGCTGCCCGACGGCAGAATCATCACAGGCAAAACCAGCCCGCTCCTCGGGCCCTCCGCCGCCGTGCTGCTCAACGCCGTCAAAAAGCTCGGCGGCATCCACAAAAACCGTCATCTGATCTCGCCCGCGTACATCAAGCCCGTGCAGTCGCTCAAATGCGATTATCTGGGGAATCATAATCCCCGCCTGCACACCGACGAAGTGCTGGTGGCGCTGTCCATCGCGGCGGCGGGCGACGAAAGCGCGCAGATCGCTATGCGCCAGCTTCCCCTGCTCAAGGGCTGCGAGGCGCACGCCACCGTCATTCTCCCGCAGGTCGACGAAGACGTGTTCCGCAAACTCGGCGTCAACGTGACCTGCGATCCGCAGTACCAGACGCACAAGCTCTACCACAAGTAAGGAAGATCCATGAAAAAACGCGCCGCTTGTCTCCGATTTCTCCTCGCCGTCGCCGCCGTGCTCGTTTATTTCACGGCGCTGTTATGCGTGATTCTGCCCGCGATGTGCAAGGACGGCGAGCATCTCGCGCGCGATTTCGCCGCGTACGGCGACCGCGCCGTGACCGGGCTGACGGCGGAGGGCGAGCGAACGGTCGCCGACGCGCTGGCGCGGTATTTTTCGGGCGACGCCGCATCGCCGCAGACGACCGTGGCGCGCTTTGACGCGCTTGTCCCGGCGTTTTCCGAAAAGGAACTGTCGCATCTCAAGGACATCAGGGGATTGATCGACGCCGCGCAGCCCGTCACCGCGCTGTGTTTCGCCGCGCTGCTGCTCATGCTGGTATGCGTGTTCGTGCAGGGCAAGGGCGAGCATGTGCGGACGCTCGGCCGCGCGTTTTGCGTGCTGCCCGCGCTGCTCGCCGCGCTCGCGGTCTGGGCGGCGTTTAATTTCGACGGTTTGTTCATTACCTTCCACAAAATCCTGTTCACCAACGACGACTGGCTGCTCGACCCGCGAACGCATCTGCTGATTCAGCTCATGCCGCTTGAGTTTTTCATGGCGGCGCTCAAGCGCGCGGCGCTCCATCTGCTGCTCCTCCTGCTTTTGCCCTATATCGCGCTGCGCGTGATCTCGCGCCGCATGAACTGCGGGAGGACGTAGGCATGAGCGAACGCATGATGAACGCCGATCGGATTCCCGCGCTGCTTTGCAAGGACAGCGTGCGCGTGCTCGCCATTGAGACCTCCTGCGACGAGACGGCCGCCGCCGTCGTCGAAAACGGCAGAACCATTCTTTCGAACGCCGTGTTTTCGCAGATCGATCTGCACGCGCTCTACGGCGGCGTCGTGCCCGAGATCGCCAGCCGCGCGCACGTTGAAACGGTCGACCGCATGATTGATCAGGCGCTCGCGGACGCCGGACTGACCCTTAAGGACATCGACGCCGTCGGCGTCACCTACGGCCCCGGACTGGTCGGCGCGCTGCTCACCGGCGTGACCAGCGCCAAGGCGCTCGCTTATGCCGCGCATCTCCCGCTCATTCCCGTCAATCACATCGAGGGGCACATCTGCGCCAATTACCTCACCTCGCCCGATTTGGAACCGCCCTTTCTCTGCCTCGTCGTGAGCGGCGGGCACAGCCACATCATCGAGGTCGCCGATTACGGCGTGTACCATTTGATCGGCTGCACGCAGGACGACGCGGCGGGCGAGGCGTTCGACAAGGCGGCGCGCGTGCTCGATATCCCCTATCCCGGCGGGCCTTTGCTTGACAAGCTGGCGTGGGAGGGCGATCCTTCGGCGCTTCCGCTGCCGCACCCGCACACCGAGGGCAGGTATGACTTCAGCTTTTCGGGCTTGAAAACCGCCTTCATCAACGCCATCCATACCATGAAGCAACGCGGCGAAGCGCCCGCGCGCGCCGATCTCGCCGCGTCCTTCCGCAAGGCGGTCGTCGATCTGCTGATCGGGAAAACCATGCTGGCCGCCGCCGATACGGGCGCGCGGAAACTGGCGCTCGCGGGCGGCGTGTCGGCGAACAGCCTGCTCCGCCGCGACATGCAATCCGTCTGCGACAGGCACGGCATTCGCCTGTATCTGCCCGCGTTGCCCCTGTGCGGCGACAACGCCGCCATGATCGCCTCCGCCGCGTATTACCGCCTCATGCGCGGCGAGTGCGCGCCGCTCTCGCTCAACGCGCAGCCCGCGCTGCGGCTGGTGTAGGCGCGAGGACGGGGAACGGACGGGGGCGTCCTTTCTTCTTGAAGAAGAAAGGACCAAAGAAGACGTTTTGGGGATATCTGTCAATCCGGCATGAGAGATACAGGTTGGGACAAGGATGCAGGGGTTCAAGTTTCGACCCCGAAACGCCGCCGCGCGGCGACGGCGATGAATACATTAAAGGACATATCCTATGCCGATTACGTTTGAAAGCATCCTCTCCTTCCCGCGCGGAACGCTGCGCGGGCTGCTCATCGACGCCTATTCCTTCAACCCGGACTATCAAGCGCGGTGCGACGCCGACTGGCGCGCGTTCGACGATTTCTTCTACGATCACCCGTCCATCGCGGAGAAATACGGCTTCGTCACGGCTTTGGACGGCGCGCCCATCGGCCATATCTCGTGGGACCCGCGCCATATGCCCGCTTACGCGCAGATCGGGCACAACTGCATCATTGCCGCGCAAAAAGGCAAGGGCTACGGCAGAATCCAGCTCGCCGAGGCGGTTCGGCGCATTCGCCTCTCTCCCGTCGAAAAGATCATCGTTTCGACCAATTCCGATCTGATCCCGGCGCAGCGCAATTACGAAAGCGTCGGCTTCGTCCTTGTCCGCCGCGACGCGAATACGACGCCCGACCTGTTTTACGAGTACCGCGTACAGCCGCTCCCTTGATTTTTCATCCATATGATGTATAATAAAGAAGCAACAACGCGGAAGGAAGTGTCAGGCATGGCAAAAGTATTGGTTGAAACCTCGGCTCGTCACGTGCACGTGACGCAGCAGGATTTGGAAACGCTTTTCGGCGCGGGGTATGAATTGCATCCCAAGAAGGCGCTTTCGCAGCCCAGTCAGTTCGCCAGCGAAGAGCGCGTGGACATCGTCGGCCCCAAGAAAACGCTGGCCGGCGTCAGTATTCTGGGGCCCGTCCGTCCCGCCACGCAGGTGGAGATTTCGCTCACCGACGCGCGCGCGATCGGCGTAACCGCGCCCATCCGCGAATCGGGCGATATCGCCGCAAGCGGCGCGTGCAAGCTGGTCGGTCCTCATGGCGAGGTCGAGGTGAAGGAAGGCGTCATCGCCGCCAAGCGCCACATCCACATGACGCCCGCGGACGCCGAAGCCTTCGGCGTCAAGGACAAGGACGAAGTATCGGTCAAGATCGACGGCAACGGCCGCTCGCTCATTCTGGGCGACGTCGTCGTGCGCGTCAGCCCCAAGTTCGCCCTCGCCATGCACATCGATACCGACGAGAGCAACGCCGGCTGCGTCGCTCCCGGCACGATGGGCGAAGTCATCAAGTAATCAGAAAACGGCCGTCCGAAAGGGCGGTCGTTTGTGGAGGAGACAATGGAATTTGAAGGCTTAACCTTCACGCCGTTCACGCGCGAGGATATTCCCGTCCTCACGCCCGTCATGAAGCGCGCGTTTGACGAGGATTCGCGGATGTTCTTTCAAAACCCCGTCGGCGGCCCTCCGGGCTACGACGACGGCAGCTTCCTGCAAAAATGGGGCGTCGAATCGGGCGCGAACGCCTACCGCATCGACAGGGACGGCGATCCCGTCGGCGTCATCATCCTGTTTATCAACAGGGAAAAGCACGCCGGCTTTCTGGGCTGCCTGTTCGTCGACGCCGACCGCGCGCGGCAGGGCATCGGTCAGACGGCGTGGCGCTTCGCCGAGGCGACCTTCCCCGACGTGACGGTGTGGGAAACCGAAACGCCCGCCGTGTCCTACCGCAACCATTGCTTCTACGTCAACAAATGCGGCTTTCAGGTCTACGCCGTCGAGGGCGGCGACGACCGCTTTGAGGCGCAGTTCAAGTTAAGGAAGCATACAGGCAGGTAAATCCCGCAACAAAACAAGCTGCCCCGCAAAGCGCGCGGCAGCTTTTTTGTCTGGCATTCAATCCATGCTTAAAACATACGCCGCCAGCTGCGCGGCGTACGCGGCGGGCATATGCCGCGACGCGACATCCTTGAGAAGCGACAGATCGTTCATCGTCAGCGTTAAAAGCAGCGACAGAAGCGGCGTATAATCGGTGTTCAGCCGGATCATGCCCATCAGGCCGCCCAGCGCGTCATTCAGCCCGCCGCCCGCTGCGCCGCCAATGCCGTCGACGATCCCCAGCATGAATTCAAAGGCGCTCATGCCGTCATCCGCCGCGCCGGGGCCAGTCAGGCTGTGCTTGAGATTGTAGTAGTCATCGACCGTCGGCGCGATGGCGAAAAGCGTCTGCAAGCCTTTTTCAAGACGCCGAACGTCGTCCGCTTGGCCGCGCAGCACGATGTCCGTTCCCGCGCGGTCGAATCCCCACGCCGCGAGCGGCACGCGCGGCACGACGTCGGTTTCGGACACAATATTGAAAATGTTGTCATACTCATCGGCAAGATCCCCGCGCACAGTGCGCGGCGTGGCGAAGGTGTAGACGTACAGCCCGTCGCCGCCGTAGCGGTCGTCCATCAGCAGCCCGACCAGATTGGCGCACGCCGCGCCCCGGCTGTAGCCGGTCACGACGGCGAGCGGTTTGCCTTCCGCCTCATAGACAGGCGCAAACTGCGCCATCGCCTCGACCGCCGCGAGATAAAAACCCTTGGCATACGCGGGGTCGGGATCATCGGGCGACGCGATATCGAAATTGGATCGCCACTCGCCCGCGCCCGTGCCGCGAATCGTAAACAGCAGCAGCGTTTCATCCCGGCCGTTGATCGTCACCGTCTTTTTGCCGACGGTGTAGGCGCAGGTGTCGCTCAAATCGGTCGCGGGTTTGTCGTAATGCTTTTGCAGAACAATCTCAAAGCCCGCGTCGGCCAGCGCGGTTCGCGCCTGCGCGGCGGTCGAAAACATCGACAGCGCCAGCGCGTCCTGCGCCAGCCGTCCCGAAAACGTTGTGTTTCCCCCCGTAAACGCCTCGCCCGACAGCCTTTCCGCCGAGGCAACGCCAAGCAGCAGCATCAGCGCGCATCCGATAGCCAAAAACCGGCGCATGTTCATCCCTCCGATCGGTGTGTTCCCGATTCATTGTAGCACGTTTTCCCGTCCGCCGCCACACGCGAATGACGGCACAAGTTTGTCAGCCGCGCTGCGACAGCACGGCGTACAGAACGGTCAGGATCAGTACGCCGACGTCGGCGAACACCGCAACCCACATGCCGACCAGTCCCAGCGCGCTGAAAAGCAGCACCAGCGCCTTCATCGCGAACGCGAACGCGATATTTCGCCGGACAATGGCGGCCGTTTTGCGCGCGATCCGCATGGCGCGCGGCAGCTTCATCAGTTGGTCGTCCATCAGCACGACGTCCGCCGCCTCGATCGCCGCGTCGCTGCCCAGCGCGCCCATCGCCACGCCGACGTCGACGCGCGACAGCACCGGCGCGTCGTTGATGCCGTCGCCCACGAACGCCACGGTCGTCTGCGGGGACAGCAGTTTCTCCACGGCGGCGACCTTTTGATCAGGCAAAAGCCCGGCAAACGCTTCGTCCACGCCCGTTTGCTCGCGTACGGCGTTCGCCGCCGCCTCGCGGTCGCCTGTGAGCATGACGGTTTTTTTCACGCCCAGCGCTTTCATTTGCGCGATCGCCTCGCCCGCCTCGGGCTTGACATCGTCCGATATCACGATGTGCCCGAGGTATTCGCCCTCGCGCGCGATGTGCACCGCCGTGCCGGGGATATGGCACTCGTGCCAGTCGGCGCCCACGGCGTTCATCAGTTTGCCGTTGCCGACGTACGTCTGCCTGCCGTCGATCGTCGCCGCGATCCCCTGCCCGGCGATCTCGCGCACGTCCGCAATGCGGCTCTTCTCGATGTGCCCGCCGTGCGCGCGCAGGATGGATTGCGCGATGGGGTGCGAGGAAAAGCTCTCGGCGGCGGCGGCGATATCGAGCAGCTCGGCTTCGGTAACGCCGTGCTCATGGATCGCCGACACGCTGAAGCGTCCCATCGTCAGCGTGCCCGTTTTGTCAAACACCACGGTATCGACCTTGGCGAGCGTTTCCAGATCGTTCGCGCCCTTGACGAGAATGCCGTGCCGCGACGCCGCGCCGATGCCGCTAAAGAAGGAAAGCGGCACCGAAACCACCAGCGCGCAGGGGCAGGAAACGACCAAAAAGATCAGCGCGCGCGACAGCCATTCGCTCCACCCGCCGCCGAGCGCGAGCGGCGGCGCCACGGCGAGCAGCACGGCGCAGACGACCACGCAGGGCGTGTACACGCGGGCGAAGCGCGTGATGAACCCCTCGACTTTGGCTTTCTTTTCGGCGGCTTCCTCGGTGAGCTGCAGGATGCGCGCCGCCGTACCGTTTTCGTAAGCGCTCGTGACGCGGACGGCAATCACGCCCGTCAGGTTGACGCTGCCGCAATACACGTTTTCGCCCACGCCGCGATCCACGGGCAGGCTTTCACCCGTGAGCGCGGAGGTATCGACGCCGGTCGCGCCCTCGATGATTTCGCCGTCGAGCGGTATCCTTTCGCCGGGCTTCACGATGATCGTTTCGCCGACGGCGACTTCTTCGGGCCTGACGGCGATTTCTACCCCGCCGCGTTTGACGGTCGCGCTGTCCGGGCGGATGTCCATCAGCGCGGCGATGGATTTGCGGCTGCGCCCCACGGCGATATCCTCAAACAGTTCGCCGATCTCGAAAAACAGCATCACCGCGACCGCCTCGGGGTATTCGCCGACGCAGAACGCGCCGAGCGTGGCGATCAGCATAAGGAATTTTTCATCGAAAAACTCCCCGTGAAGGATATTCTTCACCGCTTCCCACACGACCTCGTACCCGACGATCAGGTACGGAATCAGGAAAGCGATCAGCCGCCACGCGCCGGTCAAGGGCGACAGCCACGCGCCGACAAGCAGCGCCGCCGCCGCGAGAATACGGTACAGAATGATCTTTTGTTCCTTATCCATGATGCCTTTCCTCCGTCAAATGCTCAAATCCCTGCCCGATCATCAGGCGCACATGCCCGTCGGCGAGCGCGTAATAAATCGTCTTGCCCTCGCGGCGGCTCGCGACCAGATGCGCGTCCCTCAGCACTTTTAGCTGATGCGAGATCGCCGACTGCGACATGCCGAGCAGCTCGGCGATGGCGCACACACACAGTTCGGACTCGAACAGCCCGTACAGAATTTTTACGCGCGTCGAGTCCCCGAAGATCTTGAACAAATCCGCCAGATCGCACAGCAATTCGTCGCGCGGCAGATCGTCCGCCACTTTTTGCAGCCTGTCCCCGTGATCGTGCATCGCATGAACCTCCGTTCATTTGAATATCCGTTCATATGATAGAACATTCATGTGTATTTGTCAAGCGAAAAAAGCGAAAATTCTCCGTAATCAAAAACCGCCGCGACGGTCGCGGCGGCAATGCCAGATGATACGCGGATTATCGCGCGTTCCACTGATCCTGCAAAACGTAGCCGTATTCATCCGTCGCGGGAAACCAGACGTGATACCACGCGTCGCTTATGACGCCAAGGACGCGCATATCGCCGTAGGACGGGAGCGCCCTGCCACCCGTTTTTTCGGCGCGCGGATACAGCGTCGCCGAGGCGGCGTCCTTCATATAGATACGCGGCATGGCGTCGAGGGACGCCGTGAGCGGCTGATCGAAATCGAGGTATTTCTTCATCATCCAGCCCGTTTTGCCGCCGACGGACACATTCACCCAATCGCCTTTGATGCCGATGATTTTGACAGGCGTTCCGTTATAGTATTTGCCGAGCGACCCGCTCCTGGCGCTTGCTTCCTCGCGCAGGTGCAGCCGGTCGGCGGGATCGGGGTTGTTGACGAGCGCGAAACCCTCGCCGTTCATGCCCTTGACCGCCGACGCGACGGAGGACAGCGCGTTCCAGTCGACCGACGCGATATCGCCAAAGCCGTGCGCGCCGAAGTACAGCGTATTCCGGTCGCGGTCGATGACGCAGCTCTTCCCGAACAGCAGGCTGACGCCCGCATCCGCCTCCGTGACGCCCCATGTCCCGTCGCCGTTTGGCTCGACGGAAACGCATTGCCCGTTGATGTCCAGCGAATTGGTAAAGTTTTCGTAACCGTACATCGTACCCATCGGCAGGGGCGAGCTTTCGGCGAGGTGAAACACGCCGTCGAAATCGCAGCCGACGAACACGCGCTCGCCGCGCCGATTGGTCATCAGAAAGCGGTAATGTCCGTCCGCGAACGCGCCGCTCACAAACGCGTATTCGGGCATCAGATACGCGGCGGCATCGGCGATGAACGCACGTTCGGGCCAGTCGCCGTCATATTCTTCTTCGACAAAGTACGGAAACCGCGCGAAATCGAAATCCTTGAGCGGGAAGCCGTTTTCGATCCACGGCGCGGGAAGGCGGCGCTCGAAGGCGGGAGAAAGCAGGTTGTCATTCTCGTCCCTGACCTCGCGGCGGCAGACGATCGTCCCGACGCCGTCCACGCGCTCCCAGCCCATCAAATACTCGTCGTATCCGCCGTCGCCGACGCCGGTCCGCCAGATTTCGCTGACGCTCCCCCATTCGCCGTTTTCGCCGCGAAAGGCGGAGAACACCGTGGTATAGTCATCGTCATACGTCCAGTACAGCGCGTTATCGGCGTCGAGCAGCAATTTAGGGCAGCCGATATCCTGCCGAAGCGCGCGCGGGTTATCCACGGTCATTGTCCACGCGCCGTCCCGCTTCTCCAGCACGCACAGGATGTTGACGCCGTTGTCATTCAGCGCGGCAGCGGCGGTGTCGCCCCACGTCTGGACATCGGCAATCGCCGCGCCCGGGTGCGCCGCGTCAAGAACGGCGCGAACCGCCGCCGTGTCGTCCGCCAGCGCCGGCAGCGCCGCGAACAGAAAAACCATCAAAAGAAGCGCCGCCGCCGTTCGTTTCATCCGCTTAACCCCCCAAGAATCATTCGTCAATGATAGAACGCGCTTCTCCGCCATATTCTTGCATAAAAAGGAAAGGGACCGACGCGAAAGCGCGTCAGCCCCGTCCCGTTCCCTTATTCCATCCAATCCAGATACAGCGCCGTCCCGGCGATGGTCGCGTCGCGCTTTCGCACATAACCGTACGCGCCGTTGATGTCCATCATCCAATCCGGCTCGCCCGAGGGAATGCAGACGTAATACCAATCGTCGAGCGTCGCCATCACGTGCATTTTGTAGCCCGCCTTGAGCGTCATGACCGTCTCGCTCGCGCCCGACGCGCGCGTTTTGAGCGCCGTGGCGCGGTCGATGCGGGCGACGGGGAGCGGCGGATTGCGCAGCAGCGCGGAGAAATCGTCCTGATGCACATACTCGGCGCTGACATATCCCTTGAGATCGCCCGCGCGCACGTGACACCATTCGCGCGGGTCGCCGGGCACGGTGTCCAGCACGCGCACGATCGCGCCCGGCTTGAGCTGCCCGAGGCTCGCCGAGCGCGTGGAGGTCTTTTCGCGCAGGTGCGCGCCGACGACGACGGCGCAGGATTCGGGCAGCGCAGCGTCCTCGAGCCGCGTTTCTTCGCACATGTCGAGCGACGTGGGGAAGGCGGCGGCGTCGAAGTAATCAAGATACGCGCACATCGTCCGGGGGAAGGCGGCGCTTTCGGCGCTTTCCGCCTGATACGCCGCGCAGACCAGCATGTCGTCCTCAATATCGATCCGCACGCCGGCGTCCCGCGCGTAATCAAAACGCTCGTAGCTTTGAAGCGAGCACATGAGCTGGCGTTTGCCGTCGTCCGAGAACACGAACCCGGGCTGGACGGTAAAGCGCTCGAACGCGCCGTCCGCCAAGGGGTAATCGATGCGGAAGAAGTGTCTGCCCGTCGGACTGAAGGACAGCGCGACCTCGCGCCCGGCAAGAAGCGCCCGCGCGCCGAAGGGATACAAAAGATACTCATCCTCGCCCGCGGGACGGAAAACCATGACGAGCATCCTTTCCTCGCCCTTCCCGAACGCGATCAAACCGCAATCGTACACCCATCCGCTCTTGATTTGGGGGCAGGAAACCAGCACGCCGCTCAATATCTCATACCCGGCGAGCTTCGGGTGATCGAGCGCTCCGGCGATCCGCTCGGGCGCTTCGCCGGCGAAATTGGTCAAAGTATACGAATAGCCGTTGAACGGGTTGACCGCGACGGTTTCGCGGATGCCCTTCCCGGCGTCGATGACCGGCGCGCAGTCGGCGGTCGTGAAGCCGTACCGCGTCAGGAGCGACGCGCGCCACGCGTACACCGGCGCGCTCCATTCGGCGCGGTTTCCATAACAATTAATGAAGAAATCGTTGATCGCCCGGGCGGCGGAATACCCGCTTTCGACGCCGCATCGCGCCAGATCGCCGCTCACCTTGATGTCACGGTGCTTGATTTCCGCCATGAACGCCGCCGCCGCGCCGTCATTCCAGTCGGCGAACCAGCCGTTCTCCTCGGCGGCGCACAGCACGTCGCGCACGGCGGCCTCGCCGGGATAATTGGCGCTCAAGTCCTCGCGGCGGTAGGGCGTGCCGCTGTACAGGTGTTCGCCCGTCGCTTTGTCAAAGGCGACGTAATACGGATCGTCCATCCCCTCCATCGCGCACTCGATATACCAGAAATCCTTTTCTTCCTTGACCCGGCAGGTCAGGGCGTCGGCGTTTTCCGCCGATAAACCGTACACCTCGGTCAGCAGCGCCTTGGCGCGCGCCACCGCCTCCTCGACGGTGACAATCGCGCCCTCGGCCGTCGCGCACAGGGGCAAAAGCAGGACGATCAGACACAAACCAATGATTCTTTTCATGTTTATTCACCTCTTATCCGTTGCCGCTTTCCATCTCGAGGATTTCGCCGTCGGGCGAGTGGACGTACACCGCGTACAACGCTTCGCCGCTTTTTGCGTAGATAAAATGGAATTCCCAGTAGGGCGCCTGATAGAAGGCGTAGGCGTGGCTGACGAAACCGTACTCGACAGCGTACCTCGCCGCGAGACTTTCCTTGCTCTCGCCGAATTCCTGACAGACCGCCGCAACGGCGATGTCCAGCGCTTTTTCGAGCGCGATGTCGTTGTCCCCGGGCGTCGCGTAGGAGGCGTACGCCGCGCGCCTGTCCATGGCGCGGAAGCCGCCGACGTTTTCGTCATACCCGGTGAGCGGCGTCGTCGTCCCGACGCTTTGATCGCCGGCATACGCCCCGTAGGACGAATTCAGTCGGTTCAGCGCCTCGTGATTGCGGTAGTACACCACGCGCACGACGGGCGACGCCTGCAAGCGGATATCCACGGAATGAAAGTCCCCTTCCTCGCCGCCGCCCAAGGCTTCGAGCGTCAGAA
Source organism: uncultured Oscillospiraceae bacterium (assembly GCA_964459985.1). Taxonomy (GTDB): domain Bacteria; phylum Bacillota; class Clostridia; order Christensenellales; family Aristaeellaceae; genus CAYWOS01. The sequence continues at coordinate 34,047 of CAYWOS010000017.1, forward strand.
AGGCGTTGTCGAGCAGCTTCGAGGCGCTCAAGCAGGTCGTTTCGGCGGGATTGGAAAACCAGTCGCCCGGCAGCACCGCCAGCGCGAAATGCAGCGCGTATTCCTCGGCGTGGCGGACGGTCTCCGCATGATCGCCCGTCAGCGCGGCCAGAGAGGCAGCGCCGGCGCTGTCCCATCCGCTTGCGTAATGATTGTAATACAGCGCCTCCCCCGCGTCCGACAGCGCGAGAATGGCGGGCACGTCGAATTGATCGGCGTACGCGTTCAGCGTCCACAGGCCGTTTTCGTGACCGCTCACCTTGATTTCCTCGATCTCGCCGGACAGATGAACGGTCGGCAGGGAAAAGAACGCCTTGGCGCGGTCGATGGCTTCCTCCTCCGACGTGATCGGCGCGGCCGCGCGGGGAGCGGCGTCGCCGTTCAAAACGGGAATGCGAAAGGACGGCTTGACCTCGTCGGTGGCGAAGGCGCACACGAGCAGCATCGAGGATACGATCATGAACGCAAGCGCCAGCCCGCGCTTGAACTGATCGCGGTGCAGGATCGCGGACACGCGCGTTTTGAGCTTCCTGCCCGTCATGGTCATGCCGGTGGCGAGCACGCCCGGCCCGGGCGCGCAGCGCTTGGCGGCGGCGAGCACGAGCACGTTGGCGTAGGCGACCTTCTCCTCCTGATCGAGCTTGTCCACCACGCGGTCGTCGCACGCCAGTTCGCCGTCGGTGCGGCTCATATCGGACGCCAGCCACACAAGCGGATTGAACCAATGCACCGCGCAGCACAAAAGGCGAATAACGCCGATCAAGTGATCCCCGCCGCGCACATGACACACCTCGTGCTGCAGCACGTTGATGGCGTCCTGCGGCTTGGCGGTCAGGGGCAGCGCGATGTAAGGCTTGATCACGCCGACCACGCAGGCGCTGGGCAGAGGATCGGTGAAATAAACGGGAACGGGCTTCACGCCGCGCGCGGCGCACAGTTCGTTGTACTGTTCGAGCAATTTGCCCGAGATCGGCTCGATGCGCCCCGCCTTGAGCTTGAGGCGGAAGCGGACGTTTAGAAACACGAACCACGCGCAGGTGACGCCTGTACCGATCAGATAGACGGCGAGCGCCGTCCTGCCCGCCGTGCCGCGCTCGAAGGCGTCGCGCACGTCCTGCGCCGCGCCGGCGACGACATCCATCTGCGGCGAGCGGACGGAGCGGTCATAAAGATCGTCCGCCGCGTCGCTCAAACGCACGCGCACCTGATCGGCGATGGGGCGCATCCCCTGATCGCCCCGAATCTCGGGACGGATCTCGTTGATCGCGGGGTTGGGCAGCGCGAGCGGGCAAAGCAGGCGGACGGCGACCAGCGCCCACGCGAAATAGATGGCGCGGTTGCCGAGCCGCTTGCGGAAGAAGCGGCGGACAATGATCATCAGCAGGATGGCGATGCTCGCCATGATGTTTGCCTCGATCAGAAAATTATACACGGTGGCGGTGCGCATAGGAACCCTCCTTTGTCATTTGCCTTCCTGTTTGAGCATTTCGACGATCTCCTCGATCTCCCCGACGCTCATTTCGCCCGAATCGACCAGATTGCTGATCAACAGCGAGGCTTTCCCCTTAAACACGCGGGACAGGAGCTTTTTCGTCTGCTCAGTCGAGGCGTCGCCCCGGCAAACGAGCGGCGTATACTGCTTGACCGCGCCCGTCTCGTCCACCGTGACGCTCCCCTTCTCCTGCATCCGCTTGAGCAGCGTGATCACGGTATGCCGCGTCCAGCCCGTATCCGGCTCGAGCGTTCTGGTGATCTCCGCCACCGAACGCGGGCAGCGATCCCACAATACCTCGAGGATTTTCCATTCGGCTTCGGTGCACTGCATGGTCAATCCCTCCTTTTTCCTGTGATGACAATTGTCTACTCCATTATAGGTGACAGTTGTCTACCTGTCAAGGAATCGGCAGGCGTCAAGTTGTAACAATATCACGGACGGTGATATCTGGAAAAGGAACGGACGGCGAAGCCGGGGCAATCGCTTGCGAAAAGCAGAAAACCGCGTTCCGAACGAAGCGGCTTGATCTTGCCAAACGGCGGGTTTTCGATTACAATACGGGGCGAATACGCAAGCGGCAGCGCCGCGCGGGTCGGGCAAAAGGCGCTCCGGCGCGCGGGCGGAAAAGGAGACACGGACATGCGCGACGGGGCGAAAGCATTTTTTCTGGATCTGGACGGCACGCTGCTCGCGCCGGGCGCAGCGCGGCCGGCCGATATCGACACGAATGCCATCGCGCGGGCGCGGCGGCAGGGGCATTACGTATTCCTCAACTCGGGGCGCTCCTACGCCTTCCTGCCCGAATTTGTCAAGCGCGGCGATATCGCGCTGGACGGGCTGGCGTGCGGCAACGGCTCTTATCTCGTCCGGGACGGGCAGGTGTTCTTTTCAGTGCGCGTGCCCGACGAGGCGCTTGAAGCCATCGCGCCGATCTATGACGGCAGCGGGTCGTGGTGCGTGTTCGAAGGCGAGCGCGAAAACTTCACCATGCGGTACGAGCGCAAGGGCGGCATAGAGATCGCGTCGGTCGGCGAATTGCTGACCGCTTACGCGCCCTCGCGCGTCACCAAGCTGACCGCGGGCGGCGTCGCCTCGCCGCAAGCGCGCGCCGTGCTGGAAAGATGGTTCTGGATCTGTCAGCTGGACACCTATTACGAGGCGGTGCTCAAGGGCTGCTCCAAGGCGAGCGGCATTGACAGAATGATTGCGCCGCTCGGCGTCCCGCTTGAGAACACCGTTGCCGTCGGCGACAGCGAAAACGACGCCGATATGCTGCGTCACGCCGGGATCGGCGTCGCCATGGGCAACGCCACGCCCGCCGCCGTCGCCGCTGCCGATACGACGACCGCCGACTGCTTTCACGGCGGCGTCGCGGAAACAATCCGCAGGTATACGGAATAACGCGCGGGCGGGGCGCTGCGGACGGAAGGCTTATTCAGCCCATATCTCGTCCAGATACGCCGCGCGGGCGCGAATGAAATCCTTGATATATTCGATGTTTTCGTCATAGTCCACGCCCGTCTTGACGGGGCGGCCGGAGATATTGAACACCGGCCAGCGCACGAAATTCATATCGGCGGAGGCGCGAATGCCCGCCGCCATGTCGTCAATGGACGAAATAACGTCGTTCCCCGGCGCGTCGCCGAGCAGGACGGCGATGGCGGGACGGAAGCAATCCCGATAATAAGTTTTGACCGCCGCTATGAAGTCCTCGTGCTGATAAGCGTTTTTGTAAGGGCAGTAGGCGTAGCCCGATACGCCGACGGTCAGGCCGCGCGGTTTGAGCAGCCTGCCGTTGTCGCGGTCGGTATTGGCGTAGGCGGTATCGTAATCCCATACGGGACCGGCGAAGATCAGCGTCGACTGCGAATCGGCGGGCTTATAAAAGTACTGGCTCGTTTTGTTGGCGTCGTAATTGCGGCTGAACTCCTCGACGATATACTTTTTGGCAAGCGACGGCAGATCGATGATTTCAGTGTAATGCTTTCCGGTCTGCGCGTCCACGCCCTCCCGATCCCGAAGCGCGCGCTCGAGCGCGTTGAACAATCCGGCGATGTACTCAACCTGCGCCTGCGAGGCGTACTCGGGCGACTTCAGGACGACGGGCTGCCCGAGCTTGGTGACGAAGCCGCTCGCTTCGGTCGCATAGCGATCCGCCAGATCAAGCTCCATCAGATAGCCGCCCGTGATGTCCTCGGGATCGATCGGGATATCGACCCCCCGGAAGGTGTTTTTCGCCGATCCGCCGGAGCCGACGCGCGAAAACGCGCTCAAATCGCCGTTGAGCTTCTCGGTCGCGTCCTCGAGCGAGTCGATGTCCACCCGGGCGCCGTCGATCTTGATTTTCTCGGTCAGCATGTACGTGCCCAGATAATCGCCGCAGGCGTATAGATCAATAAACTGGTACTCGGGCGTGTACTGAAGCCCCGCGGCGCGCGCCAGATCAAAGGTCAGGGCATTGCGGAGCATGGAATTGTCGGTATAGTTGGCGAGCAGCGTCCATGATTTGTCCTTGCCCATGCCGAAGAAATTCGCGCCCGTCTCCAGCTTGATATTGTACGGCTTCTTTTTGAGGTTAAAGGAATAATGCCCGCGCCCCTTGAATTTCGTCAGCCGCCCGTCGTACAGCGTTTCGCCCTCGGCGGTGATCAGCAGCATATCGGCGGGTTCTTCGTACTTTTTCGCCTGATGGATATAGGCAAGGCTGCCCGAATCAGGCTGAATGAACATCGCGGGCAAGCCCTCCGACTGATAAACATACAGCTTCGTGTTCTTTTTGTCCGCCTTGAGCGAATACCGCGCGCCGTCTGTCAGTCCGCTGACCGTATCGCCGCTCGCGTACGCCGTTCCGCTAATGATTATGCTTTTGACGCCCGAAAACGTCACCGTGAGCGACGAAGGCGAGCAGGACGGCAGGAACAGGCAGTACGCCTTGAGCTTTTCGCTGTACCACAGATTCACGCCGTCGCCCTCGCCGCCCGCCGCGCCCGAAAACACGATCGTATCGATCGTCGCCGCCCGCGCGCTCATCGGGAGAAACAGCGCGAAAAATAAACAGAAAACAGCAAGCTTCTTCATCCGTACCCTCCGCAGGCGCGTATCTCCGGCCAATTCGCCGCCAAATATACCAATACGATGCCAATTCGCCGATTTCCTGCCGCTCCCGCAATGTTTACATAAGCCGCGCGCAAAAACCGCCGCGCTTTCGCGCGGCGGCCCGTGATTTATAACGCGTTTACGCTTCCGGCGTCAACAGGCCGAGATTGCCGTCCTTGCGCAGATACAAAACGTTGGTCTGCTCGGTTTCCACATTAACAAATACGAAGAACGAATGCCCGAGCAATTCCATCTGCAGAATCGCGTCCTCGACCGCCATCGGGCGGACGGGGAACGTTTTCGTGCGGACGACGGTGCGTTCGCCCGTGCCGTACGCCTCGATATCCTCGATAAACTCGGGGGTGTCGTTCTCATACGCGTTCTCGCGCAGGCGCTTTTCGAGCTTGGTGCGGTGGCGCAGGATCTGCTTTTCCAGTTTAGCGAGCGCGCTGTCGATGCTCATGAACAGGTTGTCCTCGCTGGAGGATTCGGCGCGGAGCGTGACGCCCTCGATGGGCACGGTAATTTCGCAGATGCGGCGGCTGCGCTCGCGGCGCAGGCGAACGAACATTTCGGTATCGGGGCGCAGATAGCGCTCCATCGTGGCGGTTTTCCTGGTGATGCGGTTGGTAATCCCCGGCGTAACGATCATGTCCTTGGCGGTAATCGTCGTCTTCATGGGAACGGCTCCTCTCGTACAAATTCGGGACGCAGCCCTTATACAAGTCTTTTCTTCCATGACCTGAAGCATACTTCGACGCGCGGCGCGCAAACTCCTGCCCGGGATTCCTAAAATTTACTTCTTCACCGTTCGTTCACATTGCCGACAAATCCGTCGGGTATGCTGTGGATGGACCGATAAGGAGGCGCATGGCATGAAACGATGGATTTCCCTGATGACGACGCTGGCTCTTCTCGCCGTTTGCTCGGCGTCGTGCGCGTATGCCGACGGCGGGACGGCGCTCTGTACCGACGTCGCGTTTTCCAAGGCCGATCTCAACGCCGCGTGGGACGAAAACGCCGCGACGCGCGTTGCGCTGACCGGCGACGGCGCCGTCGTTACGGGCGAGGGCGCAGCGTTCACGGACGGCGTACTGACCGTTTCGCTGCCCGGCGACTATGTGCTGTCGGGCGCGCTTTCGGGAAGCGTCGTCGTCGATATCGACAAAGAAGAGAAAGCGCGGCTGATTCTCAACGGCGTCGAGATTGATTCGCAAAACGCGCCGGCCATCCATATCAAAAGCGCCGACAAGGTTACGCTGACGCTGGCCGACGGGACGGTCAACACGCTGACCGACACCGCTGCTTACGCGCTCGCGCAGGGCGAGGACGAGCCCAACGCCTGCCTGTTCTCCAAGGAGGATCTCTCGATCAACGGCGGCGGCGCGCTCGTGATTGCCGGGAACTACCGTCACGGCGTCAACTGCAAGGACGATCTGCGCATCGCGGGCGGCGAGATCACCGTCAGCGCCGTCGAAGACGGCGTGCGCGGGCGCGACAGCGTCGCCGTCGCGGGCGGCGCGCTCTCCGTCGCATGCGGCGGTGACGGCATCCGCTCAAGCAACGACGAGGAAGACGGAAAGGGACTGATCGCGCTGTCGGGAGGCGGGATCACCGTCGTCTCGGGCAGCGATGGCCTGCACGCGGCGCAGCGCCTGCAAATCACGGGCGGCAGCCTGACGGTCACATGCGGCGAGGGCGCGGGCGACGCTTCCTCGGACGGTTACACGTCATCGCGCGGCGGCTGGGATTCGTGGGGAAACTGGGACATGAGCGGCGGCGACGACGGCGTCAGCATGAAAGGGCTTAAATCGGACGGCGATCTGATCGTCGTCGGCGGCGATATCGCCGTCGATTCGGAGGACGATTCGCTCCACGCGGCGGGCAATATCACCGTCGCGGACGGCGATATGATTCTCAAAAGCGGCGACGACGGCATGCACAGCGACGCGACGGTGATCGTCACGGGCGGAAAAATCGATGTGCAAACGAGTTACGAGGGCGTCGAGGGCGCGTGCATCACGATTTCGGGCGGCGTGCTTTCCGTCGTCGCCTCGGACGACGGCCTCAACGCGGCGGGCGATATGCCCGAAAACGCGACGGAAGCGGCGGGCGATATGCCCGAAGACGCGACGGAAGCGGCGGACGTCGCCACCGCCGCGACGCTCGCGCCCGTCCCGCCGGACGGCGGAGTCCTCCCGGACGGCGAAACGCCGCCCGAACTTCCGACGGGCGCGGCGCCAAGGCAGGACGGCGAGACGCCGCCCGAGCTGCCGGCGGACGAGACGCCAAGGCAAGACGGT
>CAYWOS010000018.1:0-39995 GCA_964459985.1 uncultured Oscillospiraceae bacterium
GGAGCGCGAGGGGGAACCGCTTTTGCCCTCAAAAGCGGTTCCCCCTCGCAAATTCCACGTCGTCCCCGCCGTCCCCACGTCCCGTCGTCCCCGTCGTCCCCACGTCCCCCACGTCCCGTCGTCCCCCACGTCCCGTCGTCAAGGAGGTTCTATGGCGCGCACTGTCGGAATGATCTCGCTGGGCTGCGTGAAAAACCGCGTCGATTCGGAGCAGATGCTGAAAATGCTGACCGACGCGGGCTATGAAATCGTGTCGTCGCCCGAAAAAGCGGAGGTGCTGATCGTCAACACCTGCGGTTTTATCGATCCCGCGAAGGAGGAATCCATCCAGACCATTCTGGAAATGGCGCAGTACAAGCAAACGGGCGTCTGCCGCGCGCTGATCGTCACGGGCTGTCTGGCGCAGCGCTACGCCGCCGCGCTGGAAAGCGACATTCCCGAGATCGACTGTCTGCTGGGCGTGTCGCAATACGACACAATCATCGAAAGCATTGAAAAAGCGCTCGGCGGCGAGCGCCCGGTGCGCGTCGGTCGCAGGGACGGCTTTCTTGAGTGCGGGCGCGTGCTGACCACGCCGCCCTATTCGGCGTACATCCGAATTGCCGAGGGCTGCGACAACCGATGCGCCTACTGCGCCATTCCGCTCATTCGCGGCGGCTACCGCTCGCGCCCGCGAAAAGCCATTCTGGATGAAATGCGCGATCTGGCGGCGCGCGGCGCGCGCGAACAGATCCTCATCGCGCAGGACACCACGCGCTACGGCATGGAAACCGGCGACAGCCTCGCCGCCCTGATCGACGAGGCGGCGTCGATCGAAGGCGTCGATTGGCTGCGCGTGCTGTACACCTATCCCGACGAATTGAGCGAGGACGTGCTCGACGTGATGGATAAGCACGAAAACGTTTGCAGATACCTTGATCTGCCGCTTCAGCACGCGTCCATGCGCCTGCTTCTCGCCATGAACCGGCGCGGCACGCCGGCGTCCTCGCGCAAGCTGCTGCTCTCGGCGCGCGCGCGCGGGTTCGCGCTGCGCACCACCTTCATCGTCGGCTTCCCCGGCGAAACGGAGGACGATTTTAATCAATTGATGGATTTCACGCGCGAAATCGGTTTTGACCGCATGGGCGCGTTCGCGTTCTCGCCCGAGGAAGGCACGCCCGCCGCCGACATGCCCGATCAGGTGCCCGAAGAGATCAAGAAGGACCGCCTCGACCGCCTGATGACGCTGCAGGCGGGCATCAGCCTGCGCCGCAATCAATCGCGGCTCGGCAGCGTCTGCCGCGTGCTCGTGACCGGCAGGCGCGGCGCGCGGTACGTCGGCCGCAGCGCGTGGGAAGCGCCCGACGCCGACGGCGAGATCGCGTTTGCCTCGCGCCGCGCTCTCGCTCCCGGCGAGTTTGTTTTCGTCCGCCTCACCGCCGCGACGGCCTATGACCTCGCGGGCGAGGAAGCCGAGGAACCGGGCAATCCGTAATCGCCGTCCGTCCGTAAACATCGGCGGGACAGCAGAAAAAACCACCGCGGGGACGGTTTGAAACCGATCGATTCACCGACAAAACGATTGCACATCCGCGCTGTTTCACCATTTTTCCGCGCACCATTCCGGGCGTCCGTCACGCCCGATCAAAAGAAAGGCATAGCATGAACAAATCAGAAATCAACGCCCTGCGGGGACGGCTGTCCTCGGATAAGAACAACGTCACGATCATTCGCGGATGCTATGTGAACGATGAAAAGCAGATCATCTCCACCTTCAAAAGCGCGCCGTATCTGCTTCCGGAAGGGGAGAAAATCAAGTATTTTGACATCTTTAAGCATGTTTTATCCGGCGTGCAGGGCAAGAACCTGATCGACGTGAACTTCACGCCCGAGCAGGTGATGCATTCCGAGGAGCACAAGCTGCTCACGGCGCTGCGCGACACGGCGCTCAAGGACGACGAGCTTGCGCAGGCCTTTTTCGAGCGCGTGATCGAGGGCGCGGCGCTTGACGGGCGCTCGCTCATCCTGCTCATGCAGGACAGCGAGCAAACAATCCGTCATAAAGACGACGACGCCGCGCCGCGCGAGGGCTACGCCTACATCGTCTGCGCCGTCTGCCCGGTCAAAAAGACCAAGCCGGCGCTCAGCTATTTCTCCGAGGATCACGAATTCCACAGCCGCGACGAGGATTGGGTGGTCGCGACGCCCGAAATGGGCTTTCTGTTCCCCGCGTACGACGATTTCTCCTCCAACATTTACGGCGCGCTGTATCACACGCGCACCGACGAGGACGCGCACGAGGATTTCCACGCCGCCGCGCTCGGCGCGCCGATGGACATGCCCGCCGCCGAGCAGCGCGAGACCTTCCGCGCCGTGCTGGCAGACACCTTGAAGAAGGATTGTCCCTTCGAGGTGGCGCAAGCGCTGCACGACAAAGTGACGACCATGGTGGAGGAGCGCAAAAGCGACAAAACCGCCGAACCGCCCGTCCTCACCAAGCGCGAGGTGTCCGAGGTGCTCAGGGAATGCGGCGTGGACGGCGCGCGCGTCGAACGCTTTGAGGAGCGCTTCGACGAGGAGCTGGGCGATCGCGCGGCGCTCGGCGCGCAGAACATCGTCGACGTCAAAAAGTTCGAAATGCGCACGGAAAACGTCGTCATTCAGGTCAATCCCGACCGCAGCGATCTGATCAAAACGCGCGTGATCGACGGCGTGCCCTACATCCTCGTGCGCGCCACCGACGAAGTGCGGGTCAACGGCATGAAGATCACCATCGGATAACGGACGCGTCAGCAAAAGCCGCCGCGCCGATCCGCGCAATCAAAAACCGCCGCTCTCCCCTCCCGCGATACGGGGAAGGAGAGCGGCGGTCGTTTTAACGGTCAAATCCCTACTCCGTCGCTTCGTCGGGCGTTTCGGCGCCGCCCGTCCCGGCGTCCTCGTTGAGCCACTCGGGGACTTCGCCGCGTCCCGCTTGCAAAAGCGCGTTGAAGAAGGGGATCACGTTATCGTCGTTGTTGTTGGCGACGGTGATGCACATGACCATGCCGCGGTTGTCGATCAGCATGTTTTCCATGAAGCCGTACAGCGAATCGGTGGGAATGCCGAACAGATGCATTTCGCTTTTGAGCGGCGCGCCGTCCTCGCCGTATTCCTCGACATACGCGACCCTGCCCGCCGACACGTCGATATCGCCGGCGTCGATCGCGCCGTCGGCGATCAGCTGCTCAAGCGGCAGGAACGCGCCCTGCGCGGCGTAGGTTTTGAAATCACTCGAGGGCAGGAAAAAGATATCGACCTCGCCCGCCATGACGTAGACCGAGAGCTGCATGACGTTGGTATAGTCGTCGCCCGGCATCATGACCACCGAGGACACCGTTTCCATATCGGGCACGGAGGCTTTCCAGATCGGCTCCATGAAGGCGTCGGCGACCTCGGAGGAAGCCGTGCCGCTTTTGATGTACACGTCGATGCGCTTGTTCTGCGGCGAGCGGTACGCCGTCTGCGTATAGATCAGGCTCCACGCGAAGATCGCGCCCACGCACATGATGACGTACTTCCACGCGCTGTAGGTAAAATGCGTTCTGACGCGGTCGCCGGTCAGCGGCGTTGCGATGGTCATAAGCGGCTCCTTTCGGGTGCGGTCACTCTTTCGGCTTCATCGTGGGGAACAAAAGCACGTCGCGGATGGAGGCGCTGTCGGTGAGCAGCATGACCAGCCGGTCGATGCCCACGCCCAGCCCGCCCGTCGGCGGCATGCCATACTCGAGCGCGTTCAGGAAATCCTCGTCCACGTCGTTGGCTTCCTCGTCGCCCGCCGCCTTGAGCGCCGCCTGCGCCTCGAACCGCGCGCGCTGATCGATGGGATCGTTCAATTCGGTGAAGGCGTTGCCGTGCTCGCGCCCGACGATGAATACCTCGAAGCGCTCGGTGAATTGTTCGTTGCCCGGGATGCGCTTGGCGAGCGGCGAAATCTCGACGGGATACTCGGTGATGAAGGTGGGCTGGATCAGTTTGTCCTCGACGTACTCGTCGAAGAACAGATTGATGATATCGCCGATCCCGTGGCGCTGTTCGTAATGGATATGATGCGCGTCCGCGAGCGCGCGCGCCTGCCCGAGCGTTTCGACATGATCGAAATCAACGTCGGCGTAGCGGCGCACGGCCTCCTTCATCGGCAGCCGCGCGAAGGGCTTTTCCATATCGATCTCGACGCCGCCGTAGGTGACGACCGCCTGCCCGCGCACGGCGCGCGCGGCGTGGCGGAACATGCCCTCGGTCAGATCCATCATGCCGTGAATGTCGGTGTACGCCTGATACACTTCGAGCATGGTGAACTCGGGATTGTGGCGGGTGTCCATGCCCTCGTTGCGGAAGGTGCGGCCGATCTCGTACACGCGGTCGAACCCGCCCACGATCAGGCGCTTCAGATACAGTTCGAGCGCGATGCGCAGGTACATGTCGATGTCGAGCGTGTTGTGATGCGTCACGAAAGGCCGCGCCGCCGCGCCGCCCGCGATGGTGTGCAGCACCGGCGTTTCGACCTCCATGAACCCGCGCGACGCCATGAATTCGCGGATGGCCGTGATCACGGCGCTGCGCGCGCGGAACGCGCCGCGAACGTCGGGATTGACGATCATGTCGAGATAGCGCTGGCGGTAGCGCAGATCGGTGTCGGTCAGGCCGTGGAATTTCTCGGGCAGGGGTTTTAAGCACTTGCACAGCAGCGTGATCTCGCTCAAATGCACCGAGATTTCGCCCGTTTTCGTCTTGAACACATAGCCCCTGACGCCCAGAATATCGCCCAGATCGTCGTCCTTAAAGGCGGCGTAGGCGTCCTCGCCCACGTCGTCGCGGCGGACGTAAATCTGGATCTCGCCCTCGCTGTCGAGCAGGTGCGCGAAGGACGCCTTGCCCATCACGCGGCGGCTGACCATGCGCCCGGCGAGCGACACGGTTTTCCCCTCGAGCGCGTCGTAATCGCGCGCGATCTCGCCGCTCTTATGCGTCACGTCAAAGCGCGTGATCAGGTACGGGTCGCGCCCCGCCGCGCGCAGCGCGTCCAGTTTTTCGCGGCGGATTTGTTCCTGTTCGGAGAAATTCAGGGCTTCGTCCGGCATGACAGCTCAACTACTTTCGTTCGTTTTATGGGATTACAGCCTGATATCGACGACCGTCATGCCGATCACGCCGTCGGGCGCGTCGACGGTGAAATGATCGCCCTTGCGCTTGCCCAGCAGCGCCGAGCCGACCGGGCACTCGTTGGATATGCGGTTCTGCATGGGATCGCTCTCGCGCGCGCCCACAATGGTAAATTCTTCCTCGTCGCCGTCGTCGTAGCGCACGCGCACGGTGGTGGAGACGTTCACGCTGTCGGTGGAGACGTTCGCGTCGTCGATCACTTCGGCGGTGCGGATGACCTCTTCCAATTCGGCGATTTCGCTTTCGAGGCGCGACTGCTCGTTTTTCGCCTCGTCGTATTCGGCGTTCTCGCTTAAATCGCCGAAGCCGCGCGCGACGGCGATCAATTCGGCGACCTCGGCGCGGCGCGTGGTGGTCAGGTACAGGAGCTTTTCCTCGAGCTTCTTCATGCCTTCGGGCGAGACGACCGTCCGATTGGAATGGATATGGGTTTCGCTCATGATGACTCTTCCTTTCTATGTCCTTGGGTCAAATCGTTCAAAAATCCGTATGTCGAAGCGCTCTTTAAGCGCGAGGTACGTTTGCCTGTCGCCGATCGTCCACGCCGCCGCCGGCACGCGAAAGACGCGCGTGAGCAGCCAATAGGAGAGGCTGCCGCCCTGATCCCATTCATACGCGATAAAATCGGGGCGCGAGAGAAAATTGAGCAGGAAGCGCGAGAGCGCGAACGCCAGCGCGCGGTGCGACGGCACGGGGCTGCGGCTCGCGAGCTGCCCGCGCGGCGTGCCGGGCGAGAGGCGGCGGAACGCGCAAAGCATGAGCGGATCAAAGGATTCGACGGCGCGCGCGCCCGCGTAGCCCTCGAGCGCCCGCGCGACCGCCGCAGGCAGCGCGGCGTGCTCGCGGCCGTTCGATTTCATCTCGACGACGACGGGCGCGCGCCCCGCGACGACTGAAAGCGCCTCCGCGAGCGTCGGCACGCGCTCGTCCGTCCCGTTCAGGCGCAGCGCGCGCGTTTCCTCAAGCGTCATTTGAGAGATTCTTCCCGGGACGCCGCAGACGCGGGAAATGTCGTCGTCGTGCATCAGCACGATGCGGCCGTCCCCGGTCAGCCGCGCGTCCAGTTCGATGCCGAAACCCTTGTCCGCCGCCTCGCGATAGGCGGACAGCGAGTTTTCGGGAAACTCGCCGTGCAGCCCGCGATGCGCGCAGTCGATATCGGTCCATCCGCGCATCCGCGTCCGCGCCCGCGCGTTCGGCGCGATCAGGAACAGATACAGCGCCAGCGCGGCCGTCGCCGTGATCGCCCAAACCATGAAAAACCCCTCTCAAGCCGAAGCGGGCGCGCAAACGGCGTTTGCCCGCGCCCACGGCGATATTATACATGAGCAAAACGCCGATTGCAAGCGGCGTTTGCGGCGCGATACGGTCAGAAAAGTGTCAGCGTCCGCCGGCCGCGCGCCGGGCAGCCCGCGTCCGAAAGCGTCCCAAGCGGTCTTCCGCGTCGCCTAAACGGCCGCCGGCCGTCACTCGGCGAACAATTCGTCCATGCCGTACTCGCCGGGCGCGCGCGCCGTCAGGAAGCGCGCCGCCTTAAGCGCGCCCAGCGCGAAGATCACGCGGTCCTGCGCGGTATGCGTGATGGTCAGCGTTTCGCCCTGCCCGTAAAAGCCCATCTCGTGCTCGCCCGTCACCGTGCCGCCGCGCACGGCGTGCACGCCGATATCGCGCTTTTCGCGCTTTTCGCTGCGCCCGTTCCGCCCGAACACCGCGCGGCTGCTCTCGTCCGCCACGGCGTCGTACAGCGCCATCGCCGTGCCGCTGGGCGCGTCGAGCTTCTGGTTGTGGTGCTTTTCGACGATTTCGATATCAAAGCCGGGCAGCAGCCGCGCCGCCATGCGAGAGAGCAGTTTGAGCGCGTACACGCCCACGCTCATGTTGGCGCTGCGGAACACGGCGATCTTCGCCGCGGCGTCGGCGATCAGACGATCGTCCGTCTCGTTGTAGCCGGTGGCGGCGAGCACGACGGGCAGCCCGCGCGGAACGGCGAAGGCGAACAGCGCCGGCAGCGATTCGGGGCGCGAGAAATCCACGAGCACGTCGGCGTCCTCCGTCACCATCGAAAAGGACGGGTACACCGGGAAATCGGCGTATTTTTCAGCCTTGACGTCGACGCCCGCCGCGATATCGAAGCCCGCCTGTCCGCAGACGGCGCTGATCTGCCGACCCATGCGCCCGCAGGCGCCCGAGAGAATCAGCTTTGGCATAGAATCCCCAATCTCCGCATTTCATCGTATAGTTTTTCCGCGCTGTCCGCGCTCATGGGCACGAGCGGCAGGCGAAGCTCGTTCCGGCACAGCCCCATTTTCGCGAGCGCCGCCTTGACGGGGACGGGGTTGACCTCGCAGAACAAAAGACGGATGAGCGGCATGTACGATATCTGGATTTTCGCCGCGCGGTCAAAGGGCATAAACATCATATCGCTCACGGCGCGCGGCGCGATGTTGGACACCACCGATATGACGCCCTTGGCCCCCAGCGCGCGCAGAACGACGATGTTGGCGTCCTCGCCCGAATAGAAGGTGAAATCGTCGGGGCAGGCGTGCATCATATCGGCGGCGAGCGCCGGATCGCCCGACGCTTCCTTGACGCCGACGATCCGCTCGTGCCGCGCGATCCGGCCCAGCGTTTCGGCGGTCAGATGCAGCCCGGTGCGCGAGGGCACGTTGTACACGATGACGGGCAAAGCGGTATGATCGGCGATGAAGTGATAATGCGCGACCAGCCCGTCGGGGGTCGATTTGTTGTAGTACGGCGTGACGCAAAGCTGCGCCGCCGCGCCCGCGTCCGCCGCGCGCCGCGCCATCGCGGCGACGTGCGCCGTGTTGTTGCCGCCCGTGCCGGCGATCACGGGCACGCGCCCGTTCACGCGGCGGACGATATGCGCGATCACGCCGATGTGCTCATCGTCGTCGAGCGTCGATGGCTCGCCCGTCGTGCCGCAGGCGACGATCGCGTCCACGCCGCCCGAAAGCACATGCTCGATCAGCCCGTCCAGCGCCTTTTCATCCACCGCGCCATCCCGGAACGGCGTGACCAGCGCGACGGCGTTGCCGGTAAAAATCACAGGTCGCATACCTTGCCTCCTCAAATGCTCGGTCAGTCCGCGTACGGGATGAACCCCTGCTTGCAGAAATACTCCGCCGCCAGCACCATGCCGCCCGCCGCGCCGCGCAGCGTGTTGTGCGAGAGGCACACGAAGCGGTAATCGAACAGCTTGTCGCCGCGCAGCCTGCCCACGCTGACGCCCATGCCGCGCTCGAACTCGCGGTCGAGCCGCGTCTGCGGGCGGTCGGGCGCGTCCATGTAGCGCACGAACGGCTTGGGCGCGAGGGGCAGCGACAGCGCCTGCGGCAGCGTTTCATAGCCTGCCCACGCGGCGAGGATCTCTTCCTCCGAGGGCTTTTGCTCAAACGACACGCTGACCGCCGCCATGTGGCCGTCGGTTACGGGCACGCGCAGGCACTGGGCGCTGATGACGGGCGTCTGCGCGTAGTCCACGGCGTCGCCCGCCGCGTTCAACGTTCCCCAGATCTTGAGCGGCTCCTGCTCGCTCTTTTCCTCCTCGCCCGGGATGAAGGGATTGACGTTGTCGATCATGTCGGGCCAGCTCTTGAACGTCTTGCCCGCGCCGCTGATCGCCTGATAGGTGCATACCGACACCTTGGTCGGCTTAAATTTGAGCAGCGGCGTCAGCGCGGGAACGTAGCTCTGGATGGAGCAGTTGGGCTTGACGGCGATAAAGCCGGTTTTCGTGCCGAGGCGTTTGCGCTGCGCGAAAATCAGCCCGTCGTGCGAGGCGTTGATCTCCGGGATGATCATCGGCACGTCGGAAAACATGCGGCAGGCGCTGTTGCAGCTCATGACCGGGCGCTCGGCGCGGGCGTAGCTTTCCTCCATTTCGCGCGTCAGCTTCTTGTCCATCGCCACGGCGCAAAACACGAAATCGCACAGCGCCGACACCCGTTTCGTATCGGCGGCGTCGAGCACGATCATGTCCCGCACGCCCTGCGGAATGTCCGTCGTCATCGCCCATCGCCCGGCGACGGCGTCCTCATAGCGCATACCGGCGCTGGACGGGCTGGCGGCGACCGCCGTGACCTCAAACCACGGGTGCCCGTCCATCAGCGTCAGCGCGCGCTGCCCCACCATGCCCGTCGCGCCGATCACGCCCACGCGATACTTCCTGTCCATCCAATCATCCTCCCGTTATGCAAGACTATGTGAAAAAAGAGAAAGCGTTAAAAATGCACGCGCCGGCGGAATTCCTCGCGCGCGGCGCGGTTGCCGTTGATCAGGAAAAACGCGCCGCACAGGAACGCGCAGGGCGCGGCGGCATACGGCGACCAGACGAACCGGACGGCGTCGCCCCGCGACAGGCAGAGGATGATTTCGATCAGCAGGCACTGGACGGCGACGGCGAGAAACGCGGCGGCGGCGAGCGTCAGCTTGTTGAGCCTGCCCGCGCGGTACAGGATCAGCAGCGCCGTCGTCAGGACGAGCGCCAGCGCGAAGCAGGGCAGCGCGGCGGGGAAAAACCAGTCGCCCGAACCGCTCAGTCTTTCGACCATGAACAGGTAGGCGCTGATGGTCAGGAAATCGACGAAAAGGCTTTTGTAGGTGCGATAGCGCTTGGCGAGCATCGGCACGGCGCAGGCGATGAACAAAAGCGCCAGCGCCGCTGACGGATACACCGACCACGACAGCCCGACGGGCGACGTGACCAGATCGACCAGCACGCACAGCGCCGCCGGCAAAAGCGTGAACAGCGAGGCGAGCGACAACAGGTATTTGACGCTGCGCTTGAGGTTCTGCTCCTCGGTGCGCGCGGGATAGGGCTTTTCCGCCGCGCGGTCCGGCTCGGCGGGATCGAATACCGCCGTGCCGCAAAGCGGGCATTTCTTCTCGGCGTCATGGATCTTGACCCCGCAGTGAACGCAATATGCCATGTTCAATCCTCCCCGTTGCTCTGCACGGCGACGGGCACGCCCCGCTCGACGAGGAAGCGCAGCACGTCGCGGATCAAATCGGTCTCGCGGATGTTTCTGGCAAAATTGAGCCTGAGTTCGTTGCCGTTGCTCATCATGGCGCAGACGGTCATGGGCAGCGTGGGCACGCCCAGCGTCACGTCCATGCGCCGCGCGTACCGCTCCATGCCGCCCGGCATGGTCACGCGCCCGAGGTTGGTCAGCGTGGTGGTGATCAGACGGTCGCCCGCCATGCGGAACACGCCCGATATGAGCGGCCGCTTGATAAAGAGCGGCGCAAGGCGCATGAACAGGTTCTTTTCGTAGGCGACGTTGGTGGCGATGGTGGCGCACAGGAATTTGACGTTGGACTGATACCGCATGAAGTCGCGCACGTCGCGCGCGATCTCCCCGAAGGTATATTGCCCAAGGCGCGGGTCGATTTCGGGATTGACGAAGGTGGAAAAATTTCGCAGCGTGCCCACGGGCAGGAACTGGCGCATGTTGATGGGCACCGATACGCGCAGCGGCCGCTTTTTCCGCCTGCCCGACGCTTCCTGTTTCAGGTAGGCGCAGTACAAGAAGACGGCGGCGACATACTCGGTCAGCGAAACGCCCTCGGCCTTCGCCAGCGCCAGCATTTTGTCGCAGGGCATGTCGGCGGCGACGATATGGAGCGTGTGCGGGATTTCCCGCGTGCCGGGATAGTGGTAGGCGCGCGCCTCGCGCCGCGACACGCGGCACTTGGGCAGCGGGATTTTGCGGAAGGCGTCCTCCGTTTCCTCGGGGAGCGGCTTGTCGCTCGCGTCAAGCGCGCCGTTGTCGCACGAAATCTCGGCGCCGTCCAGACGCAGGTATTCCCGCATCAGCGTTTTCATGAAGCACAGCCCGCCCGTGCCGTCGGTCAGCGCGTGGAAGAACTCGACCGCCACGCGATCGCGGAAATACAGGATGCGCATGAGATACCCGTCGTCCTCGGAAGCGAGAAAGCGCAGGCACGGATGCCCGTGATCCTCGCGCACGACGATATCCCGCTTGATTTCTTCCAGATAATACCAAAACACGCCGCGCTTCATCCGCACCTTCAGCGAGGGAAAGCGCGGCATGACGAGATCGGCGGCGCGCTGCAGGCGCGCGGGATCGACGGGCGCGTTCAGATCGCAGGACACGCGGAAAACGCTGCTCCAGCGCGACGTCGCCACCGCCGGATACAATTTGCCCGCGTTGTCCAGTTTAAACCACTGTCCGCGCGCCATACGCCCTCCCTGACTGATGATGGGACAGTATACCACGTTCGCGCGCGGTATACAAGCCGCGTTCCGTCCGCGGGAAACCGTTCCCGGCGGTATCAACTGTATGAGGAAAACCCATACCCTTCATGTTGAAATGCTATAAAGAAAACCCCGCGGCCTTCACCTTGAAATGCTATAAAGAAAGACCCGCAGGAAACAAAAAACCGCCGTATTCGGGACGGCGGTTCATGCTGTGATCAATACTTGCGCTTGCGGGCGGCCTCCGCCTTTTTCTTGCGCTTCACACTGGGCTTTTCATAATGCTCGCGCTTGCGTACTTCCGCCAATACCCCGGCGCGCGCGCACTGACGCTTAAAGCGCTTCAGGGCGCTCTCCAGGGACTCGTTTTCTTTGACATGAACCTCAGACACTCGTTCTCCCTCCCTTCGCCTATCTCGCCTGCGACAATCGCCGTTTTCACGGCGGATGGCGACCGTATGTGCATTATACAGCTTTTGAGAAAGCCCGTCAACAGATTTTTGACTGCTCACGGGCGATGACATAACATTTTTACATCTCCAAATCGATCTGTCCAAATAGATTCCACATTCGACATTCGCGCGGCTCACGCCATTTCGTCGGTCATTTTCCGGCCGCCCAGCACGTGCAGATGCAGGTGCGGAACGGACTGGCAGGCGTCGAGGCCGCAGTTGGACACAACGCGGTAGCTGGCAAGCCCCTCCAGCTCGGCGACCTTCTTCACGGCGCGCACAAGCCCGGCGAGCGCGTCGTCGGGCAGCGCCGCCGCCCCGGACAGATCCTCGACGTGCGTTTTCGACACGATCAGCACGTGCGAGGGCGCCTGCGGGTGAATATCGCGGAAAGCATAGCAATATTCGTCCTCATACACGCGCGCCGAGGGGATTTCCCCGCGAATGATGCGGCAAAACAGGCAATCGTCCCGCATACGGCTTTCCCTCCGTTGATGGATTGTGATGGATATGAAACGCGCGACGCGTTACTTGCCGAAAACGCGCACGGGCAAAACGAGATAGGTGTACGCGCTGCCCTCGGGCGGCTTGACCATGCAGGGCGAAACGTTGGAATTGAAGCACATGACGAGCGAATCGCCCGATATGTTGTGGATCAGATCGGTCAGATAGCGCGCGTTGAAGGCGATATCGAGCGCCGCGCCGGTCACGCTCATTTCGACGGTCTCGCGCGCCTCGCCCAGATCGGCGTTCGCCGTCATGATCATCGGCTCGTCCTGCGCGATCTTGAGATAGATCAGGTTGTTCTTGCCCTCGCGCGCGATCAGCGAGCAGCGGTCGACGGCGTCGCCGAACGCCTCGCGCATGATGTGGATTTCGGTCGTCCACGTCTGCGGCAGGATGCGGTTATAATCGATGAACTCGCCCGTGAGCAGCGTCGTGTACACGCGGAAGCGGCTGGTTTCGCACATCAGGTGCGAGCCGCTCATCACGAACACCGCCTTTTCGTCGTCGTCGGGCATCATTTTGCCGATTTCGCCGATCACGCGGCCGGGCACGATGCACTGGATCACGTCGGCGTCGCCGGGCAGCGCGTTGACCGCCTGAATGCGCTGCAGCGCCATGCGGAAGCCGTCCAGCCCGACCAGGAGCGTTTCGTCGCGGCGGCATTCCATGAGCACGCCCGTCAAAATCTTGCGGTCCTCGTCCGACGCCACGGCGAACATGACGTGCGACACCGCTTCCTTGAACGTCTGACAGGGCAGCTCGATCCGCTTGTCGCCCGCCACGTCGGCGATATCGGGATAATCGTCCGCCTGAAGCGCCGTCATGGTGGTGTTGGAGCCGGCGCTCTTGATCACGGCGCGACGGCGTTCGTCCACCCGCACTTCGACCTCGCCCGTGGGCTGGCGGCGGATGACCTCGGCGAACAGCTTGGCGGGCAGCACGGTGCAGCCCTCCTCGGACACCGTGGCGGGAACGAGCGCCTTGACGCTCATATCGCCGTCAGTGCAGGTCAAAAGCAGCCCGCTTGCCTCCGTTTCAATCAGCACGCCGTCGTAAAGCGCCGAGGGCGCGTGCGCCGAAAGCGCGCGCGTCACCAGCCCGAGACCGGTGCTCATTTCGTCGGTGTTCACCCTGAAAATCATAAGCCTTCCTCTTTTCGCGAAAGCGCCGTCGGCGCTCCATGATCGATGGTAGGGATATACGTACTTATAGTAGTAGTAGGGACTGTTGATATGTTGATAACCGTGTCAAACCCTTGCGCCGCCTGCGTTTCCCCGCGGGATAACCCGTTGATAACTCGCCGCGCGCCGTTGATAAGTTTTCCGGCGCGTTCAGGCGGCGTCCGCGCGCGCCGTCCGCCGCCGTTTATTGTCGCACATTTCCGGCAAAATTGCAAGCCATACCCTCCCGAAACGCGGCAAAACCGTCGTGCGCGCCAAGGTTATCCACGTTATCCACAAACCGGTTATCAACCGCGCTGTGGATAACTTTTCCCTGTCGCGCGGGGATTCTATGACGGCGGCGGAAAAGTTATTCGCGCGTTATCCACAAAAAAACGCCGGTTATCCACAAAACGGCCGCCGCAGAATCATCTGATTCCGGGAGAAAAACCGCGCGCTTTCCTTTTGGCGGCGAATGCGATACAATAGGCGCGGGAGGGATGAAACATGGCGGAGGCCGCCGGGCGGTTTGACGACTTATGCGCGCGCGCGGCGCGCGGGATGACGGTGTTCAGCCGGTTTCTGAACCTTCAGGAGCAGCGCGACGCGCTGATCGCGGTCAGGAAAGCGGGCGTCGCCGCGGCGTTTTACGGCGGGAGCGCCGACTGCGAGCGCAAAATGCTGGGCGCGGGCGAAACGGCGCCGGGTGAAACGGAGTTTCCCATCGCGTGCCTGCTGATCTCGCCGCGCGGCGCGCGCTTTGCGGGCGAAATGACGCACCGGGACGTTCTCGGCTCGCTGATGGCGCTGGGCGTCGGGCGCGAGGTGATCGGCGATATCGCCGCGCGCGAGGGGAGCGCGCACGTTTTTTGCGAAAGCCGCATGGCGGATTTCCTGATCGGCGCGCTGGACAAAGTCGGCGGGACGTGCGTGTCGGTTTCGCTTTCCGCGCCGCCCGACGGCGCTTTGCGGCGCACGACGCGGACGCGCGTGCTTGCGCCCTCGCCGCGCGCCGACGCCGTGATCGCGCGGCTGTATCACGTAAGTCGCTCGGACGCGCAGGCGCTTTTCCGGCAGGGTCGGGTATTCCTCGACGACGCGCCCTGCGCGCGCCCCGACGCCGTGATCCGGGAAAATCAAGTGCTCTCGGCGCGCGGGTACGGGCGCGCGCGGTACGTGGGCGTCGACGGGCAATCGAAAAAGGGCGGGCTGTATCTTGTGTTCGAGGCGTACTCGTGACGCGGCGCTTTTTAACGGTGGGCCTGACGGCGCACGTGGACGCCGGCAAAACGACGCTTGCCGAGGCGATGCTGTACGCCAGCGGCAAGCTGCGCCGCGCGGGGCGCGTCGATCACGGCGACGCCTATCTGGATACCGACGCGCAGGAGCGCGAGCGCGGCATCACCATCTTTTCCAAGCAGGCGATCCTTGACTGGAAAGGGCTGCGCGTCACGCTGACCGACACGCCGGGGCACGTTGATTTCGCCGGAGAGACCGAGCGCGCGCTGTCCGTACTGGACGCCGCCGTGCTGGTGGTGAGCGGCCCGAGCGGCGTGCAGGCGCATACGCTGACGCTGTGGCGGCTGCTGGAGCGCTACCTAATTCCGACGTTCGTGTTCGTCAACAAAATGGATCAGCCGGGGACCGACGCCTTTGCCATCGGGAAAGCGCTGTCCGCGCGCCTGTCCGACGCCTGCGTCGATATGAGCGCCCCGGACGCGCCGGAGAAGATCGCGCTGTGCGGCGAGGACGCGCTGGCGGAATACCTGCGCGGCGGCGCGGTTTCGGATGAAAAGGCCGCGCTGCTCGTGCGCGACAGGCGTCTGTTCCCCTGCTATTACGGCTCGGCGCTCAAAAACGAGGGCGTTGAGGCGCTGATGGACGCGCTGCGGCGCTTTTCCGCGCCCGTCGTTTACCCGGACGCGTTTTCGGCGCGCGTGTACAAAATCACGCGCGAGGGCGACGCGCGCCTGACGCATATGAAGATCACGGGCGGCGCGCTGCGCGTGCGCGACGTCGTTTCGGGCAGCGGGCGCGGAGAAAAGGTGAGCGGCATCCGCCTGTACTCGGGCGCGAAATACACCGCCTGCGAGGAAGCGCGCGCCGGGACGGTGTGCGCCGTGACGGGGCTCAGTTTCACGCGCGCCGGCGACGGGCTGGGCGGCGAGCCGCCGGCGCTTTCGCCCGCGCTCGAGCCGGTGTTTTCCTATCGCGCCTGCCCGCCGTCCGGCGTCGATCCGCATACGCTGCTCATGAAACTGCGCCTGCTCGAGGAAGAGGACCCGCTTTTGCGCGTCGAGTGGCGCGAGGGGCTGCGCGAGGCGCGCGTGCAGCTCATGGGCGAGGTGCAGCTGGATATCCTCAAGCGCCGGCTTTCCGACCGCTTCGGGATTGACGCTTCGTTCGACGAGGGCGGCGTGATGTACCGCGAGACGATTGAAAACGCCGTCGTCGGCGTCGGGCATTTCGAGCCGCTCCGCCATTACGCCGAGGTCAGGCTGTCGCTCGAGCCGCTCCCGCGCGGCGCGGGGCTCGCGTTTTCCTCCGCCTGCCCGGAGGACGAGCTGGCGGGGAGCTGGCAGCGCCTGATCCTGACGCATCTTGCGGAGAAAACGCATGTCGGCGTGCTGACGGGCGCGCCGGTGACCGATCTCAAAATCACGCTGCTGGCGGGGCGCGCGCATCTCAAGCACACCGAGGGCGGCGATTTCAGGCAGGCGACGTACCGCGCCGTCCGGCAGGGGCTGATGAGCGCGAAAAGCGTGCTGCTGGAACCGTGGTACGACATGCGCCTCGAGCTGCCCGCCGAGTGCGTCGGGCGCGCCATGAGCGATATCGAGCGCATGGGCGGGCGCGTGTCGACGCCCGAGAGGATCGGCGACGCCGCGCTTTTGTCGGCGGCCGCGCCGGTCGCCGCCGCGCGCTTTTACGCGCGCGACGTGGCGGCGTATTCGCGCGGGCGCGGGCGGCTCGCGCTGTCGCCGTGCGGGTACGAGCCCTGCCGCGATCAGCAGGCGGTCGTCGCCGCGTGCGGGTACGATCCGTCCGGCGATCTCGAAAACCCCGCCGATTCGGTGTTTTGTTCGCACGGCGCGGGCTATGCCGTGCGCTGGGACGAAGCGCCCCGATATATGCATATTCCCGCCGTGCGCGGTCGCGCCGCGCCGCCCGCCCCGCCGCCGCGCGCGACCGCGCCCATGGCGTATCGCGGCACGGCGGAGGAGGACGCCGAGCTGCTCGCCATCTTTGAGCGCGCCTACGGCGCGGTCAAGCCCGCCGCGCTGCGCCCGCCGCCGCGCGAAGCGCCCGCTCCGTCGTCGGCGGACGTCGCCGAGCCGACGCCCGAACGCTTGTACGTCGACGGCTACAACATCATTTTCGCGTGGGAGGATCTGCGCGCGCTCGCCGGGGAAAGCCTGTCGGCGGCGCGGCAGAGCCTGATGGACATCCTATGCAATTTTTGCGGTTTTTCGCCGCGCGGGATCACGCTGGTGTTCGACGCCTACAAGGTGCCCGACCGCGTCGGCGAAAGCGAGCCGTACAAAAACATCACCGTCGTGTTCACCGCAAGCGGCGAGACGGCCGATCACTATATCGAAAAAGCCGTCTACGCGGCGGGCGGGCGTTTCCGCGTCCGCGTGGCGACGTCGGACGGGCTGGAGCAGATGATGGTGCTGGGCGACGGCGCGCTGCGCCTGTCGGCGCGCGAGCTTCGCGCCGAGATCGACGCGGCGAACGTCGGGATCGCCGAGATCCTGAAGCGGAACAACCGCCGCCCCGCCAACTCGCGCGCCGTCGAAAACGCGCTGCGCGAGGCGATGCGCAAAAAAGGGCTTTTGTGAATTATTCCGCGTCCGCGCCCCCGTCCGCGCCGTACAGATGCCCCAGATCGGCGTAGCGGCGCGTGATCCATTTGCAGATGCCGTCGAGACCGGGGTAGATCATGCGCTCGGAAACGTTGATGTAATCGAGCTTGTCGCGGATTTCGAGCTTGACGCGCGCGGGGATGATGATGCGGCTGAAGCAGCGCTCGCTGTGCGCCACCGAATCAAGCGCGTGATCGTTTTCGCTGCACAGGGAAAACAGCGCGTACTGATTGGCGATGCGGTTGACGGCGCTCGCCGGCTCGAAAAAGAGGGCGAAGGGCTCGTCCGATATCTGCCGCAGCGCGTCGAAGCGGTCGCCGATTCTGTCGAGCATTTCGAGCGTGAAGATATTGCAGCGCTCCGCCTTGAGCATGGCCTTGAGTCTGTCGGGCAGCAGCTCGTTCATCCGGTCGACGTGCACGCAGACGATCGCGCCGTCGCGGTCGAACAGGCCTTGGTTTTCGGTGGCGAAGTGCGCCGCCACAAGCGGCGAATACGTCCAGTCGAGCAGGCGCGTGGGCAGCCCGAACTGCTGCGCCATCGCCAGCGTCTGCCAGAACGATGTGACGTGCTGCAAATCGGCGTAGCCGTACTTGCGGAAGGAGCGCAGCATCTGGTATTCCAGCGACAGATCGTGCGCGCACACGCGGTTGAGCGAGGGCACGAGCTGCCAGCCCGCGTCCCCCACGCCGCGATACACGCGGTTGTCGCGATAGCGGCGGATGCTTTCGTCCCACACGCCGCTGAAAATCTCCTTTTGCAGCTCGTCCCAGCTGCGAACGACGGTTTCGCGCACAGGTCGCCACCTCTTTCGTCCATTATAAAAGGTTTTGCGTCTTTTGTAAAGCAAACGCTTCCTTTGCGGCGGCGTTTGGTGTATAATGAGCCGAACACTGACCGATATGGGGGGATCACGATGGATACCGTGAAGATCGCGCGCGGACAGGCGAAGATCATCGCGCACAGGGGCTTGAGCGGCATTGAAAAGGAAAACACGCTATCGGCGTTCGTCGCGGCGGGCAACCGCAGCTATTTCGGCGTCGAAACCGACGTGCACAGGACGGCGGACGGGCAATACGTCATTTTCCACGACGACGACACCGCGCGCGTGGCGCTGGATTCCATGATCGTTGAAAAGACGACCTATGAAACGCTGCGCCGGCTGCGCCTGACCGACATCGACGGCGTTCGCGGCCGCGCCGATCTGATGATTCCCTCGCTGGACGAGTATATCGCCGTGTGCCAAAAATACGGCAAGGCGCGCGTGCTCGAACTGAAAAACCACTTCGAGCCGGACGCCGTCGAGGAGATGATTTCGATCATTCGCGCGCGGGACGCGCTGGACGGCATGATCTATATCTCCTTTGACCTGCCCAACTGCGTGTATCTCAAGAGCGCGCATCCGTCGTTTAACGTTCAGTACCTGACGGATACGTTCGACGATCAATTGATCGGCACGCTCACGGACAACCGCCTTGATCTGGATATCTACTATCGCGCGCTGACCGGGGACCGCGTGAAGGCGCTGCACGACGCCGGCGTCGCCGTCAACTGCTGGACGGTCAACGACAAGGAAGCCGCCGAGCGGCTGATCGCGTGGGGCGTCGATTACGTGACCACGAACATTTTGGAGTAGTATGGACAGGCAGGCGTTATCCTCGCTTCTGGAAACCTCGCCCGTCATCGCCGCCGTCAAGGACGACGAGGGGCTTGAGCGCGCGCTTTCGTCCGATTGCCGCGTCGTGTTCGCGCTGTACGGCGACGTGATCCGCATAGCCGATATCGTGGACAGGATCAAGCGCGCCGACCGCGCCGCCTTCGTGCACATCGATCTCATCGAGGGGCTGTCCGCCAAGGAAGCGGCGGTCGATTACCTGATCGAGCGCACGGCGGCGGACGGCGTGATCTCCACCAAGCAGGCGCTGATCCGCCACGCCAAGGCGCGCGGGCTGACGACGGTGCAGCGCTTTTTCCTGCTTGATTCCATGGCTTTATCGGTCATCCGCCGGCAGATCGAGCAGGTCGAGCCTGATTTTATCGAGGTGCTGCCCGGCGGCCTGCCCAAGATCATCGGCAAGATCGCGCGCATGACCGGCGTGCCCCTCATCGCCGGCGGGCTGATCGAGGACAAGGAGGACGTCGTGGGCGCGCTCAAGGCGGGCGCGGCGGGCATATCGAGCACCGACCCCGACGTGTGGGATATATAGCGCGGAAAACCGCGCGGACGGCGGGAAAGCATCCTTGTTTCCCCGGTTCGCGCCTGATTTGCCGCCGCCCCCGAAAAATTGACATAGGAAACAGGCGTCGGAAAACCGCCGTCCCCGCCGCCGCGATATCGCGGCGGTTTTCTTGATATACGGCGTTTCGGAGAGCGACCGCCCGCAAGCGATTGCCCCGCGTTCCCGGCGCGCCGCGCTTGACATCTCCGGCTTTCGATTGTATAGTGAAGCGTGTATACATTTTTTTAAGGGGATGAACGCATGACGGAGTTTGCGCAGGAGCAGTCGGCGGGCAGCCGTCCCATCCGCGATATCGCGTACGAGCAGCTCAAGCATTCCATTATCATGGGCGAGATCCCGCCCGGCTCGCGGATTGTCGAAACGGCGTACGCCGACAAACTGCACATCAGCCGCACGCCCCTGCGCGAGGCGCTGCGCAAACTGGAGCGCGACGGGCTGGTCGAGTACGTGCTGCATCGCGGCGTCGTCGTGCGCGCCTTCACGCTGGACGATATCGACGAAATCTTCACCATCCGCAACGCCATGATGATGCTCATTCTGCCCTCGGTGATCGACAACGCGACCGAGAAAAAGATCACCGAGCTGCGCTCCATCCTGCGCGAAATGGACGTGGCGCAGCAGTACGAGGACGTCGAGCGTCTCGCCGTCTACAACCGCCTGTTCCACGGCACCATCGAGCATATGTCGGACAAGCGGCGCATCCTGCGCGTCATCGACAGCCAGGAGGAATACGTCAGCCGCTTTTCCGCCGTGACCATCGCCTCGATCGTGCGCCGCTCGCGCGCGCATCTGGAGCATCACGAAATGGTGTATCTGATCGAGTCGCGCAATCTGGAGGGGCTGAAAAAGCTGATGCAGCATCATCTGGACGAAAGCAAGGAAACCTGCCTGAACGCCGTGGTCGACCGCGGCTACTATACCGGGAAATAAACTGTTTTCGGAGGAAGACGACAATGAGCGACTACACGTGGGATCTTTCCGTTCTGTACGACGGCTTTTCCGACCCGCGCATCGAAAGCGATATCGCGCTGTGCGCGCGCCTGACCGACGAAGCGAACGCGCTGTTGGCCTCGGGCGGGGATACGCTTACCGTTCTTCGCGGCGCGCTTGATTTGAACGAGCGCTTGAGCGCGGCGACCGAGCGGCTGGGCAGCTACGCCAATTTTGTTTTGTCCACCGACGCCACCGACGCCGACGCGCAAAAGCTCATGGACCGCGTGGAAATCATGTTCGTTGATATCCGCCTGATGGCGTCGGCGTTCGTGCGGTATCTGGGCAAGACGGACAATCTTGAGGCGCTGATCGCCGAAAACGAGGATTTGCAGGCGTTTGATTTCTCCCTGCGCCGCGATAAGGAGCAGGCCGCGCATCTGATGGACGAAGCGATTGAAAAATGGATGCTGCGCATGTCGCTGACGGGCGGCGGCGCGTTTTCGACGCTGCGCGACAAACTGGACGGCACGCTGACGGTTTCGTATCGCGGCGAGGACATCCCGCTTTCCGCCGCGCGCGCCAAGGCGTACGATCCCGACCCGCAGGTGCGAAGGGACGCGTACGAGGCCGAGCTTGCCGCCTATCCCAAGATCGAGATTCCCATGGCGGCGTGCCTGAACGCCATCAAGGGCGAGGCGCTTACCCGCGCCGAGGCGCAGAAGTACGACGGCGTGCTGGCGCAGACGCTCGATCAGGCGAACATGGACAGGGAAACGCTGGACGCCATGCTGACCGCCATGGAGGAGTCGCTGCCCGCCTTCCGCAAATACCTGCGGCGCAAGGGCGAACTGCTCGGGCACCGGGACGGCCTGCCTTTCTATGATCTCTTCGCGCCCGTCACGGCGGGCGATTACGCGCCGCCGGTGTATACCATCGAGGAGGCGCGCGAAAAGCTCGTTCTGGAAACGAGCAAGTTTTCGCCCGACATGGGCGCGTTCATCGACCGCGCGTTTTCCGATCGCTGGATCGACGTGTTCCCCAAGGAGGGCAAGGGCGGCGGCGCGTTCTGCGCCGAATTGCACCAGTATAACCAGAGCCGCGTGCTGACCAATTTCGCCGGCAGCTTTTCGGATGTCAGCACGCTGGCGCACGAGCTGGGCCACGCGTGGCACAACAAATGCATGGAAGGGCTGCCCTACGCCATGATCGACGCGCCCATGCCGCTCGCCGAGACCGCGTCCATCTTCAACGAAACGCTGCTCGCGCACGCCGTGCTCAAGGACGCCGGCGACGCGGAAAAGCTCACGCTCATCGACGGCGATCTGACCGAATCGACGCAGGTGATCGTCGATATCATGAGCCGCTACCTGTTCGAGACGGCGGTCATCGAAAACCGCAGGGACGCCACCATGAGCCCGGACGAGCTTTGCCAAATGATGCTGGACGCGCAGGAAAAGACCTACGGCGACGGCCTGCAGAAGGACGCGCGCCATCCCTACATGTGGGCGTGCAAGTGCCACTACTACTTCTCGGGGCTGAATTTCTACAACTTCCCCTACGCCTTCGGGCTTTTGTTCGGCAAGGGCGTGTTCGCGCGGTATCTGGAAAAGGGCGCGGCGTTCGTGCCCGATTACAACAAGCTGCTCCGCTCCTGCGGGTCGGGCATGGTCGCCGACGTCGCGGCGTCGGTGGGCATCGACGTGCGCGATCCGGCGTTCTGGCGCGCCTCGCTCAAGGTGCTGACCGACGAAATCGATACCTTTATGGCGCTGTCCGAAAAACATGTGAGGTAAAAAACATGCAGCCGATCAAGGAACAAATATTGGAGATCCTGCGCGAGGACTGCCGTGTGCCGCTCGAGAAAATCGCCGTGATGACGGGCGAAACGGCGGAGTCTGTCGCCGCCGCCATCGACGAAATGGAGCGCGAGCACGTGATACTGCAGTACGCGCCCATCGTCAACTGGGACAAAACCGACCGCAACCGCGTCGAGGCGATGATCGAGGTGCGCGTCACGCCGCAGCGCGATATGGGCTTTGACGCCATCGCGGGGCGCATTTACCGCTTCGACGAGGTGAAAAGCGTGTACCTCATGAGCGGCGCGTACGATTTGCTGGTTCTGGTCGAAGCGCCCACGCTCAAGGAGCTGGCGCGCTTCGTCAGCGAAAAGCTGTCGCCGCTCGAATCGGTCACCGGCACGGCGACCAGCTTCGTGCTCAAGCGCTACAAGCAGGACGGCGTGGTGTTCGAGGGCGAGACGGTCGATCGCAGAATGGCGGTGAGCCTGTGAGCGAGCGGTTTATTTCGCCGCTCGTCCGCGCCGTGCCGCCCAGCGGCATCCGCCGCTTTTTCGATATCGCCGGCACGATGCCCGACGCGATATCGCTGGGCGTTGGCGAGCCTGATTTTGTCACGCCGTATCATATCCGCGAAAGTGCCGTCCAGAGCCTGCTCGACGGCGAAACGCAGTACACGCCCAATCGCGGCGTGATGCCGCTGCGGACGGAGATCGCTTTGTACATGCGCGGGCGCTTTTCGCTTGATTACGATCCGAAAGAAGAAATCATCGTCACCGTCGGCGCGAGCGAGGCGATCGATCTGGCGCTGCGCGTCAGCCTGCGCCCGGGCGACGAGGTCATCCTGCCCGATCCCGGCTATGTCAGCTACGCGCCCTGCGTGTCCTTCTGCGGCGCGACGCCCGTGCCCGTGCCCACGTTCGCGGCGGACGAATTTCGCCTGAACCCCGATAACGTGCGCAAGGCGGTCACGCCGCGCACGCGCGCGCTCATCCTGCCCTTCCCCAACAACCCGACGGGCGGCGTGATGAACGACGAATCGCTCGCGGGCATCGCGGAAATCGCGCGCGAGCGCGATCTGCTCGTTATCAGCGACGAAATCTACGCCGAATTGGTCTACGAGGGCGGGCATACCTCGATCGCGGGCCTGCCCGGGATGCGCGATCGCACGGTGGTCATCAACGGCCTTTCAAAAGCCTTCGCCATGACGGGGTGGCGCGTGGGGTTCGTCTGCGCGCCCGCGGAACTGGCGTATCAAATGAACAAAATCCACCAGTATACCATTATGTGCGCGCCGCGCCAGGGGCAGGTCGCCGCGACCGAGGCGCTCAAGCGCGGGCGCGAGAACGGCTATCAGGACGTACTGACCATGCGCGCCAGCTACGACCGCCGCCGCCGGCTGATGCTCGACGCTTTCCGTAAAATGGGGCTTTCCTGCTTCACGCCGCGCGGCGCGTTCTACTGCTTCCCCTCGATCCGCTCGACGGGGCTGACCAGCGAGGAATTCTGCCTGCGCCTGCTCAACGACAAGCGCGTCGTCTGCGTGCCGGGCACGGCGTTCGGGCAAAGCGGCGAGGGCCATATCCGCTGCTGCTACGCCACGGGGCAGAAAAAGCTCGAGGACGCCTTCGGGCGGATCGCCGAGTTCCTCGATGAAATCTGACCGAAGGAGACATACCATGAAACGCATTCTTTCGCTGTCGCTCCTGCTTTTGTTCGTCGTCGCGCTGCCCTTCGCGCTGTCGTATGCCGAGGACGAGGAAGAGGTCGATCTCCACAGCATTTTGAATACGCCCACGCCCGCGCCCGATCCCTTTTCGCCGCAGGCGACCGCAGCGCCCACCGCGACGCCCGTGCGCCAGACCGACGGCAGCACGGTGCTCACGATCACCGCCGTGGGCGACGTGACCATCGGGCGCAACGTGCAGCACTCGGGCGCGTCGATCTATGATAAAGAACTCAAGAAACAGGACGGCGACGTGAATTTCATCTTCCGCAACGTCAGGGACATCTTCGAATCGGACGATCTCACCATCGTCAATTTCGAGGGCACGCTTGCCGACGAGTATTCGATTCCCTCGAAAAAGAAGGGCAATTCCTACCTGTTCCTCGCGCCCTACGCCTACGCCTCCATCCTGCCCGACAACGGCGTCGAGGCGGCGACCGTCGAAAACAACCACGTCGAGGATTTCGGCGAGGCGGGCAAGTCGTCCACGATTTCCGCGCTGGAGGGCGCGGGCGTCGTCTGGGCGGACGCCGGACATCTGGGGATATACGAAACGCAGGGCAGGCGCGTGGGCATTCTGGCGTATCAGACGCTCAACCAGCCCATCACCTCGGCGGAGCTGAAATTGGTCGTGGACGCGGACATCCGCGAGGCGCGGGAGGAATCGAAATGCGATATCGTCGTCGTTTCCTTCCATTGGGGCGAGGAACTGGATTACGCGCCGCGCGACAATCAGGTTATGCTCGGGCGCGCCGCGATTGATTCGGGCGCCGATCTGGTCATCGGCCATCACAGCCACCGCATCAACCCCATCGAGTGCTACAAGGGCAAGTACATCGTCTATTCGCTGGCGAACTGCTCCTTCGCGGGCAACAACAAGCCCAGCGACATGAATACCTTTATTTTCCAGCTTCGTTTCCGCTATAAGGGCGATGAACTGACCGACACTTTCTTCCGCATCATCCCCTGCCGTATTTCCTCGCGCACCGACTACAACGATTTCGCCATCACGCCGCACACCGACACGGGCAATATCAATACCATTCTCAACAACCTCAAAACCACGGGCAAGAAGCTCGATTACGCCGTGCAGCAGTATCCGCTTGAATGGGAGTGACGGGATGCGCGCGAAAATATTGCTGTTGACCGACGGCGAGGGCGAATCGGCGCTCGCCGCCGCCGAGCGCGCGCTGTCCGACGCGGCGGCCGCGTTCGGGCACGCGTTTGTCCTGATGCGCGGAACGCTCGTCCCGGGCGCGCCCGACGCGCTGGTCAACGCCTGCCTCGCCGCCGACGCCGTGTTCGCCGCCGACGCGCGGGCGGAAGGGCTGGACGATCTGCGCGAGGCGCTTGGCGAAGCGCTGCGCCTGCGCGTGTTTGACGTGCCGCGCGCCGTGTCGGAGAGCGCCGCGCGGTTTTGTCTGGCGACCGTCGAAAGCATGGACGATGAAACGAAGGACATCGCGTTTGAAGCGGCGAAGGCGTTTTCCGCGCGCGAGGATATGCCCGTCGCGCACGTCGCGCCGGGCGGCAGGGCGCGCGAGGACTGGGTTTTCCGCGCCGAAAGGGCGTTTGCCGGCGCGCGGCTGCTTTCCGCGCCCGACGCGGCGACGGCGCTCGTCGAAGCGCCCGCCTCGCTCGGGCTGCTGCTCGCGCCGCCCAATACCGGCGCCGTGCTGCTCGCCGTGGCGACGGCGCTCGCGCCCTATCCCGTCTTTCTGCGCGATGTGTGTCTGGGCGGCGACGTCGCGCTGTTCGCGCCGCTTTGTGATCGGGCCGCGCCCGAGCGCGCGCCGTGGGGCGCTTTGCTCGCCGTTGCCGATCTGATGCGCGACGGGCTTTCGCTCGGCCGCGAGGCGGACTGTGTGGAAGCCGCCGTGCGCAACGTGCTCGCCGCCGGCTGGCGCACCGCCGATATCGCCGCGCCCGGGCAGGCGCGCGTCGCCGCCGATATGATTTGCGATCTCGTGTCCGAACAGATCGAGCTGGCGGGCGAATTGCTGGGAAAGGGTGAATCCTTCCATGAAAATCCTCTATCCTGATTATACCAACTGCGGGCTGAACGTGACCGCCTCGCTGCTTAAGCATTACGGCGTGCCCTGCGCGCACCCGACGCTCGCGGCGGTCGACGAATGGCTAGCGGACGCGCCGAAGAACGTCGTGTTCATGCTGTTTGACGGCATGGCGATGGACGTCCTCGAAAGGGCGCTGCCCGGGGACGCCTTTCTGCGCCGCCATATCGCGCGCGAGATGACCGCCGTGTATCCCTCGACCACGACCAACGCCACCTCCTCCATCGAAACGGGCTTGTCGCCCAAGGAGCACGCGTGGCTGGGCTGGACGCTGTATTTCAAGGAGATCGACAAGCCGGTCGATATCTTCATCAACCGCTCGGACGGCGAGATTGCCGCCGACTATCACGTGGCGAACCGCTATATCCCGCGCGAGTTCATCTTTGACAAAATCACTGCCGCGGGCGTCGCCGAGGCGTGCTGCGTGTCGCCTTTCGGCGACGTCCGGGTCGATACGCTCGACCGGCTGTTCGAGACCGCGCTGGCGCTCGCCCGCGACGACAAAACGCGCTATATCTATACCTACTGGGGCGAGCCGGACCATACCATGCACGAAAAGGGCTGCCGT
The DNA here is from genome assembly GCA_964459985.1 of uncultured Oscillospiraceae bacterium. Lineage (GTDB taxonomy): Bacteria > Bacillota > Clostridia > Christensenellales > Aristaeellaceae > CAYWOS01. The sequence continues at coordinate 26,740 of CAYWOS010000018.1, forward strand.
CACGACGACGTGACCGCGCTTGTCCGCGATCTCAACGCGCGCGTCGAGCGCTTTTATAACGACCTGCCCGCCGGTACGCTGCTCATGCTGACCGCCGATCACGGGCTTGTCGACTCGCGGCATCACTATGTCGAGGACTGCCCCGAGCTGCTTGATATGCTGGTTCGCCTGCCCAGCGTCGAGGCGCGCGCCGCCTCCTTTTTCGTCAGGCCCGAGCGCCTGAACGATTTTCCCGCCGCCTTCCGCGCGGCGTTCGGCGAGAACTTCCTGCTGATCCCGCGCGAGGAATTCATCCGCGATTTCCTCGGCGGCGGGCGCGAACGCGATAAGCTGCGCGATTTCGTCGGCGATTATATGGCGCTTTCGACCGATCTGGACTGCGTGGACGGCAGGCGCGGCGATCACGAACTGGTCGGCGTTCACGCTGGGCTGACCGAGCCTGAAATGCGCGTGCCGCTCATCGCCGCGCGCCGATAGACGGACGCGCGCCGCCGCGCTTTCGCCCCGCCTTCCGCGCGGTCGTTTCGCCCGCCGGCGGCGCGGCGCCTCTTACGAAATATTTCTGCTTAACAAATACCGTCCGATATGGTATACTATCGGAGAATCTGCCCATGGCGGATGCATTTGATTCCGCGCGGCGGACGGAGGGCCTTTGATGAAGCCTTACAAGCTGACGATCACCGGCGGTCACCCGCTCATGGGCGAAACGTATGTTTCGGGCGGCAAAAACTCGTCGGTAGCGATCATCGCGGCGACGCTGCTTTGCGACGAGCCCTGCGTGATCGAGAATTTGCCCGATATCGAGGACGTGCACGTCCTGACCGAAATGCTGACCATGCTGGGCGCGCGCGTCGTTTTTTCACCCGAGCAGCGCCGCATGATCGTCGATCCGCGCGGGGCGGAGGGTTACGCCGTGCCCTATTCGCTCACGCGCAAAATGCGCGCGAGCTATTATCTGTGGGGCGCGCTTTTGGGGCGGCTGGGCCGGGCGGAGATCGGCTATCCCGGCGGCTGCGATATCGGCAACCGCCCCTTTGATCAGCACGTCAAGGGCTTCCGCGCGCTGGGCGCGCAGGTGGAGGAGCGCGGCGCGGTCATTTATCTCAAGGGCGAAATGACGGGGAGCGGCGTGTTTTTCGACAAGATCACCGTGGGCGCGACCGTCAACGTCATGCTCGCCGCCGTCAAAGCCAAGGGCACGACCATCATCTACAACGCCGCGCGCGAGCCGCACATCGTCGATCTGGCGAACTTTTTGAGCAGCATGGGCGCGTACGTCAAGGGCGCGGGCACCGATACCATCCGCATTCGCGGCGTCGAAAGCCTGCACGGGACGACCTACACCATCATCCCCGACCAGATCGAGACGGGCACGCTCATGATCGCCGCCGCCGCCACGCGCGGCGACGTGACGGTGCGCGGCTGCATCCCGACGCATATGGAATCGCTCACGGCGAAACTGCTCGAAATGGGCGTGCAGGTGACCGATTCGGACGACGCCATCCGCGTGCGCACCGTGCGCGCGCACCGCGCCGTCAACATCAAAACGCAGGAATATCCCGGCTTCCCCACCGATCTTCAGCAGCCCATGAGCGCGCTGCTCACGATGGCGGAGGGCGACAGCATCGTGACCGAGACCATTTTCGATTCGCGCTTCAAGCATCTGATGGAAATGCAGCGCATGGGCGCGCGCGTGCGCATCGTCGAGCAGACGGCGATCATCGAGGGCGTGAGCGAACTGTACGGCGCGCCCGTCACGGCGACCGATCTGCGCGCCGGCGCGGCGCTCGTCGTCGCCGGGCTGATGGCGCGCGGCATGACCGAAATCTTCAACCCCGAATACATCACGCGCGGCTACGAGCATATCGAGGACAAGCTCCGCTCGCTGGGCGCGGACATCCGCCGCGCGGCGCTTTGAGGGGAGGCTGACCGTTGAACGCTTACGAGGTGCTGGGGCTGACGGGCGACGCCGACGTACAGCAGGTGCACGCCGCCTACCGCACGCGGGTCAAGACCTGTCATCCCGACCTGTTTGTCGATCACGACAGGCAGATGCGGGCGCAGGAGGAACTGGTGCGCCTGAACCTCGCCTACGAGGAGGCGCTCCGATTGTCCTCGCAGCGGCAGGTCGGCTTTCACGACGTGCCCGTCGGGCAGGCGATCGCCTTCGCGCAAAAGCTCATGGAGCAGGGACGGTACGAGAGCGCATTAAGACAGCTCGGCCGCGCGCAGACGCGCAGCGACGAATGGTATTATCTGGAAGGCAAAGTGCTGATGGCGCTGCGCCAGTATTCCTCGGCGCATCAGGCGTTCCGCGAGGCGGTGCGCCGCGCGCCCGACAACAACGACTACCGCGCGCTGGCGCTGGACGCCGCGCTCGAAATGAAAAAGCATCAGAAAATCGGCTACCGCGTGATCGATTGGGCGGACGGCCTGCTGCACCCGAGAAAGGGGTCTTTTTGATGGCGGATTTCCCCGCATACGCCAAGGAAATGGTTCAAAAAGCGCTGGAGATGGGCGCGGTGGACGCCGTGCCTTTTCATTTGCCGGACATCTGCTTTGACACGCGCACGCTGCTCAAGTGCATGTACGGCTGCGCCGACTGGGGCACCGGGCTGACCTGCCCGAGCCGCGAGCACAACGTTTCGCTTGCCGAGTACCGCGAAATGCTGTCGCGCTACCAATGGGGAATCATTATTCGCGGGCATGATAAGCATGTGACGCAGCGCGTGTCCTTCGCGCTGGAGGGCGAGGCGTACCGCGCCGGCTATTATTTCGCCTTTTCGATGTGCGATTGCGGGCTGTGCGGCGAGTGCGCGGGCAAGAAGGGGCTGCCCTGCCGCCACATTCACGAGGCGCGCCCGGCGTTCCACAGCGTCGGCATCGACGTGTTCAAAACGGTTCGGCAGCTCGGCCTGCCCATCCGCACGCTCGCCGATCAGAAAACCGAGGAACAAAACTGGTATTCCGCCGTATTTGTCGAGTAATCCGCATCGCCCCGCGATTCGCGTCGGGGACAAAGGAAGGGAGTCAAGCATGTATCAGGGTCGGCTCGTGCGCCTGCGCGCGATGGAAAACGGCGATCTGAACGCCGAAATGGCGTTCGTCAACGATTACGAGGTCATGCGCGGCGTGACGAGCGGCATTCTGTACCCCTCGACCGTCGACGACGAGGCGCGCTTTATCGGCGGGCAGACGAGCTACACGCGCGGCGAGTATCAGTTCGCCGTCGAAACGCTGGACGGCGAGTTTCTGGGGCGGTGCGGGTTCATCCATATCGACTGGAAGAACCGGCTGGGCGAAATCGCCATATTGATCGGCAAAAAGGACGCGCGTGGCAGGGGCTACGGCACCGACGCCGTCAAAACGCTGTGCGATTTCGGGTTTCGGGAATTGAACCTGCATAAGATCAAGGTCAGCGTGTTTGATTTCAACCTCGCCGCGCTGCGCTGTTACGAAAAGAGCGGGTTTGTCCGCGAGGGCGTGTGCAAAAGCGAGATTTTCCGCGAGGGACAGTATCACGACGTCGTCGTTATGGGACGCTGGGAGGCATAATGGAATACGCCGAAATTACCGTCACGACCAACACGGCGGGCGCCGAGGCGGTCAGCGAAATGTTCATGCGCATGGGCGCGGCGGGCACGCAGATCTTCGACCGCGCCGATCTGCCCGACGTGAACGCGCCGACGAAGATGTGGGAACTCATGGATCAATCGGTCGTGGACGCCATGCCCGAGGAGGTCGAGGTCAAGGCGTGGTTCCCGCGCGACGAGAAATTAAGCGATCTCCTGCTTTCAATGCGGGAAACGCTGCGGGGCATGACGGGTTTCGGCGCGCTTTCGCTCTCGCAGAAGGGCGTGCGCGAGGAGGACTGGTCGGAGACGTGGAAACAGTATTATAAGCCCTTCCGCATCGGCGAAAGGCTGGTCGTCAAGCCGACGTGGGAAACGTGGGACGAGCGGCCGGGCGATCTGATGATATCGCTCGATCCCGGCATGGCGTTCGGCACGGGCACGCACGAGACGACGGCGATGTGCGTCGAATTGATCGAGAAATATTACGCGGGCGGCAAAATGCTCGACGTGGGCACGGGCAGCGGCATACTGGCGATCGCGGCGGGCAAATTGGGCGCGCGCGGCATCGTCGCCGTTGATATCGACCCGGACGCCGTGCGCGTGGCGAGGGAAAACGTCGAATTGAACGGCATGAGCGACCGGATCGACGTGCGCGAGGGCGATCTGACGAAGGGCCTGAACGAGCGCTTTGATTTCGCCGTGGCGAATATCCTCGCGCCGGTGATCTGTATGCTCGCCGCGCCGCTCAAAAATCATCTGCTGCCGGGCGCGTTGTTCGTGTGCTCGGGCATCATCGCCGAGGCGGAAGACGACGTGCGAAGCGCGCTGGCGGACGCGGGCTATCAGTTGATCGAGCGGCGCGTGCGCGGCGACTGGGTGGCGCTCGCCGCGAGGGTCTGACGCCGTGCGCCGCTTTTTCGCCGAACGCGTCGACGCGGACGCCGCGCGGCTGACCGACGCCGACGCGCGCCACGCGCTGACCGTGCTGCGCATGAAAACGGGCGACGAATGCGCCGTGATCATGGAGGAAAGGCTGTTTTCGGCGCGCCTGCGCGTCGCCGGGGAGGGTTTGCTTACCGATATAACGGGAGAATTGCCCTCGCCTGAGCCGAAAACGAAAATTACGCTGTATCAGGGGCTGCCCAAGGGCGAAAAAATGGAGTTCATCGCGCAAAAGTGCACCGAGGCGGGCGTTTGCCGCGTCGTGCCGGTGGAAATGTCGCGCTGCGTTGTTCGATTGGACGCGCGCGACGCCGCGAAAAAGACCGAGCGCTGGCAGCGCATCGCGCTGGAGGCGGCGAAACAGGCGTGCCGGACGGCCGTGCCCGGGATTGAGACGCCGATATCGATGAACGCGCTGCTTTCGCGCCTGCCTTCGCACGGCCTCGCGCTGACGCCGTGGGAGGACGCGCGCGGGCTGTCGCTTGTTCGCGCCGCGTCGCAGAGCGCGGCGACGGATATCGCCGTCGTGATCGGCCCCGAGGGCGGCATGACGGAACAGGAGGTCGCGGCGATGCGCGCGGCGGGCGCGACGATCGTCACGCTGGGCAGCCGGATCTTCCGCACCGAAACGGCGGCGCTCGCCGCCGTCGTCATGGCGCTCGCCGCGCGGGGCGAGTACGAATGACGCCGCGCCCGACGACGACCGCGTGAACATGCCCGATCTGTTTGCGGTGAAAGCGCCTGAACCGGCTTCGCCCTTCATTCATTCCGTGAACATGCCCGATCCAGTTTCGGACAAGCATCCCCACCCCTTCCCCTTCCCCATTTCTTCATCACCATCCCCGATCGGTTTTCGGAAGGGGAGCGCGAGGGGGAACCGCTTTTGCCCTCAAAAGCGGTTCCCCCTCGCAACCCTCCGTCCCCTCGCAAAACCCGTCCCACAAAAGGAGGCTGCGCCATGCCGACGGTCGCGTTCCACACGCTGGGCTGCAAGGTGAACCAGTACGACACGCAGGCGATGCTGGAGGCGTTCGAGCGCGCCGGGTACGCGGTCGTCGATTTCGACGCGCGCGCCGACGTGTACGTGGTCAACACCTGCACGGTGACGGGCACGGGCGACAAAAAATCGCTGCAGGCGGTGCGCCGCGCGCAAAGGCTCAATCCGCGCGCCGAGATCGTGATCGCCGGGTGTCTGGCGCAGAAGGAAGGCGAAAAGCTGCTCGAAACGGGCGCGCGGCTCGTGCTGGGCACGGCGCGGCGCGGCGAGATCGTATCGCTGCTCGAAAGCGCCGTTCAAAGCGGCGAGCGGATCGCCGCCGTGTCCGATATCCGAAAAATCCCGTATGAAAACCTGTTCGTCACGCGGCAGGAGGGGCGCACGCGCGCCGCGCTCAAGATTCAGGAAGGCTGCGACCGCTTTTGCGCGTACTGCGTCATCCCGTATGTGCGCGGCGGCATCCGCTCGCGCGGGCCGGAGGATATAAGCGCCGAGGCCGCGCGTCTCGCCGCCGCCGGGTTTGAGGAAATCGTGCTGACGGGCATTCATCTGACGAGCTACGGGCGCGATTTGAACGGCGAAACGCTGCTCGACGCCGTCGCCGCCGCCGACGTCGCGGGCGTCACGCGCATCCGGCTCGGCTCGCTCGAGCCGGTGATCGTCACGCGGGCGTTCGTCGACGCGCTTGCCCGGCGCGGCAAGGTGTGCGATCAATTCCATTTGTCCCTGCAGTCGGGCTGCGACGAAACGCTCAAGCGCATGCGCCGGCGGTACACGGCGGAGGAGTTCGCCCGCGCGGCGGACATGCTTCGCGGCGCGTTTCCCGACTGCGCGCTGACCACCGACGTGATCACCGGCTTTCCCGGCGAAACGGAGGAGGAATTCGCGCGATCCTATGATTTTTGCCGCAGGATCGGCTTTTCAAGGATGCATGTTTTCCCGTACAGCGAACGCGAGGGCACGCTCGCCGCGACGATGGAGGGCGCCGTGCCCAAGCCCGTGCGCGAGGCGCGCGCGCGGAAAATGATCGCGCTTTCGCGCGGCATGGCGCTTGATTTCCACCGCGCCATGATCGGGCGGACGCGCGAGGTGCTTTTCGAGCGAAGCGAGGGCGGCGACGCCGTCGGGTACACGCGCCAGTACGTTCCCTGCCGCGCAAAGGGCGCGGCGATGGGCGTCGCCGAGGTCCGCGTCGTATCGGCGACGGCGGAGGGCGTGACGGGCGCGCCGCTTTCCGCGTCCATTTCTTAAAATTCTTGAAAAAATGTAGGAAATTCCTCATGTTTTTATGAAGAAAACGCTTGACCGCGTAACAAAAATGTAATATACTGATCTGGAGATATCCCTGTTCATAGCAAACAGGTTCTGATGCTGTGGCGGATGATCGTATGCCCGGAAACAGAGGGATGAGGTGTCGGATCATGATGAAGACTTCGGCTCTTGGCCGCCGCTTGACGGCGACGCTGCTGGCGGTGGTCCTGACGGCGCTGCTCCTGCCCGCGACGGCGCTGGCGGACGGCGCGACGTACGGGCGCACCAACGTCGATAAGGTGTTTTTGCGCACCGCCGCCAACGGCGAGTATTACTACTGCCGCCTGCCCAAGGATTGGGTCGTGCTGCTGGACGGCACGGTGCAAAAGGGCGGGAAGACATGGTACAAGGCGCGAACCAATGATCCGAGCAAGATCACGCAAAACTACAACGGCTATATCCTCAACACCTGCCTTGACATCCTGACGGCGGAGGAAGCCGCCGCATGGGAGAATAACCCCACGCAGTCAAGCGGCGTGCCCGGCTATACCGCGACGCCCGCGCCCGGCACGACGGCGAAGCCGACGACCGCGCCGGTGGTGGTTACGCCCACGAGCGTGCCCGATGCCGGCGGCGTGTACAACGGCTACGCGCGCGTCAAGGTGGGCGTGACCAATTTCCGCGCGATGCCCAGCGCCGACGCCGAGACCATCGCGCCGCTCTTGCAGGGCACGGTGGTGCAGGTGATCACCATGCCCTCGGGCACGACGGACAACGATTGGTATTATGTCAGCTATAACGGGCGGAACGGCTTTATCGTCGCGCCCTCGCTCGAATTGACGACCTCCACGGTCGTCACCGCGACGCCCGCGCCGGGCGCGACCGTTTCCCCGACGACGCCGATCGGCTATATCACGCTGATCAAGGGCAAAGTCAACCTCCGCGCGACGGCGGACGGCGCGGTGCTCACGCCGCTCTCCTCCGAAAAGCTGCCGCTCGGCCTCACCCTGCCCTACTACGGCGTCACGGCCAACAAGGTGGGCGGTTATTACTGGGCGGAGGTCGTCTATGACGGGACGCGCGGGTTCATCCGCAGCGACTGCTACAAGTACTCCGACGCCTCGGGCAATACCGTGACCACCGTCGCGCCCACGACGCCGACCGTCACCGCCGCGCCCACGTCCGCCATTCCCTCCAGCGGCTATATCCGCCTGACGAGCGGCGGCGTCAACTTCCGCAAGAGCGCCGGCTTGAGCGCCGATCGCTACGGGCAATTGTCCAAGGGCACCATCCTGCCGTACTTCGCCACCACCACCGGCGCCAACGGCGCGCTGTGGTATTACGCCTATTCGACCAAGTTTGACGGCTACGGCTACGTGCTGGGCTCGCTGGCGCAGGTCTGCGCGAGCGACGGCGGCGCCGTCGCCACGCCCACGCCCAACCCGGTCGTCGATACCGGCTACTGCGCCACCACGATTTCCTCGGTCTGGATTCGCGAGAGCGCCAACACCGGCGCGGGCACGCTGGGCAAGACGGGCGCCAAGGGCGCGGTGTTCAAGATGTGGGGCGCGGCGTTTACCAGCACGGCCAACAAATACGTCTGGTTCCCCGTCTACACCGCCTCGGGCGATCGCGGCTACATTCGCGGCGACTGCGCGTATCAGCTTGCCCAGTGGCAGGTGGACGCCTACCTGAACACCGGCTCGCTGCCCACGCCCACGCCGGGGCCCATCGTGCCGCCGGTCGGCAACAGCGATTATCTGATCACCACGGCGGATAAGCTCTACGTCCGCAAGGCGGCGTCTACTAAGTCCGGCTCCTACGGTCAGGTGAACGCGGGCGAGGTGTTCGAGTATCTTTCGACCTCGGTGGTCGGCGGCGTGACGTGGTACCGCATTCAGTACAACGCCGCCGTGACCGCGTGGCTGCACGGCGATTACGTGCGCGTGATGACCAACGCCGAATATCTGGCGTGGGTGGGCGGACAGCCCACCGCGACGCCCCGACCCGCCGATACGCCCGTGCCCGACGCGAGCTTGCTCAGCGACGTGGCGTTCACCACCATTGACCGCGTCAAGATTCGCGGCGCGGCGTCCATGAGCGGCAAGGAGCTGACCGTCGTGTCGGCGAGCGGCACCAAGCTCGCCTACCTCGGCGCGTACAAGACCGCCGCCCAGACGGGCACCGAATACAACTGGTTCAACGTGAAATACGCCGGCGTGAGCGGCTGGATGCGCGGCGACTGCGTGCGCGTGCTGACGACCGACGAGCTGGCGATGTACAACCTGACGGGCAATCCCGATTCGCCGCCCGAGGCGGCGTACAACACCCTGCGCTTGGGCTCGACGGGCGACGAGGTGAAGGCTCTCCAGAATAAGCTCGTCGAAAAGGGCTATCTCAAGACGGGCACCTACACCGTGTCCAGCTATGACACGGCGACGATGAGCGCCGTCAGCGCCTTCCAGAAGGCGGAAAGCCTCTCGGTGGACGGCATCGCGGGCGAGCAGACGCAGCACAAGCTGTTCGGCACCGTGCCCGTGGGCACGTACACCGGCAGCACGGTCAGCCCGACGCTCTACCCCGTCGAAATGATCGACTGGTTCACCGGCGGCATTCAGTCAATCTTCACGGTCGGCACCAACGCCGTCGTGACCGACGTGTACACCGGCATCTCGATGCGCATGCAGCGCCTGTACGGCGATTATCACGCCGACGTCGAGCCGCTGACCACGTCCGATACCGCCGCCTTCTGCCGCATGTTCGGCGTGACCAACGCGCAGGAGGTCTCCGACCGCGAGAGCGCGCTGGAATCCTGGCGCCGCCGCCCGCTCTGGGTGACCATCGGCAACCGCACCTTCGCCGCTTCGATGTACGCCGTGCCGCATAACTTCCCGGGCGACCGTATTTCGGACAACAACTTCAACGGCCAGGTGTGCATCCACTTCGTCAATTCCAGAACGCATACCGGCGACCGCGTCGATACCGACGCCGCCATCAACGGCTACTTCGGCCACCAGAGCGCCATCAAGTATGCCTACAGCCATTCCATCAGCGGAACGAAATAATCCATGTACGACGTGATTGTCGTCGGCGCGGGCGCGGCGGGCTTAACCGCCGCGCTTTGCGCCGCTTTGCGGGGGAAAAGCGTCCTCGTGCTGGAGGCGGCCAAGCGCCCCGGGAGGAAGCTGCTCGCCACGGGCAACGGCCGCTGCAACATCTGGAACGCCGGCGCGCCGCAATACTTCGGCAGCGCTTTTGCCGAAAGCGTCGTGCGCCTCGCGCCGCTTAACGATATCGCGGCGTTCTTTGACCGCCTCGGGCTGCGCGTGGCCGAGGAGGAAGGCGGGCGCGTCTATCCCGCCTGCGGGCAGGCGAGCGCCGTGCTCGACGCGCTGCTCGCGGGGCTTGTCCGGCACGGCGCGCGGGTGATCTGCGATTCGCCCGTGACCGCGATCCAAAAAAACGGAAGCGTGTTTTCACTGACTTCAGGGGACAGCCTATGGGAAGCGGCGTCCGTGATCGTCGCGTGCGGCGGCATGGCGGGCGGAAAGCTGGGGCACGACGGCGGCGCGTACCGCCTGCTCACGGCCTTCGGGCATACGCTGATCGCCCCGCGCCCGGCGCTGTCGCCGCTTGTAACGGACAGCGAGCCGATCCGGGGACTGTCCGGGCTGCGGCTGCCCGCGCGGCTGACGCTGTGCGACGGCGCGCGCGCGGTGGATGCGGCGGCGGGCGAAATGCTGTTCACCGATTACGGCGTGAGCGGCGTCTGCGCCATGCAGCTCGCGCGCGCGGCGGGCGAGGGACTGAGTAAAAAGCATGTCATGACGCTGTACGCTGATTTCGCGCCGGCGATGGCGCTCGCGGACAGGCTGTACCGCCGCCTCGCGCTTGACGAAATCCGCGATCACGCCGCGCTGATCGGCGAATGCCTGTCGGCGCGCGCGCATACGCTGCCCAAAGAGATGCTCCTGCGCGGGCTGCTGCCGCTCAAATTGGCCGAAAAGCTCGAGAGGCAGGCGCTCACGCCCGGCGCGCTGGCGCGGATGCTTGCGCGCTATCCTCTGCCCGTGCGCGCCGTGCGCGGCATGGACGCGGCGCAGGTGACGCGCGGCGGGGCGGACGTCGGCGGGTTTGATCCGGCGACGCTTGAATCGAGGCTGTGCCCCGGGCTGTACGCCTGCGGCGAAATCCTCGACGTCGACGGTGACTGCGGCGGCTTCAACCTGCTGTTCGCGTGGGCGAGCGGCATGCTCGCGGGGCGGGCGGCATAACGGAAAACTCGGCAATAAGTGCCAAAACGTTCGTTAAGGAGGGTTTGTCATGGCGTTTCAAACGGTGAAAAACGGTACGCTGCTCGCGCCCCTGCCCGTGGTCATGGTGTCCTGCGCCGACGAGGGGAACCGCCCGAACATCATCACGATCGCGTGGGCGGGCGTCGTCAATTCCGAGCCGCCCATGTGCTCGATCTCGGTGCGCAGGGAGCGGTTCTCGCACGATATCATCGAGCGCTCGGGCGAGTTCGTCGTCAATCTGTGCGGGCGCGGCAACCTGCGCGCGACCGATTTCTGCGGCGTGCGCTCGGGGCGCGACGCCGATAAGTTCGCCGCCTGCGGCCTGACCGCCGCGCCGGTGGAGGGCATGGCGTTCGCGCCGGCGATCGCGGAGTGCCCGGCGTACATCGCCTGCAAGGTGAAAAGCGTGACGCCGCTCGGCTCGCATGATATGTTCGTCGGCGAGATCGCGCGCGTGGGCGTGCGGGAGGAACTGTTCAAGGCGGACGGCGGCATTGATTTCATCAAGGCCGATCTGATCGCCTACACGCACGGCGTCTATCAGGCGCTGGGCGAGCCGCTCGGCTTCTTCGGCTTTTCCGTCGCCTCGCCCGAGGCGCTCAAGCGGCGCATGGACGCGCTGCAAAATGACGCGAACGCTGCATCCGGGAGCGGCGCGCGCGTATAATCCTTATTTTTCTGTTACAAGTTAACGCGCCCCGGCGCGATCGCCTCTGTTGATTTTTTTGTGGACAACCGCGCCCCGACGGGCGCTTTTTTTGTTGATAACTTTGCTTTCGTCGAAAGTTATCAACAACATTTATTGCCAAATCGCGGCACATCAGGCATTTTGGCGTTCAGAATTGTTGATAACCCTGTTGATAATGTTGATAGTTGTTGAAAACCCCTCGCGGCGTAAATCAAGGAGAAATATTCGGTATATGCATGAATGCGCCGCCTGATTTCGGGCGAAAACCCCGTCCGCCGCGCTGCATATACTGCATATCGCATACGCCGCGCCGGGCGCGGGCTGTGGATAATCGGCGGAAAACGCGGTGGAGAAAACTTTTCGGGATTTGTTACATAATTGTTTCGCGATTTCCATAGAGTGATGGAGAAAATTCTTGTGCGGCGGGGTGAGACGATTTGTGGAAAAACCGGATGCGGCGCGCGCTGCTGACGCTGTTCGGCTGCTCGCTCGTTTTGCTGATGGCGGTGGGGGCGACGCGGACGCAGAAGGCTTCGTCCGCCGGCCGGCCGCTCGCGGGGATCGCCGTGCTGCTGGACGCCGGACACGGCGGCGACGACGGCGGCGCGCGCGGGCGCGTGATGAAGCTGTGGGAAAAAACGCTCAATCTGGATGTGACGATCAGGACGCGCGCGCTGCTCGAGGAGATGGGCTGCCGCGTGCTCATGACGCGCGATGACGACAGGCATCTGGACGCGAACAAGCGCCGCGATCTGGACGCGCGGCTCAATATCGCGCGCGAGGGCGGCGCCGATTTGCTTGTGAGCATTCACATGAACGAGTACCGCTCTTCGTCCGAGTCGGGGCCGCAGGTGTTTTACCGCAAGGGGCAGGACGAAAGCCGGCTGTTCGCCGGCGCGATGCAGCAGGCGCTGATCGACGGGCTTTCGCCGCGAAAAAAGCGCGTCGCGCTCTCGGGCGACTACTACATGCTGTCCCTTGACATCCCCTCCATTCTCGTCGAATGCGGCTTTCTGTCCAACCGCGAGGAGGAAGCGGCGCTGAACGACGGCGCGTACCGCCAGAAAATCGCCGCCGCCGTCGCGCGCGGCGTCGCGGAGTTCGCCGCGCTGCGTTCAGCCGTTCAGTAAATGAAGGATGCTTTCAAAAAAATTGCAAATAAATAATTATTTCTGAAAAGAATGCAGGAGAAACGAAATTTACATAGAATGAATTATGCGAAAACACTTTACCGGCACGACCGGGGACGAGGAGACGGGTTATGGCATTAGGCATTTCGAGGGTGTGCCGCGGCATTGCGCCCTCCGTGACGCTCAAAATGAACGCGCTGGTCGCGCAGCTGCGCGCCGAGGGCAAGAATATCATCGGTCTGGGCGCGGGCGAGCCGGATTTCGACACGCCCGAGTTTATCCGCGAGGCCGCCAAACGCGCCATCGACGAGGGTAAAACCCGCTATACCGCCGCCGCCGGGATGCCCGAGCTGCGCGCGGCGGTCGCCAAGTTCATCA
>CAYWOS010000019.1:0-30846 GCA_964459985.1 uncultured Oscillospiraceae bacterium
CGCGCCAAGGCGCGCGTCACGGTGCGCACCAACATCGAGCGGCTGGTCGGCGGCGCGGGCGAGGAAACCATCATCGCGCGCGTCGGCGAGGGCATCGTCACCACCATCGGCTCCTCCGAAACGCACAAGGCGGTCTTGGAGAATCCCGATCTGATCAGCCAGACGGTGCTGGGCAAGGGTTTGGACGCCGGCACGGCGTTTGAGATTCTTTCCATCGATATCGCCGACGTCGACGTCGGCCGCAACATCGGCGCGCAGCTCCAGATGGATCAGGCGGAAGCCGATCGTCACATCGCCCAAGCGAAAGCCGAGGAGCGCCGCGCGATGGCCGTCGCGCACGAGCAGGAAATGAAGGCCGCCGTGCAGGAAATGCGCGCCAAGGTCGTCGAGGCCGAGGCCACCGTGCCGCTCGCCATGGCGCAGGCGCTGCGCGAGGGCAAACTGGGCGTGATGGATTACTATCAGATGCAGAACGTCATCGCCGATACCGAAATGCGCGGCGGAATCGCCAAGGCGACCGTGCCCGCGCAGAGCGAGACCGATAAACCCGTGAACACCACCCATCCGCAGAAGAAATAACGCGGGGAACGCTCCTGCGTGATCACGCCGTCCGCCGCGCTTTCGCGGCGGACGGCGGACGGAAGGGAGGACACCATGGACAACAGTCTTGTTATTGTCATTGTGTTGGCGGTCATTTCCTTGTTTGGATCGATCACCAAAAAGGCGCAGTCTAAGATGGAAGAGGACAAGCGGAAGGAAGCCGCCGAAAAACGCGGAAAGAAAGAGCAGACGCCCGAACGCGCGGCAAGCGCGAAGAGCCGGGCGCGCTCGGCGGACGCTCAACCCGCATTGCGCGGAACGGGGGCGAACCGGCCGACCATGCAGCCCTTCGGCGGCGCGCCGCATCCGTCCGATCCGTCGATGCAGCCGGGAGAAATGTCGACGTTTTTCGGCGACGACAAGCGGGATCACCGCGTCGTCCGCGAAGAAACGCCCGATCCGCGCGTGACGGCTGACGGCGAATCGATTGATATCAAGTACGATAAGGATTCGCTGCTGCAGGGGATTATCCTCGCCGAGGTGCTCAAACGGCCCACGCCCGGCAGCTTCAGGCGTCTGCCCGCGAACAGATAACCGCGCGCGGGGACAACCTCGCGGCTGTCCCCGCGATTTGATCATACGATAAACGAGGTTTCCGTGATGGAGAACGACAGGGATAAACGCGTGCTTGTCGCCGACGACGAGGTGGGCATTCGCCTGATCCTGAAAAAGCGCATCGAGGCGACCGACGGCTTCGACGTGGTGGGCGAGGCGGCGACGGGCGAGGAAGTCATGCAATTGTTCGAGCTGACGCGTCCGCACGTCGTATTCCTCGACGTCGATATGCCGATCTTAAGCGGGATTGAGTGCGCGCGGCAGATCCAGGATCTTGATCCTTCCTGCGTCATCATTTTCGCCACCGGGCACGAGGAATACCGCGAGGAAGCGTTCGAGGTTTACGCCTTTGATTATCTGGTCAAGCCCTTCAAGCTCGAACGCCTTGATCAGACGCTTGCGCGGATACTGCAGCGCCCCGCCGGGGACGCGAACGCGGTCAGCGAGGCGATTCGCCCCGCCAAGCCCGTCGCCGCTGACGGCAGGCTGATGCTGCGGCACAAGGACGGCGTGACCTTCATGAACATGAAGGAAATCCTGCTCGTGCAGCGAGAGGAGCGCTCGACGGTGCTCTATACCGAGCGCGACGGCCGCTTCGTGCTTGCCGAAACGCTCGGCGAGATCGAGGAACGGCTTGATCCGCGCCTGTTCTTTCGCTGCCATAAAAGCTATATCATTAATCTTGAGAAAATTCGCAACATCACGCCTTACGGTCGGTGGACGTACGTGGTGCAACTGGACGGCACCAAGCACGACGCGCTCATCACGCACGAGAAATTCGGCGAATTGGAGGAAAAATACAAGTAGCCGCGCGCGGCGCTTCCCGCGCGGAATCCGTGAAGGCACGCGATTTGCGTCTTGACAACGGCCTCTCTTGACAGTATAATACAGCCTGTCGGTTTAATCCGGCATGCCGGTGTGATGGAATTGGCAGACGTGCGGGACTCAAAATCCCGTGGTAGCGATACCGTGTCGGTTCGACCCCGACCACCGGCACCAAGAGAGGCTTTCGCGCGACAGCGAAAGCTTCTTTTCTTGAAGAAATCAGGAAAGGTATGGCGACGCGAATGAAGCCGATTTTCGGGATCGACATTACGGAAAACAAGGGCGAAACGCGGATGAATGGCGAGGAATTCGTCGTGGCGTCCGTATCGGAGGAACAGGCGCGCCGATTCGATCAGTCGTTGGCAAACGCAGCGGCGGTTCAGAAATCCGCCGAGCTGCCTTCGCCGCTTCGTTTCATCAGGACGATCTGCGGGCTGGCGGCGATTGGCATCGCCGCGGGCATTGTAAAAGGGCTTGGCAAAGTTTCGCTTTCGCAGGGCTTTCGGAACGCGCCCGGGCTGTTCATCGGCGGCGGCGTTTGCTTGATTGCGTGGGCGGCGCTGACATTCGCGGCGTATGGCAGAATGAAGCGGGTGATGGCGACGGACAAGGCGGAAGCATCAAGCCGCGCCGCGCGAGCGGACAAGGAAGCGATCAAGCGGGAACTCAATGTTCCCGCGTCCGCCATGTCGGTTGATGTGCTGGCGTTTCATTATACGGTGACATACGGGAGCATCTTACCCAAGCGCGTGGACGCGTCGCCGACCAAGTTCGTTAACCTTGATGTCAGCGCCTTTATCCGCGACGACCAATTGTGCCTGTGCGATTTGGAATCGGTATACGCTTTTCCGCTCAGCGATATGATCGGCATTATCACCGTAAATCAACGCGTTTCCGTTCCGTACTGGAACAAGGAAACGGCGCCGACCAAGGGAGAATACAAGCAGTACAGAATGACCGTCAACGCCGTTGGATGCGTCTTTTCTAAACCCTACCATATTCTGGTATTTGAACAGAACGGCGTGCGATACGGCATCTATTTCCCATGCTACGAACTGGATGTTATCGAAAACATGACCGGACTGCGCGCGCAATAAGAAAGGGAGCGTCTCAAACATGCGTTGGGACGCTCTTTTCATGAATATCGAGCCTGCGCGCGGTCACGCGCCCCGAAACCCCTTGCTCCCGCGTGTGAAAAGCGCGACGAGAAGAAGCGCGGCGCCCGAGAAGACCATGATCCATTCAAGCGGCAGGACGTCGGCGAGCGGGCCGAAAATCGCCATGCCGAGGGGCAGGAAGCCCGAATACATCGAGCCGAGCAAGCCGAACACCCGCCCCTGCATGGCGGCGTCGGCTTTCTCCTGAATCAGCGTCGTCGTCGACGTCTGCACCATGGTCAGCGCCACGCCGTACAGCAGCATAAGCGAGAGGTAGAGGAAGATATTTCTGGAAAGTCCCATGCCGACCGCCAGCGCACCGAAGGCGGACAGCCCGACGACGAGCGTTTTCGCGCGGCTTTTGAAGCCGCCCCACGCGCTCATCAGCACGCCGCCCGCCGTCATGCCGGCGAAGCCGACCAGCTCGACCGCCGTCATATACCAATAGGTGGAATCGCCGTACACGCGGCGCACGAACAACTGCGCGAGG
Source organism: uncultured Oscillospiraceae bacterium (assembly GCA_964459985.1). Classification (GTDB taxonomy): domain Bacteria; phylum Bacillota; class Clostridia; order Christensenellales; family Aristaeellaceae; genus CAYWOS01. Next base: position 3,628 of record CAYWOS010000019.1, read on the forward strand.
AATCCAGCGGGCACGCAGAGGAAGATGAACAGCCCGTAGATCACGAGCAGCCGGCCGATCAGGCGATCCGAAAACGCGTATTTCACGCCGATTTTCATGTCGGCAAGCACGGAAGTTTTCTCCCCGGGCTTTCCCTGATAGGGGATCACCACGAAGGAAAGCAGCCCGATGCCGACGGCGGCGGTCAGCACGTCGATGTACAGCGTCGCGCCGAGCGTGCTCGCCGTGAGCAGCGCGCCGGCGGCGGCGGGCGCGGCGAACTGCACGACCGACTGCATGGTGGCGTTGACGCCGTTATAACGCATGAGCGATTCCTGCGGCACGAGCTGCGGGATGACGGCGTTGACCGCCGGCGTCTGCACGCCCGCGCCGAGCGAGCGGAGGACCGACATCGCGAGCAGCGCGGGCAGAAGAATACCGTCCCCGTCAATGGACGGCAGAAGCAGCGCCATGACGAGCGTGACGGAGGCGATCAGGAGATCGGCGGCGATGATCAGTTTTTTCCGGCTGTACCTGTCCGCCCAGACGCCGCCGACGAAGGAAATGAGGAACTGCGGAAGATAGGAGCAGATCGAGAACGCCGCCACCCACGCGCCGCTCGAGGTTTTATAGGCGGCGTACCAGACGATCGCCATCTGCACCAGCGTCGAGCCGAACAGCGTAATGGACTGGCTGACAAGAAACAGAATCGTCTTTTTCTTCCATGCGGTCGATTGTTCGCTCATGACGCTTTTCCTTCCGTGCTTTGATGAACGGGCGCTTTACGCCTTCTTTTTCACGGCGCGAAGCTCGATGTAGCCGCGCTCGCCGCGCGGTTCGAGCTGCACGCGGGGGTTCCGGTCGTCCCATTCGTAACCGATCACGCTCGGGTCGTAGCGGTTCATGGCGATTTGCAGCGCTTCGATTGCCTCGGCGTAATTCTCCTCCTCGAAGGGTTCGCCTTGGAAGATCAGGTAATCGGCTTCGGGCAGCGTGATCACGTCGAAGCCCTCGGGCACGACGCAGGCGGCGTCCGACGCGACCTCGACGCCCTGCACGTAGGTCGAGGTGCCGGGCTTTTTGAACTTCTCGGGCAGCCACAGGCAGACGGGCTCGCCTGTCATCGAATCCATGCTCATGAGCAGTCCCCAGATGTCGCAGCCAACCTCGCCGCAGTAATCGAAGTATTCCTCGGCTTTGACGCCGCGCTTGATGATCGCCTTGCGCTCGGGCTTATGGGTGAGTTGAATGAACACGCTCTGTACGTTTTCCATGATGATGTTTTCCTTTCTCTTTTCCTTGAATTTGACGCCGTAAGGAATGAAGAGCGCGATGGGGATTTTCTTCTTCGCGTATTCGCCGGGGTTGCAGCCGAATTCGTTCTTGAACGCGCGCTGATAGCCGTCCACGCTGCCGAATCCCAATTCGAACGCCGCGTCGGTCACGCGCGCGCCGTTTTTGAGCAGCGCAGCCGAGCGCGACAGGCGCAGCCGCCTCATGTAATCGGCGGGGGTCAGCCCGGTGTGCGTTTTGAACAGACGGTAGGAATGCCACGGAGAAAACAGCGACTGCCGCGCGAGATCGCCGAGCGTGATCTCGTCCTCGAGGTGCGCGCCGATGTAATCCTGCATTCGCTGCACCGCCAGCGTCTGTTCCTTCATTCGCTCGCCTCCTTACCCCGCCAGTATAACGATACCTGAAAAAAGCCGCTCGACTTTTCTTGCCAAATCGGAAAAAAATCAGCCCATCGCCTGTTTGTTGTTGTCCATTTGTCCTTTGTACACCACCAGCGTGCAGAACAGGTACTCGGTCACGAGATTGATGATCATCGTGCCGAACAACACGATATACTCGTTCCAGCCCGCGTTCGTCAGCGCGTCGCCCCACCACGTCGAGAGCGGCGTGAACACACAGTAATAGCCGAACACCTTGAGCATGGCGACGGGGATGTTCGCGGCGGATTTGAAGGTGAAGCGCCGGTTGAACGTGAAATTCCAGAGCACCGAGAGCGTCAGCGCGATGAGATAGGCCGGCCAGTACGCCATATGCGCGATTTCGTTGAGCAGCGCGAAGCTGCCCGCCTGCACGACGCCCGCCGATGCCGAGAACAACAGGAACTTGATGGCGCGCAGCGCCGATTGCCTGCGCGACGGGGCATCCTTCGTGTCTGTCATAACGCCTCCCGAACGCTTGATTAAGCGGTGAGTCCATTATAGTGAAAGCGCCCGCGTTCGTCAAGGACGGCGAACGGGGCGCTTCAGCTTGTCGGGTACCCGCCTCTCGAGGCGTCGCCTGCGGGACGGCGAACGCGGCGCTCGGGAACGGCGCAGGTTTACAGATAATCGCGCAGATCGCGGACGAGGCGTTCCTCGAGGTTGATGAGGCGTTTGGCGATATCCTTGGCCTGCTCGCTCGCCGCCGCGAATTGATTCAGGTATTTGGCGAGCGATTTGATGCCCATATTGCAGCCGTCGGTCATCAGATCGGCGATGGTGGCGTCCGATTCGTTCATGGCGAGGCTCGTGTTGGTCTTCATCCACGACATGCTCTTCGCCATGGCGTTCGGCTGTTTGCCCTCGTCGCCGTAGCGGTCAAGCGACTCGTTGATCTCCTTTTGCAGCCGCTCGTGCTCGTCCTTGCATTTGTCAAGGCGTTGAATCAGCCCTTCGTCGCGCGCGTTGTCGAATACCTCGTCGATTGAGGCGACGCCCATCCTGATGCCCGCGTCGCACTCGCGCAGCAGGCGAACGGTATCCTGTTCGATCATGGTAATCCCTCCTTTTGAGGGGAAGTATGCCCTTTTTTACGCAAACTATTGCGAAAACGCGGCGACGAGAGCGGAACGCCCTAAAAACGCGATTGATCGCGCGCTGTGCGGACAGTATAGCACATTTTGTCACGCAAGGCAGGAATCCGCGCTGCCGGCGGCGAATAACCCCGTTCAGGCAAAGACGCGCCGCGTCCTTCGCGGCGCGCGCGATAATTCGCTCGCCCGGCAAACGCCGGCGGAAAGAGGAACGAATGAAGGGCATGAAATGGATTCCGGCGGTTTTGGTGATCTTATTGGCTGTTTCCTTTGCGGCGCTGGCCGAGGCCGAAACACTCATTGAACTGAAGGACGGCGCGACGACCGTCACGGGCGCGGGCGCGGCGGTCGAGGGCGATGTGATCACCATTACGGCGGCGGGCGAATACACGCTGACCGGCAAGCTCGCCAACGGTCAGGTGATCGTCAACGTCGGCGATCAAGACGATGTGCAGCTCAATCTGAACGGCGTGGACATCCACTGTGATTTTTCCGCGCCCATCTGCGTGCTCAATGCCGATAAGGTCGAGATTAAGCTCGAGGAGAACACGCAAAACAAGCTCTCCGACGCCTTCCGCGCCGTTGGAATCAATGACAAATCGCCCACCGCCTGCCTGTACAGCAAGGATGATATGACCATCAAGGGCACGGGCGCGCTGACGATCGAGGCGGGACACAACAACGGCATCGGCAGCAAAAACGATCTTCGCATCAACGGCGGCGTGATCACCGTCAGCGCCGCCAATAACGCCATAAAAGGAAACGACAGCGTCGATATTCGCGGCGGCCGCATCACCATCCTCGACTGCGAGGACGGCATCAAGGCCGAGAAAGAAGACCGCGAGGAGAAGGGTTTCGTGCGCATCAACGGCGCAACGGTCTACATCACCGCTTCCGACGACGCCATTCAGGCGCCGCTTTCGGTGGAAATCACCAATTCAAGCGTGACGACCGACGCCGGGGATATGGCGATCAACTGCAAAGGCAACGTATACGTGCAGGACGGCTGCCTGACCGAGAATTAAACACCCGGGATACGCGGGGAACGAATGCGATCGTTCGCCGCGCGCTTCGTCGCTGATCACAAAAAAGCGTCTCGCTCTCCGCGCGGACGCTTTTTGTTGTTGCGCGCAACGCCCGCCGTAAGTGGAGGCTCGCGCGGGCGATTGTCCGGCCGCGCGTCGGCGTTCGGCGGTTACGCAATCCAAAATGGATCGAGATCGACCAAGGATGATCGTTACAGCAGCGCTTTGAGCGCGTCGCAGGCGGCGTCGAACGCGGCGTCGCTGCTTGCGTAGGTTTCCGAATCAATGCGCGGACGATCGCCGTGCTCGAGCGCCTTCAGCCCGTCGAACACGCGCAGGTGCGGCTCGATCGTCACGCTGTCGCCGCCCGCCGCGATATAGTCGGCAAGGATCTCGCCGACGTGCCCGACGCCCCGGCCCGCCGGCACGACGACGCCGTTCGCGCGCGCGTCCTTGATGTGCAGGTATCGAACGTACGGCTTGATCGCCGCCCACGCTGCAAGCGTATCCTGTCCCGTCTGGATGTAGTTCGCGGGGTCGAAGATGGCCTTCATTTCAGGGATTGATCGGTGGATGTCCAGGCAGCGCGAGGCGACATCGCCGAAAATGTCCTTTTCATTCTCATGGCAAAGCGCGACGCCGCTCCCCTTGGCCGCGTCGACGAATCGCGACAGGCGATCCATCACTTCGTCCCGATAATCCGACGGATCTTTCCCCGCCGGGATAAAGAAAGAGAACAGTCTGATATTGCCCGCGCCGAGCGCGCGCGCGATATCGAGCGTGTGGCGAAAGCGGTCCATGTGCGCCGAAAAATCATCGCGCTCGATATCGATCTTGCCGATAGGCGAACCGACCGACCATACGGCCAGCCCTTCGCCGGACAGGCGGGCGCAAATCTCGCGCGCCTTTTCAAGGGTGATATCGGACACGCTCTGTCCGTCGATTGTCCTGATTTCAAGCCCCGACAGCCCGTTCCGCTTCATCGCGGTGATTTGCCCGTCGAGATGAGGCGAAGCCTCGTCCGCGAACGCGTACAGTTTCATGTGACAACCTCCGTCCGGGCGCGCCGTCGCGCCGCCGTTATTCGTTCCATCGGTAGTATACATTGATCGACGCGCGAATGCAACTCTCCTGTGTGAAAACGCGCGCCGCGTCCGGCGCGACAAAAACGTGTCATCTGTCAAAATATGTTTATTTATATACGTTTCATGTATAATATGTCGTAACTATTGACGGATTGCTATTATATCCTGTATAATCATTTGGTTATGGCGGCCTGTGATGATCGGCCGCCCGAATGCGCCGCGCGGGAGCGGAATCGCCCGGCGCGCCCCATAGAGATTCTCGGAGGCAGATGATATGACGGAAGCCCTCATTCTGGCGGAGCGGTTCTGCCGCGCGTGTTACGAAGCGGGCGACATCGAGGCGGCGGCCGCCTGCCTTGCGGAAGGCGCGCTTGTCTGCGGCGAAAGCGGACAGGCGCGCGGAAGCGAGGAAATCATGCGGTTTTTACGCGCCGAACAAAGCGATGCACCCGCTTCCCGCCGCCTCGCGTTTCGCGGGGAGAGCGAGGAAAGCGTGACGCGGGACGTGACCGAGGCGGCGCTTGACATCACGATCACGGCGGGAGATTGCGTATCTTCCCGCCGTTTGTTCTGCACGGCCGTCGCCGTGAACGGCGGGGCGAAGATCAGAACGCTGCGCATCGTTCCCGGCGATAACGCGCGGCTTGCCGAGGAAAACGCGCGCATGAACGATCTGCTCGGCAACCTCTCCTGCGGAATCGCCGTATGCCATATCGATCGCGAGAACAAGCTGTCGATCATGTATCTCAACGACGGGTATTTCGCGCTGATGGAAGACGAGCGCGACGCGTTGAGCGCGCGATACGACGAGAACATCGTTTCAGGCATTCATCCGGACGACATGGAGATGGTGTCCGGCAATCTGGACGATCTGGCGCGGACGCGGCGCGGACACGACATGACCTATCGCTACGTCACCTCGGGCGGAAAACTCAAATGGATTCATGTGAAAACCACGACCGTCCCTCGCGACGATGGGACGACGACGTCCTATTCCGCCTATACCGATCTGACCGAGCGGATGGCGACCGAGCAAAAGCTGACCGCGATCATGGAAACGGTGCCTTGCGGCGTATGCCTGTATCGGCGCGACGGCGAGACGCTGATTCCGATGATGCTGAACGGACGGTTCCGCGACATGCTGGGCGAACGCGCCGCCGAGCCGCTCCTGCTGACGCGGGAGATCGGGGCGATCTGCGACTTCGAGGATGACTGCGAGGCGGCCGAGGAAGCGGCAAAAAAGCTCCTCGCCGGGGAAAAGCAGGCGACCTTTGAAGCGCGCCGCGCGGGGAGCGACGGCCGCGTTCACTGGCTCAGACACCGCCTGACCGCGATGACGCTTCCCGGCGCGGTCGAGGAAATGGTTTTTTGCGCCGTCGAGCGCATCGATATCGAGAAGGAGCTGCGAAGGCAGTACGAAATGGAGCGGGGCAGGCCGAGGCTGGGCGAAAACAGCCTGCTCGCGTATGCGTTGATCAATTTGAGCGCCGATGAGACGGTCGAATACGTCTATTGGGACGGCGCTTCCGTGCCGCCCGAGGACAGGCTTTCGCTCGCCGACGGTTTTGAAAACGCCGACAGGCTATTCGTCGACGAGGAGGAAAAACGCCGATACATCGATATGCATGACGTGCCCGCCCTGCTGGAAAAATTCGCGCGGGGCGAAACGGAGTTATCCATGGATTACCGCCGCAGGATTCCCGGCGGCGACGCGATCTGGGTGCGCAATATCCTGCGCCTTTTGCGCGCGCCCGACAGCAGCGACGTGTTTTTGTTCGAATATCGGTACGATATCGACGATGAGAAGAACACGGAAATCATGTACCGGCGCATGACGGAACGCGCGTATGATTTCATCGCGCGCGTCAGCCTCGACAGCCGCCGATACATCCTTCGCGGCAGGGAATCCGGCGATTTTGTCATCCCGTCGGGGCGCGGCGAGGACGCTGACGCGATGTTCCGGCGCTTGATCGACGCGCGCGTGCATGCCGAGGATCGGGAAACGGCGCGCCGGCATACCGCCTGCGCCGGCATCCGCGAGGATCTGAAAACGAGCGATTTCTACGAATTTAACTGCCGCGTGACCTGCGCGGACGGCGCGGTACGCCACAAACGCCTGACAGAGTTCTATCTGGACAGGCAGCGCGAATTGGCAATCGTGACATGCGAGGACGTCACGGCGCTCGTAAAGACCGAAGCGCACAAAAACGAGCTTTTGACGGGCGCGCTCGAAACCGCCCGCAAAGCAAGCCACGCCAAATCACGCTTCCTGTCGCGAATGAGCCATGAATTGCGCACGCCCATGAACGCCGTGATCGGGCTGTCGTCGCTGATCGAGGAGGACGCGGGCGACACGTCCGCCGTGCTGGACGCCGCGCGTAAAATCGGCGTGTCGGCCAAGTACCTGCTCTCGCTGATCAACGATATTCTGGAAATGAGCCGTCTGGAAAGCGGGCACGATATCCTGCGCGAGGACGCGTTTGATATGACCGCGCTGCTGGAGGAGGTCAACGCCGCCGTCTGCGGCGAGATATGCCGGAAAGCAATCGATTACCGATCGAACCTGACCGAGCGGCCGTTTGGCATGTACGTCGGCGACAAGGACAAGATTCGCCGCATCCTTGTTCATATCCTCGATAACGCCGTCAAATTCACGCCGGAGGGCGGCGCGATCCGATTGAACGTTGAGCAGCGAAGTCGCGGCGTCGAGCGCGCCGATGTCAGGCTGACCGTCAGCGATACCGGAATCGGCATCGATCCCGCGTTCCTGCCGCATGTGTTCGAGCCGTTCACGCAGGAAACGGCCTGCTTCGCGCCCGGAGAGGCGGGCGCGGGCATCGGACTGGCGATCGCGAAGAATCTGGCGCGGATGATGAACGGCAGGATCAGCGCGCAAAGCGTTAAGGGGCAGGGGACGACCGTGACCGTCGATCTCGCGCTCGGCGTGCCGCGCGAAAGGAAGCAAAGCGACGCCCGGCCGGTTGATCTGACGGGTCGGCGCATACTGATCGCCGAGGATCACCCGATCAATGCCGAAGTGGTGCGTCGGCTGCTGGAGAAAACGGGCGCCGATACGGTGGTGGCGGTGAACGGGCTGGAGGCTGTCGACGTTTTCCGGCGCTCGGATGAATTCTTCTTCGACGCCGTGCTCATGGATATCCAGATGCCCGTGATGGACGGCCTGACCGCGGCCAAGCAGATCCGCGGGCTGAACCGCGCCGATTGCGCACTCGTCCCGATCATCGCGCTGACTGCCAACACGTTCGCCGAGGATCGGGAGCGATCGCTGGCCTTCGGCATGGACGCGCATATCGCCAAGCCGATCGATCCGCGCGCGCTGCTGGGCACGCTGCGCGATCTCATGCGGCCGCGCGGCGACCGATCGACGCGCGGCGCAAAATAGCGCAAGCGCTGCGCGCGATCCGCGCGGCGCTTGTTTTCGCGCGCAGAACCGCCGCGCGCGCTTGTTGACAGGGCTTGAACGCCGCTTTATAATGTGCGTGCGTTCGTTTTGACGCGCACGGTATGCGTTCATAAACGTCATGTCGTATGAGAGGACGGTTCTGCCGCGTATGGCCGTTTTATACCAGATGAAACTGGATCAGTCCATTGTGGACTGCGGGATGAGTTACGTATTCAGGCTGGATTCCGGTCACTTTTTCCTGATCGACGGCGGCTTTTTCACCCCCGGCGAGGCCGACCGGCTGTACCGCTTCCTTTGCGCGCAGGCGGAGGGAAAGCCGGTGATCGACGCGTGGTTCTTTTCCCACGCGCATCAGGATCATATCGGCGTTTTTCTGGATATGATGGAGACGCACAGGGACGATGTGATCATCCGAAAACTGATCTATAACTTCCAGCCGATGGCGCTTCCACAGAGCAGCGAGGGTTGGCGGAAGGTCAAGAACGATCTGGAAACGGTCAAACGGTTTTACGAGGTCGCGGAGGCGTACTGCCGGGAAATTCCGATCCTGACGCCCCGCGCCGGGGATCGAATTCGCATCGGCGAAATCTATATCGAGGTGCTCTATACGCATGAGAACCTCGACGTGCCGAGCACGTTCAACGATCATTCGACCGTCCTGCGCGCGGACACGAATGGCTGGTCGCTGCTGTTCCTCGGGGATCTCTTCCGGGAGGGCAGCAGAATTCTCATGGATGTCTGTCCGGACAGGCTCCGATGCGATATCGTACAGGTGGCGCATCACGGCTTTGCCGGCGCGACCAAAGCGCTGTATGAGGCCGTTTCCGCGGCGTACGCGCTCTGGCCGGGGACGCGCGAAGGCATCGGGGCGAACGCGTATCGGGACGCCGACGATTATCTCCTGAATCACGCCGGCATCCGCCGTCATTTCATCGCGGGGGACGGCGCATGGAAAATCGCCTTCCCTCACAAGCGGGAAGGCGAGAACACCGAGCTTACGGCGGAAATCATCGATTACGTATAAATCTCTCCGCGTTCGGCGCGGCGCGGGGCGATCACGACGGTGATGAAACGTTGTCCGTCACGGGTATCAGTCGGGCGTTCGGTCGTCGTTCAATTCCGAAAGCGCTCTTTCCACCTCGGCGTACACCGCGTTCAGCGATACGCCGTACTGCCGCGCCGCGCCGGCGGCGTCCTCGTATTCGCATTTATGCTTTGTCACGCCGTACCCGCTTGCTTCCTTGACGCGAAGATCGCCGAACCTCGTCGGGACGACGCGCACGGTGAACGCGAGCGCGCGTTTGCGGCACACCGTTTCGCGCACGCCGAGCGTCGTGGTATGAAGGAAGATCAGGCGCGTCAGGCTTTCGGCGTCCTCGGGGCTGCATACGCAGGTGAGCAGCACGCCGGGGCGCGATTTTTTCATGCCGACGGGCGTGGTGAACACGTCGCGCGCGCCCCCGCGCATCAGGATATCCTGCGCGAAGCCGATCGCCTCGGGCGTCATATCGTCCAGATTGCAGCGCAGCTCGATCATGTCGGCGCCGTCCGTTTCTCCGCGCATCGGAATCCCTCCCTTGACGTTTGTTCCATTATCCGCCGGAAAGCGCCGTCTGTCAACCGTATGAATAATAAACCGTCTTGCATCGGCGCGGCGATGTGGTATGATATGATCATCAAAGGTTCGGAGGCGCGGCATGAGCGATCTTTATTGCGGCGGACAGGTGTATGGCGGCGGCGGGGTATTCGCGCAGGCGTTTATCGTCGACCGGGGCGTGTTCCGGGCGGTCGGCGCGAACGACGAGATCAAGCGCGCGGCGCGGGCGGGGGATACGCTTCATGATCTCGGCGGCGCGTTCGTTTGCGCGGGGCTGAACGACAGCCATATGCATCTGCTCGGATTGGGCAGCTCGCTGCGCGCGGCGCGCCTTGACGAGCACACGGGCAGTCTCCGGGATATGATCGACGCCTTGAAAGCGTTCGCCGCGAAACGCCCGCCGCGCGGCGGCGCGTGGGTGTTCGGGCGCGGGTGGAATCAGGATTTATTCACGGACGTCCGCCGCATGCCGAGCCGGTACGATCTGGACGCCGTATCGGACGCGTATCCCGTCGCGGCGGTCCGATGCTGCGGGCATTGTCTGGTCGTCAACGGCGCGGCGCTCAAGGCGCTCGGTATGTCCGAAAACGCGCCCGATATCGCGGGCGGGCAAATCGACGTTGAAAACGGCCGTTTTTATGACCGCGCGATGGATCTCGTTTACGACGCCATGCCCGCGCCCGGCGAAAGCGAGTTGGAGGCGATGCTGCTGTCCGCCTGCGCCGAAATGAACGCCTGCGGGGTCACGAGCTGTCAGACGGACGATTATACCGTCCTGCGCGATGTCCCGCGGCGCGCGGTTAACGCGGCGTACCGCGATCTGGCGTCGCGCGGGGAATTATCTCTTCGCGTGACGCAGCAATGCAATATCGGCGATCTGCCGTCGCTCAAAACGTTCGTCAATGAGGAATGGCGTCGGTTCCCTCATGACGCGGCGTACCGGCTGGGGCCGCTCAAACTGCTCTGCGACGGCGCGCTGGGCGCGCGAACGGCGTACTTGAGCGCGCCCTACGCCGACGCGCCCGATACGCGAGGGATCGCGCTGTACGATCAGCAAACGCTTGACGGGATCGTCGGCTTCGCGCACGAAGCGGGCCTGCAGATCGCCTGTCACGCCATCGGCGACGCCGGCCTTGATCAGGTGCTGAACGCGTACGGCAAGGCGCTCAAAGCGCTCCCGCGCGACGATCATCGTCACGGGATCGTGCATTGCCAGATCACGCGCGACGATCAGCTCCGGCGGATGATCGCGATGAAACTGCATATCTACGCGCAAAGCGTATTTCTCGATTACGACAGCCGCATTGTCGAGCGCCGCGCGGGCAGGGCGCTCGCCGAAACAAGCTATCACTGGAAAACGCTGCTTGACGGCGGTTTGTCGGTCAGCGACGGCACCGACTGCCCGGTCGAGCGTCCGGACGCCCTGCGCGGCATTCAGTGCGCCGTCACGCGCGCGCCGCTTGACGGTTCAGGCGCGCCGTATCTGCCCGATCAGCGCCTGACCGTCGCCGAGGCGCTTGACGGCTATACGCTGCGCGGCGCGGAAGCGAGCTTCGAGGAAGCGATCAAAGGCCGCATCGCGCCGGGGTATCTGGCGGATTTCACCGTGCTCAAACAAAGCCCCTTTTCCGTCGCGCCGTCGCGCATCAAGGACATTCCCGTCCTCGAAACGTATCTGGGCGGGAAAAACGTTTATCGCGCATAACGGCCGCGCGCCCGCATGGCCTGTCTATATCCGGCGAACGAAAAATGCCCGCCGTATCGAGCGGGCATGAATCCTGCGCGCCTGCGGCAAGGCTGCGGCGCGGCTATTCGCCGGGCGTATAGAAGGCGTAGCCGTCCTTTCCCTTGCGCTTGACCTCGTAGAGCGCCTGATCGGCGCGCCGGTACAATTCCTCGAACGTATTGACGCCCGAACGCCCGATGGCGATCCCGATGCTGGCGCGAAGGCGAACGCTGTCGTCCTCGATAATGCGCGTGTCCGAAAGCCGGCGCATGAACGAGTCCATCGCGTGCGTGATCGCCGTCTGATCGCCCGCGCCCGAGAGGAACACCAGCATTTCGTCGCCGCCGATGCGCCCGACGATATCGCCGCGCCTGAACTGCGCCTTCAGCATGTCGGCGAGCTGCCGGATGGCGCTGTCGCCGTGCGGATGGCCCATCGTATCGTTGATCAATTTGAGGTTGTCCAGATCGGCGATCATCATGGTGCAGGGCGCGCCGCCCGGACGCTTCAGCGCGCGCCTGACGAGCGATTCGGTCGTCGCTTTGTTGTACAGCCCCGTCATGCCGTCCGTTTCCGCCTGCTTCTGCAGATCGATCATATCGAGCTTTTCGTCCGTGACGTCGCGCAGCGTCGTATACGCGCGGATATGCCCCGAAAAGGGGTCCTCGATCATCTGTATTTCGGTGTGATAGCACAGCGTTTTATTGTCCATGTCGATCGACCAGTCGTGCGTCAGTTCGCGCTTGCCCTCAGCGAAGGAAGCGAGCAGGCGTTCGCGGGAGAAGTACGTCCACAGATCCTCGTGATACTTGTCCGGCAGGAAGGTCATGCCGGCGCGAACTGTCTGATCATGCCGGCCGCCCGCCTCCGGGAAGGCGAACTCGGGCAGCTTGCCGCCGACGGTTTCCACGCAGTCCGCCGTCAGATCGGTATCGAAGAATATCACGTCGTCGCGTCCCCGGTCGTTCCCGACGGCTTGGCGATATCGCTCGAAGGCAAGCTCTTTTTCGTGATCGTTCGTGATATCCAGCAGCGAGAGGACGGCCGTCTGCGGCTTGCCGTCCCGATCGGTAAACAGCGAATACTTAAGATCGATCCAGCGCGGCGAGCCGTCCGGCGCGCGCATGTGAATCTTGGCGCTCCCGGCGGCGACGCCCGCTTCGATCGCGCGGAATACGGCGCGATAATCCTCCGCGCTGTCGGACAGCACGTTGCCGCGCGCGATCGCGATCTCGGGCGTTTCCGCGTCGATGACGGCCGCTCCGGGCGAGCGCCCCGGCAATTCGGCGGTCAGTGTTTTGGTTTTCACGTCATAACGGCAGATCGAACGGCTGGAATGCTCCGCGACCATCCTGAATACGCGTTCGCGTTCCTTGAGCGCGGCCGTTTCATCCTCCTGCTCGCGACGGCGCGTGATATCGGAGAGCGAAATGACGGCGTACGCCGGCTCGCCCGAATCGGAAAAAACGGTCGAATAACGCAGTTCAAACCAACGCCAGCCGTTCCTTGTCAGGAAACGGACGCTGGCCGAACCGTTTTTGACGCCGCGACGGATCTCCGCGAATACGCGGACGTAGTCGTCCCGCGTTTCATCCGATACCTTGCCCTGCCGGACGACGCTGGATGGAACGTCGTACGCGCGCGCCGCCGCGCCGAAAATCGCCGCCGATTCATCCGACATCGTCAGGCTGGCGTCCGATATGTCATAACGGCAGATAATGTCGCCCGAATGCTCGATCGCCAGGCGGTACTGCTCCTCGCTCATGCGCAGCTTTTCCTCGGCGCGCATTCTCGCGGTCACGTCGAACACGGCGGTGTTGAGGATGGTGACGCCGCTCTCGCGCCGCTGCGGCGCGCCGCGCGAATTGAGCCATTTGATGCTCCCGTCGCCCGTGCGCACGCGGTAGATGCAGTCGATGGGCGTGCCGTCGCGCACGGCGCGCTCGGATTGCGCCCGAAGGAGAACGGCGTCCTCGGCGGGCATTCGGCCAAGCGGTTTTTCCCGCGCCAATCGCTCATACTCCGCGCGCGTGTACCCGAGCAGGCGGCAGAAGCCGTCGCTGAAATAGGTCAGGCGGCGCGAGGAGGCGCTGATCTCGTATTTCGCGATGCCGCAGGGCAGGTTGTCCGTGAGAACCTTGAGCTGCTCCAGCGTGTTCTTTCTTTCCTCGTCATCGCGATCGCGCGCGCGCGGCGAACCGTCGGGCGCTTCGCCCCCCGCCAGATCGCGCAGCCTGCGCTCGGCCTCGCGCTGCGCCGTGATGTTCCTGACGTTCGCGTACAGCATCCATCGGTCGCTGGAATGCGCCAGCCGTCGGATTTCAAACAGGAGGCAGACGGGCGCGGGAACGCCGGGCAGATGCGACAAACGCACTTCGCAAACGACCTCGACGCCCTTCCGCGCGGCGGTGTCGACGGCGTCGCGCATTCGGGCGCGATCGCCCTCGTCCGCGTAATCGATGAGGTGGATCGTCAGCGCGTGCGCGGAGGGCGGGTTTTCCCCGAAAACCTCCCGCGTGTATTTATCGTTGACGCGCAGAAACTCGACATTGCCGCCCTGATACTCCATGATGCACGCGCTGCCCGCGTAACTGCTGAACAGCAGCGTTTCGGCGGACGACGCGTCCCAAAATGCGCCGTCGCTTTTCACGCCGATCGCGTCGCTCGTGCCCGCGTCGCATTCGCCGTCGGCGACGGACAGCATCCGTTCGTATTCGTCGGCGGGCAAAGGCCGCGAATACAGATAGCCCTGCACGTAGAGACAGCCGATTGATTTGAGGTACTCCGCCTGTTCGATGGTTTCGACGCCCTCGGCGATCACGGGCATGCCGAGCCATCGCGCCATGCGCACCACCGATTCCAGGATGCTGCCGCCGCGCTGCGAGGTCCCGTCGCTTTCAAGAAAGCGCAGATCGAGCTTCAGCATATTGGCGGGCACGTCCTTGAGCGTGTTGAGGGACGAATAGCCGCTTCCGAAATCATCAATTTCGACGATGAATCCGTAATCCGTCAGCTTTTTAACGATGGCGATCATATGCTCGCCCGAACTGACGAAGGCGGACTCGGTGATTTCCAGATGCAGCATGTGAACGGGCACGCCGTGCTTGTGAATGATGGAAACGACGGTATCGAAGAAATCATCCCGAAACAGGTCGAACCGCGAAATATTGACGGAGACAGGCAGGGGCGCGCGCCCCTCGTCCATCCATCGGCGCATCCGGGCGCAGACGTTGTCCCAGATGAACCGATCCATCGCGTAGATAAAGCCGTTGCGCTCGAACACGGGAATGAAGCGGTCGGGGGATATCAGACCCTTGACCGGGTGACGCCAGCGCACAAGCGCCTCGGCGCCGATCAGCGCGCCCGTTTCGTGGTTGAACTGCGGCTGATACCACGGCTCGAATTGACCGGAGCGCAGGGCGTCCGTCATTTCATTGACGATCTCCTGCTCGCGCAGGATATTTTCGCGCATCTTTTCGTCGTACACCGCCGTATGCGCGTCGAAACGGCCTTTCACCAGTGACTGCGCGATCACGGTGCGATCGTACATCGCGCTGACGCCCAGATCGGTTTCCGTCACGATGTATTTCCCCGTGGAGATCGTGACGGCGGGCATATCGGCGTCGAATGTCGCGGCGCGCGCGAGAATGCGCGCGATTTCTTCGTCGCTTATCGCGTCGCGCGGGTACAGCGCGGCGAACCTGTCCGCCGTCATACGGCAGCAAACGCCGCCGATCGCGTCGAAGCCCTCCGACAGCGTCCGCGCGATATGGCGCAGCAATTCGTCGCCGTGCGCGTTGCCGAATTGATCGTTGACGACCTTGAAGTTGTCGATATCCATCGCGGAAAGCACATAACAGCCCGCTTCCCGCGACCGGATCATATCCTCCGCTTTTTCAAAGAACGCTTTGCGGCTGGGCAGCCCCGTGAGCTCGTCCCGCCGCGTGGCGTTGAGCGTGGCGGCGGTTTCGCGGAAATGGATGACGTTGCGGATTCTGTGCCGCGCAATGGCGAAATTGTACGGCTTGCCGACAAAATCGTTCGCGCCCAGCGTCAGCGCCTTGATCTCCGTCCGCTCGTCGGTGCTCCCGGTCGTGATGATCACGGGAATGGCGGACAGATTGGCGTCCTCGCGCATGGCCTTGAGCATTTCATAACCGTCCATGACGGGCATAATAATATCAAGCAGCACGACGGATATATCGTCGGGCGCCGCATACAGGATATCGAGCGCGATTTTTCCGTTTTCCGCTTCGGCGATATCGTATTCGTCCTTGAACATGCCGCGTAGAATCATTCGATTCGCCGCGTTGTCGTCAACGATTAACAGCTTTCGGCGCGTCATGCGTTCCTCCTCATTGTTTCGGACGGGAAGCGCGTTTGATCGCATGGGAATACGGCATGGACATCGCCGTATGACCGTCCGCGCCTGCCGCGCCGACGACGGATCACCATAAAGCGCGCCGCGATATGAATACGATCCCACTTCCCGACCATTATACAGGGAAAGCGCCGCAAATGCAACAACAAATCGCCCCGGGACGCTTTCGGCGCATATTGCGGTGTTCGCTCGGCAAGAAATGAAATTTTTCAACGCGGCAGGAGTTGTGCAATGCGCCGCGAATAGAAAGAAAATGAGTGAATATGCTCGAATTTGACGGAATCACAGGAGGAGGATGAACGAATGTATCCGTTTCCCATCGGCGTCATGCTCGACAGCTTTTTGAAACCGCTTGACGAGGCGTTGGACTGCGCGGTGCGCGTCGGCGCGCGAGGCTTCCAGATCTATGCCACCAAAGGCGCGATGTCGCCCGAAAACCTTGATCGGAACGCGCGGCGCGAACTGCTCAAAAAGATCAAGGATCACGGGCTGGTCGTATCGGCGCTGTGCGGCGATCTCGGGCATGGGTTCGGCGACGCGGACGCCAATCCCGCGCTGATCGAAAAATCCCTGCGCATTATGGAGCTTGGCAAGGATCTGGAAACCGACGTGATCACCACGCATATCGGCGTCGTGCCCGAAAGCCCCGATCATCCGCGCTACGCCGTCATGCAGGACGCCTGCGGCCGCTTGGCGCGCAGCGCCGACGCCATGGCGTCGCATTTCGCCATTGAAACGGGGCCCGAGCGCGCCGCCACGCTCAAGGGATTCCTCGACGGGCTGCACTCGCGCGGAGTAGCGGTCAATCTTGATCCGGCGAACTTCGTCATGGTGACGGGCGACGATCCGGCGAACGCCGTACGTCTGCTCAAGGACTACATCGTTCACACCCACGCCAAGGACGGCCGCCGCCTGTTCGAGAAAGATCCCGAAATCGTTTACGGCATTCGCAAGGAGCCGCTCATGAGCGATCCTTCCTTCATCGAACTGCCGCTCGGCAAGGGCGACGTGCCGTTCCCCGAATACCTCGCGGCGCTTGACGAGATCGGCTACAAGGGCTTTCTCACCATCGAGCGCGAATGCGGCGACGATCCCTACGGCGATATCGCCGCGGCGGTCGGATTCCTGATGAATCTCACGAGGTGACGACATGAACATCGGCGTCAGCTGCTACAGCTTCGCGCGCGAAATGGAGCGCGGCATGACCTATTTCGAGGCGTGCGATCACGCCAAGCGGATGGGCTACGATGGCATCGAATTCATCGATCTCAACCTGAAATACGGGAACGGCGAACAGACGATTGAGGCGCTCGCGCGGGCTGTCCGGGCGAAATGCGACGATATCGGGCTGCCCGTCATCGCCTATACCGTACAGGCCGATTTCCTGTCGGGATCGGGCTGCGGCGCCGGCGAGGAGCCGGAACGCGTGATGCGCTGCGCCGATATCGCGAACATTCTCGGCGCGCGCATTCTCCGCCACGACGCTTTCTGGCGCTTAAGCGGCTGCGCGGACTGGCGGGAAGCGATCGGGAAAATCGCGCCCGCCATTCGCGCCGTCAGCGAGTACGCGATGACGCTCGGCGTGAAAACCTGTACCGAGAATCACGGTTATCTCATGCAGGACAGCGCGCGCATGGTCGAATTAATGCGCGCCGTGAATCACGAAAACTACGGCTGGCTCGTCGATATGGGGAATTTCCTGTGCGCCGACGAGAATCCGGCGTATGCCGTCGGCGTCGCCGCGCCGTACGCCGTTCATGTGCACGCCAAGGATTTCCTGTTCAAATCGGGCGAAAATCCGAATCCGGGCAACGGCTGGATGCTGTCGCGCGCCGGCAATTACCTGCGCGGCACGGTGGTCGGGCACGGCGTCGTGCCGATCAAATCCTGCCTTGCGGCGCTTGGCCGGGCGGGGTACGACGGCTTTCTGTCGGTCGAGTTCGAGGGCGCGGAGGAAACGCTCCCCGCGCTTGAAAACGCCGCGCGGTACCTCCGCGCGCTTGCGTAAAAACGTACGGTTCAAAACGCCCGCGCGGTTCGAGCAACGCCGCGCGGCCTGTCCGCGCTTGACGAAACGGCGCGGAAACGGTAAGATAAACGAAGGAAAACAGCGATCAGAAAGGACGGCACGGAAAGATGGGTACGATCAAAATCGGCGTGATCGGTTGCGGCAGCATTGCGAATTTCGCGCATATTCCCGCCTACATGAAGAATCCCGACGTGGAGATCAGGTATTTTTGCGATATCCTGCCCGAGCGCGCGGCGGCGGCGGTTGAGAAATACGGCTGCGGCAGGGCGGTGGAGGATTATCACGAGGTGATCGCCGATCCCGAAATCGACGCCGTATCGGTCTGCACGCCCAACCGCGCGCATCAGTTCATCGCCGTGGACGCGCTGCGCGCAGGCAAGCACGTACTGTGCGAAAAACCCGCCGGGCGCGTGTACGCCGACGTTGAAAAAATGCTCGCGGCGCAGCATGAAACGGGCAAAGCGCTGGTGATCGGCGTCGTCAACCGCTTCAACGACAGCGTGAACAAGATCAAGCAATACATCGATCAGGGCAGGCTGGGCGACATCCATCACGTGTATGTCTCCTTCCGCAAGCATCGCTGCATTCCGGGGCTTGGCGGCGCGTTCACGACCAAGGACATCGCGGGCGGCGGCGTGCTGATCGACTGGGGCGTGCATTATCTGGACATCGTGATGTACTGCTGCGGCGATCCCAAGCCGATCACCGTCACGGGCGAGGCGTTCTGCAAGCTCGGGCGCGATATGAAGGCGTACACCTATAAAGATATGTGGGCGGGGCCGCCCAAGTATGACGGCGTGTACGACGTGGACGATTCGGTGACCGGCCTGATCCGTACCGAAGGCCCCGTGATATCGCTCAACGGCGCATGGGCGCAGAACATCGGCGCGGAGGAATGCTATATCGATTTCATGGGCGATAAGGCGGGCATCCGCCTGCAATACGGCGGCAACTTCACCCTTTATACGGCGGAAAACGGCGCGCTCGTCGAGTTTACGCCCGATTTTACGCAGACGCCGATGTTCGAGAACGAAATCAACGATTTTGTCGAGCATGTGAAAAATGGCGGCGAGTCCCGCGCGTGCATCGATACCGTCGCCGTCACGGCGCGCATGATGCAGGCGATCTACGATTCGTCCGACAGGCACGAGGAAATCAAACTGAAGTAAAGAAGGGGAGCGCGATGCTTCGACGCATACTGGCTGTATGCTTGGCTGTCGTCCTTCTTTGCTCCGCCGCCTTCGCGCAGGAGGAAGGATCGATTTCGATTGTTGCGACGCTCGATGAAGACGGCCATGCGATCCTGCCGGATGTGACGGAATTGTTTGGTCACATTGAAATTGAGATTCCGCAAACCGAACCGACCGCGCCGGAAGCCGTCGTCGTCAAGGACGGGTACTCGGCGGAGTACGCGGAGATGTACGTCGCGCTGTCCTTCGCATGGGGTTGCCAAGGAAAGACGGTGGGCGACGCGCTGGTCATGCTGCATGCGTTCAGGTAGCTGTACGACTTCCCGCTTGCGCTGGAGATCGGCAACGGCTCGGTGAACGATCAACAGCACGCCATGACGGTCGTCATCGGGCGGCATATCCGCGTGCCGTTGTACGTCGCCGCGCTCGCCGAATCGCCGACGCCCGAGGCGGAGGAAACCTTTCAAAAGATTGTCGCGGCGTATCCGATCGGCGATCTCGGTTTCTTTCGGGAGGACACGGCGGAGCGCAGGCGGGAGTTCCTCGCGCGGTTTTCGCCCGTGATCACTTCCTGCCGAATCATTGTTTCTTCGCCGTTCATGCATACCGATGATTGGTCGATCGACGACGAGGGTATCAATCCGGAATCCGGTACGTATTGAATAAAGCGCGCGCCTCCGTTCATACTACGATTGGACAATCGTGGATGAATGGAGGCGCTTTTTTGAATCCGTTTGAGTTGAAAGCAGAACCGCTTGAACAGTGCGTCATGGACTGGAAGGACCTGTATCCGCGCCCGTACGACAAGAATACCGTCGATCCCTACACGCGCACGCGCGTCATCCTGATGAACGGAACCGAGTTTGAGGAAAACTGGTTCCTTCATCAGTTTTCGCGCCACTGCGCCAACGACGACGTGCGGCGGCAGCTCGCGCTGATCCGTCGGCTGGAGCAGCAGCAGCAGAAGTTTTTGAGCGCGATCAAGCCGGCCGACGAGACAATACTGGAGCATACCATCGGCTACGAGCAGCTGGCTGTCGATCTGACGGCGTGGCTGGCGCGGCACGAGGCGGACATGCACGTTAAGCGCGCGCTGGATTTCGCACTGCTGGAGGACTTCGATCATCTGTACCGCTATGCCGATCTCATGGAAATGGAATCGGGCGTGTTGGCGGAGAACCTTGTCGGGCGCTACACCGAAATCATGCCCGGACGCCCGACGATCGCCGAGCACCGATATCCCTTTGACGACATCAAACCGCATATTTGCGACAAGGAGGCGGCGCTCGGGACAAAATTGTGCGTCGGCATCATCACCGCCGCCGAGCAGCAGACGATGAACTTCTACATGAACGTCTGCGGCGCGTACCCGAATGATCGCGGGCGCAAGCTGTATCAGGAAATCGGCATGATCGAGGAGCAGCACGTATCGCAGTACGGCAGCCTGATCGACGTCAACGCGACGTGGATGGAATGCATGCTGATGCACCAGTATACCGAGTGCTATCTGTATTACTCCTGCCTCGAAACCGAAACCGACAAGCGCATCAAGGGCATGTGGCAGCGCCTGTTCATGCAGGAATTGTCGCATTTGCAGGCGACGCGCGAATTGCTCCTCAAGCTCGAAAACAAGGAGTATCAGCAGGTCGTCGGCAACGGCGAGTTCCCCGAGCCGCTCGCGCTGTGCTCCAATATTGACTACGTTCGCGGCGTGCTGACCTCCACCGTGCAGCTGACGGGCGCGCGCGAAAGCTACGCCAACATTGATTCGCTCAAGCCCGACGTTGATTTCTTCCGTTATCAGGGGCTGGTCAACCGCGACATCGGCGACGTGCCAAGCCATACCGTGATCGAAGATCATATCCGGCAGTTCGGGCAGGACTATCGCTTCGAGACGTCGCTTAACCCCATTTTGCCGCTTCGCGACCGCGCGCACGACAACACGACCGTCGGCCGCGTGCCGGGCAGTCTGGGAAACGCATAAGGCGTATCGGGACGATCGCCGTCAGCTCAAAAAGCGCCTGTGTCGAAAGCAGGCGCTTTTGATATTGAATTGTTAGTGGTGATCCGCCAGATTCCTCTGGAACAGCCCCTCGGTCACATCCTGCGCGACGGTCAGGCGCGAGAAGGGGACGAAAAAGCGATAACGCTCGGAATTGGGGCCGACTTTCATCGCCATACCGGCGCCGAGCGTCTTTTTGTAGTAGAAGGGGATGTGGTTTTCGTTGAGCACATCCGCCAGCATTTCACCCCAGATCATTTCTTTCTCGGTCAGGAAACACTCGTCGTTGTCCTTGGGCTCGCGCACCTTGCTGCTGCCGCATTGGGGGCAAACCCGACCGTCAAACAATACCTTGCACTTCTCGCAATACATATGACGGGCTCCTTTCTGTACACTTCGGCTGCATCGGTCGTTCGGGCGATATGAGCAACATCCTTGTCTGTAATATATCATATTACGCCCAATATATCAATGCTTTTCGAAAGGATTCCGTCAGTTTTTTTGAGAATCTGCGGCGCGTTTTCTGATCGGGGCGTGATGGAAGGCGTCCCCGAAGGGACGCGGGTTGAGTTAGTTGTCGCGGCGGCAGCGGCACAGCATCAAAAAGCCGATTCCACTGAGCAGGGCGGCGACGCTTCCGATGATGCCGGGAATGCCGACGACCGGCAGGACGGCGGACAGGATCAGGCCGATAATCCCCACGATAATCAAGGCGATGGCAACAATCCGCATACTGATTCTCCTTCCGAATCGCTGACGCGATTCGATATATTGTATGCCCGAATCGCGCGGAGGTTCCGGATCGCGGTTTACGGCGGCGCTAACCGACAATTCGGGCGTTCGTCATTGCGGTTTATTTCAGAAAA
The DNA here is from genome assembly GCA_964459985.1 of uncultured Oscillospiraceae bacterium. GTDB lineage: Bacteria > Bacillota > Clostridia > Christensenellales > Aristaeellaceae > CAYWOS01. Next base: position 25,738 of record CAYWOS010000019.1, read on the forward strand.
GAGTATAATGACGCCGGACCAAAATAAAGGAGACAACGGACATGAAAAGCGTGAAGCCGGGCAGGGGACCATCGTTTATAGGCGGCGTTATGTGCCTTTTGATCAGCGTTTTCGGCGTCTTTTGGACGATCACCGCGGGGCAATTCGGCGCGCCGCCGTTGATGACCGTCTTTGGCGCAGGCTTCGTTCTCATAGGGATCGGATTGGCGATTTATCAGTTCATGAACGCCACGAGAAAGAAACGGTTCTCGTCGTTTGATATCACTTCCGACGGCGAAGAGCCCGACCCGCTCAACGAGCGCTTCGGCGAGGATACGGCGCGCGCGATCCGCGACGCCGTCGGCGGCGAAACGGCGTTTTGCCCGTACTGCGGCGAAAAAACGGAGGAAGGCTATCGGTACTGCCGCAAATGCGGCAAAGCGCTGCCTGATTGAAGTAACCCCATGGCGGCGGAGCAAATTGACGCTTGAAATTTTTGGGCGCGAACGGTATACTGTCATTATGGAAAAGTATAAACCGCGCTCGCGCGGATGGGGGAGGATTCTCTTATGGACAGGCTCAAAATCGGCATCATCGGCTGCGGCGGCATCGCCAACGGCAAGCATCTGCCCTCGCTTAAGGCGATCGACCGCGCGGATATCACGGCGTTTTGCGATCTCATTCCCGAGCGCGCCGAAAAAGCGGCGGCGGAATACGGCGTTCCGGGCGCGAGGGTATACGCAGACTATCATGAACTGCTCAAGGATTCGTCCATTGACGTTTGCTATGTGCTCACGCCCAATCGCAGCCATGCCGACATCACATGCGACGCGCTGCGCGCCGGCAAGCATGTGATGTGCGAAAAGCCGATGGCGAAGTGCGCCGCCGACGCGCGCCGCATGGTTGAAACCGCCAGAGAGACGGGCAAAAAGCTGACCATCGGCTATCAGCATCGCCACAAGGCGGAATGCAGGTACGTCAAATCGCGCATTGAGCGCGGCGATCTGGGCGATATCTATTACGCCAAAGCGTACGCCATCCGCCGCCGCGGGACGCCCAACTGGGGCGTGTTCCTCAACGAGTATGAGCAAGGCGGCGGGCCGTTGATCGATATCGGCACGCACAGCCTCGATATGACGCTGTACCTGATGAACAACTACAAACCGCGCATGGTGGTCGGGACAAAGTATAAAATGGTCGAGCATGCCGAGTGCGGCAACCCGTGGGGCGGCTGGAAGCCCGATGAGAATCAGACGCTCGAGGACGCGGCGTTCGGCTTCATCGTGATGGAGAACGGCGCGACGATCACGCTGGAGGCGACGTGGGCGCTCAACACCGACGAACCCATTCCCGAGGGGAGTTGCCTGTTGTGCGGCAGCAAAGCGGGCGCGAGCATCAAGCGCGGCGACGTGACCATCAACAAGGGCGAATTCAACCGTCTCGTGATTGAAAAGCCCGATATGAGCGCGGGCGGCGTAGCGTTCTACGACGGCGTCACGGAAACGGCGCCCATCACCGAACAAATGCGCTGGCTGGACGCCATCGAAAACGATACCGATCCCGTCGTGCTGCCCGAGCAGGCGTGCGTCGTCAGCGAGATTCTCGAAGCCATCTATGCCTCTGCCAAATCAGGCGAGCCGGTGTATTTCAACCGATAAAGGCTCCGCGTACGGCATCATCCGTCCTGCCCGGCCTGCGGGCGCGTTGAACGGCGCGCCGTATGCCGGGCGTTTTCCTATGCCGAACGCCTTCCGCCGACAAAAAAGCGCCGGGCGAAGCGCGGCGGCGCGGCGGGAGTGATCAGTCATGAAATGCAAGGCGAAACGCGGCGGCGCGGCGGGGCTTATCGGCAATTTCTCCGCATCCCGCGCCCCATGGCGTGAAAGCCGTCGCTCTGATAAAACGCGTCGTTATCGCTGATGAGATCGATGCGGGCGGAAGGATACCTTTCGGCGACGGCATGCAGCAGACGCGTGCCCAGACCCATTCTGCGAAACGGCTCGTCAACGATGATTTCCGCGACAAACACCGTAAACGATCCGTCGGTGATCGCCCTGACATATCCTGCATACCGGCCGTCTGCCTGCGCGATCAACGTGCAGGACGTTTTGAGCGCCGATCTGTATTCGTCGCGCTTTTCCTCGTACAGGGTTTGCCATTGTTCGTTTTCGACGCTGTGGAGAATGTGCCGATAATGCGCGCTTTCATCATACTCAATGACGGTAATCACTCAAACCTCCGTTCGCCGACCGACGCCGAAAAAGGCGCGGTTTTTCCGCGAAGAACGCGCCGGACGGCCGCGCTGCCCGACAAAGGGTGAAACGCCCATGAAATCGGTCTTCCGAAACGGTGTCCCGCCGCGCCGTCGGCGTCATGTGCGATCAAAAGGTGATGACGCCGACGATGGTGAGAATGGAAGCGGAGATCATCAGGAACGCCAGAAAGACGCATAACGCGCGTACCCAGAATTTTCGTTTCTGCTCGGCCTTGCTCATTTTTCCGGACATGGCTTTATCCTCGATTTCATAGAATATCAGCGGGGCGGGCGTGCCGCTCTCCTCATTTGATCGTGCGCTCGTACTCCTCGATCGCTCTGGACAATTGATCGGGGCAGGATGTCGCGCCGCGACAGGGCGTGCCGCGCAGCAGTTCCTTCACCTCGTCGGCGTTCCTGCCCACGACCATTTTGGCAAGCCCGTTCGTATTGCCGCGGCAGCCGTTATGAAAAGCGCAGGCGGTGATCACGCCGTTCTCGATTTCCAGATCGATCTGGGTGGAGCAGGTTCCCTTGGTTTTGTAATGCAGCATGGTTTCCTCCGTTACGCGGTGTGATTGGACGCCGCGCGCCATTCGCTGTGCAGGATAGCGTACACGACGACGTCGACCTTTTTGCCCTTGTTGATGAGTCGCTGGCGCATGACGCCCTCCCTGCGCATTCCGACTTTCGCCATGACGCGCCCGGACGCGGGATTGTCCGTTTCATGCTGCGCTTCGATGCGATTGAGCGCCAGATGCTCGAACCCGAAGCGCAAGACTTCATGAAGCGCCTCGGTCATGATGCCCCTGTTCCAGTAATCGCGCGACAGGCTGTAACCGATTTCGGCGCTTTTGTGATCGGTATTGATCCACATAAAACCGATCGTGCCGATCATCCGGCCCGTGTCGCGCGCGACGATGGCGAAGGAGGCGGGAAGGCCTTTTCGGTATTGCCTGATCGCCCCGAGAAGGAATTTTCTGGATTGCGCGACGCTCTTGTGCGCTTCCCACAGCACATGACGCGCCACCTCGGGATCGGAAGCATACGCGTACAGATCGGGAGCGTCCATGAGGCGCAGCCGGCGCAGCGTCAGGCGCGGGGTCGTCAGCGTCGGCAGGGATGAAAAAACCGTCCGATAGGATTGCATGGATCGCCTTTCATAGCTTTTGCGTCAAAGGGTGACGAATCGGAGAAGATGCTCGCCCGCACCGTAACCCGTCACGACGGAATAGATGAACAATAAAGCGCCCAGCGCGATGAGAACGCAGAATATCGCAATCCAAGAGCGATAAAACGGATGCTTCTCCTTCATGCGCCATGCTCCTTTCGCGCCGCGCCCGTCGGTTTATTTGCAGGCGCGGGATGGAACGGCGCCCGAACGCCGTTGAATAAGCGGAAGATCAACGGGCGTCGCCGCCGCGCGATCGCGCAAAAGCGCGTCGGCCATCATCAGACCGACAATGGTCTTGCAGTCCCTGATTTCGCCGGTCATGCACATGCGGACGGCCTCGGAAAGCGGCAGCTTTCGGAGCCGCAAAAACTCGTCCTCGTCGGTATGTGCCGCGCGCTGCGTAAGCCCGGTCGCCAGATAGACGGCGATCCGCTCGTCGCAGAAACCCGGCGTCGTTTCGGCAAAGGTGAGCAAACGCCATGACGCGGCGTTCAGCCCGGTTTCCTCCTCAAGCTCCCGCTGCGCGGCGATCAGCGGATCCTCGCCCTTTCCGTCCAGCTTGCCCGCCGGAATCTCCCATGTCAGGCGATCGACGGCGACCCTGTGCTGACGAACCAGCGTGACCGTGCCGTCCTCGTCGAGCGGCACAATCGCGGCGGCGCCCCGATGCCGGACGACCTCTCGAAGCGCGCCTTTCCCGTCGGGCAGGCGAACCTGAAGATGATCGACATCGATCAGCTTGCCGTGAAACACCGTTTCACCGGAGAGAATGGTTTCCCGGATCGCGTCGTCCGTCATAGGCTGCCCCCTCTGAAAGCGAATCATAACAGGGAACTATTCGACGCGCGCGCGCTTTATCCTGCATATTCCTTGGAAGCGCGCGATCAATTTGCATTGACACAAAAATGAATCCGTAATACAATTTAACCGCCCGGAAGCTCGTATTCCGGGATGAAGGAGGAACAGACATGATCTCTGTCCGCAAGCATGGCATCATCAGGAGAATCGCGGCGCTCGCCTGTGCGCTCGCACTTATCCTGCCGTCCGCCTCGGCGTTTTCATTGCCTGTCGAGCCGGCGATCAAGGTATCCGTTCAGTATACCGACGCGCAGGGGATGACCGTGCTCGCCGTATCCTCGCAGCTTACGTATCCCGGCTATGAAAACGCTTTTTGGCTTCATCTCCCTGCCGAAGCGCTAATCAGCGCGCCGCTTTTGTTCATTGAGAACACGAACGGATTGTATGCGTCGATCACGCCGTCGTTCGGCACGCCGCTGACCGGCGTGACCGACGCCGGAATCGGGCTGACGAACGCCGTCCCGGTGGAGATCCTTTGCTATGATGTCAACGGCGCCGTCGCCGCGACGTATTATCTGTACATTTCCACCGTAACGGAAACGCCCGAGCCGCCCGTTCAAACGCCGAAAACCATGACGCTGACCGTGCATTATGTGAACGATCAGTACATGCCCGTCGCCAGCGACGACGTGCGGACGCTCGGGGAGGGCGCGAACCAGCCGATTACCGCCGATCCGCAGAACCTCCAGCCCGATTACACGCTGTCGGGCGACGGCACGCAGTATGTCACCGTCGATCAGAGCAGCCCCGCAGAATATGAAATCTACTTCGTGTATTCGTACACGCCCGCGCCGAAAACCATGACGCTGACCGTGCATTATGTGAACGATCAGTACATGCCCGT
>CAYWOS010000019.1:30946-39767 GCA_964459985.1 uncultured Oscillospiraceae bacterium
CCGATCCGCAGAACCTCCAGCCCGATTACACGCTGTCGGGCGACGGCACGCAGTACGTCACCGTCGATCAGAGCAGCCCCGCAGAATACGAGATTTACTTCGTGTATTCGTACACGCCCGCGCCGAAAACCGTTCAGGTGACCGTTTACTATGTCGACGCCGGCTATATGCCCGTCGCGGAAAGCGATACGCTGACAATCAGTCAGGGGCAGGGCGTGCCGGTCGCCGCCAATCCGCAGAACCTGACGCCGAATTATGAGCTTGACGGCCAGCCCGTGCAGTATTTCGATATCGATCAGAATTCGTCCGACGCGATGGACGTCTATTTCTTCTATCGTTATGTCGAGCCGATCGTCGAGCCTAAAGTCATCACGCTGACCGTGCATTACGTCAACCGCGACAACATTCCCGTCGCGCTTGATTCGGTTTTCCAGATCAGCGAGGGCGTTGATATTCCCATCGCCGCCGATCCGCAGGATCTGTTGTCCAATTACGAGCTTGACGGGTCCGGCGTCCAGTACATCACCGTGAACCGTGACAGCGCCGACACGGCCGAAATCACCTTCTACTATAAACAGGTCGCCGCAAAAACCGTCACGCTGACCGTGCATTATGTGGATTCGCAATTCGTGCCGGTGGCGGATGACGATATCGTCACCCTCGGCCTTGGCAGCGACCAGCCCGTGACCGCGAATCCGAAGAATCTTTTGCCCGATTACTCGCTGGCAGGCGATGAAACGCAGTATGTCAGCATCAGCGAGAACAGCGCCGATAACTCGGAAATCTTCTTCATATACGATTACCATGCGCCCGTTTCCACGCCGAAAACGCTTACGCTGACCATTCATTATGTGAATTTCGATATGATCCCGGTAGCGAATGACCAGACGCGCACGCTCGGCGAAGGCGCCGGACAGCCCATTGCCGCCAGCCCCGAAAACCTTCTGCCCAATTATGTGCTGACGGGCGACGACGTGCAGTATGTGACCGTCGATCAATCGAGCCCTCTGACGGATGAGATCACCTTTTATTACGAATACCGGGAGCCTGTTTCCGAAATCCGGACCATGACGCTGACCATCCATTACGTCGACGCCGACAACATTCCCGTCGCGAGCGACAGCGTCGTCACGCTCTCCGAGGGGCAGGATATCCCCGTGACCGCTTCTCCGCGCGACCTATTGCCGAATTACGAGCCGGACGGCGAAACCGTCCGCTATGTGACCGTCAACCGGGACAGCGCGCCGACGGGTGAAATCTTCTTCTATTATCGCAGGAGCGCGGCGACGGAAGAGCCGGTCGTCACGCAGACGCCGCCGCCGGCGCCCAAAGTCGCCCTGATCACCGTGCAGTATAAAACGCTCGATGGAACGGCGCTTTACGTTGAGACGGCCGTACCGTGCTTTGAGGGACAGCAGAACATCATTAGGTACGACGCGAGCAAGCTCGGTTACGGCTATATCTTGAGCGACGACGCCGAGAAAACGGTGGCCGTCGACGCGAACGGCGTTGCGACGCCGGGCGAGATCGTCTTCTATGTCAGCGAGCCGGACGAAGTGTTCATCAACATCTATTACCGGAGTCTGGACGGAATGGACGTTGCTTCCTCGCAGACCGAGCTTTGCGTGATCGGCAACAACAGTTTCATGGCCAATCCCATCAACCTGCTGCCGGGCTACACGCTTCTGGGCGAGAACAGCCAGAGCGTCTATCTGGACGAAACGGGCAATTTGTCGATCAGTGAAATCATCTTCTGGTATCAGCCCGCCGCCACGGCGACACCCGACAACGCGACCGCGACGCCGCTGCCTTACGTCGTCGTGCCGATGGACACCTATTGCTATCCCAAGAACGACGGACTCAATTTCCGCTCCTCGCCGAGCAATCAGATCGACGCCAACATCATCCGCACGCTCGCAAAGAACGAGCTGGCGCACATCGTGGGGCTGGTCGTCAACGAGCTGAACGAGGAATGGTATCTTGTCGATATCCAGGGCGCGCGCGGCTTCCTCAAGAGCAATTTCATCCGTATCCTGTCCGACGCCGAGATCGCCGCGCTGTTCGGCATCGCGCAGCCTACGCCGACGCCGACCCCGACGACCGCCGCCACGCCCGTACCGGACGGCGCGCCCATCGACCGATGGGGGACGGTCAACGATACGTCGGTTCGGTTCCGCCGCGCGCCGCAAACGGGGAATAACGTGATCACCTCGCTCGCCAAGAATACGCGTTTGTGGATCTATCAGTCCTCGACAGACGAGGACGGCACCAAATGGTATTTCGCCAACGCCGGCGGCAAGCAAGGCTACATCATGGCGAAATTCGTCACGCCCATGACCGACGAGCAAAACGCCGCCTATCAGGCTTCGCTGCCCTCGCCCATGCCGACGCAGACGCCGGTCGTCACCACGACGCCGCCGCCTGTCGTCACGCAGCCGCCCGCCGCGTCGCCGACGGTTACGGTGACGGACATGCCTGTCGTTACGCCGACCGCCACGCCGGAGATTTATCACGGCTACGCGCTGACCACGACGCAGACGTTCCTGCGTACGGGCGTCAGCCTGACGTACGATTCGATTCTCACCACGCTGCCCGAGCGTACGCTCGTCAATATCACGGCGCAGACGCATGTCGACGGCGTGTGCTGGGACTCCGCGGATGTCATCGGCATCAATATGCGCGGTTTCATCGAGGATTCTGCGCTTCGCCACATCAATAACGAGGAAGCCGCCTACTACATCAACAACCTTTCGCCCGCCGTGCCCACCTCGACGCCGACCCCCAATCCCGCGCAGTACGACGGGTATGCCATCACGCAGGGCGATAACGTGCCGATGCGCTCCTTCCCGGACACAAACGCGAAGATCGAGGAGGTTCTTCAGATCGGCTCGGTCGTTATGGTGCACGGTCAGGAGTACGTGGGCGGCACGACGTGGCATGTCGTCCAGAGCGGCTCCTTCTGGGGATATATCAGGGGCGATCAGATCAGAATGCTCAGCGATTGGGAGGTCACGGGATATCTGGAATCGCTCAAGACCCCGACGCCTTCGCCCTCCGTCACGCAAACGCCCGCCGTCAGTGAAAACAATCTGTCAAGCTATGGCTATGTCGATACCAACAAAGTCAATCTGCGCGCCGCGCCGTCGAAATCCTCCGCCAAGATCAGGATGCTTGACGAATACGCCTTCGCGCTCGTATTGGGCATGGTCACAAACGACGAAGGCTCTTGGTATCAGGTATCGCAGGCGGGCACGGAAGGGTACATCATGAGCGATTACTTCACCGTGCTGACGCTCGGCGAGTTGACCGAGTTCCTGCAAAGCGACAATTACCTGAATTCCTCCAGCGACGCGACGATATCGACGGGATCGCAGATTCAGGCGGTCGAGGACTACAACCAGACCGTCTGGAAGAATCCCACCTTGAGCGCGTCCTACGAACCGTTTAACCCCTACGCCACGCCGACGGTGAATCCCGAGATCATCGTGACGCCGTCGCCGTCGCCCTCGCCGTCTCCGACGCCCTTCAACACCTTCGCGCCCATCGGCGGCGTGACGACGCCCAAGCCCGAAACGCCGACCACGTCCTTCCCGTATGGGTTGGTGCTGCTCGCCGTCGTGCTCATCGGCGGAAGCGGCGCCGTGTATGCTTACACCATTCATCGCCGCAACGAACGCAGGCGGCAGGCCGTCCGCGCGCAGCAGATGCGTCAGGCAAGCGCCGCGGGGCATCAGCCGTATATGCGCACGGCGCAGAACAACCCGCCGGCGCAGCAGACCCGCGCTTATCCGGCGGCTCCGTACATGCCGCCGATGGGCGGAACGCCGCGCGCCGCGCAGCCGCCGCAGACGACGTCGCAGTATCAGCCGCTTACGCGCGCGCCGCAACAGACGCCCGCCGATCAGGCGATTCCGCCGCAAAGCGCTGCAAACGCCGCGCAGCCGACCGGCAGCTTCACGCCCGTCGGCAGGACATACACACCACATGCATCGCAGACGACCAATCCGTATCGTCCCGTTCGTTCGCAGACGCCGCAAGCGCATCAGGCAACGCAGCAGTACACGCCCCGCTCCGCATCCGAAACGCCCGCCGATCAGACCCGGCAGGCCACGATCGTCTATCCGGCGATCAAACCGAGCGATTCAACGGCGTCGGGCTTCACGGTGGATCAGCCGATCAGGCGCAGGCGCTCGGACCGACATCAAAACGACGGGGACCGCACCTGAAACGAATCGGATTGCGATGAAAGGATACGCTCATGCTGAAAAGAATTGTCCTCATCATAACGGCGCTCCTGCTGATCGCCTCGCAGACGGCGTTCGCGGAAGCGGCCGGGGAAGGGGAAACGGTGATCGAGCCGCAATACCCCGTGCCCGAATATGTCGCCATGCTGCTCGAAGTCGCCGTTCAGGAGATCGGTTATGAGGAGTTGAGCGACAAATCCACCAAGTACGGCGTGTGGGCGGGAGATCCGTATGCCGAATGGTGCGCCGAATTTGTCTGCTGGTGCGTCAACCAGACCGATATCCGATTCGGGATCAAACTGCTCGCCGACGTTTACCCCAATTACTCCGCCTCCAACATCGGCCGCAACTGGTATTTGTCCAAAGGGCGCTATATCGCGCGACGCGGCATCGTGCCGGGGTGGGGGAGCGAGTGGTATATCGGTGAGGACGCCGCGCTTCCGCTCAACGGGTATGTGCCGCAGCCGGGCGATCTCGTCTTTTTCTCCAACAATGACAAGGGGGATACGTCGCATGTCGCGCTGGTCGAGTATTGCGCGAAGGATGCCGACGGCAATATATCCGTTCATGTTATCGAAGGGAATAACCCTTCCGCCGTCGTCCGAAACGCGTATCCGATCGATTACTGGATGATTCTCGGATACGGCACCGTGCACGACATCGCCGATATCACGCTGCAATTCGGCTGCGACGGTGAGAAGGTCAGAAAACTGCAGCGCGCGCTGGTCGCCGTCGGACTGCTTGATCCGCAGTATGTCACGGGCAAGTACGGCGCCATCACGCAGCAATGCGTCAAAACTTATCAGCGTCAGTGTGGCCTGAAGGAAACGGGCATCGCCACGCGCGACGTGCAGCTGCTGCTGTACAAGGCGGCGGGCATCTGACGGAATATCGGGGAGAGCGTCGAACAGTCGGCGCTCTCTCGCGCTGTATTCGCAGGATTATCCGCGAATCGTTTGCTGTTTCCGCATAGTTATGATATAATGCTCAAGCAAGCCGAAGGCTTGGCCGGATCGACAGGCGGAAGGTTCGTAGACCCGCACGCCGATAAACCTATGATATACTGTCCGGGATTCCGTGCAGCGCGACGCTCGCCGGTGGAATGTATCATGGGTATTGTTCATAGAATCAATGGATGAATTCAATGGATAAAACCACCAATCCGAGTACACACTAACCGATGAAATGAAACGGAGGTGTCCGATCGAATGCGGGATATGCTGATCGTCATGAACTACAACGACGAAGCCAGCCGCGCGATCACGCGCAAACTGCGTTCGATGCGCGTTTGCTGTAAAATCGCCGGGAAAGGCGCCGCGCCCGAAGAAATCGCCGCGCAGCAGCCTCTCGGGATCGTGATTGCCTCGGGCGCGTCGGGAAATGACGCGATCACGCTCGATCCGGAATTGCTGCAAACGCTTCATCTCCCGGTTCTGGCGCTGGGCGAGGCGGCCTCGGCGCTGCTTCCGCATCTGGGCGGCACGGTCGGGGACGTCGTGATCGGGAGCGTCGTGAACCGCATCGACTACATGCCCTGCGCGCTGCTTGACGGCTTGGACGCTACGGAGCATCTTTTGCAGAATGTCCGCGAATATCGATTGGATACGGAAAGCGTCACGCCGATTTGTCTTTGTCAAAACATCGTCGTCGGATACGCCGCCGAGGAAAAATGCGTGTACGGGCTGCAATTGCCCGTCGAGCAAAACGACCCGGATTTGTCAAGCGTGCTCAATAATTTCGCGCTGTTGATCTGCGGCTGCACGACATGGTGGGACGACGAAGCCTTTGTCGGGCGCGCGGTCGAGGAAATCCTGCGCCTGACGGGCGACGGCCGCGCCGTGTGCACGATGACGGGCGGACTGAACAGCGGCGTCAGCGCGCTGCTTTCATACCGCGCGCTGGGGGACAGGCTGCAGTGTATTTTCATTGATACGGGGCTTTTGCGCGAGAACGAAGGCGACGACGTGATGCGGTACTATCATCATCAGGTGGGCATCAACGTTCTTCGCGTGCACGCCGAGGATCGCTTTCTGGCCGCGCTGAAAGGCGTGACGGACGCGACTGAGAAGAATCGCGTGATCGGCCGTCTGATTCAGGAGATTTTGGACGAGGAAATCGCCAAGATCGACGAATACAGCGCGATTATTCGCGGCACGACGCAAAACGATCTGATGTTCCGCGATGCGCAGACGCCCGTCAGACCCGCCGCGCTGCGCGGAAAGAGCGTGCCCGTTATCGAGCCGGTTCGCGAGTTGTTTAAGGATGAAGTGCGCAGGGTAGGGGATTTCCTCGGGCTGCCCGCCGAGATCGTTTCACGACAGCCCTTCCCGGGCAGCGGGCTTGCCTCGCGCATCATCGGCGAGGTCACCGTCGAACGACTCAAGCTGCTGCGCTCGGTCGATCTGATCTTCCGCGCCGAAATTGCACGATCGAATGTCGTTAAGCGTCTATGGCAGTATTTCGCCGTCCTGACGCCCATGCCGGGCGAGAGCGGTTATGTTGTCTGCCTGCGCGCCGTTCACGCCAGCGAGAGCGCGCTCGCGTACGCGGCCAGACTGCCGTATGACGCGCTGGAAAACGTCGTAACCGAAATCGCGTATCAGCATCCCGAGGTACTCCGCATCGTCTATGATCTGACGCCCAGCAATCATTACCGCGGCATCGAGTGGCAGTAAACGAAAGACAAACCGGGGGAGCAGAGCACATCATGCGCATCACACATCCGCAGAGCGTATTTCAGGGGATTCCGCCCGAGGACATGTTCTTTGTGGCAAACGATCAGCAGATCCAAATGGGAACAGGTTTTGTCATTCGCTTTATGCAGTTCGAGATGTATCCGGAACGCCCGCAGCATCTGTTTTTGCAGATCGACGCCCAGCCATCGGCGCGCGCGCTGTTGTTCGGCGCACTGCTCGCGCGCGCGGAACAGCTCCGTTCGCTGACGCCCAGCATTCCTTCGCGCCTGTACGCGCAGCTTCAGCCCACAGACGAGGAAATGATGCGTTTTTATGAGCGCTGCGGCTTTCGCAACGACGATTCGGAGGATATGTATCGCTTCGAGCCCATCGAGGGCGTCGCGCGCGCGCCGATGGGCATGAAATTCGCGTCGATCGCCCTTCAGGACGACGCTTCGATCGCGGCGTTTCTCGCTCGCGTGAATCAATACAGAATTCAGCCTATTGACCGCGATTATCTGATGCTCTGGATGCAGCAGCAGCATTTCCTCGCGCTCGGTTTCTATCGCGGGACCACGCCCGTTTGCGAAGCCGTTTTCACGGGCGCGGGCGATCAGGTCACGCTGACGACGCTGTATACGCATGCCCAGTACCGCCGTCAGGGAATGGCGGCGCAGTTGATCGGCGCAGCGTCGGCAATCCTGAAAGAACGCGGCGTCCATATGATTTACACGCATATTTTTCGCAGGAATCTGCCGCAAGCCGGACTGATGAAACGTTTGAACGGCGTATTGATCCGCCCTGTCGTCATGTTGCCGGGGCTTGATATTTGAGTGTTGGGAGAGCGCGATATGAGCGAATCGTTGAAAACCATTGATCTGTATACCGACGGCGCCTGCTCCGGGAATCCGGGGCCGGGCGGTTGGGCGGCCATCCTGCGCTATGGCGAGCACGAGACGGAGTTGAGCGGCTCGATGCCGCGCACCACCAACAACCGCATGGAGCTGTTTGCCGTCATCAGCGGTCTGGGAAAGCTCAAGTATCGCTGCCGTGTCAATGTGTATTCGGACTCCGCATATCTGGTCAACGCCTTCAACGAGCATTGGATCGACGCATGGAAACGCTCGGGCTGGAAAACCAGTGACAAGAAACCGGTCGAGAACCAGGATTTGTGGACGCTGCTGTTGCTCATTATCGATAAAAACAAGCATATCATGACGTTCAACAAGGTAAAGGGGCACGCCGATCATCCCGAGAATATCCGCTGCGATACGCTTGCAAAAGAAGCTATCAAGAATTATTTAAAGCACAATCCAGATATGGGAGAAGCAGATACTGCGGTAATCGTCCATTCGGGCGAATGAAACGATTCGCGCGCGGGGTAGGGAACAATGCTCCTTGCTCATCTTGCGGTAACTTCGCGGAATAACTGACAGAATGCATTTCATTATCGGTTAGGAACGGCAACAAGATACTGCGGTAATCGTCCATTCGGGCAAATAAAACGATTCGCGCGCGGGGTAGGCAACAATGCTCCTTGCTCATCTTGCGGTAACTTCGCGATATAACTGACAGAATGCATTTCATTATCGGTTAGGAACGGCAACAATGGAACGAAACAGTATTCTGTGAGCAACAGTTCGATACGATTGATTTCCTTGCAGCGAGACGATAGTCCGATACGATTGATTTATCTGCGTGAGACGACAGTCCGATATGATTAACTGATTTCGCCACCGCGAGCCGGCAGGTCAACACGATTGACTTCTTTGCAGCAAACCGATAGTCCGCGATACGATTGATTTCTCCGCCGTGAGCCGATAGTTCAATACGATTGAATAGATTTCGCCGCCGCGAGCCGATAGGTCAACACGATTGATTTCTTTACAGCAAGCCGATAGT
>CAYWOS010000020.1:0-39750 GCA_964459985.1 uncultured Oscillospiraceae bacterium
GTCAGGCGCGATCTACGGCGAAGTATATAAGTTTAGTGTGAGCGGGGCTTATGGGAAAAGCGACAGATAATTGTTTCTTGTTTGGACAGATCGTGTATGGCAATGAATGAAATGTGATGCAAACACAGTAGATTTTGATGCTTTTGTAGATAAGGGAACGCGCTTGAGGTGAACCGCGACAAGGCGTTGAAGGTCGTCGCGACCAATTTGTTCCATCAGATGATTCCGCCGCATAAACGGGCGTCATCAGCGCCGCGATATTCCGGAAACCTTTCCCGAAGGGAAACAAGCGGTCAGCCATCTGTACGCCTGCTTGCACAAAAACGATCGACGGCGATGTGAACATCGCGCCGCAGATCGTGCCTGAAGCCCATATTGATCGTTATCGCGTCAAGCAGCCTCTGCGCTGACGCGACGGACAGAGAAAGACAAACGCAACGGCTGACCGCTGCGTTTCATGCATGTCTATTCTTGCGGTCAAAAGCCAACTCGTAGAATGTTCACGGCTCGTTTATCTCTGAAAAAGCCTCGCAATTGCTCTTGAGCCAATCAGTCGCCCGGGTTTTGCTTGCGCAAAAGAATCAGTTGACTTAACACTGCGCCATGCATGCGAATCGCGTCGGCGCTTCCTTCGGATGCGGCATCGTGAATTGCGTTGCATTCAGCCCGAATATTGTTTTCCACGCCTTGCAGAGAACCGCTTGAATATAGAGGGCTCGCTTTTAGATCGTTGTATATCGATGCAATATACTGCTTCTCCGGATCATCGACCTTCGTCATTGCTTGGCTCAAAATCAATAAGGATTCCTTGAAGGCTTTTTGCGCTTGTTTTTTTTGCTCTTCTATGCTTGCGGTGTGATGCGTTGCGTAATGGTTCACGCAAAGCACGACCGCGCTGGCAGATAGTATTACCAAGTGAATGGCCAGCGTAAGCACATGCGATTCGGGCTTGATGATGATGAGCAGCAAACCGATTACGAAATCGATGATGAAACATATAGAGGCGATCAACGCAGTCGATTCAAGGTAAACATGCGTGCTTTTGGCCTTTGGTACCAGAAATGGAATCACCAGCATTAGAATATAGGACAGATGGATGGCTGCGTACGAGATCCATACTGATGCGCGGGATAGGTCGCCTCCCAGAAGAAAGAACAGTATGTTAAACAACGCAAGGAAGATTCCGCCGATTGTCAGCCAACGCATTTGAATTTTACTCATCAATCTCACATCCCACTCAAGATTTCATTGATTTTCGCTTCATAAGCCTCTTGTGAAATGAAGCCGTTCTCCTTCATGTACTTGAGTTTTTGCATGGATTTCTCAAAATCGTCTGCGCCGCCCGGTGTCTGTACGGGAGTTGACGTCGGCGGAAACGCCGCACTCTGTCCCGTGACGGGATTGAAAGACGGGATCGACGCCGGTGCAGGTTGAGATTGGGAGCCAGCGCCATTCCCGAAAACATCGCCAAAGGGGGGCGGCGCAGAATTTGACGGTTTTTCCGCCATTGCCGGGGCATGCCCGAACATCTGTTGAGCTAAATTTGAGAAAATAGGCGCCGCGGCCATTCCCATCCCCATACCGGCGCCCATTGATGCAACTCCGCCTGCTCCGGGGTTTTCCGCCAATTTCTCCAAGATCTCAGCCGATTTGAGGCGAGCCCAATCTTCGCCGAGAACTTTCATGCCGGCATGCTGTGCAAAAGCTGTTTCGAGCGTTATACGGTTGGGGTCATCATCGGGAATATCTAATGTGGCGATCGAGAAATCTTCCAACGAAATCCCATATTTATCCAGTACATTGATCAAGAAAGGCGTTATGAGGATGGAAAGCTCAATCTGGTACTCACAAATTCCCAATACCTCGGCGTCGGAGCTTTTAATGAACTGAGTAATGAGCGTTCTGATATGCATCTGCATCGTGTTGCCGAAGTATTCTTTCATTTCTTCTTCTGCGAAAGAGTCCTTCTTGCTTCCCAGCATATACATGAGGAATTTCGACGGATCTGCAATACGGATTTTATACGCACCGTTAGCGCGTAATTTACACATTATCCCGTGAACCGGGTCTCTGACCTGTATTGCCGGTGTTATGCCCCAATTAATCTCGCGCGAGTGAGCTTCCCGAACAAAGTAAACAACGCAGTTAAAGGTGCTTATACCGCCGGAAAACTGGTTTCTGAGCCTGCTGATGAAAGGATAATTCTCCGTGGTCAGCTTATACGTCCCGGCATCAAAGATTCTTTCGATATTTCCGCCGTGAACAAACATGGCTGTTTCGCCGGGCATTACAATCAGCGTCGAATTCGTGTTGAAATCCTCTTCCGGTTGTTTCCACAATAGCAGGTTGGCCCTTCCCGAGTTTTTGATTACGTCCGTCCAATGCTTTCTCCCGCCCGTGAAAGCCGTTTCATTAGGATTCTTATTCCAGAACGCCATGTGGAAACCTCCTTCAGTTGCGTCGACCGTCCAAGAATGCCTGTAGATGCCGTTCAAAGCTTACGGATGATGTCGCGCCGAGTTTTTCACCTTTGGAATTGATGATTACTGCGGCGCCTCCCCGAACCGGATTCCAGAAATAGAACGCGTCATGTTCCGGTATCGGTTTCCAGTGCCTGCCTGCCTCTTCGGCAGTAACGTGTAGGACAGCGGCCGCAGCCTCAAGCAGTGCTTGATTCATGGATTACTCCTCCTTGCGTTTTACGCTCATTTCCCAGTTGACGACATCGCCATAATCAGGCGGCCACTCCCTGATCTCGCCGCTCTGACCATCAATAGCAACTACGCGACCGTTTAGGCATGCCGCGTTGAACCAATGCCCGGCGCCTTCCGCGCGGTCAATACCGATGATTGCGTGCGCGCCTTCTCCTTCCGACAATAGACGCTGCTCTATTTCCTGAGGAGACATCGGGACTTGATCCATGCCGGTCAGGGCGGTCATTTCATCATTATATCCTATGTTATCCGCTGACGCGCAAGCAGTTGGGTCATTTCCTTCGAGTCGTTGATATACGGCGTATGCGCAGGAGCCGCAATTATTGCAGTATGGTGATTCGGTATCGAACTCATCAAAATTCGGATTGACATCTCCCAGCCAACCGGCTACGTCGTCAGCTTCGCTGATATCAGTTTCGCTGTTCTGTAAATGGTTCTCCGCGCTTGAGGGGTCGATATCAACATGATTATCGGGATCATCCGAATCAACTGCGCCAGGCAAATCCGCGTTTGGGGATGCCGCGGGGTCGTCTTCTTGAATTTCACTGATGCTCATGTCCGACGCCGTACCCGGAGCGGCAGAGACGGTCGAATCCGTATCCTGATTCGGCGTGGCGTCTATGGGGATAGCCGCTTCGTCTTCGTTAGTCACGTAGGGCGGAACATCGTCGGAATCTTCCGGGAAGTATTCCTCGTCGAGAATCTCAACGTTATCCGTTTCATCTGCCGTGCTTTGATTCATATCGCTTTCAGGCAGATCCTCTGAAACATCAGATGGCGTCTCGGAAAGCTCCTCCTCGGCCCATACGTTGTCGCCGCCTTCCTCGGGCAATGGTGGTTGATCGGCAGTCAGCGTGTCAAGCGAAGCATCATCCTGCATTTCACTTGTCGGCGGGTTGTCCGAAATGCTTTCCTCTTCCCAAATACCGTCATTGAAGTCTGACTCTGACAGAGTATACGCATTGTCCGCAGCCGGCGCGCTGTAATCTTCTTCCTGCAATCCTTCCGATTGATCAAAATCGCCTGTTATAACGGCGTCGGATTGTTTATCGGCATGACCGCCCGAGTACTGCGGAAAATCTGCGCCGAGGTATGGATTGGTGAAATCCCCGTCAATGTTGCGGCTGAGCTCATCAAGCAGTTTGGGTTTTTCCGCCATCACCATGTTCTCCAGTTCCTGTCCGTCGGGCCAGCCCTTATCGCGCAAATCATCACGCATTGCTTCGAGCGTATCATCGATCGCTCGATTTCCAGATGCCCATATTTCTGACGGATCACGTTTCAAGACGTATGCGTAGTCTGATTCGTCATCGGACGAATCGATTTCAGCGGGAGTATCTGATATCAGGGACTCTTCCTCGAGTTCGTCGTATATTGGAGTTTCCGCTATTTGTTCGGCAGTATCCGTCTCGGATAACGCGTCAGAGGTTATATCGGAGGCATCATCCGTCGGTACTCTCGTATCGAACATGTCATCCATACCGATCATCTCACTTTCTGTTTAATGAACCCCTCATTGTCGCGTCCGATATCTGCAGCCTCGTCTCATACTTGATGCGCCGGAACAGATGCATTTTTACGCAGTTCAGAAGATGAGGCGTCACTTCCTCGCCATCCGCTTCAGCCTTGGTAATCGTTACGATTTTCGCGAAGACGTTCTTTACCGCTTCGTATTGTGCCGACAGGATCTCTTGCTTTGTCGCCCCCTGCGCTTTTGTGCCGTGAATATGCTTTCTCATAATTCTGCGGGCAATTTCACGAGCGAATATTCTCCTGTTATAGTCGCACGAATTGCCGCAATAAGGCGAATAATCGCATTCGGGATATGGACGAAGAAGGGCTTGGTTTTCTTTCCAGTATGTCGATAACCCGGCGATTTCGGCATCCGTCAGCGTTATGTTGATTTTATGCTCCAAACGATAGTTTTCTGTAATAACTTCCTCGGGCTCCTCCAATTTGTTGAAGAAAAAGAACGCCTCGCCGGGTTTCAATCGGGATAAACGAGCGGCTTGTTGTTCGCTCATATTGGTACTGTCCGCGATGATCTGTTTATCCGCGCTTTCTACGAGACGGAACGCCAGTTTGATATCAGTCAGGGCAACCACGTCGGTTGTCACTTTTCGGGGCGATTGATCGGCGATGACAAGGCTGATGCCATACGAGCGCAGTTCTGCGAGCATACGCTTAACAAGCCCTTGGGCAATTGCGCTGGGATTGGCGTCTCCTTGCGCGCCTCCCGACTGCGCATCAAGCAGAACGTGGGCTTCTTCAAGCAGGATTACATTCTGTAATTCGCTGTCGCCCGTGTAATTGGCATTAACATATGACAGAATCGAGAGCAACAAAAGCGCGATAATGAGGGCTTTCTCATCGGAGTTTTCTACTGCCGCCAATTCGATCACCGTTGGTTTTTTCAGCAGGTCGCCAATTGGAATAGAGTAGTAGTTGTCAAACAAATTGATTAGTGACTGGAGCCTGACGATACCGGCCTTCCCGATATTTCCAACCTCGCCTGTATATCCAATGTTATCGAATGTTTGCTGAAAGCATTTGATAAAATCCGCTATGTTAAAGGTCCGTCCCTTATCGGAGGAGGTAAAGGTATCCAGCCAGCCGAAGTCCGCATAGCAGTTGTTGATCGTTTCTTCAAAGATTTTATCAAGCGGCGTTGTCATTGACACGCCGGCTGCAAAAGCTGTTTTAAGCGTTGATTTGTAGGATTCAAGATGTACGTTGTCAGGCAGAACGAACGGGTTAAAGACAAAAGGCGAAATTATGTTTTTGCCCGGCGTAAACACCTGCAGATCGGGAATGCTTTGTATAAGCGCCCGATATTCGTTTTTTGCCGGTTCAATCACGAGAAACGGCACGCCCTGCTTCCACAGTTTGTCGAGCATTCCGACCGAGAACGTGGTTTTGCCTGAACCCGGAGTTCCCACGATCAGCATATGTTTGGCCAAATCGTTTCTTGAAATCCCAAAACCATGCACGCCGCCTGTGGATTTCAAGCGCCCGATCAATATGTCCCCTGAATCGACCATCGATGAGCGATACTCTTTGCCTTGCTTTTGCGAACGGTCGATTGTGAACCCCGCGCTGATTTGCCTTCCGCCTACGGGTAAACTCAGTATCGTGACGGCTTCCTCCGCCGTTAATATGAACGGCAAACGATCAAACCCCGGCGAATTAGTCGCAGGATAACGGGACTGCAAATACTGCGCCAGCATCCAAGGATTACCCGAGTAATGCTCGACAATTGCATCTGGCGCCACATCGTTCAGCGGATACGCCGCCAAAGCGGTTTTGCCGGTTCCGCTTAAGACTGATTGAACGGCAAACGACACCATTCCGACATCAGAGCTTGGACCATATACAGACGCGCCGAACGTAAATATCGCTTTATCGGTATTACTGTTGTAGTATGAATAGGTGTCCACACATTTCTGCGCGGCAACTACAGGTATCACGCCGAACGAGGCATCGTGAAGTCCGGATGCAAGCATACCCAGCGTCTGGCACACGGCAGAAATCGTCTGGCGTTCTTCCGTCGTATATCTCGTGGGAATCAGTTGAAACGATACCATAGCATGGGGTGTCTTCGTCAGAACATTCGCCATGATTTCCAGCGCCGGCGCGTTCGTATCCAGACAATCAAAATGCATACAGGACTGCATAGCGGGTATCGGCAGGCTTTCGGCACGAACAACTCGTACAATGGATTGTCTTGATTCAAAACTGACTCCGCGGAGAATTGCTTTCAGTTCGTCATAGGATACGTCGGCAGTGGAATACTTATCTATTTCAAGCATGATTGAAAAAGCATTCATCGCTTGCGAGACAATTGTTTCACTCTGTGTTTTATCGGATGCTATGCTTCTCATCAACAAAAAGAGCCTAATTTTTGCGGCATACGTCTGATGCTCGATTGGCGACGATACCCAAAGAAGCTCCGCTGCAACGCAGTCGCTTGCGGTTGACGAATTGGTTTTGTATATATCAAAAACGCTTGACAGCGTTCTTGCCAAGTCGGAGGCATATGCGCTACGCGCCTCTTGTTCGGTACTAAACGGTGTTATCGACACGTCGGGGATTGATACGATTTCCACGACGCATGTCGAGAGAACAGCGCCGTTGTTCAGCCTTTCAGTACAAATTTTGTATGACATCCCGATCCCTTCTCTTGCCGTATAATGAAACTGGATGCACAACAAGACTCCTACCAATCAGTTGTGCATACAGTCATGGTTAGTCGATCAGTCTTTCCTGAAAACGAGCATATTGAGCTCGTAGTTATCATCGCTGAGCCCCATAACCATGCTTGAAAAGAGGCCGGCCTTTTTTGTGATATGAATGGGGTAGATTCCATCCAGAACCCATCCGCCGACGGTCTCGCGCGAGATAATGTCGCCATATGACGCAACGGCATCCTGAAGTTGGTTGATCTTCTTGATCGCAAGAACACCCGGGCCTGCGACGCATTTGTACTGTGCCATGATGTTACCTCCAATTTTTCTTCATCAAATTGACGTTCGGTAGGTAACGTCGATTTGTTGGGTTCATCAGCCAAGGAAACGGCTTAAGAATCCTTTCTTCTTGGTCGGGGCATTCTGGACGTTTTGTAGAGTTCGGACGATTTCGTCAACACGTGTCTGGTACTTGCTTTGCGTTTCGGTGTCGGGCGCGTATTGAATCGCCCTCTTGCCGTGTTTATTGATTGCGTTGTATAAGCTGTCGATGTATTCCGGTATACACCGAGCCATAAAGCTGTTCAGTTTGCGATAGTATTCGGCGGCTGCAACCTCGCATTCGAACAACGCGAAATATGCTTCGCCAAATTCCGGATTCAGATCAATCACCTTCTGGAAGTATTGCGCGGCTTTATCGGTATCACCGTCCTCAAGCTGATGATTGGCGGTTATCCAGGCGGCTAATTCTTGTCTCAGCCCGGGAACGCCCGCAATAAGCACCGTTGTTCCGCATGATTTGCATGTCCCGCTGGTTTGCGAAACATTAAGCCTAAGCAACCCTCCGCATTCAGGGCATATTGCGCTTTTTAGTTCAATCACCTTTCGTACTTCCTTCCTGATTTTATCTTACATTGTGAGCTACTTTGATATCCAAGATGAGTATCCATCCGACAAGGTACCTATTTGCACCTCCTGCCGCTTGGTAATCAAATTAATGTGTGGTGTCCCCGGATAACGGCCGAGCATAATGGAACGAATTGTGATGAACATATTTTACCACACATAACGCGCCTTGTCCATACAGTATCCCGGATTTCCTTATAAAAAGTTGCCGATACAAAACGCGATACGCTGGAAAACGGTCATGACAACAGCTTGCCGCGATCAATCGCCGACCCGCGCAGGGAGTCCTGCGGGCGCATCCGCGCTTCTGCCTCGGCCGCGCCGGGGTTGTCGCCGCTGATCCGTGAACGGCTGGACGGATCGGGCATTTTGCGATATACTGTGCGAAGGCAAAATCCGGAGACGAGGCGATCTACTGAATGCGATGCCGATCGGGAATGGGCCGATGGATATCCGCTTGTCAAGGAACTGCCTGACAAACTGAACGCCGGGCAGCTCCGGGGCGGCTTCTCAAGCGCGCGCGGCGCTGAACGAGATGATATGCCGGGAGGAACGAGACGTTGATGATCGAAACAAAGAGACTGCGAATATATACGGCATCCCGCCGCGCCATGGAACGGCTGATTGACGGGCAGGCATCCGACGAGATGAAGAAAGCCTATACGGAAATGCTGGAAGGTTGTCTGAAGCATCCCGAGCAATGGGTGTGGCGCGCGGTCTGGATGATCGAGTGCAAGGACGGGACGCATATCGGGGATTTATCCTTTAAGGGGATCGACGCGCACGGCGCGGTTGAAATCGGGTACGGCATTTTACGGGAATTCGAGGGCCGCGGGTATGCGACGGAAGCGGTTTCGGCCATTGTGCAATGGGCAGCCGAGCAACCGGGCGTGACCCGCGTCGAGGCTGAAACGGAGGCGGGGAATTCGGCGTCTCAAAGAGTCCTTGAAAAATGCGGGTTCGCGCCCGACGGGCAAATCGGCGCGGAAGGCCCTCGTTATGTCTGGTCTCACCGACGGATTGGAAGCTGCGGAGGAAAGAACGAATGAGCCTGAATGTAGAAATGATGCAGGAAATGCAAAAAGAGCTACAGGAAAAGTATCGGGATCAATGGACGCCGATCTCCCCGAAATGCGCAAGAGACAAATTGCTCTGGATGATCATCGAAGCGGGCGAGATGGCCGATATCATCAAGAAAAGCGGCGATGCATCGATCATGGACGATGAAAAGACCCGGGAACACTTTATTGAGGAAATGTGCGATACGCTGATGTACCTGAACGACGTGATGCTTTGTTATCACATCAAACCTGAAGAGCTTGAGTCAAAATATATACAAAAACATAATTTCAACATGAAACGCTGGTAAACAGGACGGAAAGGTAGCGTAATCGCCGTGAAGACCCGCTTTCCTCGTCCGCCTGCGGATACGGGCATGCCGCGCGCGATAGAAGGCGACGCCGGAATGAGGAGCGGCGTAAAGAAAGGCCGGAGCGTCAGCGCGCCCCGGCCTCGGACACAGAGAGAATCTTACAGTAAATCCGCTTCCTCGAGCTGGCTCTGGATTTCGTCCAGCGCTTCCTGTGCGGTCATGTCGTTGGTTTCCAGCGTGGAGAGCACGTTGCCGATGATCTCGCTGACGGCGCCCTGCTCCAGCAGCGCGGGCGGCGCGGCGGCGAAGTCCATGCTGGCGAACACCGCGGCGCGGTTGGCGGGCGGGGTGATCGTCAGGTACTGGCCGAGTTTTTCCTGATCGGCGATGGTCGGAAGCTCCCAGCTCGCGTCGAGGCGAAGCTGCACGATGTCGGGATCGGAGCCCATGGCGTCGATGAATTTCGCGGCGGCTTCCTTTTTGTCGCTGGAGGGCGACACGCAGTTGACGTTGGCGAAGAAGAAGGCGGAGGGCTTCGCGTAGCCCGGTTCAACCGCCACGTCCCAGTCGAACGCGCATTTATCCGTGAACGTCTGGAATCCCCAGATGCCGGTGATGATCATGCCCAGCTTGCCCTCGGTGAACAGGTCCCAGTCGCCGCGGCCGGCGAAGTCCTCGGTGGTCGGCATGACGTGGTTCTCGCCGCGCACGCGCGCGATCATGGCGTCCAGCACCGCGACGTTTTCAGGCGAATTCACGGTGAACTTCGTGTAATCCTCGCTCAACAGGCTGCCGCCGTTGCCGGCGACCGATTTGTACAGCTCGTTGTAGGTGATGGGCTGGCAGTAACCCCAGATATCGTCTCCAAGCGCCCTGATTTTCTCGGCGGCGGCCTGCGCGTCCGCCCACGTCCACTGGTCGGTCGGGTAGGCGACGCCCGCCTGATCAAACAGCGCTTTGTTGTAGAACAGCACGCAGGTGGAGAAGCTCATCGGCACGGCGTAGAGCTTGCCCGCGCTGGACACGGCGGCCAGCGTGCCCTCGGAGTAGTTCTCCTTGGCGATGCCCAGGTCGCTCAAATCCGCGCACGCGCCGCGCAGCATGTAGGACAGGTAGTTTTCCATGTTCATCTCGAACACGTCGGGGGCGTTGCTGCCGCCGATCATGGTCGCCAGCTTCGTGAAGTAATCCGCGAAGCCCGTGATCTGCAGGTCGATCTTGATGCCCGGGTTCTTGGTTTCGAAGACTTCGATCATCTTCTTGAGCGTTTCTTCCTGCGCGCCCGAGCCGGAGAAGTGGGCGTAGGTCAGGACGGTGTCCTCCGCCGCCGCCAGCGACATGAACGACGCGAGCAGCATGACGGACAGTACGAGAGCCAGTAATTTTTTCATGGTGGAAACCTCCCATATATTTGTAAACGCGTCCGCGTTCACATTCATTTGATGCCGCCGATGGCGATTCCCGCGTCGACATAGCGCTGGGACGCGAGGTATACCGCGAGGATCGGCAAAATGGTGAGCACCGCGCCCGCCATCAGGACGTGCTCGTTGTTTTTGTACATGCCGCTCATTTTCCCCAGCGAGACCTGCAACGTCTGCTTGTCGTTGCTGGTGAGCACGATCAGCGGCCAGAGATAGCTGTTCCAGCTGCCCATGAACGAAAGCAGGATCATGGTGGCGAGCGTCGGCAGAACCATCGGCAGCAGGATGACGAAAAAGACGCGCAGCAGCGAGGCGCCGTCGAGCATGCCAGACTCCAGATACGCGTCGTTGACGCCGAGCATCGCCTGCCGCATCAGGAACACGCCGAAGGCGTTGGACAGCGACGGCAGGATCAGCCCGGTATAGCTGTCCAGCAGCCCCATGACGCGCAGGATGATGTAGTTGGGCACCATCGTGACGGTGCCGGGTATCATCATGGTCGCCAGATAGATCCCGAACAGCTTGCCCGAGCCGCGAAACGGCAGCTTGGCGAACACGAACGCCGCCATCGTCGCCGAGAGCACCGCCACAACCGTGGAAAGCAGCGCCAGTATCAGGCTGTTGAGCGTCGCGCGCGGGAAGGAAAAGCCCTGCATGTTGAACACGCGCTCGTAGCCCTCGAGCGTCGGGTTTTTCGGAATCCAGCGGATGGGCAGCGTGCGGATCGTCTCCGCGCCTTTGAAGGAGGAGGAAATCATCCACAGGAAAGGCATCACGGTGATCAGTCCCATGACCGCCAGCAGGATGTAAAACGCGGTTTGTCCGAGCGCGCGGCGCGCGTTCAGCGTGCTACGCATCGTAGTTCACCCACCTTTTTTGCAGCCTGAACTGCAGCGCGGTAAACACCATGATCAGCGCGAACAGCACCCAGGAATACGCCGACGCAAGCCCCATTTTGTACTGCTTGAAGGCGTACTTGTAGATGCGCTCGAGGAACACCGTCGTCGCGCCGCCCGGGCCGCCGTCGGTCATGATGAGCACGGAATCGAACACCTGCAGCCCGTAGATAATGTTGATAACGATCAGCAAAAACAGCGTCGGGGATATCAGCGGCAGCGTGATGCCGAACAATCGGCGGATCGAGCCCGCGCCGTCGATGGCGGCGGCTTCGTGATAGCTGCGGTCGACGGACTTGAGCGCCGCGAGCACCATCAGCGCGTAATAGCCCGTATCCTTCCAGACGGCGGCGAGCACCACGCCGGGCATCGCCCAGTCCTGGCTGGCCAGCCACGCGGGGCCGCGGATGCCCACGGCGGCGAGCAGTTGGTTGAGCAGGCCGTATTTCCCGCTGAGCACCCACTGCCACACGACCGCGCAGGCGACCCACGAGGTGATGACGGGGATGTAAAACAGCGTCCGGAACAATTGACGCCCGCGAAACGCGCGGTCGAGGATCAACGCCTGCGTGACCGAAGTGATCAGGATAAGCGGCAGATACAGCCCGAGATACGTCAGCGTATGCCCGAGCACCTTGGGGAATTCCTTGCCCGAAAGGATGCGCGTGAAGTTGCGCGCGCCGGCCCACGTCATGGTGTCCAGCGGGCGCAGGAGGTCGTAATCCATCAGGCTGAAAACCAGCGAGGAGAGGATCGGCAGCAGGCAGAACACGGCGAGGCCGATCAGCGAGGGCAGCAGGAACAACGCCGTCGTCCAGCGCCGTTCCGCGTTTTTGGGCAGGTACACGCTCATTCCTCCTCTATCGTCGCGTTTTCGCGCGTCGCGGTCACGCGCAGGCATTTGCCGCGATAATGAACGCGCAGACTGACGCGCCGCACATGCGCGGGCAGGCGCGGGGAAATGGTCAGCTTGCCGCGCTCGCTCCACAGCCCGAGCATCCCGAAAACGACCGCCTGCCACGAAGCGCCGAGCGCCGCCATGTGCACGCCCTCGTGCCCGGTGTTTTCCATGCCGTCGGTCAAATCGAGGAACACGGAACGCCGGAGATAGTCAAGCGCTTTGTCCATGCGCCCGATTTGGAAGGCCAGCAGCGCGTGCGCGCCGAAGCTCAGCGAGGAATCGTGCAGCGTCAGCGGCTCGTAAGCGTCGAATACGTTTGCTTTCTGCCGCGCGGTGAAATCCTCGGGATACAGCGTCATGAGCTGCACAAGGTCGGCTTGCTTAAGCACGCGGTAGCGCTGCATGCGGTCGAAGCACACCTGTTTGTACATGGGGCTTGCGCCGGACTTGAGGAAGGGCGCGGGTTCGAGGCGATCGAACGTCTCGTCCTGCAGATAGAGATCGCGGTCATGATCATACAGGATGGTCACGCGCTCGGCGACCGCGCGCAGCGCCTCGCCCTCCGCGCCGCCCAGCGCCTCCGCGCCCAACAGGAGGTTGCGCTTCGCCAGATAGCAGGTGTAGGTATTGTTGACCGCCGCGCCGCAGTATTCATCCGGCCCCTTGACGAAGAACAGGCTGTAGCGATCCTTTTCCGGTTCGTAGGTCAGCCGGCTGCGCCAGTAGCGCGCGGTCTGCGCGTAGACGGGACGGACGCGTTCCATGAACGCCTTATCGCCCGTGACCTCGCCGTAGCGCGACAGCGCGTAGCAGACGTCCGCCGTGACGTGCGTCTCGCACAGCCCGATATCCCAGCTTTCGCATTGTTCCGCGCCCGTTGTCGCGCACATCCACGGATAGCGCGCGCCGTCCAGGTTTTGCTTCTTTGCGAGCGCTTCCGCGTCCGGCAGCAGGGAAACGCGGTATTGCGCGAGGCTGCGCGCGGCGGCGGGGCGCTGCCAGAGGAAAAACGGGAACAGGAAAATATCGGTGTCCCAGAAGGTGTTGCCCTTATAGCGCCCGTGCGTCAGCCCGCGCGCGCCGATGGACACGCTCGGATCGTCCTCGTGACAGTTGCAGAGCATCTGATAAATGTTGTATCGCAGCGCGCCCTGCAAAGCGTCGTCGCCGTCGATTTGCACGTCGCAGTCCGCCCAGAGCGCCTCCCACGCGGCGTAATGCGCCGCGAACGGGTCGCTTTGCTCCGCGTTGGGCGCTTCGTCGTCCGTCAGGACGCGCACGCCCTGCTCGAGCGTCAGCGTTTCGCCCGCGATGAGGCGCGCCCTGAACGTCGTGACGCATACGCCGCCCTGAATTTCCGCGCGCCTTTCGCACGGCAGCGAGGGCGCGAGCGACCAGAGATAGGTCGCGCGTCTGCCGCCGTCGCGCGTCGAGAGCGCGAACCCGCTCTCCGATATCGCGTCCAGCGTGAGCAGCGGCACGGTTTGAGTGTTTTCCACGGTCTGATCGTCGTGAACGGGCAGGTTGACGACGCGGCTGTCCGCGACCGCGCGGACGGCATAATCGCCCGTCTTCAGCGCCGTGACCGTCAGGCGTTGACAAACGAGCTGCTTGTCCGCCATCGATACGATGCGCAGAAGCGTCGTTCGCGCTCGCTCGGTCTGGCAGGCGTGCGTCAGCGCGCCGCGATGGAAATCCAGCTCCTGCGAGAACGCCTCGGGGATGTCGTCGTCCGGCTCAAGCGTGAAAGCGTCGGGCAATTGTACCATGTCGGTGACGCCGGGCTTGATTTCCGTGAACAGCCCCGCGCGGAACACGGCGTGCTGCTGCGGGTGCGTCTTCCGCCGCCATGCCGGGAAGCCGCGCACGCCCAGCGCGCCGTTGCCCGTAAAGAACACGCTCTCGCAGAAATCGTCGCAAGCGCCCTCATAGCGCGCGCGCCACGGCGCGATGTCCGGCAAACGTTCACGCATGCGCGCGCACCTCCCGTATTCTTTGGTAAACCGGCGCGCGGGAGAGATCGCACGCCGCCTCGAAGGTTTGTCCGCCCGCGTACTCCGCGCCCGTGAACACGTCGCGCCACGTCCCGCGCGGCAGGTAAACCGCGCGCCCGACCGCGCCCTCGCGCACGATCGGCGCGACTAGCAGCGAGCGCCCGAGCATGTATTCGTCGTCGGTATCGCACGCGCGCGCGTCATCCGGGAAATCGACGCACAGGTGCGCCATCATCGGCCGGCACGCGGACACGCAGTATTCCGCCTCCGCGTACAGGTACGGGCGCATGCGCTCGCGATAGCGCGCGTATTGCAGGGCAATCGTCAGCACTTCGTCGTCCTGCATTTTTTCCGCCAGATTCCACGGGCTGCGGTCGTTATTGAAGCCGCGCTCGTGGCTTTGATAAAACTGTCCGCCGCGCGGCTCGGCGTGCCACTGCATGATCGGGCAGAAACAGGCGAGCGCGGTCGCGCGCAGGTAGAGCTCCTTGGACGGCAGCTCGCCCGCGAAGCCGCCGATATCGAACCCCCAGAACAGCACGCCCGACAGTCCCGCGCTGATGCCGGCGTTCAACTGGCTTTCCAGTTCGCAAAACAGACTGACTTGGTCGCCCGCCCAGTGCGCGGGCATCGTCTGCGCGCCCGCGTATCCCGCGCGGCTGAAGGTCAGCCCGCGAACGCCGTTTTCGCGCAGGAAATCGCGGTACGCACCGACATACTGACAGGGATAGAGGTTTTGCGCGGCCAGCCCGCGCGTGCCGTCGTGCAGCCGCGCGCCGTGGTCGAACAGGAACTCGCCGCCGTCGGTCTTGAAGCCCGAAACGCCCATATCCAGCAGGTATTTGCGCTTGGAAAACCACCATTTGACGGCTTCGGGATTGGTGAAGTCCGGCAGCAGGCTGTTTTTGAACCAGCGATCCGTGACGCGGTAGGGCGTGCCGTCGCCGTTTTGTACGCAGTAGCCGCGCGCGATCGCCTCGCGCTCGTCCGCCCGCAGCGCCTCGCCCCAGTCGCCGTCCCATTCGTATTTGATGATCGGGATCTGCCACAACAGCAGCCGCAGTCCGGCGTCGCGGATGCGCCGCACGGTTGCCGCCGGGTCCTTCCAGCTTCCGTCGCCGTTCCATTGATGGAAGGTGCGCTCGTCGCTCCACGCCTCCAGCACCATGACCGACGCGGGGTAGTCGTAGCGCTTGATCGCCGCGAGCTGCGCGTCGACCTCGGCGTCGCAATTCCAGCCGTTGGCGGATATCCACACGCCGAAGCTCCATTCGGGCGGCAACTCGGGCAGGCCCGTGCTCCGGATGAACCGCGACAGCAGCGCGCGCGGCTCGCCGAAAAACAAAGCGTCCTCCGCGCGCCCGCTTTCGTCCAACAACTGCGTGATTTCCAGACGCTCGCCAAACCGCATGGCGGCGGGGATCGATCCGCGCCTGTGCAGCGCGTAGCCCGCGTCCGTCATCAAAAACGGCACGGGCAGGTACGTCTGGTCGCCCTGCCGCGTAAACTTTTCCGTCACGCGCCCGTTCGTCGAGCGCCCGCGCTGATCGACCGCGTCGAAGCGCTCGCCCGTGCCCCACACGTGCTTGGGCGACCATCGGAACGTCGCCGTCAGGCGCAGCGCCCTGCCGTCGCCGCCACGCAGTACGCGCAGCGATTCAAGCGCCAGCAGCGTGGTACTTGATCGTTTAAGTTTGCAAAGCGCGTCGCCTTCCCCGATCGAGCAGGAAAACCCTTCGGGCAGCGTGAGCGACGCGGCCGCGCGCGCGCCGTCGCCCGCGTCCGCCGCGTTCGTATCGTAGATCAGCGTCAGACATTCATCCGCGTACACCGTCAGCGCCGTGCCGTCGGGAAAGCACAGCCGCATGCCGCCGTCCGGCAATTCTGCCGCGCCGGACTTGCACGAGACGCCATCGAAAGGCGCGCCTGCGACGCCGGACGCCGTCAGCGTCGTTTCACGGCAAATCGTCGCGGCATACTCGCGCGAACGCTCGTTTCCCGCGACGAACGCGTACGCGACCTCGCCGAAAGGCTGCCCGGGCAGGCGGAAACGGTAAAACCCGTTCTTCGCCTGATACGGGCGCAGCGCCGCCCGCGCTTCGCCGTTGACGCGGAAGGCAAGCGTCGGCTCGCCCGCGAGCCCCTCGGCGAGGCAGGCGACCTCAAACGGCTCGTTTTCCATCGGGAACAGCGGATACCGCGCGTAGCCGCAGTCCTCAAAGGGCGTCACGCCCTCGGGCAGATGCTTCAGCATGGCGCGTCCTCCGTCCACTCGCGCACCGAGGCGCGTTCCACAAGCGTGATGGGCAGGATCTTTTCCTGCTTGACGCGCTGGCCGGAATCCTTTTCGGCAATGATCATCTCGACCGCGCGCCGTCCTTTTTCTCCGATGTCCTGATGAATGGTCGTCAGCGACGGGTCGCACATCTGCGCCAGATACACGTCGTCAAAGGAGACCACGGATAGATCGCGCGGCACGCTTTTGCCGAGCTGCCGCATGCCCTTGATCAGCCCCATGCCCAGCACGTCCGCCGTGACGAACGCCGCCGTCGCGCCGCCGGCCAGCGCCAGCCTGTGCGCGCTGTCCACGCCGTACTCGAAGCTGATCGTGCCGGAATAGATATTGCGCTCGTCCACTGGGATGCCCGCGCTCTTCAGCGCGTCGCGGTAGCCCTCGAAACGCTTGGAATTGACGCCGTACTCGCGCAGGGAGCCGGAAATGAACGCGATGCGCCTGTGCCCCTTGCCCAGCAGGTATTCCGTCGCGAGCCGCGCGCCCGCCTTGTCCTCGATGCCGATGGTGTGGAAGGCGTCGTCGTCCACATAGCTGTCGATCAGCACCACGGGGATATCCATCTGCTTGAGATCGGCGAGCCCTTCGGTAGGGTAGGTGCCGACGATCACGACGCCGTCCACGCCGCGCGTGCGCGCGATGCTTACGTAGTTCTGGTCGGCGTTCATGCCGGAAAGCAGCACGTGGTAGTCGTTCTGGCGCGCGGTGTACTCGATGGCGGACAACAGCTCGCCGTAGAACGGGTTGGCGAACATGAATTCGCGCCCCGGCTCGGTCTGCGGGATCACGACGCCGATGAGATTGCTTTTGCGGCTGGACAGGCTGCGGGCGCTGAGGTTGGGGACGTAGTTGAGTTTTTTGACCGCCGCCCATACGCGCGCCGACGTATCCGCCGAGATCGTCTCGCCGGGGTGATGGTTGAGCACATAGGACACGGTCGTGGTCGATACGCCGACCTCCCGCGCGATGTCCTTGATGCTGGCGCGTTTCATGCCCGCTCACTCCCTCGTGCGCATGATGACTTAACCGTTTCAGTTGCTACGGTCAGTATAGCAGAGCGCCGCG
This sequence comes from uncultured Oscillospiraceae bacterium, assembly GCA_964459985.1. Lineage (GTDB taxonomy): Bacteria > Bacillota > Clostridia > Christensenellales > Aristaeellaceae > CAYWOS01. Next base: position 17,747 of record CAYWOS010000020.1, read on the forward strand.
CGCGTGTCAAGCTTTTTTATCGGCGTCCGACCATCCGCCGTTTTCTCCCTGATGACGCCGGCGGGTTCGGCCTGATGCCGAAAATGAAAATCCGGGTACCGCCGACGAAGAATCGATCGCTGCGGAACGGACGAACGTCCGCCGCCCCGACGCCGCGCCGTTCATCGACCGCGCCCTGGATGCCGCCTGCGATGGCTCCAGACCTTATCTTGTTCCTCGTTCCTTCATATCCTTGCGAATCTCGTCAAAATGCGCGTCGGAGATCGCGCCGCAGGGGGAAGCCCTAAACTCCGTGACGGCGTCGCACATGACGCTGAAATTGAGCGCTGTGCCTTTCGCGTCCGGAACATAGTCCACCGCGCGGTCGGCGCTGATGCCGAAGCGTTCCGCCGTCTCCACGGCGTCGATGTTCGCGCCCAAGAAAATGAACTCCCAGCCGTACTTTGTTTTTTCGCGCTCGATCATTTCCTTCACGCGGGCGGACGAGTATTCGCGGCTGGAGTTCTCCTCGCCGTCGGTGATGATGACAAACATCACTTTCTCGGCGCGGTATGTCTCCGCCGTGTTCTTTTGAACGCCGATCATCTTGTCGACCGTCCCGCCGATCGCGTCCAGCAGGGCCGTCCCGCCGCCGACGGCATACTCCTTTTCCGTCAGCCGGCCGACAGCCTGAATATCAATCCTGTCGTGCAGTATGACGCTTCGGTTTGAGAACAGCACGGTCGTGATCCTGCACGCGCCGTCCTCCGCCCTTTGTTTGTCCAGCATGGCGTTGAAGCCACCGATGGTGTCCTTCTCCAGCCCCGCCATGGAACCGCTCCTGTCCAGAATGAAAACCAGCTCGGTCAGATTTCTCTTCATAAAACGCGCCCTCCTTGCTTTGATGACACAAGGATAGCGCCTGAATAAGACGCATGGGTCGCTTCAAAAGCGACATCCGACGCGTTATACGATCAGGACAGGAGAATATCGATCGCCGTTTTGTACTTTTCAACCCTTTTCAGGTCTTTTTCCGTGACGTTCGTCAGCCTTGAAAGATCCGAATTGTGCGCCAGATCGGATAATTTCACTCTGCGCGCCACGTCGTTGTCCTTGATTCTTTTGATGTATGTCATATAGGGAACGCCCTCCTTATGGGTCATCCATACGACGGCATCCACAACCGCGTCGGGGAACCCCAAGGCTTTCAGCTGCTCGGGCGTTGTGTCGGTATCCTCGATAACGTCGTGCAGCAGCGCCACGCATGTCGTGATCTCGTCCGTCATTGATTCCGCGACATGGAACGGATGAAACGGATAGGGTACGCCGCACTTGTCCGTCTGATTTTTGTGCTTCTCAAAGCACAAAACCATCGCCTTTTTCGTCATTTCGGTGTAGATCACTGATCGCAGCCTCCTTTATCACGCCGGGGCGCGTGACTCATCCGCCCAGCAGTGGCTGGTCGTATTTGAACAGCACCTCGTTGATCTCAAAGATGTCGTACCGTTGATTGACGATGAAATACTCGACGATGACATCGAATTTCCGGCTGTGGGACAGCGCGTACCCCGCGCGTTCCAGCAGATCGTCGGTCTCGTCCAGCGTTAACTCGAGCGCCACGGACAGCGCGAGGATGGTGCGCTTGCCCGGCATGTAGCCTTTCCCCGTGCGTATTTTTGAGAACAGCTTGCGGTCGATATTCGCGCGTTTGTACACTTCGGCGTCCGTCCGGCCCTTTGCGTCGATCAGCCGCAAAAGCGTTGTTGAGAACGGCTCGTCAAGGCGTCCGACAAGCTCGTCAATACCGCTTGCGGCCATAGGCGCCGCGTCCGACGGCACGGGCATGCACGCGAACGGATTGTCCGCATTTAGCGGCGCGGTTTTCTCCGCGTCAGGAAGCCGCCGTCTTGACACAGGCTGCGCCGCGATGTAGTTCTCGTCGATATAGCTGTCGACCGCGCCCGTCAACGCCTGACTGACCATGAAAGCGGATGTATCGCGCACGGCAAGATAGACGTCCATATCATGATCCTGAAGGAAGTCACGGATCGTTTCCGTCGCCGCGCGAAGCGCATCGGCTTTGGGATAACCGCAGATGTCGCTTGAAAGCAACGGAAAAGCAATGCTCCCGCAGCCGCGGTCGGCGGCAAGACGCAGGGCATTCTCATAGGCGGAACGCAGCAGCTTGGCGTTTTGCCCGCCGCCCCCATGAAGGTCGGCCGGCGCTGCGGCGTGGATCACATACTTCGCTTTGAGCGCGAACCCCGGCGTGATCGCGGCTTCCCCCGTCTTTATCGGGGCTGTCCTGTCGCATGCGGCCTGAAGCTCGCGCGCTCCGGCAGCCCGGAAGATCGCGCCGCATCCGCCGCCGCCCGTCGTCAAGTCGGTATTGGCCGCGTTGACAATCGCATCGACGCTCATTTGTGTGATGTCCCGGCGAATGATGGTGAACGGCATGTCTTGATTCCTCCCCCGAGGTTGAGGATGACGTCATCCTTCTTCACGGATGCCTGCAGTCCCGGACTCCTTCCGAACTCGCGGCTTCCTCCTGCGCGGCGGTACGCCGTTTATGGATTTTGCGCCTCAAACGCCGCCTTGAGCGCCCGCTGCGTCGCCGCGTCCGCTACTCCGCTGCACGGGAGGCCGCGCTCTTGCTGAAAGGATTTCACGGCTTTGACGGTTGCGCGATTATACGTGCCCGTGACTTGGCCGTTATGATAGCCCAGCGCCACAAGCTGCTCCTGCAGCCGCGCGACGGTATCGCCCTTGCATTCCTGCCTCATGGTTGTGCCGAACACGTCATCGCGGGTGATGCCATAGCCGCGAATGCCGGCGTCATCCAGCGCGTAGGTATAGCGCGCGACGACGGTCGGCGTCGGACCGAGCATGTCATTATTGCCTTCGATCGTGTGGATGGTATATGCCCCGTCCGCGTCCTGCGTGACGTATTCGACCAGCCCCACGTGATCGATTCGGTTATATGTATACCACTCGATATAGACGAGGTCGCCGCGCCGGGGGATATAAGGGCGCTCTGTGACGGGCGCGCCGTCTTCCCAATACCATTGCTCGCCCCAGCCCTCGATTTCACCTCGGGTGGTGATATACCTGCCGCGTTCCGTAAACCACCGCACGCCGCGTCTGCAGGTCGTCTGCATAGGGTAAAGCGCGTCCAGCAGCGTTTCGCCGCCGCGCTGTCCTGCCTGATCGGCGCACCAAGACACGAACTCGGCGCACCATTCTGCATATTTGCCGCCCGCCCAATCGCCGTACTTGCTGTAACCGCCCTTTGTGGCGCTGTAGCCCAGTTCCTCGATGGCGACGTCGATCACGCTTTCGATCTGCGCCTGCTTCGCGTCATCCGCCAGCGCCCATCCCGCCAACGCGAGCTGCGCGGCCAGCAGTCCTGCCAGTGCTCGTCGCTTCATGCTCATTTCCTTTCCGCGCAAAGTATGCTATATAGATTGTAAGAAACATTGCGCGCGCTGTCAAGTTATCCTTTATAAGGTAAATTCATGTATCGTCCCCTGCGCAATATGAGAGGAGCGAACTCTGCCGCGTCAACCGTCCGCAGTTTGACGGATATGCGGAGAAAACGCGTCGATGTCCCGGCCGCGATCAACATACCGTCTGCCGCCGTCCGATGATCGCAGCGGGATATTTGCGTTTTTGCGGGTGCCGCCGCCCGGGGTAAAGAAAAAGGCCTGCAAGCATTTCTGCCTGCAGACCCTTTGGTGGAGCATAGGAGACTCGAACTCCTGACATCCACACTGCCAGTGTGGCACTCTACCAACTGAGCTAATGCCCCATACGCCGTCAAGAGCCGTTTCGGGCGATCCGTAATCCCCGGACGGTGCCTCGCGACAGGGGACATCATAGCACAAATCGAGACGTTTGTAAAGCATAAATTTCCGACGTGATTAAATGTGATTGAATACGGTGTATCGGTTTCCGGGGATGCGGACCGTATCCCCGCGCATGCACGGAAAACGCTTTCCGTTTTTTGTGTTGACTTTTCCATGGCATGGGCTATACTTGCCGTATCAGGTCGTATAATCGACTGATTGAGGAGGAAAACAAGCGATGACGAGGAAACTGATTGCTCTGTTGATGGTGCTTGCGATGCTGCTGTTGGCGTCCGCGCTGGCGACGACGACCGAAGAGGAAAGAATCGTACTGTACGCCTCCGTTCCCGCGGACTGGGCCTTCCCGTGCGTGTGGGCGTGGAGCAACGACGGCGTGAACGCCTTTGCCGCCTGGCCGGGCGACATGATGGAGCCGGACGCCCGGAACGCGGGCTGGTATTACATTTATCTGCCCGCCGGCATGGAAAACGCGATCATTAACGCCAACGACGGTTCGGTGCAGACCGACGCCGTGGCGATTGACAAGCAATCCGCCTGGGTGACCGTCGCCGCCGACAAAACCGCGGCCGTGTCCTTCGACGCGCTGACGGACGGCGATGCGCCCGCTTACGCCGAACGCTATACGGTGTACGCCAAGGTGGACGAGAGCTGGACGAACCCCTGCGTCTGGGCGTGGAATGATCCCTCGGGCAAGAACGCCTTCGCCGCCTGGCCGGGGCGCGCCATGAAAGCGAACGCCAACGGCTATTACAGCGCGATGGTGCCCGAATGGTGCAACTGCATCATCATCAACGCCAATGGCGGCGCCGTTCAGACCGCCGATATCAAGGATCTGGATCCCGCCGATCTCTGGGTGACCGTGGCCGCCGACAAGAGCTATGACGTGACTTACGAAGACCCCACCATCCCCAAGGTGCAGGATATCACCGTGTACGCCAAGGCGCCCGAGACGTGGGCGAACCCCTGCGTATGGGCGTGGAGCCATCCCGACGGCACAAACGCCTTCACCGCCTGGCCTGGCGCCGCGCTTGAAAAGGGCGAGGACGGCTGGTACGCGCTGACCGTTCCCGGCTGGATCAATTCCGTCATCATCAACGCCAACGAGGGCGCGGTGCAGACCTCCGATCTGCGCGTGGACGCGGGTAAGGATTTGTACATCACCATCGCGGACGGTCAGGAACCGACCGTCGCGTATGAGAAACCCGCCGAGTAAACCATGTGTTCTGCGCGGGAAAGAGGCGGACGTCCTCTTTCCTGCGTTTTTCCATATTGGAGGGGAAGCCATGAAAATGGGATTGTGTCTGCTGCTGGCGGCGCTGTCCGTGCTGCTGACGGGCTGCGCGGGCAACGGGGCGAAAGAGGCGGCGGGGCCTGTGACCATCACGATCTGGCACGATAAGGAAGACCCCGTTATCGAGGTGGTGTCCGGGGCGCTCAAGGCGCTCGAACCGGACGTTCGGGTGGTTTTTGAAAAGAAAAGCGGGCTGACCGAATCGCTCAAGCTGGTCGGCAACGACCGCGGCGCCGCGCCCGATATGTATTTCTTCGCGCACGATAAAATCGGCGTGTACGCGGAAATGGGCATTCTGACGCCCGTGACCGAGCTGCTGGGCGAGGACGCGCTCAAGGGCTATGTCCCCCTGACGGTCGACGGCGCGACGTATAAGGGGAAAATTTATCAGCTGCCGTTGTATTTTGAAACGCTGCTGTTCATGTACAACCGCAAATACATGGCGGACGCCGACGTGCCCGCCACCACCGAGCAGCTCTACGCCTACATGCAGCGCAAGACCAAGTATGGGCATTACGGCTTTGTCGAGCAGCATTCCACGCCGTATTACGCGGCGGGCTGGATACACGGCTTCGGCGGCACGCTTATCACGGGCGACGGCACGCCCTGCCTGAACAGCGAGCAGGTTCGCGCGGCGCTGACCTATCATAAAAAATTCGTCGCGTACATGCCGGGCGAAACCGAGTATGCCACCGTCAACACGCTGTTTACCGAGGGCATGGCGCACGCGACCGTCGCGGGGCCGTGGTTCGTGCCGACGGTGCGCGCCGCAGGCATCGACGTGGGCGTCGCGCCCATGCCGAAGGTGGATGAAACGGGGCTGCCGCTCGCGCCGTACAGCGGCATTCAGGGCGTGCACGTGCTGAAAATCCACGCGGGAGAGAAGCGCGAGGCGATCATCAGCGTGCTCAAAGCGCTGATGAACCCCGAGATCAGCGTCGCCCTTGCCAAGACGAGCGGCTGCGCGCCCGCCGTTGAAAGCTGCTACGCCCGCGAGGACGTGCAGCGCGACAGCCTGATCATGGCGATGTATCAGACGGCGCAGACCGCGCTGCCCATGCCGAACATCCCCGAGATGGATGTGATGTGGTCGGTGACGGGCAATCTTCTGACCAACGTCAACATGAGCGGACAGGACATCGCGCAGGCCGCCGAAGCGGCGCAGAAAAAGGCGCTGGAGCTGATTGAGGCGATGAAATGACAAAGGATATCGCGCGAAGGCGGACAGGAACGGCGTATCTGGTCAGCGCGCCCTCGCTTCTGATCATCGGGCTGATCGTGGTGTTCCCCATCCTCTACACGGGATGGATATCGCTGACCAACATGAACACCTACCACTGGTTCAATTACAGCTTCATTGGCGCGGAAAACTACCGCAGGGCGCTGTTGGTGTTCGATTCCGGCTTTTTGAGCGCGCTGCTGATGACCGTGCTGTGGACGGCGGTCAACATGGCGCTGCAGCTTGTCATTGCGTTTTTCATTGCCAACCTGCTCAACGTCAGGCGTCTCCCGCTTCGCAACGTGTATAAAACCATCCTGATGTTCCCTTGGGCGATGCCCGGCTACGTCAGCATTCTGCTGTGGAAAACCGGGATGTTCAACAGCCAGTTCGGGCTGCTTACGCAGTGGATGAACGATATCGGCGGCGTGATGGTGCGCTGGCTCCAGAACGACGTGAGCGCCTTTTTCTGCTGCACGGCGGTCAATCTCTGGCTGGCGCTGCCTTTTATGATCATGATCATGGACGGCGGCATGAAAAGCATCGACCGGGGATATTACGAGTCCGCCACGCTCGACGGCGCCGGCCCCGTGAGGCAGGCGATCGCCATCACGCTGCCGTGCCTCAAGCCCATCATCGGCCCGTCGGTGATGATCACGCTGTTCACTACCTTCAAGCAGTTCGACGTCATCTACCTCATGACCCAGCAGGTGGGCGCGCAGACGGGCGCGCACATCCACACCATCATCACCTACGCCTATGAAAATGCCTTTATCACGAACAATTACGGCTATTCCTCGGCTATTTCGATGATGATTTTTGCGCTGCTGATCCTCTTCGCGCAGCTGACAAAGCGGAAAAAGGAGGAAGCGGCATGAAACGAAAGCTCTGCCGCGCGGGCGGCGCGGCGATGATCAACCTGTTTTTCCTGCTGTGCTGTTTTCTGGCGCTGCTGCCCATCCTGTATGCGTTGAGCGTATCGCTGGACGCGAAGGGCTCGCTGCTGTCCTCGCACTTTTCCTTCATTCCCAAGGTCTGGACGGCGGACAACTACAGGAAGGTATTCGCGGAAGAATCGGTGCTCAAGTGGCTTGCCAACACCCTGCTGATGACCGTCTCCACCGTGCTGCTTGCGATGGCGACGGCTGTGCCGGCGGCGTATGTGTTTTCACGCAGGCGCTTCGCCGGGCGGCGGGCGGTGCTGCGGGTCCTGCTGCTCCTGTATTCCTTCCCCTCCGTGTTGTCAATGTTTGCGATATACAAATTGATGAGCGCGCTGGGGCTGATCAACACGCATATCGGGCTGATCGTGATCTACGCCGGCACGATGTCGGTGTTCGCGCTGCTGAACATGAAGGGGTATTTCGACGCGATCCCGCTGGAAATCGAGGAGGCGGGGCGCATCGACGGCTGCACGGACGCGCGGATCGTGACGAGCATCGTGCTGCCCCTTGCGCGCCCGACGCTGATCGTCACCGGCGTGATGATCGTCAACTTCGTCTGGAACGAATACATATTTTCCATCAATTTCCTGACCGGCGAGGAGCGCATGACGCTGGCGAGCGGGCTGTACTCCCTGCAGGCGACCGAAACGAGCGGCTCGTGGCCGGTGTTCGCCGCCGCATCGCTCGCGGTGAGCTTCCCCGTGCTGGTGATTTTCTTCCTGTCGCAAAAATACATGGTCTCCGGCCTGACATCGGGCGGAGTGAAGGGATAGGGCATGAACAGGCAAGCCGTTTTACACGTTCCCATGTCGGAGTACGCCTTTGGGACGGACGACCGTCACGTGGTGTTTCGCCTGCGCGCGGGCGTCGGCGATCTTGCGGGCTGCACGCTGATATACGGCGATCGTTCCTGCCGCCGGACGCCCGTTGATTACTTCTGCGCGCCCATGTCGCGCGTCGCGAAGGATTTGCTGTTCGATTGGTTCGAGGTTACGCTGGAGACCGATATCCACAGGCTTTGCTACGCCTTTGAGCTGGTCGCGGCCGACGGCGGGAAGACGCTGTATTACGGCGATCTGTTTCACGACGCGCTGACGGCCGATCGCTCGGAATACTTCCAGCTGCCCTACAATCACCGCGCCGACCGCGTGAGCGTGCCCGCGTGGATGCGCGACGCCGTTGTCTACAACATCTTCCCGGACAGCTTCGCCACGTCCTCCGCGTTTATTTCCCGCTGCGCGACCGAGCGCGGCTGCCGGGGCGAGATCGTGCGCGGCAAGCTCGGCGGCACGATTCGCGGTGTGACGGAAAACCTTGCGTACATCAGGCGGATGGGCGTCAACTGCATCTATCTTAATCCCATTTTCGCGGCCGGCGAGTACCACAAGTATGATTTGATCGATTACGAGCACGTCGACCCCGCGCTCGGCACGGACGAGGATTTTGCGGCGCTGGTTCGTGAAGCGCACGCGCTGGGCGTCCGCGTGATGATCGACGGCGTGTTCAACCATTGCGGGTGGAAGTTCTTCGCTTTTAAGGATGTCGTCAAGCACGGCAAAGCCTCCCGCTATTGGGACTGGTTTTTCCGCCTTTCGGAGCCGGTCGTCGTCCCTGAAAACCCCGAGGATTACCCGGGCTATGAATGCTTCGGCTACGAGCGCATGATGCCCAAGCTCGCCACCGACAACCCCGAGGTGCAGGCGTATTTCTGCCGGATCGGCGCGCACTGGGCGCGTGAGTACGATATCGACGGCTGGCGGCTGGACGTGGCCAGCGAGGTGGACGACGGCTTCTGGCGCGCCTTCCGCCGCGCGGTCAAGCAGGTCAAGCCCGACTGCGCGCTGGTGGGCGAAGTATGGGAAACTGCCTCGCATTGGCTGGACGGCAGCATGTTCGACAGCAGCATGAACTATGATTTCCGCAAGCACTGCCGTTGCTTTTTCGCCGAGGGAAGCATCGACGCCGAAGCGTTCGACGCGCGCGTGACCCACATGCGCATGCGCTACCGCGCGCCCATCGCCTACGCGCAGCTCAATCTTCTGGACAGCCACGACGTCAGCCGTTTTCTGTCGCTTTGCGGCGGCGACGAGCGCAGGATGAAGCTCGCGGTGCTGTTCCAGATGACCTTTGTCGGCATGCCCTGCGTGTTTTACGGCGACGAAAAGGGCGTCACCGGCGTCATCGAGGAGGAATACCGAAGCCCCATGCCGTGGGACGCGGAGAAAGGCGCGCTGGAGGATTTCTACGCGCGCGCCATGCGCCTGCGGGAAGGGGAGAGCGCGCTGCGGCGCGGCGGCTATCAAACCCTGCGCGCCGAACGCGGCGGCGGGCTGTACGGCTATGTCCGGCAGACGGCCGATGAGAAAATCACCGTGATGCTGAACAACGCCGAGCGCCCCGCGCGCCTGACACCGCGCGGCGACGTGCTCTGGCAGGAGGGGTACGCCGACGGCGTCCTTTCGGCATACGGATTTGTGATCACCAAGGAAACGGCGGTGTGAGCGGAATGGCGGCAACAATCCTTGACGTCGCGCGCAAGGCGGGCGTATCGCCCTCGACGGTGTCCAAGGCGCTCAATCAATCGGGCGCGGTATCCGACGCGACGCAAAAAAAGATCGAAGCGGCGGCGGCGGCGCTGGGCTATCAGCCGAACGCGCGCGCCCGCAACTTCGCCATGCGCGCGACCAATCAGATTGTGTTCGTCGCTGATTTTCCGTTCGACGCGGCGTTTGTGAACCCGCATATGTTCGAGATCATGCGCGGCGTGCAGCACACGCTGGACAAAATGGGCTACGCCATGCTGATGAAGCAAGCCGACGCCCGGCAGGCGCCCGCGTACATCGAGCAGGCGTGGTCGCAGCAGCTGGCGGACGGCTTTATCCTGCATATGTCGATGATGACGCCGAAACTGGCCGCCCTCATCGCCCGGCAGGGCATTCCGCACATCGTCATCGGCAAGCCCGATTTTGACAACCGCCTGTGCTGGATCGACACGGACAACTGCTATTCGGGCGAGCTGGCGGCGCGGCATCTGGTCGAAATGGGCTATACCGATATCGCCTTTATCAGCGGCCGTGCCGACGACATGACCTCGTGGCGCAGGCTGCTGGGCGTGCGCAATGCCCTGCAGTCGCTGAACGTCGCGCTGCCGCACGAGCGCGTGATCCAAAGCAATTCCACGCTGGCTGACGGCGCGCGCGCGCTTAAAAGACTGCTCAAATCGCCGCCGCGCCCGCAGGCCGTTATTTGCGCCAACAATCCCATCGCTTTGGGGCTCATGCAGGCGCTGCAGGCCCGGGACATCCGCATCCCGGAGGATATCGCGCTGATGACCTTCGATACCTACCCGTTTTCAATGTTCACCGATCCGCCCATGACGGTGGTGGACATTAATATGTACGAAATGGGTCAGGAAGCCGGGCGGCTGGTGCTGCAAAAGCTGAAGCACCCCGCCACGCAGATCCAGACCTATATCACGTCCCCCACGCTCGTGTGCCGCGGCACGACCTGCCCGCGCAAAATGGAGTAGCGCCGGGCTCGCCCGCCGTGACGCGGGTGGAGAAGGCCGCGCGACGGCTTTTTTTCGCTTGGCGCGGGACGCGCCGCGCCTGCCCGTCGTCCGGTCAGCCCTTGACGGAACCTTCCGCCGCGCCGGATACGACGAAGCGTTTCCGGAACACGAAAAACAGCAGAATCATGGGGATCTGCGCGAGAATGGAGGCCGAAAAGATCCGTTCCCGGCGCGTGGCGCGCGCCCTTGAGCGACCGGATCATCACGGGCAGCGCGATGTTTTTCTGCACGCCGCCCGGAATGACTTTGGCGGAAAAGAACTCCTCCCATGTTCCCTGATGACAGAAGATCGCCGGCGTGCCGACGGACGGCAGCGCGAGCGGCAGCATGACGCGTAAAAACGCGGTCATATGCCCGCCGCCGTCGATTGTTATAAAACCTCCGGGTTATGCGCGCAACAGCACATGGACGACGCGAAAACGCGGGCGCGTTGTCAATCGCTCCCGCGCGTTGGCGAAGGGTTATCGTTGACAAAAGAGCACAAACGCGGTCAGCAGTTTTCGCGAACGATTTGCGGGTAACTCCGCGAACGATTTGTCGGTATCGTGCGCAGACGCCGACTCGATTCCGCAGGGGCGGGTTGGCCGTCCCGAGGCGCCGAGGAACGCCTGCTTCCCCGCGCGATTTCAAAGAAGCGCGCGGCGGGGAGTCCGCGCGTCTGCGGCGCGGCGTTTTCCATACAAGTTAACGTTTACTCAATGAATTGGGCTCCTCGAGCCGACGCTTCCAGATAAATGTCACAATTTGCAAAAATCCAGACATATTTTCTATTTTTATCAGGAAATACGCTTGACACATCCGAATACATATGATATAACATGGCGTGTAAACGTATTCTCGATCGGGCGGATATGCCGATTGGGACGCAAAACAATGAATGGAGGAGATCTTGATGACCATGAAGAAATGGCTGTGCGCTCTGCTGACGCTCGCGTTGCTTGTCAGCGCGGCGCCCGCCGCGCTTGCGCAGGACGCCGAAAGCGCCGCGCAGGCCGGCAAAACGATCGTTCCCTTCTGGTTCAACGCCGCCGACGAAGCGGCGACGCAGCGCTGGTGGGAATCCAAGGTGGCCGCGTTCAACGAACAGAGCCAGACGACCTATCTGGACATGCAGGCCGTGCCGAGCGACGCGTACGACGCCAAGCTCAAGGCGGCGCAGGCGACGGGCACGGCGCCGCAGATTCTCTATCTCGCGTACACCGATCTTCTTTCTCAGGCCACGATGGGCTACTACATGCCGCTGGACGATCTGATTGATCCCGCGCTGTGGGAGGACGTATACGACAGCGCCGAGCACATGGTATCCATCGGCGACACGCATTACGCCGTGCCGCATCATCTGGAGCCTTACAGCCTGCTGTTCTACCGCAAGGATATGTTCCGGGCCGCCGGACTGGACCCCGAAGTCGGCCCCAAATCATGGGGCGAGCTGCTGGAGTACGCCCGGAAACTCACGAACGCGGATCATTACGGTCTGGCGATCTCGGGCGAGGGCGACAACGGCTGGGTCAACTGGGGCTGGGAAGCCATGTTCGGCAAGAACCTGCTGGACGACAACTGGGAAAAGACGAACGTGCGCGATCCCGAGTTCGCCGCGCTGATCAACCTCTACAAAACCCTCTATGACGAACAGCTCGTTCCCGCGCAGCCTCTCGGCGCGTTCTGGAACATTCAGCCGCTCGCCGAAGGCCGCGTCGCCATGCAGTTCAACGGCACGTGGGCGATCACCAACCTCAAAAACGTCTACGCCGAAACGCTGGATCTGAACGAGATCGGCGTGTGCGTCGCGCCGACGCCGTCGGGCGTGACCGAAGGCGTATGCACCGCCGCGATGGGCGGCCACTGCCTGGCGATCGACGCCAAAGCGCAGAATCCCGAAGCCTGCGCCGAATTCCTGACGTGGCTGCTTCTGGGCGATCCCAACGTGATGGCGGAGTTCTTCGAAGCGGGCGGTTTCGCCAAGTACACGGCGCGCAAATCGGTGGACGAATACATCCTTTCGCTGGACAGCGCCAAAGCCGATCCGTGGCTGCGCATCATCACCGAGCAGGTGATTCCCTACGCCGTGTCCGAGCCGATCTATTCATGGAGCGTGTCCGCCGCGTACGCCAACGCGATGGCGAACGTGCTGACCAACGGCTACACGGTGGAGGAAGCCATCGAGGAATGCGCCTCGGACATCGAATACATCATCGAGAGCGAAGAGCTGGCGGGGACCAACCCGCGCCATGTAGCGGAGTAACACTGACTGTGCGGGACCGGCCGCGCCGCTTCTCGGAGGCCGCGCGGCCGGTTCTTTCGCACCGGACACCGATCAAGGAGGCGCCTGCATGCGCAGCATATCGATCAAAAAAGGGTTCTCCCGGGCGCGGCGGACGGACACGCTGACGGGCTACGCGTTCCTTGTGCCCACGTTCGCGCTTTTGCTTGTTTTCTCCGTCCTTCCCCTGATCCGCACGGTCATTCAGGCGTTCTTCAATTCCGGCTTCTATCAGTCGCCCGAATTCGTCGGCGTCAAGAACTTCACCAAGGTTCTGCGCGACAAGAATTTCGGCAAGGCGATCGGCGTGGGCTTTCAATACGCGGCGATCGTCGTGCCGTCTGGATTCTTCCTGTCGTTCCTGCTGGCGATGTGCGTCAAGAACATGTCGCCGCGCTTTTCCAATTTCGTCAAATCGGCGATCTATATCCCCTCGGTCATATCGGGCATCATCGCGGGCACGGTTTTCGCCTTCATATATGATTATCAGGGCGGTCTGCTCAATACGGCGATGGATCTGATGCATTTGCCGAGACAGGCGTGGCTGAACACGCGCGGGCTGACGCTGTGGGCGGTGGCGCTGCCCGGCGTCTGGCTGGGACTGGGGTACTCCACGCTGCTCATGCTCGCGGGTTTGCTCGATATCCCGGCGATCTATTACGAGGCGGCGCTCATCGACGGCGCGAACGCCTGCCAGCGCACGTGGTATATCACCGTTCCCTGCATGAAAAACGTCTTCTTATTCCAGCTTGTCAGCGGCACGATCGGCGCGCTGCAGGAATTCAACCTGCCCTACACGCTGACCGGCGGCGCGCCCGCCAATACGACGCGCACGCCCGTGCTGCTGCTCTATCAACACTTCACCGGCGATAAAACAATGGGATATACCTATGCCGGCGCGATCATTATGGCGTTGTTTATCGGCATATTGACGGCGCTGTTCTTCAAAACCATCAGTTCCGAGAAAGCCTCGGACGCTTGAGGAGGGAACAAGAATGAGAAAGAATTCGCTCCGCAGGCTGCCCTTTCAGTTTGTCGGTCTGCTCGTTTCGTTGATCGCGCTGTTCCCTCTGGCGTGGATGCTGATCGCGGGCTTCAAGAGCAACGCCGAGGTGCTGGCAATGCCCTTCCGCTTTCTCCCGAAAACCTGGCGTTTTGAGAATTACGCGTCGCTTTTGACCAATCAGTTTGAAAGCTATGTGTTCACCAACGGCGGCTCGTTCGCGCGTTCGATGCTGACGACCTTCGGCGTGGCGGTGTTCGCGCTGGTGTTCTCGCTGCTGCTCAACTCGATGGTGGGGTACGCATTCGCGCGCATCGATCTGCCTTTCAAGCGCGTTTTGTGGGCGATTTACCTGCTGCCGTGGTTCATCCCGGGCATCGCCGTGCAGATTTCCTCATTCCAGACAGTCGTGAATCTCGGGCTTTTGGACACCTTCTGGGTGCTCACGCTGCCCGGCATTTGCTACACCTATTCCATTTTCTTTTACCGCCAGTTCTATCTCAACATGCCGCCCGCGCTGGAGGAAGCGGCGCTGATTGACGGCGCATCGCGCGTGACCATTTATACGCGCATCTTCATTCCCATGAGCGCCACGCCCTTCGTGGTCATGGGCATCAGCGTTTTCCTCGGCTTCTGGAACAGCTTCCTCTGGCCGGCGCTGACGATCAACGACGTGAAATTGTTCCAGATCAATCAGGTCATCGCCTATTTCCGCTCCTCGCATTCGAGCCAGCAGCATATGGTCATGGCGGCGACGACGCTGGCGGCCGCGCCGACGATCCTTTTGTTCGTCTGCTTTCAGCGCTATATCATGGGCGGCATCAAGGTATCGGGGCTCAAGTAACGAACGAGGACGGGTATTGTGATGGACGCGAAACGGTTGATCGAAAAAATCTACGCGGGCTGGCTGGGCAAACTGGCGGGCATCCGTCTGGGCGCGCCCGTTGAAATGTGGACGCGCGAGCAGATCGCCGAGAAGTTCGGCGGGCGGCACGGCTATCTGGCGGATTACCCTTTGTTCGCCGCCGACGACGACAGCAACGGCCCGGCGTTTTTCATCCGCGCGCTTTCGGACAGCGGCCAATACGGCGAACTGACGAGCGCGGACGTCGGCAGGGCGTGGCTCAATTACGCGCCCCGCGGCAGGGGCATGTTCTGGTGGGGCGGCTACGGCGTGTCGAGCGAACATACGGCGTATGAGAACATGCGCGCCGGCATCGAGCCGCCGTATTCCGGCTCGATCGCGATGAACGGCGAAACCATCGCCCAGCAGATCGGCGGGCAAATCTTCATCGACGCGTGGGGACTGGTCTGCCCCGGCAGGCCCGAGGAAGCGGCGCGGCTGGCGGCGATCGCCGCGCGCGTGGCGCACGACGGCGAAGCGGTGTACGGCGGGCAGTACGTCGCGGCGTGTATAGCGGCCGCGTTTGACGCGGGCAACGTCCGCGAGGCGATGGAAAGGGCGCTTTCGCTCCTGCCCGATACGTCCGTGTACGCGCGCTGCGTCAGGGACGTGATGCGCTTTCACGACGAAACGCCCGGCGACGCGTGGGCGTGTTTCGATTACATCAAAAAGCGTTACTGGCGCGATCGCTTCGGCGGCAACTGCCATATCATTCCCAACGCCGCCCTCATGACGCTGGCGATGTGCTACGGCGGCGGCGATTTCGGCGACACGATCGAATTGTGCAACCAATGCGGTTTTGACACCGACTGCAATGTCGGCAACGTGGGCGCGATCATGGGCGTGCTCGCCGGCGTCGATGGCATCGGCGAAGCATGGCTTGAACCGATCAACGATGTGTTCGTCTGCTCGGGCACGGTGGGCGCGCTCAACCTGCGCACGGCGTCGGGCTTCGCGCGAGAGCTTGCGCGCTTCGCCCTCCGGCTGGGCGCGCTTCCGCGCGACGCGGAAGTCGAACAATGGACGGAGGACGAGGCGTTCGAGTTTTCGCTGCCGGGCGCGACCTGCGGCATGATGATCGACGACGGCGGCGATATCAAGCGCGGCCTTCGGTGGGAAGCGGGCGAACTGATCGTTCCGCGCGGGCGGGACGGCGCGGCGCGCGCGTGCCTGCGCACGTACCTGACGCCTTCCGATTTCATTGATGATCGTTACAGCCCGAGCTTTTCCCCGCTTTTCTATCCCGGGCAGACGGCGCGCCTGGCGGTCAGGGCGGACGGCCTCGTGCGCGCGTACGCCGATGTGGCCGGTTTGGGCGGCGCGCGCAGATTGTACGGCGAAGCCGTCCGCGCCGACGCCGGGGCTGTCGCGGAAATCACCGTGCCGCCGACGGCCGACGCCGTGATCCTGCGCGTCGGCGTCGAGGCGGACGCCGACGACGCGCGCCTTGCGCGCGTGACGTTTGCCGGCGCGCCGCGTTATTGCCTGCGCGCCGGGGCGCTGCGGGAAGAAAACTGGTCGCCGTGCCACAGCGAAATCTCGCAGTTCAGCGCGGCGGAGGGAAGCTGGCGGCTGGAGAACGGACGCGTCGTCGCGTCCTCGGCGTCCGACGCGCTGTTGTTGACGGGCGGCATGAACTGGACGGACGTCGACATTTCCGCGCGCGTGTATCCGCGCGGCGGCGCCGAGGCGGGCGTCGCGTTCCTTTGCGGCGGCGTGATACGCGGATACGCGGCGCTTATGCGCGCCGACGGCCGCGTCCGTCTCGTTCGGCTGGACGACAGGCGGCGCGATATCGCCGGTGCGGATATGCCGCCCGCGGGCGAAGACGGCGTCGTCCTGCGCGTCCGCATTAAAAACGGCTCGATTCATGTCGACGTCGACGGCTCTCCCGCGTTTACGGCGCAAAACGAAAGCGTCCGCGCCGGCTGCGCGGGGCTTGTCATGACGGGTCCGGGCGTCGCGGCGTTCGGCGGATTGGCGGTGAATTGGCATGACGGTGAATGAATACTTCGCCCGCGTGTACGCCGGCTGGCTCGGCAAGTGTATCGGCGTGCGCCACGGCGCGCCGGTGGAGGGATGGACGGCGGAAGAGATCAAACGCGTGTACGGCGACGACGCCGGCGGCGATTATTTGCAGACATGCGATATCTTTGAGGCGGACGACGATATCAACGGCCCGTATTTCCTGATGCGCGCGATGGAGGACGCCGGCGCGTACGCCGACATCGACAGCGAGCGCATCGCCCGCGCGTGGACGCAGTATCCGCCGTACGAGCACGGATTCTTCTGGTGGCCGGGCTATGGACGGCCGACGAATTACCATATTCTGGAGGCCGGCGGGACGCCGTGGACGCGTGAAAACGACGCGCCCGATACCGGGCTCGGCGCGCGGATCTTCATAGACGGCTTCGCGCTGTGCTGTCCCAACGACGCCGCGCTCGCCGCGTCGCTGGCGAAGCGCGCCGCGCGCGTTCAATGCGCGCCCGGCGGAAGCGGCGAGGACAGCGCCGTTTTGCAGGCGTGCCTGATCGCGCTGGCGTTCGGCGGCGGTGACGCGGGGGATTTGCTCGAGCAGGCGCTTTCGTATATCCCCGCCGACGGCGATATCGCGGTCATGGCGCGCGCGCTGCTCGCGCAGCGCCGACTGTCGCCCTCGGACGCCGGAGCGGCGGTTGAGCTGATTCGTGAAAAGTTCGCCGCGCCGCGTTTTCCCGGCATGTTTCATGCCGTGCCGAACATGGGTTATGTGCTGTGCGGGCTTTTGTTTTCGGGGAAGGATTTCGCGCGGGCGCTGGAAATCACGACGTTCTGCGGACTGGACACCGACTGCAATACCGGCAGTCTCGGCGTGATCCTCGGCGTGTTGAACGGCGTCTCCGCCATTCCGCGCCGGCTGCGCGCGCAGACGCGCGATATCGCCGTGTGCTCGAGCGTGCTGGGCGATGAGAACATCGGCGATATTCCGTCGCAGGCGCGGCGGATCGCGCTGGCGGGCTGCCGCGTGACGGGGCTGACGCCGCCGCCCGAAATGGAGGCGCGCGCGCGGCTGCCGCTTTCGCTTGATTTCGACACGGGCGAGGAATATCACGGCATGTGGCCGCTTCTGGACGGCGCGCGCTGCGCCGACGCCGTGCTGACGCCCGGTCGGGACGGACTGGCGGCGTTTTTCCCCGCGCTCGGCGCGTCGCATGTCGCCGCGCTGGAATACAGGACGTACCTGCATCCGCGCGACGTGCACAACACGCGCTACGATCCCGCCTTTTCGCCCAAGGTATACCCCGGGCAAACGGTGCGCGCGCGCGTCGCGCTGAATGGCGATTCGGGGCGTTTTGTCGCGTGCGCGTACGCGCGGATGCGCGGCGGGCGCGTTGAGGCGTCGCCCTTTGTTGCGTTGCCGCACGGCGAGGACGCGGTGCTCGCCCTGACCGTTCGGGGCGGCGTCGCCGACGTCGTTGAAGGCGTGGGCGTGCGGATCATGAACGTCGGGCAGGAAGACGCGGGCGCGCAGATGATCCTGAAACGCCTGTGGGTCGAGGGCGCGCCCGATTACATGCTGTCCTTTGCGCGCGAGGGAACGGAATTCTGGAATTTTTTCCATTACGAGATCAGCCAGATCACCTACACGCGCGGGCGCTTCGCGCTTGCGGACGGACGCTTGACGGCAAGTGCGGCCACGCACGGCGAATGCCTGACGGGGAGCGGCAGCTTTGCCGATTATGCGATCGCGACGACGGTGCGCCCGTGTCGCGGCGCGGCGCGCGTGCTGATCCGCGCGCGCGGCGCGTTCCGCTACTGCGCGCTGGAGATTTCCGGGGGTGAAATGCGCCTGATCCGCGTCGAAAGCCCGCATCGTCAAACCGTTCTCGCCGCCGCCCCGCTCGAGGCGGCGCAGGAATACGCCGTTTCGCTCTGCGCGCGGGGAAGCGAGCTGTCCGCGCGCGTTAACGGCAAACCGATCGCGGCGAGCGGCTGTCCCGACGATACCGGGCGCTTCGGCGCGGGCGTGTCGGGCATTGACGCGCGCGCCGAGTTCGGCGATTTTGTCGTTAGGGGGATCGATCCATGCGAAGAGTAATCGCCGTCTGTCTCGCGCTCGTTCTGGCGCTGCCCGCGCTGTGCGCGGGCGCGGAGGAAGCGCGCGCGCTGCCCTTGTCCGAGTGGCGCGACGCCGTGCGCGGCGCGTGGCTGGGTAAAATGGTCGGCGTGAGCGGAGGCCGCGCCTATGAATTCCGTTACGCGGGCGAGATGGCGCAAAACGCCGATCCGTGGAATGATTCGCTGCTCGATATCGCGCTGATCGAGGACGATCTGTACCTGCCCTTCGCCATGATGCAGGTCATGGACGAGCAGGGGATCGGCGTGTCGGGCGCGGATATGGCGGCGGCGCTGTATCCGTACAGTTTCGAGTTCTGGGGCAATCATTTGTATACGTTTGAAATGGGCTTCGCGCCGCCCTATGCCGGGCACCCCGACTGCGCGCCCTATCCCGACGCGCTCAGCTATTCCTTTGCCGCCGATTTCACCGGGCTGATTTCGCCCGGCGACCGAGGCGTTCCGATGGAGTTGGCGGAGCGTTTCGGCTCGATGCTCGTCTACGGCGACGGCATTTACGGCGGCGCGTTCATCGGCGCGATGTATGCCGAGGCGTTCTTTGCCGATGATCCCGCGCAGATCATCCGCGCGGGTCTCGCCGCCGTGCCCGAAGACTCGTGGCTGTACGAAGCGGTCGCGACGGCGCTGAATTGTCATGAGGAGAACCCGGGGGACTGGACGGACGCCTGGCGGACCGTGACCGACAAATACTATCTGGACGAAACTTACAACTGGATCGAATGGCCTTACGGCGGACGGCTCAAGGGCATTGATCTGGACGCCAAGCTCAACTGCGCGTACATCGCCATCGCGCTTTTGTACGGCGAACGCGATATCGAGAAAACGCTCATGATCGCCAACGGCTGCGGACAGGACACCGATTCAAACGCCGCCAACGCGCTGGGCGTGCTGTTCGCCACGATCGGCTGGCGGCGCGTTCCCGACCTCTATCGGCGCAAGCTGAACGAGGACGCGCCGTTTTCCTATGTGGGCGAGGGGTTTGCCGAGCTGGTCAAGTTGACAGAACGTTTGATGCTGCGATATAATACCGTGACGGAACGCGGCGGCGTCGAGGTCATCGTGCCGCGCGACAAGGCGGCGCAGCCCCTGCCGGGACGCGCCGTTAACAGCCGCTTTGCCGAGGATATGACGCCCGTTTTTCTGACGGCCGAACAGCTTTCCCGCATGAAGAAGCCCGCGCTCCTGGACGCCGGCTTTGAGGACGACTGGCATGAAGAAATCTATCCGCCCTGGCAGGTGATCGGATGGGAAAACGGCGCGAACGGCATTGATCTCAAGGCGCGCAAGGCGGCGGAGGGACGCAATAACGCTTATCTCTGCCCCGCCGCGGGCAAGGAAATGGGCATCGCCCAAAACCGAATCGCCGTATCGCGCGGCGAGCGCTATGTCCTGTCCTGTCAGGCCCGCGCGTCGGGCGCCGATGTCGGGATGCGGCTGGAGGCGGTCGACGCCGATTCCGGGCGCGTGATCGCGCGGCGCGAGGCGGCGGGCAGCAAGTGGTATCAGACGCTTTCCGTCTCGTTCACGGCGGAAACGGATATCATCAGCGTTCGCCTGATGTGCCGGTCAAGCGCCGACGCATGGGTGCAAATCGATGATTTTATCCTGAACAGGGAGTAAGCCAATATGCAGCACGGCGAAAGGGTGACCATATCGGATGTCGCGCGGCAGGCGGGCGTGTCTGTCGCCTCGGTTTCGCGCGTCATTCACGGCAACGCTTCCGTCGCGGATGATATTCGCCAGCGCGTCAGGCGCGCGGTCGAGGAGCTTGGGTACGTGCCCGACCGGAGCGCGCAAATCCTCAAAACGGGGCGCTCGCATACGATTCTTCATGTCGTGCCCGACATCATGAACCCCTACTACGCGGCGATGTATCGCTCGCTGCGCGGTATGGCGGCGGAGCACGGCTACCAGACCGTGCTGTTTGACACCGAGGAAAAAGCCGAGCTTGAACTGCGCGCCGTCGCCTCGCTCAGTGAAAACGGATACGACGGCATGGTGTTCGCGTCCATCGGCAGGGATGCCGCCGTGCTCAACGCGCTCAAAGCGGCGGGGCGTCCCGTCGTACTGACCTGCGATTTCGAGCAGACGGACATCGACGCCTATTTCGGCGTGGCGGGGCGCGGCGTGTACACCGCCGCCAAGCATCTATTGGATCTGGGGCACAGGCGCGTCGCCTACGCGGGCGGTCAGCCCAAATCGATCATCAACATCACGCGGCGCGGCGGGTATCTGCAGGCGCTTAAGGACGCCGGGATTCCCGCCGATCATGATCTGATCTTTGAGATGGATTTCAGTATGAACGGCGGGTACCGCGCGGGCATTTATTTTTCGGCGATTCCGTCGCGTCCCACGGCGATCTGCGCCGCCAACGACATGATCGCCATGGGCGTCATGCAGGCGCTTCAGGAACGTGGCGTGCGCGTGCCCGACGACGTTTCGGTGACCGGCGAGGACGATATTCCCTTCGCGCGCATCTGCCGTCCGCCCCTGACGACCATTCAGAACTCGGGCGAGAACGCGTCGAGCAAAGCGCTCCGCCTGCTTTTGGACAGGATCGAGGGCGGATACGAGGGCGACGCGCGGATTTTTGCCGTCAGCGACCGCACGCTCATTCTGCGCGGCTCCACCATGCCGCCCAAGGAAACGCGGCGCGATCCTTGACGGAGCGCGCCGCTTCAGGGTGTCGACAAAGTCGACACCCTCCGCAAAAATGAATCTTTCATTTTTGCGGTTTGCACGTTTTTCCTGCGCGGCTTTGCCGCGCGGTCGGAAAAACGCGTAAGGAACCGATTTTCTGCGGAAAATCGTTCCGAAACCACCGCGCATGTCGCTGGTTTCGGATGAGAAA
>CAYWOS010000021.1:0-23183 GCA_964459985.1 uncultured Oscillospiraceae bacterium
GAACCCCCGGCCCCATGCTCCCAAAGCACGTGCGCTACCGGACTGCGCTACACCCCGAAGGTTTCGCCGCCGTCGTTCACAAGCGACGGTTTGTATTTTACATGAATCGACCGTCCGTGTCAATAGCCTTTTGAAGAAAATTATCACTTGATGGAATAACAGGCGGTATCGCTGTCCGCGTCCGGCGCGGCGGCCTCGGAACGGAGCGCCTCCGTCCGCGCCGCGCGCGATCCATATCCGTTGGTTGCCGCCGCTTGACCGCGTCCGCGCGACAGGCGATCGGTCAGAGGCGCGCGGCGAAAGCGCTGTCGGGGATCGCTCGCTTCCGGGCGTCATTCCGATCGCCCGCCCGATACGGCGCGGCCCGCGAAGGATCGGCTTCGCGGGCTGCTGTCGCCGCCGCTGCGGGCGGATGATCGGACGCAGGGGAGGGGTCAGGAGCGGATTTCAGCGCCGAACGCTTCCCTGACCGATTTGAGCACCTTGTTGATCAGGCGCGCGATGTCCTCTTCGGCCAGCGTGCGGTCGGGCGCGCGGAAGACCAGCGAGAACGCGACTGATTTCTTGTCCGCGCCGATCTGACTGCCCCGGAAGATGTCGAACATGCGGATGTCCTCGAGCAGGCTGCCGCACGACAGGCGCATGACGTTCATAACCTCGCCGACGGGCTGCTTTTCGTCCATTACCAACGCCAGATCGCGCGATACGGCGGGCGTGCGCGCGATGGGCTTGACATAGCCCATCGGCGTCGCCGACGCGAACACGGCGTCAAGATTGATCTCGGCGACGTAGGCGCGCGCGGGGAGATCCATGCGCGCGGCGGCGTCGGGATGCGCTTCGCCGAGCACGGCAAGCGTCGTTTCGCCGTTCACAAGCGCCGCGCGGCGGCCGGGATGCAGATACGTTTCATCGCAGGGCGCGATCTCACAGGGGACGCCCAGCTCGGCCAGGATCGCCTCGATCAAGCCGCGAAGCGCGTAGAAATCCTCGCCCTTTCCGTACAGCCCGAGCGAGAGCATGGGCGTTTCGACGGGCAGGTTTTCCTCCGTGCGCGATTTTCCGTCGAACACGTTGCCGATCTCGTAGAACCGGCCCGCCTCGACGCCGCCGTTCATGTTGGTCGCAAGCGTTTTGAGCAGACCGCACAGCAGCGTCGTGCGCATGCACGCGGTGTCCTCGCCGAGCGGATTGCGCAATAACACCGGGCGGTTGCGCGCGTCGTCGGCCGGAAGACCCAATTGATCGATCGCTTTTTGCGAGAGGAAGGAGAAGGTTTCGATTTCATAAAAGCCCATGCCCGAAAGCAGGCCGCGCAGCGCCGCGAAGCGCTTTTGCTTGGCGTTCAGCCCGCCGCGCGTCGTTTCGCCCGTCATCAGCGTGTTGGGAATGCGCTCGTAGCCGGCGTAGCGCAGCACTTCCTCGCAGATATCGGCTTCCTGCTCGATATCCTGACGGAAGGCGGGCGCTGTGACCGTCATTTGATCGTCGTCGCGGGAAACGGTAAAGAGCAATTTGCGCAGGATGCTTTCCATTTCCTCGGGCTTGATATCGACGCCCGTGCGCGCGGCGAGGCGGCGGCAGGAAACCGTCAGCGTGACGGGTTTCTGCGGATTCGGATACAGATCGATCACGCCGCTCACGACGTCGCCGGCGTCCAATTCGTTGACCATCTGACAGGCGCGGTTCAGCGCGTCCATGACGGTGGCGGGGGATACGCCGCGCTCGAAACGGCCGCTCGATTCGGTGCGGATGCCCAGCCGCCGCGAGGTCACGCGGATGGCGGTGCGGTCGAACGCCGCGCACTCGAACAGGATTTCCTTCGTGTTTTCCGTGATCTCGCTTTCCTCGCCGCCCATGATGCCGGCCAGCCCGGTCGGGCGCGTCTCGTCGCAGATCATCAATTCGCCTCCGAGCAATTCGTGATCCTTGCCGTCCAGCGTGCGCAGGCTTTCGCCTTTCGCGGCGCGGCGCACGATGATGTGGCGGTCGCGCACTTTGTCAAGATCGAAGGCGTGCATCGGGTGCCCCGTTTCGAGCATGATGAAGTTGGTGATATCGACGATGTTGTTGATGGCGCGCATCCCGGCGGCGTTCAGGTACTGCCGCATCCACATCGGCGAGGGCGCGATGCGCACGTTTTTGACCACGCGCGCGGCGTAGCGCGGGCAGAGCGCGTCGTCGAGCACCGTAACGCGCGCGTGCTCGGCGATGCCGCCGCCCGCTTCCCGGACGGCGATCGCGGGCAGTTTAAGCGCCGTGCCCATGGCGGCGGCGGTCTCGCGCGCCACGCCCCACACGCACAGGCAGTCGGGGCGGTTGGCGAGGATTTCAAACTCGATCACGTGATCGTTGAAGCCGAATATGTCCTTCACGTCGGTCCCGAGCGGATACTCCTCGTTGAAAATCAACAGCCCCGCTTCGCCGACGGACGGGTAGAGCTCGACGGGCACTTTGAGCTCGGTCGCCGAGCACAGCATCCCGTACGATTCGACGCCGCGGAGCTTGCCCTTTTTGATCTCGACGCTGCCGGGCAGCTTCGCGCCCACCTTGGCGACGGGCACGAGCAGACCTTCCTTTACGTTGGGCGCGCCGCAAACGATCTGAAGCGGTTCGCCCTCGCCCACGTCCACCCTGCACACATGCAGATGATCGCTGTTTTCGTGCGGCGCGCAGGACAGCACCCTGCCCACCACGACGTTTTGTATGTCGGCGCCCATATCCTCGACGCCCTCGACGCCCGTGCCCGTCATGATCATCCGCGATTCGTACGCGTCGGGCGACACGGGGATATCCGCGTAGGTTTTGAGCCAATTCATGGATACTTTCATGTTTGTTTCCTCCCTTATCGGAACTGGCGCAGGAAGCGCAGATCGCCTTCGTACAGAAGCCGCATGTCCTTGATGCCGTAGCGCAGCATGGTGATGCGCTCCAGCCCGATGCCGAACGCGAAGCCCGAGTAGACTGTCGGGTCGATGCCGCAGTTTTCCAGCACCTTGGGATTGACCATGCCGCAGCCCAAGACTTCGATCCAGCCCGTGCCCTTGCACATTTTACAGCCCTTGCCGCGGCAGTTGACGCAGGTGAGATCGACCTCGGGGCTCGGCTCGGTGAAGGGGAAGAAGGAGGGGCGGAAACGCGTGTCGATGTCGTCGCCGTACAGCCGCTTGGCAAAGGCGTCCAGCGTGCCCTTGAGATCGCCCATCGTGACGTTTCGATCGACGAACAGGCCTTCGATCTGATGGAACACCGGGCTGTGCGTGGCGTCCACCTCGTCGGCGCGGTACACGCGGCCGGGGCACACGATGCGGATGGGCGGCTTGCGCGTGAGCATGACGCGCGCCTGCACCGGGCTGGTATGCGTGCGCAGGACGATGTTGTCGTCCACGTAAAAGGTGTCCTGCGCGTCGCGCGCGGGATGGTTTTTGGGCAGGTTGAGCAGCTCGAAATTGTAATGATCCAGCTCGATCTCGGGGCCTTCGACCACCTCGAAGCCCAGCCCCGCGAAGCAGTCGAGCACCTCGGACAGCACGCGCGACATGGGATGCGGCGAGCCGATTGCGGGCAGATCGCGCGGCTCGGTCACGTCGATGGCCTCCGCCTTCAGTGTTTCCTCCCGCGCCTTTGCCGCGAGCGACGCCTGCTTTTCGTCGAGCAGCGCCGTCATGCTTTCGCGCGCTTCGTTGACGAGCTGCCCGAATTTCGGGCGCTCCTCGGGCGGCAGTTGTCCCATGCCGCGCAGCAGCGCCGTCAGACTGCCCTTTTTGCCGAGCACCTGAACGCGCAGCGCGTCGAGCGCCTGCAGCGATTCGGCCCGCGCGAGCGCGCCGGACAGCTCCGTTTCGATGGCTTGCAGCTGATCCCTGATTTCCATGCGTATCCCTCCTTAAAAAGAAACGCCCCATGCCAAGCATGGGGCGAAAATTCGCGGTACCACCCAATCCGGCGCGGCGACGCGGCAAACGCCCGTCGTGACGCCCTTGAACCCTTAACGCGGGGAAACGGCAGGGGATAATCGCTTGCGCTTTCCCTCCTGCGGCTCGGGAGCGAACTGTCCGTACGCGGCGGGGGCGGCTTGCAGCCGGTGACCGACCCCTCTCTTGCGCCGCGGCTGCACGGGCTTTTTTCTCCGTCCATGCCGATGCGCCATTTTATCACGCGATGAAAGGACTGTCAAGCCGACAAATGACGATTATCGGTTCAAAATCTCCATGAATTCGCGTCCCGTGATCGTCTCGTGCTCGAGCAGATACGCCGCCGATTCGTCCAGCTTGTCCCGATCCTTTACCAGAATCGCCGTCGCCGTCTCGTGCGCCGCGCGGATAATCTCGTTGACTTCCCGATCAACGCGCGCGGCGGTTTCGCTGCTGCAGGAGAGCGACGTGTCGCCGCCCAGATACTGTCCCGTCACCGTTTCGAGCGCCACCATGTCGAAATGCCCGCTCATGCCGTAGCGCGTGACCATGGCGCGCGCCAGCCGCGTCGCCTTTTCGATATCGTTGGACGCGCCGCTCGTTACGGTATCAAACGCGATTTCCTCCGCCGCGCGGCCGCCCGTCAGCGTGGCGAGCCGGATCATGGCGTCCTCGCGCGAGAGCAGCACGCGCTCGTCCTCGTCGATTTGCATGGTGTAGCCCAGCGCGCCCGACGTGCGCGGGATAATGGTGATTTTCGTGACGGGCGCGGCGCTCTTCTGCCGCGCGGCGACCAGCGCGTGGCCGATCTCGTGGTACGCGATGATGCGTTTCTCGCGCTCCGATATCACGGCGTTCTTGCGCTGCGCGCCCGCGACGACCGTTTCGACGCTTTCCTCGAGATCGCTCTGGGCAACCAGTTTGCGTCCCATGCGCACGGCGCGCAGCGCCGCTTCGTTCACGATATTGGCGAGTTCGGCGCCCGACGCGCCGCTCGTCGCCTTGGCGATAGCGTTCAGATTGACGCCGTCCTCCGTTTTCACGGCGCGGATGTGCACGTTCAGGATGGCTTCGCGTCCTGCGAGATCGGGCAATTCGACGGGAATGCGCCGGTCGAAGCGCCCCGGGCGGAGCAGCGCCGGATCGAGAATTTCGGGGCGGTTGGTCGCCGCCAGAATGACGACGCCCTTTTTGCCGTCAAAGCCGTCCATTTCGGCAAGCAGTTGATTGAGCGTCTGTTCGCGCTCGTCGTTGCCGCCGCCGACGCCGGTATCGCGCTTTTTGCCGATGGTGTCGATTTCATCGATGAACACGATACAGGGCGCTTTCTCGTTCGCCTGTTTGAACAGATCGCGCACCTTTGCCGCGCCCATGCCCACGAACATTTCGACGAACTCGCTGCCCGAGATCGAGAAGAACGGCGCCTTCGCCTCGCCGGCGACGGCTTTCGCCAGCAGCGTTTTGCCCGTGCCCGGCGGGCCGACGAGCAGCGCGCCCTTGGGCAGCTTCGCGCCGATCTCGGTATACCGCGCGGGATCGTGGAGGAAATCGACGATCTCGCCGAGCGCTTCCTTCGCCTCGTCCTGCCCGGCGACATCGGCAAAGGTCTTGCCCGTCTGCGCCTCGATATAGATTTTCGCGCCCGACTTGCCCAGCGACAGCGCGTTCGCGCCGCCCGCTCGGCGATTCATTAAGGATACCAGCAGCTTGCCGAGCGCCGCGAAAAAGACGAGCGGCAGCACGATGGACACAAGCAGCGAAAGGAGCGGCGACGCCTGCGTGGCAATGACCGAGGAAAACTTGACGCCGTGGGCGTACAGCCGCTCGGTCAATGTGTCGTCGCCCGGCCACTGGCCCGTTTTGTAGTAGGATAACACGCCGTTTTCGTCCTGCGCGGCGAACACGATCTCGCCGTTGTCCAGCGCCGCCTCGGTCACTCTGTCGAGATCGACCATCGAGAGAAACTCGTTGTACGCGACCTCGCCGACCCGTTTGGACAACAGATCGGGAAACACAAAGATATTGAGCAGCAGCAAAACGAACATCGCCGCGACGATGTAATACATCATGGGTTTTTTCGGCGTTCTCTGTTCTTTCACGGGCGCGCCTCCTTTCGCGATATATCGCCGTATCGACAAATATCGCATTCGTATTATACGGTATGCGTTCGCGCCGGGTCAACCGTTGTCAAGGGGATGACACAATTTACATACCCATAAAAATGGGACGGTCCGCCGTGCGGCGGATCGCCCCGTGAGGTACCCAACGGGATTACTTGAGGAAGTAGGTGCTGACGTAGCCCTTGACGCCGTTGACTTCAACCATCGACCAGTTGACGCCCTTTTCAAGCACCGTCACTTCGGTGCCGACGGGAAGCTGATCAAGGATCTTGGTCTTCATGCCCGGATAGAGGCGGAAGTTGACGATCGAGCCGCCGTTGATGTTGACGAGCTTCGCCGTGTAGGGCGTTTCGACGGGCTTGGTGTAAACGGGCGCGTTGCTCGATTTGAGGTAGGCGCTGTTCATGTAGCCGGTGTTGTCGCCGATCTGCACGCGGCACCAGTTGGAGCCGGACTTGAGCACGGTGACGGCGGTGCCGATGGGGTACGAGGTGATGATGCCGCCGGTGAGCGAAGGCGCGCTGCGCAGGTTCAGCCCGATGCCGGTGTTGGTGCGCACGAAGCGGGTGTTGGACGAGGCGGTATCGGAGAGATACTTGCTCATCATATAGCCCGTTTTGCCGCCGATCTGCACTTTCGACCAGGTGTCGCCTTCCTCGACGACGTCAATCCACGTGCCGGTGGGGTACTGCCCCAGCACCTTGGCGGAGAGCGACGCCGTTTCGCGCAGGTTGAGCCCGCCGCCCTTGACGGTCATGTACTCCGCCATGGCGGACATGGGCGCGGCGCACAGCGCGGCAAGCAGCAGGATCGACAGGGTACGCTTGAGTGATTTGGACATATCGGATTCCTCCTTTGTGTATTGCGGCGATTGCCGTACACTGAAGAAACGAGCGATCCGGCATGAGGATTCCTTCTTGTATATCTCAAATACTGGTAAAAACACGCCTTTACCCTGCTGATATGCCATTGTTTGGCAATCCATAAACAGCATATCCGCGCGGTATCCTGATTCTTCCGTTCGCGCCATGGAAAAATTTCTCATGGGTGAATGATTGCATAATGGCATGGAATCCATTATAATGATGGACATCGGAACAGATGCGGAACAAGGAGGCGTTTTCATGTCCACGGACAAGCCCGCCCGGCGCTTCACCAAAAAAGAGTGGAGCTGGATCATGTACGATTGGGCGAATTCGATCTATGCCACCAACATCATGGCGGCGATCTTCCCGACCATCTTCGTGGGCATCGCGGGCGAGGCGGGCGACATCGCATAGGGCTACGCCACATCGATCGCCACCTTCCTGATCGCCGTGATGGCGCCTTTCCTCGGCGCGATCGCCGATTTCAAGGGCATGAAGAAAAAGCTCTTTACGGCGTTCATGCTGATCGGCGTCGTGTTCACGGCGTTCATCGCCGTGACGAACGACTGGCGTTTTATGCTGGTGGGGTACGTCATCTCGCGCATCGGCTTCAGCTGTTCGAATTTGTTCTATGATTCCTTCCTCACCGACGTCACCACCAACGATCGCATGGACAAGGTTTCCTCGTGGGGCTACGCGATGGGGTACATCGGCGGCAGCACCATTCCTTTCATTATTTCGATCGCCATGCTGTTGGTGCTGGGCTATTCCAGCCCGGTGGCGCAGAAGTTCAGCATTCTCATCACCAGCGTGTGGTGGATTGTCTTTTCCATTCCGTTCATCCGGAATGTCGAGCAGAAGCACTACATCGAGCGCAGCGCCGAATCGGGCGCGGGCAGGCAAATGCTGCGCAATATTCTCAAGACCGCCAAGGAGATCTTCGCCAGCAAGGGACTTTTGCTCTTTGTGATCGCGTACTTCTTCTACATCGACGGCGTTGGCACTATCATCAGCATATCGACGGCGTACGGCACGATTCTGGGGCTTGGCTCGGTGGGGATGATTTTGGCGCTGCTGGTGACGCAGATCGTCGCCATGCCGTGCTCCATCCTGTTCGCCAGACTCTCGCAGAAGATCACGGCGCGCAAAGCGATCATTTTCGCCATCATCGTTTATACCTGCATTTGTCTGGTCGGCTTCTACATGGGCTTCTCGCTCGAACCGCATCAGGACGCTTATGACGCCGCGCTGAAAGCCGAGTTCACCGACGTCGCCGCGACGTTCGCGCCCGAGGACGGGGATCAGCTCAAGGCGTTTGAAGCGCTGCAAAAAGAATGCGGGGAAGCCTTCCTTGAGAAGGACGCCGCCGGCGGGATCGCCGCCGTCAAGGCGTCGCTGACCGATGCGCAGGCGCAGGACGCCGCCGTCACGCAATTGATCGCGCTGGCGGAAACGTTCGCCGCGGAGCAGGCGGCCGTTATGGACAGCTATCGCGGCGCGCGCTCGCTCTCGACCATCCTGTTCTGGGCGATGGCGACGATGGTCGGCACGGTGCAGGGCGGCATTCAGGCGGTGTCGCGCTCCTATTTCGGCAAGCTCATCCCCAAGGATCGCTCCAACGAATTCTTCGGGTTCTTCGATATCTTCGGCAAGTTTGCCGCCGTCGTCGGACCGTTCCTGTACGCGCTGATCGGCGGCTGGACGGGGCGCTCGAGCTACGGCGTGCTGTGTCTGGTCGTCCTGTTCCTGACGGGGCTTGTCATCCTCGCGAGCGGGAAGAAGCATCTCGACGCGCTGACGAAGGAAGCGTAACGGCAAAGCAAACGGGCTGCGATTCGCATGGAATCGCAGCCCGTTTTGTTGTGGCTCGATCAGCCGTTGCCGTAGAAAACCTCGACGTCGCAGTGGAAGAATTCGATCGTTTCGCCTTCGTACACGGAGATCGTATAGGTTTCGCCCGGTTCGAGCGTGCTCCTGATCTCCTCGCGGGTGATATCCTGCGTCAGATCGTCGTTGATGAGCGTGGAAATGACGTAGTACGCGCTCTCGGCGCCCGCCGCCGCGCGCACTTGATAATCCCAGTGACGGCGCGAGACCATCTGCGTCCCGACGAAATACCGCCCCGAAACGTCGGAAGCCTGTTCCCGATCCTGCGTGACCAGTTTCGTCTGATCGGCGGGGACGAGCGTGCCGCGCTCGATGGTCAGCGTCGCGCCGGCGGGCAGGTAGAAGGTGCAGTCGCCGATCGTTTCATAGGTCTTCGTTCTGTCGCCGTACGTTACGGTCGCCCTGCCGTTTTTCAGCGTGTACAGCGCCGAGCGCAGGTCGTCCCCCGCCTGATAATCGCCCGCGTCGAAGGAGCCGGCCGTGCCCGAGAGCAGATCGGACAGGGCGTAATATCGGATGTGCCTCGACGCGATGTACGTGCAGGCGGACTCGTCCAGCTGATAGAATTGCGCGAGTTGACTCTTGATCGGCAGGATTTCGCCCGCGGCGTACTGATCGACCATTTGATTGTCGTCCGTGTTTTCGGTGGGATGCAGATACGTAGGCGCGTAGCCGTCGTCCGTGTTCACGACGTAGCCGTAACCGATGGTGGGCAGCGCGGAAAACTCGACATGGCGGTCGGTCCCCGTGGTCGCGTCGAGCGGAACGGCGCCCAGCGCGCCGCCGTATTCAATGATGACGCGGTCCGTCCCGTCTTTGTCCCGGCAGTAGCCGATCGCGGCGGCGGCAGCGCCTTCCATCAGATAATCGCTCCCGCGCAGCCCGTTGATTTCATACGCCATCACGTTGCGCGTCATTTCAACGACGTTCAGATCGGACGGACGGCGAACGACGCGCTCGGACAGATCGGGATCGTTAATGTTCAGATACTTCGTCTGCACGCAGCCGGAGAAGGACAGCCCGGCAAGGCTGCCCGGCATCAGATCACCCATTCCCATGATATTGACGGACGCCCAGCCGTTTTTGTCGAGAGCGGTGATCTCGACCGCCGTATCGCTCAGGAAGTTCGCCACGCGGCGCGCGGACAGCGATTCCGATTCGTACACCGACACGACGCCGCTGTCGTCCGCCTTGAGGTACGCGCGCCAGATGTAGGCGGATTTTTCATATAGCCGCGACGCGCGGACGTAACCGTACTCGCCGTTCATCCGGACGTGCCGCCAGTCGTCGCCCACGTCGCCGAGAATATAGCATCTCGAGTGTTTCTCGAAGGTGTCGATCACCTTGCCGCCGGCGGAGGGGGAATCGAGCAGCTCGCCCGCCGATTTCGTCTGCGCGTAGAAAACATCGGAAGCATAATTGGCGTTTTCGGTCTCGGGGATCAGGTATTTCGTGAGCATATAGCCCGCCGCCTTGGCGTCGCCCTCGCCGATTTCCACCTTGGTGAATTCGCCCTTTTCGCCGATGATATGCACGCGCGTGCCGATGTAGTAGCGTCCCAGCGAATCGGAATCGGCGGACGCCGATTTGCGCAGGTTGAGCCGGTCGGTCGGGTTATCGGCGGTGATGACGGCGTACCCCGTTTTGTCAATCGCCAGCGCGCCCGGCGCGAGGGAGAGGATCATGAGGGCGGTCAGGAGAAGGGAAATCATTCGTTTCATGCGCGTGAACCTCCGTCGTGTGATGCCATATAAACGAAGCGCGCGGAATCATTCTTCCATCCGCGCGCAGAATTAACAATTCCTGTCCGTTTTTCCAAAGCCCGTCACGATGAAGGCGTCTGCTGATCCCGATGACGCTTGAGCCACACGCCGAGCACGGCGATATCGGCGGGGGAAACGCCGGGGATGCGCGCCGCCTGCCCGAGCGAGCGCGGACGCTGGCGGTCGAGCTTTTGCCGCGCCTCCAGACGCAGCGCGTCGATGGAAAGATAGGGCAGATCGGGCGCGAGCAGCGCGTTTTCCATCGCGCGCGCCTGCCGGATCTGCGCCATTTCCTTTTGCAGATAGCCCTCGTACTTGAGCGTGATTTCGGCCTGCTCGACGGCGGGCGCGCAGTAATCCCATCCTTCGGGCAGCGTCAGGCGGTTTTCGGGGCGCTTGATATCGGCGGCCAGCCCTTCGTCGGTCAGCCGTCTGATCAACTCGTCCGTTTCGCGCGCTTTTCGCTCGGCGCGCCGAATCCGCTCGTCGGACGCCAGCCCGATGGCGCGCGCGCGCGCCGTCAGGCGCAGATCGGCGTTGTCCTGCCGCAGATACACGCGGTGCTCGGCGCGGCTTGTCATCATGCGGTAAGGCTCGTCCGTGCCCTTTGTGGTCAGATCGTCCGTCATCACGCCGATGTACGCCTGATCGCGGGTGAGGATGAACGGCTCGCGCTCGAGGCAGTACTGCGCCGCGTTGACGCCCGCGAGGATGCCCTGCGCCGCCGCTTCCTCATAGCCCGACGTGCCGTTGATCTGCCCCGCGAAATACAGCCCGCCGACGCGCAGCGCGCCGAGCGCGGGCGTGAGCGCGGTGGGATCGATGCAGTCGTATTCAATGGCATAGGCGAGGCGCGTCAGCACGCAGTGTTCCAGTCCCCGAACCGAGCGGTACATCGCCCACTGCACGTCCTCGGGCATGCTGGAGGACAGGCCCTGCGCGTACCATTCGGGATAATCAAGCCCTTCGGGTTCGAGGAATACCTGATGCCGGGTTTTGTCGGCAAAGCGCTCGATTTTCGTCTCGATCGACGGGCAGTAGCGCGCGCCCGTGCCCTTGATGGCGCCGGTGTGCATCGGCGCGCGGTGGAGGTTTTGACGGATGATTTCGTGCGTATGCTCGTTCGTCCACGTCAGGTAGCACGGCATGCTGTTGACGAGCGGGCGATCGGTGAGGAAGGAGAAGGGGACGATCGGCTCGTCGCCGCGCTGGATCTCCGTTTTGTCAAAATCAATCGTTCTCCCGTCGATCCGCGCCGGCGTGCCCGTTTTGAAGCGGCGCAGCGTGAAGCCGAGATCGGCGAGCGATTCTGACAGCGCGGTCGCGGGCAGCAAGCCCTGCGGGCCGCCGTCCCACTCGGTCTGACCGATGATGATGCGGCTTTTGAGGTATACGCCCGTGCAGACGACGACGGCGCGGCAGGCGATCGTTTCGCCCGATACCAGACGGACGCCGGTAACGCGCGCGTTGTCCGTGACGATCTGCGCCGCCTCGCCCTGGCGGATGGTTAAGCGCTCCTGTGAGAACAGCGCGCGGAGCATCCGCGCCTGATACGCGCGCTTGTCGGTCTGCGCGCGCAGCGAGTGCACGGCGGGGCCTTTGCTCATGTTGAGCATCCGGCTTTGCAGCGTCACATCGTCGGCGGCCAGTCCCATTTCGCCGCCCAGCGCGTCGATTTCGCGCACCAGATGTCCCTTGCCCGTGCCGCCGACGGACGGATTGCAGGGCATAAGCGCCACCGATTCGATGTTGAGCGTGATCAGCAGCGTGTCAAGGTTCAGCCGCGCGCAGGCGAGCGCCGCCTCGCAGCCGGCGTGTCCCGCGCCGATAACAATGATGTCGGGCATACAAATCTCCTTCGTCGCGTCCGCGACAATCCGATTATATACCCAATCCGTGTGAAAACGCAATCTCGGCGCGTGGCGCACGTAAAATTCCACAGAAAACGGGAAAGAAAACTTACGGAAATTTCCTTGCATTATATAGAAGAAACCCTTCCAAAAACGCGCGTTTTGTGTTATAATCAAATGGAATCCGCGTTTTGGATTCGTCGCCTGATGGCCGGGCGCGCGCCGCGTGTCGACGCGGCCGGGCGGCGGCCGAACCTCGCCGCGCGAAGGGGCGAAAAACGTTTTCGGAGGGTATTATGACCGATCGCATCGACGCTCAACAACATCGGGACACAAATTATGACGAATCGCAGATTCAGGTGCTCGAAGGGCTGGAGGCCGTGCGCAAACGCCCGGGCATGTATATCGGCTCGACCGACGTGCGCGGGCTGCATCACTGCGTATATGAAATCGTCGACAACGCCGTGGACGAGGCGCTGGCGGGCTACTGCACCGAGATTCTGGTAATCCTGCACGACGACGGCTCGGCGTCCGTGCGCGACAACGGGCGCGGCTTCCCCGTGGGCATTCATCACAAGGTCGGCCGCCCGGCGGTCGAGGTGTGCATGACCATGCTGCACGCCGGCGGCAAGTTCGGCGGCGAGGGATATAAAGTGTCGGGCGGACTGCACGGCGTGGGCGCCAGTGTCGTCAACGCGCTGTCGCGCCATCTGCGCGTCGAGGTGCGGCAGGACGGCAAGGTCTACGAACAGGAATACACCATCGGCAAGATCGATTACGATCTGCGCGTCATCGGCGAAACGGAGGAATCGGGCACGACCGTGCGGTTCTGGCCGGACATTCGTTCGCTTAGGAATCCGGGCGGCGTGTTCGACCCCGACATCGCGTTCGAGTTTGACGTGCTCAAGGTGCGCCTGCGCGAAATGGCGTTCCTGAACAAGGGCATCAAAATCATCCTGCGCGACGAGCGCGTCGAGCCGGCGCATGAGCGCGTGTATCACTACGAGGGCGGCATTCGCGAGTTCGTGCGCTATCTCAATAAAAACAAGGAAGTGCTGTTCCCCGATCCCATCTATATCGAGGGCGTGCGCAGCAACGTGGCGGTCGAGGTCGCCATGCAGTACAACGACTCCTTCACCGAAAACATCTACGCCTTCGCCAATAACATCCACACGCCCGAGGGCGGCACGCATCTGATGGGCTTTTCGTCCGCCGTCACGCGCGTGATCAACGATTACGGAAGGCGGTTCAAGATTCTCAAGGACGCCGACAGCAACCTGAAGGGCGAGGACGTGCGCGAATCGCTGGCCGCGATCATATCGATCAAAATGAGCGATCCGCAGTTCGAGGGACAGACGAAATCCAAGCTCGGCAACAGCGAGGTGCGCGGCATCGTGGACGCGCTGGTCAGCGAAGGGCTCGGGACGTATCTCGAGGAAAACCCCGCCGTGGCGCGCGCCATTCTCGACCGATGCCTCGGCGCGGCGCGCGCGAGGGAGGCGGCGCGTAAGGCGCGCGATCTGACGCGGCGCAAAACGGTGCTGGAAAGCGCCTCGCTGCCCGGCAAGCTCGCCGACTGCTCCGAGCGCGATCCCGCCAAGTGCGAAATCTTCATGGTCGAGGGCGACAGCGCCGGCGGCAGCGCCAAGACGGGGCGCGATCGGCATTTTCAGGCCATCCTGCCCCTGCGCGGCAAGATCCTGAACGTCGAAAAATCGCGGCTGGACAAGGTGCTGATCAATCAGGAGATCAAAAACATGATCACCGCCTTCGGCTGCGGCGTGGGCGACGAGTTCAATCTTGACAAACTGCGCTATCACCGCATCGTGTGCATGACGGACGCCGACGTCGACGGCGCGCACATCCGCATTCTCATGCTCACGTTCTTCTATCGCTACATGCGTCCGCTCATCGAGAACGGCTACGTCTATATCGCCATGCCGCCGCTTTATAAAGTGACGAAAGGCAAGCAGGAGTATTACGTCTACGACGACAAGGAGCTGCAATCGCTGCTGGACAAAATCGGGCGCGAGCAGAAGCCCGAGATTCAGCGCTACAAAGGCCTTGGCGAAATGTCCTCCGAGCAGCTCTGGACGACGACGATGAACCCCGAAACGCGCACCATGATGCGCGTCAAAATGGAGGACGCCATCGCCGCCGACGAAATCATTTCGCTCCTGATGGGCGACAAGGTCGAGCCGAGGCGCGAGTTCATCGAGCAAAACAGCGAGCTCGCCGTGCTTGACGTTTGACGGCGGCGCATGAAAGGATGAAAGCATATGAGTGATATCAAAGATCGTCTGCTCCCGACCGATCTGGAGCAGGAAATGCGGCAGAGCTTCATCAGCTACGCCATGTCGGTGATCGTCGACCGCGCGCTGCCCGACGTGCGCGACGGCCTGAAGCCCGTCCATCGCAGGATTCTCTACGATATGAACGAATTGGGCATGACGCCCGACAAGCCCTTCCGCAAATCGGCGCGCATCGTGGGCGACGTGCTGGGTAAATACCATCCGCACGGCGACAGCTCGGTGTACGACGCCATGGTGCGTCTGGCGCAGGATTTCAACATCCGTTATCCTCTGGTCGAGGGACAGGGCAATTTCGGCTCGGTGGACGGCGACGGCGCCGCCGCCATGCGTTACACCGAGGCGCGCATGAGCAAACTGACGGCCTTCCTGCTCGCCGATATCGAGAAGGACACCGTCGATTTCATGCCGAACTTCGACGAAACGCTGTTGCAGCCGACCGTGCTGCCCTCGCGCTATCCGAATCTGCTGGTCAACGGCGCGTCGGGCATCGCCGTGGGCATGGCGACCAATATCCCGCCGCATAACCTCGGCGAGGTCATCGACGGCGCGATCTGTCTGATCGACAACCCGGACGCCACGATGGACGATCTGATGGAGCATATCAAAGGCCCCGATTTCCCGACGGGCGGCGTCATTCTCGGGCGCAGCGGCATTCGCGAGGCGTACCACACCGGTCGCGGGCGCATCATCGTGCGCGCCAAGTCCGAGATCGAGGACATGCCCGGCAACCGCAGCCGCATCGTCGTCAGCGAAATCCCCTACATGGTCAACAAGGCGCGCCTTGTCGAAAAGATCGCCGAGCTTTGCCACGAAAAGAAGCTCGAGGGCATCAGCGACATCCGCGACGAATCCGACCGCAACGGCATGCGCATCGTCATCGAGCTCAAGCGCGACGTGCAGCCGCAGCTGGTCATGAATTACCTGTACAAGCATACGCAGATGCAGGACACCTTCGGCGCGATCATGCTGGCGCTGGTGAACGGCGAGCCGAAGGTGCTGTCGCTGCGCGACATGCTGTACTACTACATCAAGCATCAGGAGGACGTCGTCACCCGCCGCACGCGGTACGATCTGGATAAATCGCTCGCCCGCGCGCATATCTTGGAGGGCTTGCTCCGCGCGCAGGATCACATCGACGAAATCGTGCGCATTATCCGCGCCAGCAAGGATACGGCGTCGGCGAAAACGACGCTGATGGAGCGCTTCGAGTTCTCCGACAAGCAGGCGCAGGCGATTCTCGATATGCGTCTGGCGAGACTAACCAATCTGGAGCGCGACAAGCTGCTGGAGGAGTATCAGGAGCTTGAGAAGACCATCGAATACCTGAATTCGCTGCTTGCCGACGAACAACTGCTTTTGGGCGTCGTCAAGGACGAAATGCTCGATATCAAGCGCCGCTTCTCCGATCCTCGCCGCACCGAGCTTTCGACCGTCGAGGGCGAGATCGACGTCGAGGATCTGATCGCGCCCGACGACATGGTGGTCACGCTGACGCACTTCGGCTATGCCAAGCGCCTGTCCAAATCGGTCTACCGCGCGCAGAACCGCGGCGGCAAGGGCGTAAGCGGACAGTCGCTGCGCGAGGAGGATTATTCCGAGCAGATCGCCGTCGTCAACACACACGACGACATCATGTTCTTCACCAACCGCGGGCGCGTGTACATGCTCAAGTGCTACATGATCCCCGAGGCGGGGCGCACGGCGCGCGGCACCGCGATCATCAACCTGCTGCAGCTCTCGGGCGGCGAGAAGGTTACCACCATGATCGGTATGCCGCGCGACGCGGCGGGGCATTACTTAATGATGGCGACGCGCAACGGCCTGATCAAGAAAACGCCGCTCGACGAATTCGCCAACCTGCGCAAGAACGGGCTGATCGCCATCGTGCTGCGCGAGGAGGACGAACTGATCGGCGTTGAAATGACGAACGGCAGCGACGAACTGATGATCGGCACGCACGAGGGGCACGCCATTCGCTTTGACGAAAGGCATGTGCGGAGCATGGGGCGCGCCAGCATGGGCGTGCGCAGCATGCGGTTGAGCGAAACCGACTACGTGATTTCGCTCGGCGTCGTCCGCGAGGGCTGCGAGGTGCTCGCCATCTCGGAGAACGGCTTTGCCAAGCGTTCCGATCCCGAACTGTACCGCGAAACGGCGCGTGGCGGCAAGGGCGTGATCGCCATGATGCTCAATGATAAGACGGGACTGCTCGCGGCGCAGCTGATGATCGATCCGAGCGACGATCTGATCGTCATCACCGACGACGGCACGGTCATCCGTACCCGCGCCGGTGAAATCCGTAAAACGGCGCGCGCGACGCAGGGCGTCCGGCTGATGCGCGTGGGCGAAAACTGCCGCATCGTCGGGGTGGTTCGCACCGACGCCGAGCCCGAACCGGAGGACGCGGCCGACGACGGGGCGGAGAACGCCGTCCCCGGGGCGGAAACGGACGATATCAAGCCCGACGCGGAGGAGTAAACAACGGAGAGCATGGCGGTTAACCGTCATGCTCTCTGTGAAATCAGTATGACGCAAAAACAGAAATCCCTGATCGGCGGGGTCTCGGTGCTCGGGCTTGCGGGGCTGATCTGCAAGGTCGTGGGCGTGCTGTACCGCATTCCGCTCGCCTCCGTCGTCGGCGGCGAGGGGCTGGGCATCTATCAAAAAGTGTTCCCGGCGTATAACCTGCTTTTGACCGTGTCCTCCGCCGGCATCCCGGTCGCCATATCGCGCATGGTATCGCATTACCTGACGCTGGGCGACGCGCGCAACGCCAAACGCATCTTTCGCGTCGCGGTCATCGCGCTGACGGCGCTGGGCGTCGTGACGACGGCGATCCTTCTGCTGCTGTCTGACGATATCGCCGCGTGGCAGGGCACGCCCGCCGCCGCGCAGGGGTATCTGTGCATCGCGCCGAGCCTGTTGTTCGTGTGCGTGATGAGCGCGTTCCGGGGATACATGCAGGGGCGGCGCGATATGATGCCCACCGCGATCTCGCAGCTCATCGAGCAGGTGGGCAAGGTCGCCGTGGCGCTGCCCTTCGCGGCGATCGGCATGGCGCGCGGCGGCATGGCGTGGGGCGCGGCGGGCGCGCTGCTGGGCACGTCGCTCGCCGAGGCGGCGGCGCTCGTCTACATGATGATTCGGTATAAGCGAGAGAAGCCGCTGGCCGTCCCGGGCGATCAGCCGCACCGCTCCAAGCGTCTCGGCAGACGGTTAATCGCCAAGCGGCTCATCATCGTGTCCATTCCCATCACGCTGGGCGCGTGCATCGTGCCGCTCGCGGGGTTCATTGACAGCGTGATGCTCACCAACATTATGGAAGGCTTCGGCATGGCGGCGGACGAGGCGCTCATCCGCTACGGCATGTATTCGGGCATGGTGCTGACGCTGATCAACGTGCCCACCGCGCTGGCGATGGCGATGAGCGTCAGCCTCGTTCCCGACGTGGCTGCGGGTAGGGCGCGCAAGGACATGGAATACGTCGCGCGCGAGAGCGGCACGGGGCTGCGCATGGCGGCCGTCGTCGGCTTTCCGTGTTCTGTCGGCATGAGCCTGCTCGCCAAACCGCTTTTGTTCCTGTTCTATTCGGGCAAGTACACCGACGCGCAGCTGACGCTGTCGGCGAGCCTGCTCGAAATCAGCAGCCTGACCATCGTGCTGTTCACCGTGGTGCAGGCGACGAGCGGCATTCTGCAGGGCATCGGCAAGCAAAAAATCCCGATGTACACGCTGATTGCCGGCGTTGCCTGCAAGATCGCGCTCAACTATACGTTGGTGCGCGTGCCCGAAATCAACATCCACGGCGCGCCCTACGCTTCGCTCTTGTGCTACGCCGTCAGCATGCTGCCGAATTTGTATTTCGTGTGCAGGCATACCGGCTACCGCTTTAGCTGGATGGATGTGATCGTCCGTCCGCTCGGCGCGACGGCGGCGATGGGCGTCGTCGTATGGCTTTCGTGGACGTACGGCTTCGGCGAACGCTTCCTGTCGTCGGGCAGGGGACTGCTGCTTGTCGCCGTGCTCGCGTGCGTCGCCATCGGCGTCGCGGCGTATCTTGCCGCCGCGTGGGTTCTGCGCGCCGTCAGGCCCGAGGATCTGCCCGCGCGAATCAGAAGGAGGCTCAAAAGATGAATCTGACCGTAGTCACGATGGGGCCGGGAAGCCGCGAATACCTGACGCTCGGCGCGATGGACAGAATGCGCGCGGCCGATCGGCTTGTGCTGCGCACGGCGCGTTCGGACGCCGCGCGGTATCTGTCCGAGCAGGGGATCGCGTACTCGTCGCTCGACGCGCTGTATGAATCGAGCGAGGATTTCGACGAACTGAATGCGAAAATCACCGCGTATTTTACGGCGCTGCCCGATGACGCGAACGTCGTGTACGCCGTCGCCGACGCGGTGACAGACGAAACGGCGGCGGCGCTCGGCGACGTGATACCGATCACCGTGTTCGCCGGCGTTTCCGCCGCCGAACCGCTTGTCGCCGCCGCGCCGCAGCGGGGACAAATCAAACGCTGCGCCGCGTACGCGCTTGAAGTCACCGACGCGCAGCACGCGCTGATCGTCACTGAAATCGATTCGCGCGAACTGGCGGGGAAAATCAAACTCGAACTGCTCAAATGGTACGCGTCCTCGCATGAAACGCTTTTTTTCGCGCCATCCGAAAACGCCGCGCGCGCGTATGTCGCCGTCCCGCTCGAGGACATCGACCGGCAGAAGAAATACGATCATACCTGCGCCGTACTCCTGCCACCCGTGCCCGTCGAGCGGAAAGAGCGCTTCGATCTGTACGATCTCGTGCGCGTGATGGATATCCTGCGCGGCGAGAACGGCTGCCCGTGGGATAAGGAGCAGACGCATCAGTCGCTGCGCCCCTATCTCATCGAGGAAGCCTATGAAACCGCCGCCGCCATCGACGAGGAGGATTGGACGCACGTCGCGGACGAATTGGGCGACGTGCTCCTGCAGGTCGTTTTTCAGGCGAGCATCGCGCGGAGCACGGGCACGTTTGAATTATCCGATATCACCAGCGATATCTGCGCGAAAATGATTTCGCGTCACCGGCACATATTCGGCGGCGAGACATGCAAAACGAGCGCAGATGTGCTGAACCGCTGGGAGCAGATCAAGCGCGAGGAACGCGGCTTCAAAACGGCGTCCGACGCGCTCATGAACGTCCCCGCCGGGTTGCCGCCGCTCATGCGCGCCGAGAAGGTGCAGAAGAAGGCGGCGAACGTCGGCTTCGACTGGGACAGCGCGCGGGAAGCGCTGCCCAAGATCCACGAGGAAGCGGACGAATTGCTTGCCGAATTGATCGCCGGGCGCGATCCGACCGAGGAAACGGGCGATCTGCTCTTCTCCTGCGTCAATGTCGCGCGGCTCGCCGGGGTGGAGGCGGAGACGGCGCTGATGCGCGCCAACGAGAAGTTTATCAGGCGCTTCAAAGCCATGGAAACCTCGATAAAACTTGACGGAAAGGCGCTTGAGGACTTGACATTATCCGAAATGGATGTATACTGGAATCGGAACAAGCAATGCCCATCCACCGCGTTTGGGCTTTGTCAATACGAAAAGGAGGACTCACAATGAATAAGGCTGAATTGGTATCTGCTCTCGCGCAAAAAACCGGGTTAACGAAGAAAGATGCGGATAAAGCGCTGGCGGCGTTTGTGGATGTTGTGACCGACGCGCTGAAGAATGGCGAGAAGGTCCAGATCGTGGGTTTCGGCACGTTTGACGTTAAGGAACGCCCCGCCCGTACCGCCCGTAATCCCCGCACCGGCGAGGAAATTAAGATCGATGCCAGCAAGACCGCCGGCTTCAAGGTCGGCAAAGCGCTCAAGGACAGCGTGAACGCGTAAAGCGCCCCGCGCCCCGCGCGCAGGTCATGGGATCGAAGCTTGCTTTCGGTCCCTTTTTCGTCTGTACGGATGATGAAATCGCGCGGCGGACGCGTTTCTCGCCCCCGCCGTCGATGCCGCGCCGCGCCGGATCGCCGCGCCCGCGGCGTTGCCGATGCCGCGCCGCGCCGTCCCGTTCATTCCCGTTGCGCTGAACGGCGGGGACGCGCCTGCGGCGTTGCCGATGCCGCGCCGCGCCGGATCGCCGCGCCGTCATTTGTCTTTTCCCGTC
Source organism: uncultured Oscillospiraceae bacterium (assembly GCA_964459985.1). Lineage (GTDB taxonomy): Bacteria > Bacillota > Clostridia > Christensenellales > Aristaeellaceae > CAYWOS01. The sequence goes on from CAYWOS010000021.1 coordinate 20,844, forward strand.
CCGATGGGATACTGTTACGATGGAGGATCATATGCGACTGGACAAGTACCTGAAGGTATCAAGGATCATCAAACGCCGCACCGTCGCCAAGGAAGCCTGCGACGGCGGGCGCGTCGAAATCAACGGAAGGATCGGTAAAGCCGGCAGCGAAGTGAGCGTCGGCGACATCCTGCAAATCCGCTTCGGCAACCGCGTCGGACGTTATCAGATCACCGATGTGCGCGAGGTTGTGCGCAAGGAGGACGTCGCCGATATGTACGCCGTATTGGAGGAAGACGCCGCCATGAGGGCGGAGAGGGAGTAACGGACGGCGCGGCGCGCTTTTCGCAGGAAAGGCGCGCGGAAGACGCCTCGTTCAACGGAATCCGCAGTCAAGGGGCGCTGAAAGCGTTCATACATGAAAACCGTTCGGGTCGTCGGCGTTTGTCGGCATCCCGAACGGTTATTCATTTCGTATTCAGCCGGAAACGCGCGCCGTTGCCCGTTATTGCAGCGCCTCCGCAAAAGCCTCGAAGAAGTCGGGGCACGCCCATGTGCCGCAGGCGATTACGCGCTCGCCGTTGACCGCCATTTGAACCGTCAGGCCGTTGTTCAGCTGGATCAGCAGCGATTGTCCTGTTTCGCTGCCGCCCGCGCGCAGATACTCGGCGCTGCCGACCAGCGTGTCGTAAAGCCGCTTGGCGACGGCGGCGTCGTTCACCGTGCCGACGCCCGAGATTTCGAGCGCCACGACGTTCGACGCGCGCAGCGTGTCGGCGAGCGATTCGCCGCCGATGAGCGCGCGGTCGCCGAAGGAAACGCGCTGGAACAGGCGATAGACGCCGTTCACTTTGGCGGCGACGGCCGCGCCGCTCATGCCGCTCACGGCATAGACCGTTTCATTCTGGGATACGACGTTGGAAACGATGCCCTGCGTGCCGGCCAGCGCGGGCTCGCTGGTGTAATCGGTCACGGCGCCGAGCGAGCCGCCCAGCAGATCGCTGCCCAGTGAGGTCGGGTTGGTCAGCATCCGATAATACCGTCCGCTCACGCCGATCACGGGGAAGGACGCGCCCGAGCCGGAGGCCCAGATGCTGCGGTAGGAGGGATTGCCCGATTTGCGGATGGTGATGCTGCCCTGCGGAACGTCGAGCAGCGAGATCTCATGATCGCCCGAGCGCGCGCCGCCGCCGGCTGCGACGGTATCGATCACGGGCGATGGCGCGCCCGGCCGCGCCGTCAGACGCGGCAGCGCGATCACGCCGGCGATCACGACGATAAGCGCCAGCGAAAGCGCGGGCGCGAGGCGGCGCAGGCGGCGCGAAGCGCTTTGCCTGTCGCGGACGGCAATCTTGATTTTGTTTTTCAGCGCCGGCGTCGGATCGAGCATCTCAAGCGAACCGGCGATTTCAGGCAGTTCTTTGAGCCTTTCCTCGATGTTTTTCATGGCGCTTCACTCCCTTTCAGCATCTCCTCGAGCTTTGCTCTCGCGCGGGAAAGACGGCTCGAAATCGTCCCCTCGGGCACATTCAATACGGCGGAAATCTCGGCGATGCCCATGCCCTGATAATAATGGAGCAGCACGGCGTCGCGGAAATCGGTCGGCAGGCGATGAATGGCTTCCATCAATTCGACGCGCTCGATGCGGTCGTCCATATCGTCGGGCGCGGGCGCCAGATCCATCTGCGGACTGCCCAGCACCACGCGCTTGACCCATGCCGCGCGCCACAGATCCCGGCATCGGTTGAGCGCCACCTTGAGCAGCCACGCCTTTTCCTTGCCCGCCTCGAGCGTCGGCGCGTAGGTGAACAGCTTCACGAAGACATCCTGCGTCACATCCTCCGCTTTCTGGCGATCGCCGAGGTAGAAATAACTGACGCGCAGGATGTCGCCGGCGTACCGCTCGTAAAGCGCCTCGAACGCCGCCTCGTCCATGACGGAGACGTTCGCGCCCGTCTGATGCGCCCGGTCACTCATACAACGTTACATCCTTCCCTTTTCATGCGGAAAAAACAAAGAAATTTTCATCCCAAGACATAAAAACCGGTCGGACGTCGCCGCCCGCCCGGATGCCGGATACGTCAGTTGTCCTTGCCCTCCATACGGTACCAGACAAACGAGGTGGCGGATTCGAGGTCCCACAGCGTCAGCATGTAGTTGTCGTCGCCGACGAGGAAATACTTGAACTCGGCGTCGTTCTGCACGGTTATGGTATGCGGCATATCCTCGGGCTTGACGCCCAGAATCGACACGCACACGCCGCCGTTGGTGGTCAGGCAGCCGGCGTACTGTTCGTTCTCGGCGATGAACTTTTCAAAGCGTTCGCCGTAGAACGGGTTCGCGCCGCAATGGATGACGAGC
>CAYWOS010000021.1:23283-38239 GCA_964459985.1 uncultured Oscillospiraceae bacterium
GAACTTTTCAAAGCGTTCGCCGTAGAACGGGTTCGCGCCGCAATGGATGACGAGCGGGTACTCGAGGTACGCGGCGATTTCGGGCGCGTTGTCGGCGGTAAAGCCGTAATCGGCGGGCGTGCCGATGTACATCATGATGTGGCGCGCGCTGTGCTTGGCGACGAGGAAATCGCCGACCTTCAGCGTGTACTGAAGCTGATCGTAGGCGGGCATTTCCTGCCCCTTGCGGTGGCTGTATACGTGATAATCCCCGTATTTGCGGTATTCAAGGATCATCGCCTGAAGCGTGGGATGCTTTTCGCGCCCCGTGACCGAATTGATCCAGCGCGTATAGCCGGAGCAATCGAAGCCGTAAATGTACCGGGAATCCTTGCGGTAAAACTTGGTGTTTTCCCAGCACTTGCGCGTGGTGTACAGCAGATCGTAAGCATTGCCGCCGAAAAAGTACGGCACGCCGTTTTCAAACGTGGCTTTCACGTCGGCGCCGGTGATCTCGTTGTAGCGCGTGAGGAAGATATTGCCTTCCTCGATCAGCGTGAAGGCGGCGTCGAGGTACTTGCTCCGTTCAAGCTCGGCCGAGGCGACGGGCGCCAGTGTCATCAGGCACAGGATGACCGCAAGAAGCCTTTTCATGGTGTATCCTCCGTCAGATCTTTCGTTCGCAGCCCATAAATACCGTGGCGAGCGTGCCCGGGCCGCAGTGGGCGCCGATGACGGGCCCGATCATTTGCAGACGGATATCGCGCAGCGCGGGGATACGCGCCTTGAGCATGTCGGCGAGCCGGCCTGCTTCCTCCTCGATGTCCGCGTGCAGGATGACGAGCGTTTGCGATTCGGGGTTTTCGATGTTTTCGGCGGTGCGCTCGACAATGGTTTTGAGCGCCTTTTTGCGTCCCTGTACCTTTTCGGCCGGCTCGATTTTGCCGCCGCGCCCGAGGACGAGGATGGGCTTGATGTCCAGCATGGTGCCGAACACGGCGCTGGTGGAGGATATGCGGCCGCCGCGCTTCAAGTAGGCCAGATCGTCAACCGTCAGGTACGCCTGCGCGCGCATCCGGTTGTCGCGAATCCACTGTTCGATTTCTTCCATCGACGCGCCGTTCTCGTAAAGCTCGTGCGCGCCGAGGATGAGCAGCGTCATGGGGCCCGAGATGCTGAGCGTGTCGCATACGATGAAGCGGCGCTCGGGATACTTGCCCAGCAGGATTTCGCGCGCTTCGTAAATGTTGTTGATGGTCGCCGACATTTTCGAGGAAAACGCAATGAACAACAAATCGGATTCCTTGAGGATCGGCTCGAAATATTCAAGATAAACGGCCGTGCTGAGCAGCGAGGTCACGGGCGCGGCGCCCTTGCGCATTTTATCGAAGAAATCCTTTTCGCCGCCGCTCCGGCCGTTATCGTCAAAGTATTCTTTTCCCTCCAGGGCATAGGGCATTTTGACTACCGGAATGTTCTTTTCGTCCGCGATGAAATACGGCAGGTCGCTGTCGCTGTCCGTCATGAATACGTAATTCTGTTTCACTCAAACGCTCTCCTCTCTCCTTGGTTCGCACGCGGGGATCGCCGCATGGTATCGATTCATTGTAGACTCTTTTCGCCAAAAAAGCAACTGTATTCGAGCGATTGTTTGCCGTTTGTCAGTTTTTTGCGGCCTGAAATGGAATTTTCCGCCATGTCGCGTTCATGATTCGTTCATTTTCCAATCGTATACTGAACGTGGATTCGGGAAGGAGAGCGCCTTGAAAACGCGCGAAAGGCTTGTTTTTCCTACCGCTTTATGGCATACTGATGTCGTCGCGCCGCGCGGCGCGCATGGGAGGATAACGGATGTCAAGAATGATCGGTATCGATTTGGGCACGACCAATTCCTGCGTCGCCGTGATGGAAGGCTCGTCGCCCGTCGTCATTCCCAACGCCGAGGGCGCGAACACCACGCCGTCCGTGGTGGCGTTTTTGAAGGATGGTCAGCGCGTCGTCGGGCAGATCGCCAAGCGGCAGGCGGTCACTAATCCGGACCGCACGATCGCCTCGGTCAAGCGCGCGATGGGAAGCGGCGAAACCTATGCCATCGACGGCAAAAAGTATACGCCGCAGGAAATTTCGGCGATGATCCTGCAAAAGCTCAAGGCGGACGCCGAAAGCTATCTGGGCGACACCGTTTCGGACGCCGTGATCACCGTGCCGGCGTACTTCACCGACAGCCAGCGCCAGGCGACCAAGGATGCCGGGCGCATCGCCGGGCTGAACGTGCTGCGCATCATCAACGAGCCGACGGCGGCGGCGCTCGCCTACGGCGTCGACAAGGAAGAGCCGCAAAAGATCATGGTGTACGATCTGGGCGGCGGCACGTTCGATGTGAGCGTGCTGGAGATCAATCAGTCGGTGATCGAGGTGCTCGCCACGGCGGGCAACAACCGTCTGGGCGGCGACGATTTCGATACCTGCGTGAGCGAGTATCTGCTCGCCGAGTTCAGGAAACAGACCGGGATCGATCTGCACCGGGACGCCGCCGCCATGCAGCGCGTCCGCGAGGCGGCGGAAAAGGCGAAGATCGAGTTGTCCGCCGCCATGACCGCCGAAATCAACCTGCCCTTCCTCGCGGCGGGCAAGGACGGCATGAAACATCTTGAAATCTCGCTTACGCGCGCCAAGTTCAACGAGCTGACCGAAAAGCTCGTCGAATCCACCGTGCCGCTCATGCGTCAGGCGATCGCCGACGCCGGGCTGAAAACGGGCGATCTCAACAAAGTGCTGTTGGTCGGCGGCTCCTCGCGCATTCCCGCCGTGCAGGAAACCGTCAAGCGGCTGACCGGCCGGGAGCCGAGCCGCGGCATCAATCCAGACGAGTGCGTGGCGCTGGGCGCGTCGCTTCAGGGCGGCGTGCTGACGGGATCGGTGACGGGGCTTTTGCTGCTGGACGTGACGCCGCTTTCGCTCGGCATCGAAACGGTGGGGGACGTGTTCGCCAAGATCATCGAGCGCAATACCTCGATTCCCGTGCAGCGCAGTCAGGTGTTCACCACGGCGGCGAGCTTTCAAAGCTCGGTCGAGATCAACGTATTGCAGGGTGAGCGCGAGATCGCGTCCTACAATAAGCCATTGGGCAAGTTCCGCCTCACGGGCATTCGGCGCGCGCTGCGCGGCGTGCCGCAGATCGAAGTGACCTTTTCCATCGACGCCAACGGCATCGTGAACGTCGCGGCGCGCGATCTGGACACCGGCAAGCATCAGGACATCACCCTGACCGGCTCGGGCAACATGAGCCGCGAGGAGATCGACCGCGCCGTGCGCGAGGCGCAGAAGTACGCCGCCGAGGACAGGCAGCGCAAGAACGCCGCCGCGATCGACAACCGCGCCGAGGATCTTCTGCGTCAGGGCAAGAGCGCCCAGCGCAAGGCGAAGGACGACGACAAGCGCAATCTTCAGGTGCTGATCGACGCGCTGAAATCCGCCAAGGACGGCAAGAACGAGCGCGAGATCACCGAGAAATGCGACGAGCTGGAGCGCGCGCTGACCGAAATGGGGAAGTATGTTCATCACGGACAGGACGCCGAAAGCGACGACGGCGCGTACGACGTCGGCACGGACGAAAACAAAGAGGAGTAACGATTGTTCGGATATTTGACGCTTAACGGCAGGGATTTGTCGCCCGAGAATCGAAAGCGGTACGAGGGCTTCTATTGCGGTCTGTGCCGGACGCTGAACGAGCGCTACGGCGCGCAGGGACGCGTGACGTTGAGCAACGATATGACTTTCCTGCTCATGCTGCTCACATCGCTCTACGAGCCCGAGGAAAAGCGCCGCGAGCGTTTCTGCGTCCTGCATCCCGTGAGGCGCAGGGCGACCGTCGAAAGCGAATGGAACGCCTACGCCGCCGATATGAACGTTTTGCTGGCGTACTACAAGTGTCTTGACGACTGGCGCGACGACCGCAGCGCCGCCGCGCGGCTGCAGGCGAGGCTGCTCAAGCGCGGATATGACGCGATCGAGGCGCGCTATCCCGCCAAATGCGCCGCCGTCCGGCGCGCGCTGGACGATATCCGCGCCGTCGAGGAACGAAACGAAATGGACGTCGACGCGGCGGCCAACCTCACGGGATTGATCATGGGCGAGATCTACGCCTGCCGCGACGATTGCTGGCAGGCGCCGCTCCGCGCGATGGGCGAGGCGATGGGGCGGTTCGTCTATGTGATGGACGCGTACGACGATTTGCCCGCCGACATCCGCAAAAACGCCTACAACCCCCTGCGCCCGTACCTTGCGCAGGAGGAACACGAGCAGTTCTTCGCGGACAGCCTGACGATGCTGATGTCGGAATGCGCCGACGCCTTTGAAATGCTGCCGCTTGTGCAGGATGCCGAACTGATGCGCAACATCCTGTATTCGGGCGTCTGGGGGCGTTACGCGCGCAGGCGGGATATGCGCAGCCGCAGGGATTCGCGCGCGGGAAAGGAGCGTTCGAGATGATGCTTGACCCCTATAAGGTCCTGGGCGTGTCGCCGGGCGCGACCGACGATGAAATCAAGGCGGCGTATCGCGCGCTCGCCAAGAAATATCATCCCGATCTCAACGGCGGCTCGGCAAGCGCCGAGGCGAAAATGAAGGAGATCAACGAAGCGTACACCGAACTGATGAAGGCGAAAAAGAACGGCGGAACGTATGCCGGTCCCAACGCCTCGCAGCAGGGAACGTACCGGCAAAACCCGTTCAATCAGGGCTACGGCTCGTACGGCTACGGCCAGCAGGGGCAGTCGCGCGGCGACGATTACGGCGGGCGGCAGGGCAATGATTTTGATTTCGGCTCGTTCTTCAATATGTTCGGCGGCGGCTACGGGCAGGGACAGGAGCAACGCCGGGCGTACGCGGGTTCTTATGATTTCAGGTTTTCCTCGGCGCGTCAGGCGATCATCGACGGCCGCTTCCGCGACGCCGTCGTCGAGCTTGAAAACATGGCCGAAAAATCCGCCGAATGGTATTACTGGCATTCGTGCGCCAACGCCGGTATGGGCAACCGCGTCGCCTCGCTGAACGACGCGCGCATGGCGGTCAATCTTGATCCGAACAACGCCGATTACCGCGAGTGGCTCCAGTCCATGCAGTCCGGATCGGAGGAGTACCGCCAAAACGGACGGCGCTACGGCTTCCGCGATACGCTGTGCGGCAATCCATGCCTGACGTGCTGCATCGCCAACACGCTGTGCAACTGCTGCCTCGGCGGGCGCTGCTTCTTCTGTTAGGATACCGATATCGGAGGGATGGAATCATGTCGTTCTGGGGAAAAATCAAGCAATCCTTTCGCGCGATGATGAGCGGGCGCAATGGCGCCGACCGTCTGGCGAGCAACTGCGTGTGGTTCGGGCTGATATTGTACATCGTATCGCTTTTCACGGGACTCGGCATCCTTGCGATCCTGTCGCTCGCGCTGTACGTTTACGGTATTTTTCGCATGTGGTCGAGAAAGATCGACAAGCGCCGCGAGGAGAACAGGCGCTATGTCGAATGGCGCAACCGCCTGTCCACGCGCGTCAGGCAGTTCTTCAAGCGCCTCAAAAACAGCAGGGAATACAAGTATTTCAAGTGCCCCCAATGCGAGGTATGGCTGCGCGTCAAGCGCGGCTCGCAACAGACGCATTTCACCTGCGGGCGCTGCAAGACCGAGTTTGACAGAAAAGCGTAGGGCTGGACAAACGGCGCGGGCTGTGCTATCCTGCTGTCAATCTTGATTTTGCGGAGGGCTGCCGCATGGTGTACGACGTTCACGCGCATGTGTTCCCCGAAAAGATCGCCCTTCGCGCGGGCGAAATGATTTCGCGGTTTTACGGTCTGCCCGTGCCGCACGACGGCACGGCGGCCACGCTGTTTAGCTTGAGCGACAAAGCGGGCGTCGATCGGTGCCTGATCCATTCGGTGGCGCTGACGCCGCGCAACGTCGCGTCCATCAACGCCTTTATCGCGGACGTCGCGCGCGAGCACGCCGCGCGCGTGACGGGCTTTTTTACGCTGCATCCCGATATGGAAACGGCGGACATGGAGCGCGCCTTCCGCGATGCGCTGGACGCCGGTCTGAAGGGACTAAAAGTGCACCCCGATATGCAGGCGTTCGCGCTTGACGATCCCCGCGCCGACCGCATGTTCGCGCTGTGCGAGGGCGTGTGTCCGGCGCTCATTCATACGGGCGACAGGCGGTATCATTATTCCAATCCCGATCAGACCAAGCGCCTGCTCAAGCGCCGTCCTCGCCTGACGGTCATCGGCGCGCATTTCGGCGGCTGGTCGGAGTGGCGCGAGGCGCAAAGGACGCTGGCGGGGGAGAACCTGTACGTCGATACGTCCAGCTCGCAGTACGCGCTGAACGACGACGAGCTGCGCGCGGCGATCTCGGCATTCGGCGAGGAGCATGTGCTGTTCGGCAGCGATTATCCGATGTGGGACCCGGGCGACGAATTGCGGCGCATCCGCGCGCTTTCGCTCGGCGACGCGGCGGAGGAAAAAATACTGGGCGGCAATCTTGCGCGATTGCTCGGCGAGGCGTAAGCGCGCCGCCTTCGGTCAGACGGCGATCAGTCGATATCTGTAATTTTCGATGATCTGACGGCAGTTCATTGGATTCCGCGATTTCCGACGGTCGGACGCAAAAGCATAGAAAGAACCCCCGAGACGGCTGTCTCGGGGGTTCAGGGTGTCGACAAGCCCGGTCGTTCCTCCCGGGGATGCAACGAAGGGGCGGAGTTCCGCAACCTCAATCGTCGCGGCGCATCGCTATCGCTCGCGCCGCTCCGTTTCGGTTGATTCCTCCGTTTCGCTAACGGCTTCGCCGTTCTGCCCACAGGGCAGACGCTCAACTACATCACCCTTCGTTTCTCATCCGAAACCAGCGACATGCGCGGTGGTTTCGGAACGATTTTCCGCAGAAAATCGGTTCCTTACGCGTTTTTCCGGCCGCGCGGCAAAGCCGCGCAGGGAAAACGTGCAGTCCGAAAAAATGACTTGTTCATTTTTTCGGGGCGTGTCGACTTTGTCGACACGCAGAACCCCCGAAACAGCCGTCTCGGGGGTTTTCCGTTCTGCGGGTATATGCGGCTTACCGCGCGGTCGGCGCGGATTCCTCGGCGCGCGGGGATTCGATGGCTTGCGCGTCCGGCGTCTTGCGCTTGAATTTCTGGAAGAAGGACAGGTTCATTTTGCTCACGACGTCGAACGCGACGGCGATGAGCAGCACCAGCCCCTTCACGACCTGCTGGGTGTTTGAGGAAATGCCCATGATGGACATACCGTTGTTGAGCACACCCATGATGAGCGCGCCGATGAGCGCGCCGCCGATCGTGCCCGTGCCGCCGTACGCCGACGCGCCGCCGATGAAGCAGCTGGCGATGGCGTCCATTTCGAAGCTCTTGCCGGCCTCCGGACTGGCGGAGTTCAGACGCGCCGCGAACACAAGCCCCGCGATGGCGGCGATGAAGGACATGTTCGTGTAGGCGAAGAACATCATTTGCTTGGTCTTGACGCCCGACAGCCGCGCCGCCTTGATGTTGCCGCCGATGGCGTAAAGATGGCGGCCCTTGACGGTCTTTTGCGTGAAGAAGCTGTACACCAGCAGCAAAAAGCCCAGAATGATCAGCACGGTGGGGATGCCCTTGTAGCGCGCCCACAGCGAGAACACCCAGATGATCACGACCGAGATGACCGTCAGTTTCGCCGCCAGCGCGCCGACGGACTGGCTTTCGTAGCCCTTGCGCTTGCGGTTTTCATTGCTGATCACCTGAAGAACGCAGTAGATCGCGGCAATCACGATGCCCGCGAGCAGGCACAGCAGGTTCATCTTCATGCCAAACAGCGTGAAGCCTGTCGTGATGTCCGGGATAAAGCCGGTGGAAAGCTGCTGATACGCCTCCGGGAAGGGCGCGATCGTCAGGCCGTTCAGGATGAGCAGCGTGATGCCGCGAAACACCAGCATGCCCGCGAGCGTACAGATGAACGGCGGAATGCCGACATAGGCGATCCAGAAGCCCTGCCACATGCCGATCAGGATGCCGATCAACAGGCACAGCGCGATGGACAGGTAGACGTTCCAGCCCCAGTTGATGATGAACGTGCCCGCGAACGCGCCGATCAGCGCGACTGTCGAGCCGACGGACAGGTCGATGTTGCCGCCCGTCAGGATGCACAGCAGCATGCCGATCGCGAGGATGACGACGTAGGCGTTCTGGAAGATCAGGTTGCTCACGTTCATGGGCTTGAGCAGACGCCCGCCCGTGAGGATATAGAAGAACAGGATGATAACCACCAGCGCGATCAGCATGCCAAACTGTTTGACGTTGTTCTTGATCGCGAGCTTCAGTTTGTTCATGCGACGATCTCTCCCTTGCTGTCTTGCATGATGTATCCCATGATGGATTCCTGCGTGGCGTCCGCCTGCTGAAGCTCCGCGATTAATCGGCCTTCGTTCATCACGTAGATGCGGTCGCACATGCCCAGAATCTCGGGCAATTCCGAAGATACCATCAGGATGGACTTCCCCTGTGCCGCCAGATCGTTGATGATCTGATAGATCTCATACTTCGCGCCCACGTCCACGCCGCGCGTCGGCTCGTCCATCATCAGGATATCGGGCTGCGCGAAGATCCATTTGGCGACGAGCACTTTTTGCTGATTGCCGCCCGAGAGGTTGCCGACCAACTGCTCGACCGTGGGACATTTGATGTCCAGCAGATCGCGCAATCCCTTGGCCTTGTGCAATTCCAGATCCTTGTCGATCACGTCGTGGCTGCTGATGAAGGACGGGCGCGCGAGCGTGATGTTTTCCTTGATGCTGTTGGTGATGATCAGTCCGTCGCCTTTTCTGTCCTCGGTGACGTACGCCAGCCCCGCCTCGATGGCCTGCGGGATGGAATGCAGACGTACTTCGCTGCCGTCGATGAAGGTTTGCCCCGATATCTGCGTGCCGTAGGCGTGGCCGAACACCGACATGCACAGCTCCGTGCGCCCCGCGCCGATCAGCCCCGCGATGCCCACGACCTCGCCCTTGTGCAGCGTAAGGCTGACGTTGTCCACCACCTTGCGATCGGTATAGAGCGGGTGGTAGACCGTCCAGTTCTTGATCTCGAGCGATACGTCGCCGATGTTGTGCTCGCGCGGGGGGAAACGGCTGGTCATTTCACGGCCTACCATGCCCCGGATGATGCGCTTTTCGCTCACATCGTCGTCCTTGGAGAGCGTTTCGATCGACTGGCCGTCGCGGATGATCGTGATTTTATCGGCGCAGTAGCTGATTTCGTTGAGCTTGTGGGAGATGAGAATGCTCGTGATGCCGCGCTGCTTGAAGGAAATCAGCATGTCCAAAAGATGCTTGGCGTCGCTCTCGTTGAGCGCCGAGGTCGGCTCGTCGAGAATGAGCAGCTTGACGTTCTTGGCAAGCGCCTTGGCGATCTCGACCAGCTGCTGCTTGCCCACGCCGATATCCTTGATGAACGTGCGCGGGTTCTCGTGCAGCCCGACCATCTCCAGGTATTCGGAGGCGCGCTTGTTCGTTTTGTCCCAGTCGATCACGCCGTACTTCGCCTGTTCGTTGCCCAGAAACATGTTTTCGGCGATGCTCAGGTAGGGCACCAGCGCCAGCTCCTGATGGATGATGACGATGCCGACGCGCTCGCTTTCCTTGATGCTGCGGAAGCGGCATTCCTTGCCCTGATAGATGACCCGGCCGTCATAGCTCCCGTAGGGATAGATGCCGCTCAGGACGTTCATCAGCGTGGACTTTCCCGCGCCGTTCTCGCCGCAGATGGCGTGGATTTCGCCCTCCTCGACCTCGAAATTAACCTGATCGAGCGCCTTGACGCCGGGAAAGACCTTCGTGATGTTTTCCATAATCAGGATTTTACTTCCCAAGTGACCTTCCTCCCGGTTCTGAAACAAGGGGACGGACGAAAACGTCCGTCCCCTCGCGTTCGGATGATCGGTTTCCTTTGCGGATCAGTCCGCCAGATCGGCCTCGGTGTAGTAGCCGCTGTCCAGCAGGAGCGCTTCGTAGTTGGTCACGTCGCAGAACTGGGGCACGCAGTTGTAGGACGGCACTTCGAAGATGCCGTTGTTATACACGGCGTTGGTCTCGGGGACCTTGCCCGCGAAGATGTCCAGAATCATGGCCTTGGTCTGTTCGCCCAGCACGAAGAGGTTCTTCCAGACCGACATGGACTGAAGCCCCTTGATCATGTTCTTGGTGTTGGGGGCGTCGCAGTCCTGACCGGTGATGATCGGGATGTTCTCGGTGGTGAAGCCCGCGGCGACGAGGCTGTTGGTCACGCCCAGCGCGGTGGAGTCATTCGAGCAGAGGCAAACGTCCAGCTTGAGGCCGCCGGTCAGCGCGTCGGTGTAATAGCCGCTGAGGATGGCGTCCATGCGGGCCTGCGCCGTGCCGCTGTTCCAGTTCGGGGTGGCGACGGAGGCAAAATCGGTCTGGCCGCTGACGCAGACGAGCTTGCCGCTGTCCATGTAGGGCTTGAGCAGATCAAACGCGCCGCTGAAGAACAAGCCGGCGTTGTTGTCGCCCGGGTCGCCCGCCGTGAATTCGATGGTGAAGGGGCCGGCGGCGTTCTCGAGATCAAGCGCGTCGATGACGTACTGACCCTGGATCTTGCCGACGCCGTAGTTGTCGAACGTGGTGTAATAGTCGACATACTTGGTGTTCATCAGCAGGCGGTCATACGCGATGACGGTGATGCCTTCCTCTTTGGCGGTCGCAAGCACGGTGTCCAGCGCGCTGCCGTCGATGGAGGCGACCACGAGCAGCTTGACGCCGCCCAGGATCATGTTCTCAATCTGAGAAATCTGCGTATTGACTTCGTTGTTGGCGTACTGAAGATCGACCGCGTAGCCCTCGGCTTCGAGGAGCGCCTTCAGGTTCGCGCCGTCCAGATTCCAGCGCTGGAGGCTCTGGGTGGGCATCGCAATACCGATTTTGTCCTCGGCGACTGCGAACGAGGCGACGGACATGCACAGAACGAGAGCCAGCGCGAATGCAAGGAATTTTTTCATGGGTCCACTCTCCTTTTTTATTGAGTTCCATTTGAATCGGGCACCGGAAATCACAGAAATGATTCCCTTGTCGCGGATAAGTATAACACCGCATGTGGTTCCTGTCAACAGAAATCGTTTTAATTAATAAGGTTGATTGAATATATACGGTAAAAACAGCGTCGCGTCCGTTTTTCTCCATCTTGCATAATATGTATAAAAATGTTATAGTGGGATCGAACCCGAAGGATTCGGGGTCGGCGTTCGCCGGCGGACAAATGACGCAAAACCGGGAGGGTTTCGGATGACATACGATGAAGCGTGCGAGCTGATACGCAACCTACAGATCGTGTTCGATATCGTGCGGCTGGTCGACGTATCCATGACCGTCGAGTATCATCCCGGCGAGCACGGCAAACTGGAGCCGGGGGAGTACCAATGCTACGCCGTCTGGAACAAGACGGGCCGATGCGAAAACTGCGTGTCGGCGCGCGCGTTCGCGCTTAAGACGCGGCTGACGAAATACGAATTCATCGGGGACGACGTGTACTACGTCGTGGCGAAGTATGTCGAGATCGACGGCGTGCCGTACGTGCTCGAGATCGTCAGTAAACGTCACCGATCATGTGCTGTTCGGCGCGCTGGGCAAGGAGCACCTGATCGAAGCCATCACGCATCACAACGATATGCTTTTCAAGGACGTCCTGACGGGCGCGTACAACAGGGAGTATTACGAGGAGCAAATGCAGGCGCTTAAGCATTTCAGCGCTTTCGCCATGATCGACGTCGACAATTTCAAGCGGATCAACGACACCTACGGTCATCAGGCGGGCGACGCTGCGCTGCGCGCGGTCGTGGACAGGCTCAAGGAAAACGTGCGCTCCACCGACGCCGTTATTCGCTACGGCGGCGACGAGTTTCTGGTCATTTTCCGCGATATGTTGCCGTCCGTGCTGCCGGGCAAGCTGGAAACGCTGCGAGCCGCCATCGAAGCCTCGAGCGTTGCGAGGTATCCGCGTCTTTCCGTCACCGTCAGCATCGGCGGCTGCTGCACTGAGGATGCCGACGTCGACCGTCTGGCGATCGCCGACAGGCGGTTGTATAAGGCGAAGGAGACGAAAAACGCCGTCTGCTGCACGTAATGCGCGGCGTCCGGGCGTTCGCGCTTTCTTTGACAAGCGCGCGCTTCCGTGGTATTCTACGGGTTGATTCTGATCGGACGGAGGATGCCATGGACGCGACGATTCTGTCCTGCGCGCATACGCACACGACGTTCTGCGACGGGCTGTCGACGATGGAGGATACGGCGGCCGCTGCGTTCGCGCGCGGGTTTGTATCGCTCGGGTTTTCCTCTCACGCGACGCAGACGTTCGACGCGCCGTATTATGTCCCCAAGGAGAAGGAAGCCGACTATATCGTCGGGGTTTCAAGGCTTCGGCGGGAGTACGAAGGCAGAATGCGGATCTGGCTTGGCTGCGAGCGCGATTTGTATTCGTGCGCCGAGCCGTCCCGATACGAATATATCATCGCGTCGGCGCATTATATGCCGACGATCGGCGGATATGTCGCGGTCGACGGCGACGGCGGCAAACTCCGAAAGGTCATCCGTGAAGAGTTTTCGGACGACGGCGTCGCGTTCGCGCGGCGGTATTACGCCGCGTTCGCGCTGTACATCACCGCCGTCGCGCCCGCGATTATCGGGCATTTCGATATCGTGCGCAAGAACGCGTCCGCGTACGGCCTGTTCGACGAGGAAGACCGCCGCTATCGCGACGCCGCGCTGTCGGCGCTTGATATCGCCGCGAAAACGGGCGCCGTTCTCGAGGTCAATACGGGAAAAATCGAAACGGACGCGCGCCGCGAACCCTACCCGCGCCCCTTTTTGCTTGCGCGCTGGCGCGAGCTGGGCGGCGAGGTCATGGTCAACAGCGACTGTCACGACGCGCGGTATATCGACCGCGGGTATGACGGCATGCCGGCGTATCTCAAGGCCTGCGGGTTTGATCATATCTGTCGTCTGGGCAAAGAAACGCTCATCGAGCGCGTGAAACTATAACGGAGGCTGGCTTATGCGGGCGTTTGTCATCTGCAATCCCAAGGCGGGCAACGGTCTGGCGCTTAAGGCGGGCGAGATGGTGAAAAGCGCGATCTCCTCGCGCGGCATTTATTACGAGTTCGCGCTGACGGACGCGCCGGGGCACGCGACGCAGCTCGCGCGGGACGCGGCGGCGCAGGGCTTTGATCTCGTGATCGCCGTTGGCGGCGACGGCACGGCGAGCGAGGCGGCGCGAGGGCTGTACGGCAGTCGGACGGCGCTGGGCATCGTGCCCGCCGGCACGGGGAATGATTTCATCAAGACCATCGGCACGCCGAAGGACCCCGAGGAAGCCGTCGCGTTCATTCTGTCCGGCGAGCCGAGGGCGACCGACGCGGGCGAAATCAACGGCAAACTGTTCCTGAACGAGGTCGGCACGGGTTTTGACGTGACGGTGCTCGATTACGCGCTCAAGGCGAAGAAATACGCGCGCGGCATTCTGCCGTATCTCTGCGGCGTCGTCATGGCGATTTTTAGGTTCAAACCGATCAGACTGACCTATGCCATCGACGGCGGCGAAACGGTTACCGAGGATGTTCTGGTCTGCGGCGTCGCCAACGGCGGCGTGATCGGCGGCGGGATTCCCATCGCGCCGCAGGCGAGCGCCGAGGACGGTTTGCTCGATCTAGTTCTCGTCAAATCGGTGTCGAGGGCGCGCATGTGCCGTTACCTGCCCGGGCTTCTGCGCGGAAAAATCCTTGATTTCCCCGACACGCTGTTCCTGCGCGTCAAATCCGTGACGTTCAGCGCCGACGGCATGCGCGTCAACATCGACGGCGAGGTGTCGCCGCAGGCGCGCGCCGATATCCGCGTCCTGCCGGGCGCGCTGATGATGTATCGTTAAGGAAACGAACCCGGGATCGCCGGGAGGAGCCGTTCGCGACAAGGCGAACGACTATATTTTGATCTTCCGCCATTTGCCCGAGGCAAAGCGCGGATAGAAGCAGGCGAGACGGATCACCATTTCAGACATCATCATCATCCATGTGCCGGTCAGCCCGAGATGCATGAGCTCAATGGCGATATAGGTCATGCCGGGGCGAATGACGCTGATGCAGAGCGTGGCGACGAACGCGACGAACAGGTTGTCGCCCGCGCCGCGCAGACAGCCCGAGATGACGACGGCGCTGATCTGGAAGGGCTGCACGGCGGCGAGCACCAGCATGGTGACGGCGGCGTACTGCACGACCAGCCCGGCGTCGGGCGTATCGGCGCCGATGAACAGCGCGGAGAGGGGATAGCGCAGCGCCACGATCAGGATGCCGATCGTCGCCGATATGATCAGCGCGACGCGCTGCGACGCCTTGCCGTAGAGCATGCTCAAATCGCTTCGCCCCGCGCCCATGTTCCTGCCCACCAGCGATGTGGCGGCGACCGAAAGGCCGTCGCCGAAATAAAAGGTAATGCCCAGCAGCTGCGAGCAGATAACGTGCGAGGCGACCAGCGTCGTGCCCAGACCGAACACCAGGCGCGAGCTGACGAAAAAGCCGAATCGCATCCCGAGCTGCTCAATCATGGCGTTGCCGCCGACCTTGAATATCGCGCGCATGGTCTGTGCATCGAACGACCAGCGATCGCGGACGGAGATATGCAGGAAGCCGACGTCCTTCGCGGGGCGGAACACCGTCATCAGCGCCAGAACCATGCCCACCGCCATGCCCAGCACCGAAGCGATCGCCGCGCCGCGCACCTCGAGGCGCGGAAAGCCGAAATTGCCGCCGATCAGCAGGTAGTTCAGGATCACGTTGACGATATTGCTGACCAGATTCACCTTGAGCGTGATTCGCGTGTTGCCCACGCCGCGCTGCGCCGCGCACACGCACATCGACACGGCGTTGACGGGCAGCG
>CAYWOS010000022.1:0-38004 GCA_964459985.1 uncultured Oscillospiraceae bacterium
GGTTCTGCTGATTCTGCTGGTTTTGCTGGTTTTGCTGGTTCTGCTGGTTCTGCTGGTTCTGGTTATTGTTGCGGTTGTTGTCGGAATACTGGCTGTTCTGGTTATACTGGTAGTTCTGCTGGTTCTGGTTGTTCTGGCTGTTGGAATTGTTCGAGTTGTTCTGGCTGCCCTGGTAATTGAAGCTCATTGCGGTTCCCTCCTGATCATTTGGATTCCTCGGATATCTTTTCACGCGGGCGGCAAAGATATGCGCGGCAAACCAATTTTCGCGGAAAGAGGACATCTGCCGATGCTGCTGATCAAAAACGGGCTGCTGTACACCATGGAATCGGACGCGCCGCGCCGCGCCGATCTGCTCGCGCGGGCGGGCAAAATCGCCGAAATCGCCGAAAACATCCCCGCGCAAAGCGGCGCGACGGTGATCGACGCCGGCGGGATGCCGGTTTTTCCCGGCCTGATCGACGCGCACAGCCACATCGGGATATCGGAGGAAAAAGCGGGCAGTCAGGGCGACGACTGCAACGAAAGCACCAATCCCGTGACGCCGTGCCTGCGCGCGATCGACGCGATCAACCCGATGGACAGCGCCTTCCACAACGCGCTCGCCGCCGGCGTGACGGGCGCGATGGTCGGCCCGGGCAGCGCCAACGCCGTGGGCGGACAGTTCGCTTTCATTAAAACGGACGGACGGCGGATCGAGGACATGATCGTGCTCGCGCCCGCCGCGATCAAGATCGCCTTCGGCGAAAACACCAAGACCGCCTACGGCATGAACGGCAATACGCCCTTCACGCGCATGGCGATCGCCTCGCTGATCCGCGAGGAATTGTTCCTCGCGAAGCAGTATTTTATCGCCGAACAGGCAGGCGGCGCCGCGCCGAAATTCAATATGGAATGCTACCGCGAGCTGTTCGACGGCAAAATCCCGCTCAAGGCGCACGTCCACCGCGCCGACGACATCCTGACCGCCGTCCGCATCGCCCGCGAGTTCGGTTTGGGGCTGACGCTCGATCACTGCACCGAGGGCGATCTGATCGCCGATGAAATCGCGGCGAGCGGCTTTCCCGCCATCGTCGGGCCGTCGCTCGCCTCGCGCAGCAAAAACGAGGTCAGCCACAGCGATTTCAAAACGGCGGGGCGGCTGGCGAAGGCGGGCGTGACGGTGGCGCTGACCACCGATCATCCCGTATCGCGCATCCAGTACCTGCCGCTTTGCGCCGCGCTCGCCGCCAAGGAGGGCATGGGCGAAGAGGAAGCGCTGCGCGCCGTCACGCTGAACGCCGCGCGCATCTGCCGCGTCGCGCATCGCGTGGGCAGCCTGTCCGTCGGCAAGGACGCCGATCTGGTCGTTTTCGACGGCAGCCCGCTGCTGATCGCGTCCTCGGCGCGCGTCACCGTCATCGGCGGCAGAATCGTCTATCGCTCCGAAAAGAACGCCGAAAGCATGATTTCGGAGGCCTGACGCCGCCCGCCGCGCGGAAGGATTCCGGCGCGTTCCTTGCTTTACGCGGCGCGATCGTGTATAATGGGCGCACGGATAACGCCGTCAAAGGAGAGAAAAGCATGCTGGATTTGGATCGGACAGACATCAGGGACAAAGCGGCATGGGAGAGAAACGGATTCACGCTGCCGGCATATGACGCGGACGCGCTGGCCGCGGCGTCCGGGCATCCCGCGTGGCTGCACATCGGCGCGGGGAATATCTTCCGCGCGCTGCCCGCCGCCATGCTGCAGCGGCTGCTCGATCAGGGGCTGTGGACAAGCGGCGTCGCCGTCGCCGAATGCTTTGACGGCGATATCATTGCCCGCGCGTACCGCCCGTATGACAACCTGTCGCTTTTATGCTCGCTCGGCGCCGACGGCGAAATCGGACGGACGGTGATCGCGTCGGTGACAGAGGCACTGCGATGCGACGGTCAGGACGAAGGGGATACCGCGCGGTTTTATGAAATCCTCGCCGACGAAAAATTGCTGATGGTATCGCTCACCGTGACCGAAAAAGGCTACGCCGTGACCGACCGCAAGGGCGCGGCGCTGCCCGAGATCGACCGCGATCTGGTCTCGCCGCCGCGCATGGCGCGCACGGCGATGGGGATGCTGACGGCGGGGCTGTACGAGCGCTTTCTCGCCGGCGGCGCGCCCGTCGCGCTGGTCAGCATGGACAATTGCAGCCGCAACGGCGACAAACTGCGCGCGGCGATCCTCTATATCGCGGAAGGCTGGCGCGAGGACGGGCGCGTGAGCAAGGAATTCATTCGCTATCTCGTCAATCCCGCGCTGGTTTCCTTCCCCCTGACCATGATCGATAAAATCACCCCGCGCCCCGACGAGCGCGTCGCGCAGATGCTGCGCGAGCGCGATTTCGCGGACGCCCATATCTTCCGCACCGAGCGCGGCGCGTACACCGCCGCCTTCGTCAACGCCGAAAAGCCCGAATATCTAGTGATCGAGGACAATTTCCCCGCCGGGCGGCCGCCGCTTGAAAAGGCGGGCGCGCTGTTCACCGGGCGCGACACCGTGATCAAGTGCGAGCGCATGAAGGTCTGCACCTGCCTAAATCCCCTGCACACCGCGCTGGCCGTGTGCGGCTGCCTGCTCGGGTTCGCCATGATCAACGAAGAAATGCGCGACGCAGATTTGAACGCGCTGGTTCACAAACTGGTCGACGACGAAATGATGCCCGCCGTGACCGATCCCGGCGTTCTATCGCCCGCCGCCTTCGCGCGCGAGGTGCTTTCCGAGCGCTTCCCCAACCCCTTCCTGCCCGACACGCCGCAGCGCATCGCCACCGACACCTCGCAAAAGATCCCCATTCGCTTCGGCGAAACGCTCAAGGCGTACGCCGCGAGCGAAACGCTCGATCAGTCGAAGCTCCGCCTGATCCCCTTCGTGCTGGCGGCGTGGCTGCGCTATGTCACGGGCTATGACGACGATTTTCGCGAAATGCCCGTCAGCCCCGACCCGATGCTTAAGGACATCCGCGCGGGTCTGGGATTTACGGGTCTCGGGCAGCCCGTCGATTCGGAAAAGCTGACGGCGCTGTGCAGCCGCGCCGATCTGTTCGGCGTCGATCTGCGCGCCATTCATCTCGCCCCGCGCGTCGAGGAATATCTGAACGATATGCTGTCGGAAAAGGGCGCGGTGCGGAAATTGCTGCACAAACTGGTCGGATAAATACGACAACCCGCGCAGAGGACGGCCGCGCGAAGACGCGTCTTCCGCGCGCTTTGCGGAGAATATACGGAGGCGCTTATGATACGGTTCGCGTGCGATTACGGCGAGGGCGCGCACGAGAGGATTCTCGCGCGCATGGCGCAGTGCAATCTGGAGCAAAACCCCGGCTACGGCGAGGACGCGCACTGCGCGCGCGCGCGGGACATGATCCGCGCGGCTTGCGGGCGCGGGGATATCGACGTGCATTTTCTGGTGGGCGGCACGCAGGCGAACGCCACGGTGATCACGGCGGCGCTGCGACCGCATCAGGGCGTGCTGTGCGCGCGCACGGGGCACATCAACGTCCACGAAACGGGCGCGGTCGAGGCGGGCGGGCACAAGGTGCTGCCGCTTGACACAAAGGACGGACGGCTGACGGCCGATCAGATCGACGGCGCGCTCAAGGCGCACTACGCCGACGAAACGCGCGAGCACATTGTCCAGCCCGCGATGGTCTATCTTTCGCATCCGACCGAGACGGGCATGCTGTACTCGCTTCAGGCGCTCGAAGACATTCGCCGCGTATGCGACCGATGGGGGCTGATCCTGTTCGTCGACGGCGCGCGGCTGGGCTACGGCATCGCGGCGTCGCCCGCGCCCTCGCTGCCCGATTTCGCGCGCCTGACCGACGTGTTTTACATCGGCGGCACCAAGGTGGGCGCGCTGATGGGCGAGGCGGTGGTGATCGCGAACGCCGCGCTCAAGAAGGATTTCCGCTATCTAATGAAGCGTCAGGGCGGGATGCTCGCCAAGGGCTTTCTGCTGGGCATTCAGTTCGAGACGCTGTTCGAGGACGGGCTGTATTTTTCGATCGCGCAAAGCGCCGTGCGTCAGGCGCTGCGCCTGCGCGAGGCGTTCGCGGCGCACGGCTGCGATTTCCTGTACGATTCGGTCACCAACCAGCAGTTCCCTATCCTGACAAAGCGGGAGATCGCCCTTTTGCAAAACGATTTCGCCTTCGAGCACTGGCAGGCGGTGGACGAAAACCTTGACGGCGTGCGCTTCTGCACCGGCTGGGCGACCAAGCCCGAGCACGTGGACGCGCTGATCGCGGCGGTCAACGCGCTGCCGGCGAGATAACGCACGGAAGGCTCCCGCAGGAATTGTGTATTGAACAAAGGGGCGTGAACCGCCCCTTGTTCGCGCGCCGCGGGATTGCCACCGGGCGCGTTTGGTGGTATACTGTATGCGGATGATTATGCGTCGGCGGAAGGGGGCGATGGCGATGGGCGGCCATGCGGCGGGGAAGCGCGCGCTCGGGGCGCGCGTCAAGCCGTATCTGTTCCTGCTGCCGATGCTTGTGTTTGCCGCCGCGTTTTCGTACTATCCCTTCCTCAAAACGCTTTTGTACGGCGTTTCGCGCGTCAATCTGCGCGGGCAGATCACGGACTTCACGGGGCTGGACAACTTCCTGTACCTCTTTTCGCGGCGCGATTTCGGCATCGCGCTCAAGAACACGCTGTTCCTGACGGCGCTGACGGTGCCGCTCACGCTGGCGCTGACGCTCCTGTTCGCGGCGCTCGCGGCGCGCAGGCGGCGGACGAGCGCGCTGATCGACGCGCTGTTCATGCTGCCCATGGCGATCTCGATGTCCGCCGCCGCGCTGACCTTTAAGGTGCTGTTCAACCCGACGGTCGGCTATATCAATTATTTGTTCGGGCTGGAGATCGGCTGGCTGACCGACGGCAAAACGGCGATCTACGCGCTGCTGCTCCTGATGGTATGGATGGGGCTGGGCGTCAATTTCATGCTGCTTTTATCGGCGCTGCGCGGCATACCGGAGGAAATGACCGACGCCGCCACGGTGGACGGCGCGGGCGCGGCGCGGCGCTTTTTCGCCGTGCAGCTGCCGCTCGTCTCGCCGACGATCCTCTACGTCGTCTGCACCGACATGGTGCTCGCCATGACGACGGCCGGCCCCGTGATCATTCTCACGCAGGGCGGCCCCTCGCGCGCGACCACGACGCTTTTGTACATGATGTACGCCTCGGGCTACGGCTCCTCCAACTATTCGCTCGCCGCCTGCGTCAGCCTGATCGCCTTCCTGCTGACGCTTTTGTGCACCGGCGCGCTGTTTTCCCTTGAAAAAAAGAAGGTGTTTTACCAATGAGCGCGCGGCGAAGGGGCGGGGCGAAGAAAGCGGCGGCGACGCTCGCGACGGTTTTGCTGGGCATGATCGTCGTTTTCCCGATCCTGTACGGCATCCTCGGCGCGTTCAAGAGCGAGGCGGAGTTCTACGCCTATCCGCCCACGGTGTTCCCGAGGAGTTTTCTTTATCTGGACAACTTTGCAAACGTATTGCGGCAGGCGCCCATGACGCGGTATTTCCTGAATTCCTTCGTGATCGCCTTTGTCGGCGCGCTCGCGCGCGTCGCCTTCGCCGCGCTCGCCGCCTACGCCTTCGCGTACTTCGACTTCTGGGGCAAAAAGGCGTTGTTTTTCGTCTTTCTGGGCACGATGATGCTGCCCGCCGACACGCTGCTCATCACCAATTACCAGACGGTTTCAACGCTCGGGCTGATCGACACCTATCTGGGCGTGATGATCGTGTCCTTTGTGGGCGCGACGCAGATGTTCATGCTGCGCCAGAGCTTCCTTCAGGCGCCGCTTTCGCAGCGCGAGGCGGCGACGATCGACGGCTGCGGCGACATCCGTTTTCTCCTGTTCGTGCTGATCCCGTCGGTCACGCCGGTGCTGGCCATCCTGTACGCGCAGTCCTTCATCAGCCTGTGGAACGGCTATCTGTGGCCGCTCCTTGTCACCAATCACGACGCCATGCGCACCGTGCAGGTGGGCGTGGCCATGCTCACGACCATCGAGGACACCAACTATCATCTCGTGCTCGCCGGCGTCGCGCTGGCGCTGCTCCCGGCGCTCGCCGTGTTCTTCCTGCTCAAGCGCAGGATTTCCCGATCGCTGCTGAACGGCGTATCGATCACATAACACCGCGCCCGCAACGCGAACATTTCGGAGGAATTTATGAAAAAAACATGCCTGACCGCGCTGATCATCCTGTCGCTTTTGCTGTCCGCCTGCGCCGCCGCCGAGGACGCGGTGACGATCACCTTTTGGCATTCGATGTCCGACGAGGCGGGCGTGCTCGTCAAGCAGTACGTCGAAAAGTTCAATCAAACGATCGGCGCGGAAAAGGGAATCGCCGTCGAAGCAGTCTTTCAGGGCAAGTATTCCGACGCCGTGACCAAGATGAACGGCGTGCTCAACGCCGCGCGCTATCACGAGCTGCCCGACGTGATGAATCTGGACGCCACGGGCAAGCTCTCCTATTATTATTCGGACGCCGCCTACACCGCCGACGAAGCGGCGGCGGACGACCCCGCCTTTGATTCGTCGCGCCTGCTGCCCGCCGCGATGGGCAACTGGACGTTTGCCGGCGCGCAGCTCGGGCTGCCCTTCGCCGCATCGACGACGCTGACGTACTACAACAAAACGCTGCTTGACAAGCACGCGCTCGCCGCGCCCGACACGCTGGCGGATATCGCGGCGCTCGCCGGTGCGCTTTCGGATGAATCGATTGATCTGTACGCCGCCATCCCCAACACGCCCACGCTCGCCAACTGGCTGGGGCAGCTGGGCAGCGATCTGGTCGATCACAAAAACGGCAGCGAGGCGGCGGCGACGCGCCTTGTGTGCGTTGAAAACGGCGCGCTCGCGACCTTTCTGACCGAATGGAAGGCGCTCTACGCGTCGGGCGCGCTCAAGAACCGCGACGGCGCGACCGACGCCTTTGTCGCGGGGCAGCTCGCGCTGTTCACCTCCTCCTCCTCGAACATCGGCAGCGTTTTGTCCAAGGTCGGCGGCGCCTTCGAGGTGGGCGTGTCCTTTTATCCGAGGGTGAACGCCTCCTCCTCAGTCGGCGCGACGGTGTCGGGGAGCTGCCTGTGCATGTTCGACAAGGGCGACGACGCGAAGAAGCGGGCGGCGCGCGAATTCGTCCTGTATATGACGAGCGCCGACGTGCAGGCGGACTTCGCCGTGAATACGGGCTACGCGCCCGCCAATCTGGACGCCGCCGAAGCGGACGTCTACCGCGCGCTCGTGCTCGAACAGCCGCAGTACGGCGTCGCGCTCAAGCAGCTCGCGCAGACGCCCGCCGGGATGCGCAGCGTCACGGTCGGGCCGTCGATTGATTTCTATTACGCCGTTCAGGACTGCGTGAGCGCCATGCTGACGGAAAACTGGCGCGTCGGGGACGCCGTGAAAACGATGGAAAGCGAACTCAACGGCCTGCTGGATCAGTACAACCTCGCCAATCAGTAAACGGATCGAAGGGTCCGACGGGAGCGCCTATGCGGTTATCCACCTCGACCAATATCTGCGCGTTCACGGCGACGCGCGAGCGCCTGCCCGCCGCGTTCGCCATCGACGTCTGCGCCGACGCGGGCTATCGCGTGCTCGACATCAACTGGTGCATGGCGATGAACCCCGATTCGCCCCTTCGCGGCGACGCGTGGGAAGCGTACGTCGACGACATCGGCGGGCGCGCGGCGGCGCGGGGCATCGAGTTTTCGCAGTCGCACCTGCCGTATTTCGACGCGCTGTACAACCCCGACCCACAAACCGACTTTGCGCGAACAATCGTCGCGCGCTGCGTGGAGGCGTCGCGGCGGCTCCGCGTGCCGTGGGCGGTTCTGCATCCCGCCGCGCCGCGCCGAACGGAGGATTTTACACGCGTGAACATCGATATTCTGTCGCCTGTCATCGAACAGGCGGCGCGATGGAACGTCGGCGTCGCGCTGGAAAACATCGAAACGCCGTCCCCCGGCGCGCGGCGCGGCGCGCCCGACGAATCGATCGCGCGCCTCGCGGCGCTGGTCGACGCGTTCCGCGATCCCCGCGTCGGCGCGTGCTACGATTTCGGGCACGCCAACCTGTTTTCCGACGACCACCGGGGCAACCTGAACGCGCTGGGCACGCGCGTCAAGGCGCTGCACGTCCACGACAACCACGGCGCGGCGGACGAGCATCTGCTGCCCTTTTTCGGCTCGATCGACTGGCGCGAGGCCATGGCGGGACTGCGCGATATCGGCTATGCCGGCGATCTGACCTATGAAATTCAGGAGTTCGGGCGCAATCTGCCCAAGGAGCTCAAGTATACCGTCGTCCGGCAATCGTTCGCCGTGGGGCAGGCGCTGCTCCGCCTGATCGGCGGCGAATCGTCGCCCGACGCGGTTTCGGGGAGGCCGTTATGACGCTCGCCGAGTACGCCGATACTCTGGACGCGCTGGCGGAGGAGCTGCCGCCCGTCTTTTTCGACCGCCTGAACCTCGGCATCGTGGTCGAGGAGCGCGCCAAGCGCCACGCCGTTTCGCGCCGGAACGCGCCGATGTACATATTGGGCGAGTATTGGCAGGGCGGCGGCACGGGGCGCGGCATCCGCATGTATTACGGCTCGTTCCGCGCCGTGTACGGCGACTGCCCGCGCGACGAGCAGATCGAGGAGCTGCGCCGCGTGCTGCGCCACGAGTTCCGCCATCATCTGGAATTCCTCGCCGGCGAAGACGCGCTTGTCCGCGAGGACGAGGCGCAGATTCGGGAATACCTGAACGGCGCGAAAAGAAGGCGGGGCAGGCGACGCCCGAGGCGCGCGCCCACCCCGTAAAGGCGGCCGGTATTATTCGCCCGCCGGCGACGCGGGATCGCTTTCGCCGGACAGCCGCTTCGCCGCCGCCGTCGTTTCGGTGCCGTTGTACGGTTCGTTGGGGATCAGCGGCACGCCGTACAGATCATACATTTCGGCGACCGTGACGCACAGATAGCCGCGCTCCTCGAGCGCTTCCAGAATCTGCGGCGTATACGACGGCGATAAGCGGCACAGATCGTGCATAAGCACCACCATGCCGTCCTGCGCCAGACCGAGCACGCGCCGGGTCACCTGCCCGGCGCTTTTGGCGTTCAGGTCGTCCGAGCGCAGGTTCCAGCCGATAAAGGGCAGCATCACCTTGGCGCGCCGATATATGCCGCAGTCGCCGCCCGGCGCGCGCATCATCGAGGGGCCAACGCCGATGATCGACGACATCAGCGCGTCGGATTTATCCACCCACGCGGCGGCGGTCTCGGTATTGATATCGTATTCGTGACGGTAGCTGTGGCTCTCGACGGCAAACAAAGCGTCGTGCTGACGGCAGATCACGTCGCTGCACGGCGTATAGTAAACGCCCATGCCGAAAAACGTGGCGTTCGCGCCGTACTCGCGCAGCGCGTCCATGACCCTTTCGGTCAGGATGTGATTGGGCCCGTCGTCATACGTCAGCGCGATCATTTTGAACCGACTGCAATCGGTTTGCCTGCGCGCGAGCGCCGTCATCGAATCGCGCCACGCGCCGTGCGGGAGGGCGACATGCAGGATCGTCCGTTTGCCGGCGTAGAACGCGTTGGCGCGGTAATGTATGACGAGGCGCGCGGGCGTCAGCGTGAAGGCGGCGTTTTCGAGCGCGCCGCGCGCGCAGGCGGCGTCAAGCGCCGCGCGATCGGGCGTTTCGCCGGGGAAGTACGCCTCCACGGTATCGCGAACGGCGTTTTCGAGCGTCCGCCACGCCGCGCCATCCGGCAGGATCAGATCGGTCAGCGACAGGCGGCGGCCATCCGACAGGTCGTACGCGCGCGCGTCGAACGCCATATCGATTTGTCTGTCGTCGCGAACGGCGCGCGACACGGTCAAAAAGCTCATGCAGCTTTCGCCCGTGCGGAACACGGACGCGCCGGTATCGACGGCGACGGCAAGCCTCGTGTTCGTCCGGGCGACGGCGTCCGCGCTCATGCCGTCGATCAGGCCGCGCATGTCCGCGTCCACCGCGTCGTTCGCGCTGTCGGGGTACGCGCGGCGAACCGTCGCTCTTCCGACGGTCTCCTCCGCGGTAACCTGACGGAATCGAAAGATATCCGGCATGGTTTCGTATTTTTCGCCTAAAGCGCCGCCCGCCGCCGTCAGGCAAAGGACGGCGGCGAGGAGAAAGGCAGGTTTTTTCATGTCTGTCAGATCAGCGAAGCGGTATCGCGGAAGCGCTGATACACCTTTTGATAGCTTGTGTTGAACCAGCCCGGGGCGGACAGATGCAGCGTGACGATCTTGTTGCCGTCCAGCAGCGCGATGTGCACGCGGCCGCGCACGATGGTGCCGTCGTACTGAACGCCGCGGTAATCGGCGTAGTAGCCGTCCTTCTTGAGCAGCGTGCGCGCGCTGACCGAGGTGACGCTCCAGTCCTCGTAATTGTACTTGCCCAGCTCGGAGAGCATCGCCTTCACGTCGGTTTTCACGTCGGCGAGCTTGTAGGAGGCGGCGACCGGGGTAATTTTGACGCTCATGAACGCCTGATAATTGTCCAGCTTTTCAGGATCGGTGACGGTGAAGGCGTCGGCGACGGTATCGTCGGTCAGCCAGCCGACGGGTGCCTCGAACTTGACGCCGATGCGCGCGGCGGTCGTTTCGGCATAGGTGAAGGATTTTTCGGGGCGCGGCGTGGCGGTGGGCTTGTCAATGGGATCAAGCGGTATGGGCGTCGCGCCGGCGTACAGCGTGTTGCCGTATTCGTCAACCGGGCTGCCCACGGTATAGCCGCCTTCGTCTTCCTCGCTCGACGGGTCGTAGCCCTCGGGCAGCGCGTCGACGGAATTGCTGTACACGGGCGGATTGGTGGGGTCGAGCGCGGGCTGCTGATAACTCGGATACGTATTCTGCTGCTTCTCCTGCCCGCAGCCGGCGAACAGGGATACCACGAGCGCGAGCAGCAGACACAGGGCGATCTTTTTCATCAGGATGTTGCCTCCCTTTGGATACAAGTCGCGTTTCATCCATGGAACGCGTCGCGGGCGCTTTCCGTTTCAAATCATCCCTATTGTAACAATAATTTAATGTTTCGTCAAGAGTTTATAATAACTGACCCGCTCTTTCCGCGCGGGGAATTGATGGCATTCCGCGCAAATCGCGCCGCGCGGGATTCACAAAAGCCCGTCGTACGCTTTGCCGGCGTCGGGACGCTTGTAGGGCGCGGGCGACGGGGATGTTTTGCCTGTCCGCGCTTCGGGCGCGAAAGGTTTTACGCCGGACGCATCGGGCGCGGAAGGCTTCGCGCCGGGCGCTTCGGGCGCGGGCGCGTCCTCCCGAACGCTTTCCTTCTGATAGCGCGGGTGATACAGCCGCCTGTCGAGCGACCAGATCTTCTCGCTGAACGCGCCCGGGGGCGTGCGGCGCAAAACCGCGTCCATCTCGTTCATCTTGGCGTCCAGATCGTCCAGCATATGCAGCATTTCGGCCTCGGGGAACATCGGCGCGCGCGGCGAACCGAACTCTGCCAGGCCGTGATGACTGATCACCATATGCTCCAGCAGCAGCGCGTACTCGCCCTGCGCGCCGGCGCGCCGCGCCGCCTCGGCGACCTCGGACACGCCGCGCACGAGATGCCCGACAAGCAGCCCGTCCGCCGAGTAATCGCTCACGTTGCCCGATTCGTCGCTGACAAGCTCGGTCGTCTTGCTCAAATCATGCGCGATCACGCCGGCGCGAAGCAGATCGCCGTCCAAGAAGGGATAAAGCGGCAGCATCGCCTCCGCCGCGCGCAGCATGCCCACGGTATGATGCAAAAGGCCGCTCCGCTCGGCGTGGTGCAGGCGCTGCGCCGCCGGGAAATAGGCGAGCGCGTCGCCCGTCATGGCCAGCAGCTCGCGCAGGATGCTTTTGAGCTCCCTGTTTTCCATCCGGTCGATCGTGCCGTCGATCTCGGCGCGCATTTGCTCGGGCGGCTCGGGCGCGCAGGGCATGAGCAGCGTCACGTCGGCGTCGTCGCCTAATTGCACGCCGCGCATTTTCTCCACGCGCATCTGCAGCCTGCCGTTGTATTCCTGTATGGTGGCGCGCACCTTGACGACGCTCCCGCCGGCGGGCGGCGCGGCCGTGCCGTCCCACATCTTGGCGTTCATATCGCCCGTTTTGTCGCACAGCGTCATGTCCAGATACTTCCCGCCGTTGCCGGCGGTGCGTTGCTCCGCCGCGCGCACGAGCAAAAAGCCCTCGAATTTGTCGTCCTTCCTGAACGAAGCGACCGATTGCTGCTGCATTGAAAACTCCTTCGGACAACGATTCTGATGAGAAAACGATGAGACGCGCGCTTTCCGTCCCCCGAAGCGCTACTTGACGTTCGCCAGATTGTCAAACAGCGTGTATTCGGGAATCCACGCCAGCTTGACGGTGCCCAGCGGGCCGTTGCGCTGCTTGGCGATAATGACCTCGGCGACGCTCTGATCCTCGGCGGACTCGTCGTAATAGCTCTCGCGGTGCAGGAACATGACGACGTCGGCGTCCTGCTCGATGGAGCCGGAATCGCGCAGATCGGACAGCATGGGCTTTTTGACGGCGCGCTGCATGTTGGCGCGCGAAAGCTGGGCGCAGGCGAGGAGCGGCACGCGCAGTTCGAGCGCGATGCCCTTGAGGCTGCGGGAAATCTCGCTCACCTCGAGCTGGCGGTTTTCCGATTTGCCGTCCGCCGACATGAGCTGCAGATAGTCCAGCACGATCAGGTCCAGCCCCTTGTCCATCATCAGGCGGCGGCACCGGCTGCGAAGCTGCGCCGGGGTGAGCCCGGCGGTGTCGTCGATATAGATTTCGCTCGCCGCGAGCGGGCCAAGCGCGCGCGCCAGCTTTACCCAGTCGTCGTCGCGCAGCGTTCCCTGCCGGACCGACTGCATGTTGACCCGCGCGTCGCCGCACAAAATGCGCAGCGCGATCTGCTCGCGCGGCATTTCGAGCGAGAACACCGCCACCTTTTTGCCCTTGCGCGCGGCGTTGGCGGCGATATTGATGGCGATGGAGGTCTTGCCCATCGACGGGCGCGCGCCCATCAGGATCAATTCGCCCCCGTGCAGGCCGGTAAGCAGGTTATCCAGATCGTAAAAACCCGTCGGCGTGCCGGCGACCGCGCCCTTGAGGCGCTGCCATTCCTCCATCTGCGCGTAAGCGACGGCGAGTACCTCGCGGATATGCTTGAGGTCCTCGGCGCCGGCGCGGCGCATGACGATATCGAATATCTTTTTCTCGGCGGCGGCGAGGATGGCCTGCAGCTCTTCCTCCTGCGCGTAGGCGAGCGCGCTGATCTCGCCCGAGGCGAGGATCAGCCGGCGCAGCGTTGATTTTTCCAGCACGATGCGGATGTAGTAGCGGACGTTCGCCGTCGTGGGCACACCCTGCTCCAGATCGACCAGATAGCTGACGTCGCCGATGCCCTTGAGCGTGCCGCGGCGCTCGAGCTCGGCGCTGAGCGTGATCAGATCGACCGCCATCGACGCGGCGTTCAGCGCCAGCACCGCCTCGAAAATCGCCTTGTGCGCCGGCGAATAGAAGTCGTCGGGCTTGAGCGTTTCGACCGCCAGCGCGACGGCGGCGGCGTCCTGCGTCAGCGCGCCCAGAACAGACCTTTCGGCCTCCGCGCTGTGCGGCGGGACGCGCGGGACGGCGGGAGAGGGAATTTCTGACATATCAACCCTCGCCGCCCGTCACGCGCACGAGCATTTTCGCCGTAATTTCGGGATAGAGCTTGATCACGACGTCGGTTTCGCCCACCGTGCGGATGGGATCGGCCAGTTCGATCTTGCGCTTGTCGATTTCGACGCCGTGCTGTCTGTTCAGCGCGTCGGCGATCTCCTGCGCCGTCACGCTGCCGTACAGCCTGCCCTTGTCGCCGCACTTGGCGACGACGGTGATGACCTTTCCGCGAAGGCTCGCCGCCTTTTTCTCGGCGGCCTGCCGGCGCTCGAGCTCGCGCTGGCTTTCCACCGCGCGCTTGCGCTCGATCTCCTTGGACGCGTTCGCCGTCGCCTCGACCGCCAGCTTGCGCGGAAAGAGGAAGTTCCTCGCGTAACCGTCCGATACGTTGATGATGTCGTCCTTCTTGCCGGAACCCTTCACATCGGTCAACAGAATTACCTTCATGGCAGATCGTCATCCCTTTCCTGATTCTTTTGAAGCGGCGGACGCAGCCCGCGCGCGCCGCTGACCTGATCAAACACGCCCAGGACAACCAGCGCCTGATGGACCAGCAGGAACAAAAGGATCGGCGCGGCAATGCGCCAGCCGAACTTGCTGCCGCGCTTGTGCTGCACGAAATTGACAAACGCGACGCCCTGCAAGGCGTACACGGAGGAAAACGCGGCGTACATCAGCGCGCCCAGCATCGCGAGCGTTCCGTCGCCCATCGCCATGAGCAGGTAGCCACTCGCCAGCGCGCCCACGCGCAGCCCCCACCCGCGCGGCAAATGCCATTTGGCGAGCGGCGGCATGCCCAGATCGGGGAATTTCCCGGCGTCGGGCATGTCCTTCCTGAACGCCTCGCGCTGCCAGCCGACGCTGCCCAGCCGCACGCCGAGCGCCACCGCGCCGACGCCGGCGTACACGCTTTGAGAGATCAGCGCGCCCGGCGCGAAGGCGGACAAAAGGTTCTTTACAACGTTGGACAGCGACAGCAGGAAGTCCCCGCGCGCGGCGTCGGTCAGCGTGAAGCCGCCGATCGTTTCAATCAGCATATCGCCGGACAATTCCTGCGCCGCGCCGATCAGCCCGCTCCGAAACAGCGTGATGAGCAGCATATCGCATTCTTCCATGCCGGCGACGTACGCCGATACCGCCTCGCCCGCCGCCTCGTACATGCGCCCGTCCGTCATGCCCTGCAATATCAGGAACACGGCGAATTGCGACGCGAACATCGCGGCGGCGGCGATCGCGGCGGCGCGGAAAAAGGGCAGGCGCAGGGCGAACGCCGCGACGAACGCCGCGCACACGGGCAGCAGATACAAAAGCCCGAGCAGCGCGCCCGTCAGCCCGAAGCAGAGATGCAGCGTCAAAACGCACGAAAGCAGCCCCGCCAGCATCGGGACAAGCCCGCCGAGCACCGCCGCCAGGCACGCGCCGACGGGCGCCAGATAATAGATCATCAACAGCGCGTAGGGCGCGAGCACGGGCGAAACAAGCGTCAGCGCGAGCGGCAGCAGCAAAAGGACGATCCACGGGATCGCCGCCCCCGGCGAGCGAATCACAGAAAAAACGCGCATGCTCCGTTCCTTTCGACGCGCCGAATACGACACGCCTTTATTGTACGGTCAAACCCCGCTTTTGTCAACAGAACGCGCCGCGGGACGGGACACAGCCGCGCAGGACTGCGATATATCACGGACAGGCGGCGGAAACAGTTGACGTGATCGCATAAAATATGTTATACTATGTCGGTTTTCGGCATGATTGCCGAGACCGACAAAAAAAGCAACGCCAAGACGCCCGGGAGATAAGAGAATCGGCGCGGCGGCGTATTATACCGACGACAATCGAACGCGCGGGCGCCGCGGTGGGCAGAATTGCTCACCGCAGGGTTTCGTGAGGCAAAATCGCCGCGTTCCGTCGGTATCGGCTGCGGGTTCTATTACAAAGGGGAACGGAGGAAAAAAGATGCCCACCGAAACATCCAAGGTCGCCGTGAACGTCGACAGCGCCGCCGAAGACAGGCAAAAGCTCGACGCGATCCAAAAGGTCATCGAAACCTACAAGGACAAAAAGGGCTGTCTGATCGCCGTGCTGCATCTGGCGCAGGAGATCTACGGCTACCTGCCCACCGAAATCCAGCAGGTGGTCGCCGACGGCATGGGCTTTACGCTCAGCTACGTCTCCAGCGTCGTCTCCTTCTACTCGTACTTCTCCACCATTCCGCGCGCCGAGCACGCCATCAAGATCTGTCTGGGCACCGCCTGCTACGTGCGCGGCGGCAAGCGCATCGTGGACCGCCTTGAGGAAGTGCTGGGCGTGAGCGTGGGCGAAAGCACGGAGGACGGCAAGTTCTCCATCGCCATCACGCGCTGTCTGGGCGCCTGCGGTCTCGCGCCCGTCATCATGATCGACGACGAGGTATTCCAGCAGGTCAACCCCGACAAGATCGAAAAAATTCTGGCAAAATACTGACAAGCGGAGGAGCATGAAGCATGTTGATCAAAAAATCGGGCGACCTCAAAAAGATCGCCGACGACTATAAGGACGGACGCAAGGGCTTTACCCGCCACGTCTACGTCTGCGGCGGCGGCGGCTGCGTATCCTCCGGCTGCATCGCCACGCGCGACGCCACCGTCGCCTTCCTCGAAGCGCACGGGCTGACGGAGAAAGTCGGCGTCACCTTCTCGGGCTGCATGGGGCTTTGCGCGCTCGGCCCGGTCATGATGATCGAGCCGGAAGGCGCGTTCTACGTCAAGGTCACGCCGCAGATCGCGGAAGAGATCCTGCAAAAGCACCTGATCGGCGGACAGATCGCCGAGGAATACACCTATCTGGACAAGAAAACCAACGCGCACATCCCGCTGATGAAGGATATTCCCTTCTTCTCGCATCAGGTCAAGATCGCGCTGCGCAACTGCGGCAAGGTCGATTTCGCGAGCATCGACAGCTACATCGCGGCGGGCGGCTTCAAGGGCCTGACCAAAGCGCTGGACATGGGGCGCGAAAACGTCATCGATCAGATGAAGATTTCAGGCCTGCGCGGGCGCGGCGGCGGCGGCTTCCCCACCGGCGTCAAGTGGGAAGCGGGCTATAAGGCGGCGGGCGACCAGAAGTACATCATCTGCAACGCCGACGAGGGCGATCCCGGCGCGTTCATGGATCGCAGCCTCATCGAATCCGACCCCTTTAACCTCATCGAGGGCATGATGATCGGCGCGTTCGCCATCGGCGCGAACATGGGCTACGTGTACGTCCGCGCCGAGTACCCCATCGCCGTGGAGCGCCTCAACGCCGCCATCCGGACGGCGCGCGAGTGCGGCATTCTGGGCAAAAACATCCTCGGCAGCAAGTTTGACTTCGATCTGGAAGTGCGCATCGGCGCGGGCGCGTTCGTCTGCGGCGAGGAAACGGCGCTCATGCACTCGGTCGAAGGCCAGCGCGGCGAGCCGTCGCAAAAGCCGCCCTTCCCGTTCGAGAGCGGTCTGTTCGGCTGCCCGACCATCATCAACAACGTCGAAACCTTCGCCAACGTCCCGGCGATCATCGATCGCGGCGGCGAGTGGTTCGCCTCCTACGGCGTGGGCAAGAGCAAGGGCACCAAGGTGTTCGCGCTTTCGGGCGACATCGTCAACGCCGGCATCGCCGAGGTGCCCATGGGCATATCGGTGGGCGATCTGGTGTTCGACGTGGGCGGCGGCATCCCCAAGGGCAAGCGCTTCAAGGCGGTGCAGATCGGCGGCCCCTCGGGCGGCTGCGTCACGCGCCCCTACCTCAATACCTCGGTCGATTACGATTCGCTCACCGCGCTGGGCGCCATCATGGGCTCGGGCGGGTTCGTCGTCATGAGCGAGGACACCTGCATGGTCGATACCGCGCGGTTCTTCCTGGATTTCATTCAGGACGAATCCTGCGGCAAGTGCGTGCCCTGCCGTATCGGCACCAAGCGCATGCTCGAAATCCTCGAGCGCATCACCAAGGGCGAGGGCAAGGAAGAAGATCTCGCGGCGCTGGACGAACTGGCGCACAACATCAAGGAAACCGCCATGTGCGGTCTGGGCCAGACCGCGCCCAACCCCGTTTTGTCCACGCTCAAGTATTTCCTTCAGGAATACGAGGAGCACATCAAGGAGCATAAGTGCGTCGCGGGCGTCTGCTCCAACATGTTCATCAGCCCCTGCCAGAACGCCTGCCCCGCCGGCGTTAACGTGCCCGGCTACATGGCGCTCATTCAGGAAGGCCGCTTCATGGACGCCTACCGCCTGATCCGTCAGGACAACCCCTTCCCCGCCGTCTGCGGCCGCGTGTGCACGCATCCCTGCGAATCGAAGTGCCGCCGCGCCCAGCGCGACGAGGCGCTGGCGATCTGCGACCTCAAGCGGTTTGTCGCCGACTTCGCCATGAACCACGAGGAAACCTATTCCGACGACATCAAGTACGCCAAGAACGGCAAGCGCGTCGCCATCGTGGGCGCGGGGCCGTCCGGCCTGACCTGCGGCTATTATCTGGTGCGTCTGGGCTACGAAGTGGACGTGTTCGAGAGCCATTCGCAGGCGGGCGGCGTGCTCGCCTACGGCATCCCCGAATACCGCCTGCCCGACGATATCCTCGAGCATGAAATCCAGCTCATCGTCAACGAGGGCGTTAAGATTCACCTGAACACCGAGATCGGCCGCGACGTGTCCTTCGCGCATCTGCGCGAGGAGTACGACGCCGTGTATCTCGCCACCGGCACGCAGTTCCCCAACAAGGTCGATCTGGAGGGCGAAAACCTGCGCGGCGTGTACCACGGCCTGCCCTTCCTGCGCGACATTCACTTTGGCAAGTGCAAGCGCGTGGGCAAGAACGTCGTCGTCATCGGCGGCGGCTCGACGGCGATGGACGCCGCCCGCAGCGCCGTCCGTCTGGGCGCCAAGAGCGTCAAGGTGCTCTACCGCCGCACGCAGGAGGACATGCCCGCCGACAAGCGCGAGGTGCTCGAGGCCATCGAGGAAGGCGTCGAGATCATTTCGCTCGTCGCGCCCACCAAGTTCATCGGCGACGACAGGGACCGCGTCGTCGGCATCGAGTGCCAGAGAATGCGGCTGGGCGAGTTCGACAAGCACGGCCGGCGCAAGCCCGTCGCCATTCCGGGCAGCGAGTTCACCATCGAGACCGATATGATCATTCCCGCCGTCAGCCAGCACGCCGACTTCCCGTTCATCAGCGCGCGCGACGTCGAAATGACGGCGTTCGGCACGCTCGTCACCGATAAGTACAACCTCATGACCTCGCTCTCCGGCGTGTTCGCCGGCGGCGATCTGGCGCGCGGCTCGGATACCGCCATCGCCGCCATCGCCGACGGCAAGAAGGCCGCCAAGAGCATCGACGTCTACTGCGGCGGCTCGGGCAAGCTCAACGTGGGCAAGCCCATCGAAATCCCCGCCGCCTTCGCCGACGAGGACGCCGCCGAGTACAAGCGCTTCCCCATCGAAACGCTGCCCGCCGACAAGCGCAAAGAGGGCTTCCGTGAGGTCAGTCAGGGATATCGCAAGCTGAACGCTGTGGCGGAGGCGACCCGCTGCCTGCGCTGCGACAGAAAGTGAGGGCATGAACAATGGCAGATAAAACGATCAACTTAACCATCAACGGCAAGCCCATCGCGGCGAAGGAAGGGCAAACCATCCTTCA
This sequence comes from uncultured Oscillospiraceae bacterium, assembly GCA_964459985.1. Lineage (GTDB taxonomy): Bacteria > Bacillota > Clostridia > Christensenellales > Aristaeellaceae > CAYWOS01. Next base: position 19,361 of record CAYWOS010000022.1, read on the forward strand.
GGCCGCGCAGGATTCCAATATCTACATTCCCAGCCTTTGCTATCTCGAGGGCGTTCATCAGTACGGCGGCTGCCGCATGTGCATGGTCGAGGTCGAGGGCTTCCGCACGCTCGTCGCCGCCTGCATGGTCAAAATCCGCGAGGGCATGGTGATCCACACCAACTCCGCCAAGGCGCGGCAGGCGCGCAAGCTCAACTGCGAACTGATCCTATCCGATCATCCGCAGGACTGCCTGAGCTGCGAGCGCAACGGCCAGTGCGAGCTTCAGCATCTGGCGAAAACGCTGGGCATTACCGAGGCGCGCTTCAAGGGCGAAAGATCCGCCAGCATTCAGGATATGTCGCCCTCCATCACCCGCGACACCAGCAAGTGCATCCTGTGCCGCCGCTGCGTCAGCGTGTGCAACAACATCCAGAAGATCGGCGTGCTCAACGCCCAGAACCGCGGCTTCAAAACGGTCATCGCGCCCGCCGGCGGCAAGTCCATCAGCGAGGTGGACTGCATGAACTGCGGCCAGTGCGTCGCCGTCTGCCCCGTCAACGCCTTGAGCGAAACCACCAGCATCCCGCAGGTCTGGAACGCCATCAACGACCCGCAAAAGCGCGTGATCGTGCAGGTCGCGCCCGCCGTGCGCGTGGGCATCGGCGAGGAGTTCGGGCTGCCCGTGGGCACGCCCGTCACCGGCAAGCTCGCCACCGCGCTCAAGGAGCTCATGTTCGACGACGTGTTCGACACCGATTTCGCCGCCGACGTCACCATCATGGAAGAAGGCAGCGAATTCCTCGAACGCGCCAAGGCCGCGCTCACCGGCGGCAAGGCGACGCTGCCCATGATCACCTCCTGCAGCCCGGGCTGGATCAAGTTCCTCGAGCACCGCTTCCCCGATTTCACCGGCAATCTGTCCACCTGCAAGTCCCCGCACATGATGATGGGCGCGCTCATCAAGAGCTACTACGCGCACAAGCTCGGCATCGATCCCAAGACCATGTACGTCGTCTCTGTCATGCCCTGCACCGCCAAGAAGTTCGAAATCACCCGTCCCGAAATGGTCAACGACGGGATGCCCAACGTCGACGCCGTCCTCACCGTGCGCGAGCTTGCGCGCATGATCCGCGAGGCGGGCATTGATTTCGCCAACCTGCCCGATTCCGCCTTCGAAGCGCCCATGGGCATCGGCACCGGCGCGGCGGACATCTTCGGCACGACGGGCGGCGTCATGGAAGCGGCGCTGCGCACGGTGTACGAATTGGTCACCGGCCGCGAGCTGCCCTTTGAAAAGCTCCGCATCGCGCCCATCGAAACCAAGGATCAGGTCAAGAAGGCCGAATTGACGTTCGAAAACGTGCTGCCCAACTATTCCTTCCTCGAGGGCTTTACCGCCAAGGTCGCCGTCACCAGCGGCTTCGCGGGCGCCGAAATCATCATGGAAGAGATCGCCTCGGGCAAGGCCGACTACCAGTTCGTCGAGGTCATGGGCTGCCCGGGCGGCTGCGTCACGGGCGGCGGCCAGCCGCGCGCGCTCGTCAAGAACGCATGGGCGGAACGCGCCAAGGGCCTCTACGCCGAGGACGGCGGCAAGAAGCTGCGCAAGAGCCATGACAACCCCGCCGTGCAGAAACTGTACAGCGAATACCTGCTCGAGCCGCTGGGACACTTGAGCCACGAATTGCTGCACACAACCTACACCCCGCGCGGACGGTACAACGAATTGCTCGACGACAAGCAATAATACCTCCGATTCCCGCCGCCGCGATCATGGAAATTCCTCCGCGATCAAGGCGAAATACGCAACCGTCGCCGATTTCAAGGGATTTATCCCGCGAAACAGGGGACGCGCAAAAGCCGACGGGAGACGCATCGCGCATCAGCGCCGCGTCCGCTCGCCGCGCTTGTCCCCTCGGGGCGCGTCCGGATATCGGGCGCGCCCATTCTTTTTCAGGGAGGTTTATCATGGACAGTCGTATCGCGCTGATGAGCGTCATTGTCGAAAACCCAGATTCGGTCGAAAAGCTCAACGCGCTGCTGCACAAGTTTGCCCCGCACATCATCGGGCGCATGGGGCTGCCCTGCCGCGCGCGCGGCGTCAGCCTCATTTCCGTCGCCCTCGACGCGCCCGCCGACGCCGTCAGCGCGCTCGCCGGGCAGATCGGCGCGCTCCCCGGCGTCAGCGCCAAGACGGTGTATGCAAAGGCGTAGGGAGACGGGGACGGGGACGACGGGGAGGACGGGGACGGGGACGACGGGGCGTTCTTTTTCTTGAAGAAAAAGAACCAAAAAGACGATTTGGGGAAAAGGATCATTGAAACAGAGAAACGGGTATATAGCGAAAGAATATAGAAGGGGGATTTGGTTATGAAAAGAGTATTGATCATGTTGCTTGTTTTGTGCCTGTCGCTGGCGTTTGCGGCGACGGCGGAGGAAGCCGCCGTTCGCGTCGCCGCGCTCAAAGGCCCCACCGGCATGGGAATGGTCAAAATGATGAAGGACGAGGCGCAAAACCCCGCCTACGCCTTCACGCTGGCGGGCAGCGCCGACGAGATCGTGCCGCTCTTGGCCAAGGGCGAGATAGACATCGCCGCCGTGCCCGCCAACCTCGCCGCCATCCTGTATCAAAACACGCGCGGCGGCGTGCGCGCCGTCGCCGTCAATACGCTGGGCGTGCTCTACGTCGTCGAGCGCGGCGACACCGTGCATTCGGTCGCCGATCTCGTCGGGCGCACGCTGTATTCCGCCGGGCGCGGCGCGTCGCCCGAGTACGCGCTGGATTACATCCTGCGCTCGAGCGGCATCGATCCCGAAACCGATCTGACCGTCGAATACCGCAGCGAGCACGCCGAGTGCCTCGCCGCGCTTTTGCAGGATGAAACCGCCCTCGCGCTGCTGCCGCAGCCCTTTGTGAGCGCGGCGATGGGCAAGGCGGACGATCTGCGCGTCGCGCTCGACCTGACCGAGGAATGGGAAAGCGCGCGGGGCGAGGACGGCGGCGCGCTGCTGACCGGCGTGTACGTCGCGCGCGCAGCGTTCATCGACGAAAACCCCGACGCCCTCGCCGCCTTCCTCGAGCAATACGCCGCGTCGGTCGCCTATGTCAACGAGAACGTCGAGGCCGCCGCCGCGCTGATCGGCGAATACGGCATCGTCGCCGAAAGCGCGGCGCGCGCCGCCATTCCCGAGTGCAACATCGTGTGCGTCACGGGCGAGCCGATGCAGGCCATGCTGTCGGGCTATCTCGCCGTGCTCGGCGCGCGAAATCCCGCCGCGATCGGAGGAACGCTTCCCGATGACGCCTTCTACTATATCCCCTGACGCGCGGAAGCGCCGCGCGCTGCCGCTCCTTGCCGCGCTGTTCTGGCTGGCCGCGTGGCAGGCGGCGTCGATGCTGGTCGGCTATGATTTCCTGCTGGCGTCGCCCTTCGCCGTGCTCAAAACGCTGTGGGCGCTGCTCAAAACGCCGGCGTTCTACCGCGCGGCGGCGTTCACGTCGTGGCGCGTGCTGGCGGGGTATCTCGCCGCGCTCGTCTGCGCCGTGCTGCTGGCCGCGCTCGCCCGGCGTCTGCCCGCCGTCCGCGCGCTTTTGTCGCCGCTCGTATTGGCGGCGCGCGCCGTGCCCGTCGCCTCGTTCGTCATTCTGGCGCTGATTCTGACGTCCTCGCGCAATCTGTCCGTCCTGATTTCCTTCCTGATCGCCTTTCCCGTGATGTACGCCGGGCTGCTCTCGGCGCTGGATCATACCGATCGGAAGCTGGATGAAATGGCGCGCGTGTTCCGCTTGCCCTTTTTCCGCCGCGCGCTGCGCGTGCTGACCCCGCAGATCCTGCCCGCGTTTTCCTCGGTCTGCGTGACGGCGCTCGGGCTGGCGTGGAAATCGGGCGTGGCGGCGGAGGTGATCGGCTATCCGCGCGGCTCGATCGGCGACAGGCTGTATCAGGCGAAAATCACGCTGCAAACGCCCGAACTGTTCGCGTGGACGCTGGTGATCGTGATGATCAGCCTCGTCACGGAACGTCTGCTCAAGATCGGCCTGACGGCGCTCAACAAAGCCGTCGCGGGGAGGTGATTGCGTGCTGATCGTCAAAAACGCCGAAAAGCGCTATGAAAACGGACGGCTGAAGCCCGTCTCCTTCACGCTGGCGCGCGGCGAAACGCTGTGCGTGATGGGCGCGTCGGGGAGCGGCAAAACGACGCTGCTGCGCCTGATCGCCGGGCTGGAAGCGCCCGACGGCGGCGAGATCGTCAATCCGTTTTCCGTGAGCATGGCGTTTCAGGAGGATCGCCTGATCGAAGATATGACGGCGACGGGCAATCTTTTGCTCGTGCAGAAAAAGCCCGACCGCGCGCGCGCCGAGGCGCTTTTGCGCGAAGCGGGGCTGACCGACGCCCCGCGTCAGCGCGCGCGCACGTTAAGCGGCGGACAAAAGCGCCGCGTCGCCGTGCTGCGCGCGCTCGTGAGCGACGGCGACATCCTGCTGCTCGACGAGCCGTTCAAGGGGCTGGACGACAACGCGCGCGACGCCATGACGCGCCTGATCCTGCGCGAGCGCGCCGGCCGCGCCGTGCTGCTGGTGACGCACGACGCGCGCGAGGCGGCGGCGTTCGGGGGACGCGTGCTGCTGATCGACGCGCCGGACGCCGCGCAGCCCTCCGCCTGACGCCCGCGCCGCCCGGCGCCGCGTCAAAAAATTGTCCGAAAAACAAAACGCCGCGTCCCTTTTCGGGGCGCGGCGGATTCGTGACGCGATGATTAGAACGCGGCCTACTCGCTTTTCGGCGGCAGCATGGTCAGCGCGATGCGCTTTTTCTGAAGATCGACGTCGATCACCCAGACCTTCACCACGTCGCCCACCTTGACGACCTCGCCCGGGCGCTTGATGAAGCGGTTCGCCATGCGCGAGATGTGCACAAGACCGTCCTGATGCACGCCGATATCGACAAACGCGCCGAAATCGATCACGTTGCGCACCGTGCCCGTCAGTTCCATGCCGGGCGTCAGATCCTTGATATCGAGCACGTCGGTGCGCAGGACGGGCTTGGGCAATTCGTCGCGCGGGTCGCGCCCCGGCTTCATCAGATCGGCCACGATGTCGTTCAGCGTCGGCACGCCGACATGCAGCCGCCCGGCAAGCTCGGCGACGCCGATCTGCTCGGCTTTCATTTTGAGCGTTTGCAGATTGCCCGCGCGCACGTCGTCGCGCGAAAAGCCGAGCGTCTCGAGCAGCTTTTCGGCCGCCGCGTAGGATTCGGGGTGCACGCCGGTGGCGTCGAGCGGGTTTTTGCCGCCTGAAACGCGCAGGAAGCCGGCGCACTGCTCAAACGCGCGCGGGCCGAGCTTGGGCACCTTTTTGAGATCGGTTCTGGATTTGATGCCGTTTTCGTCGCGGTAGGCGACGATGTTTTTCGCCAGCGCCGGCCCGACGCCGGCGACGAAGGACAGCAGCGAGGGCGAAGCGGTGGACACCTCGACGCCCACCTGATTGACGCACGATTCGACGACGCCCGACAGCGCCTCGTTCAGCCGCGCTTCCTTTACGTCGTGCTGGTACTGCCCCACGCCGATCGCCTTGGGATCGATCTTGACCAATTCGGCGAGCGGGTCCTGCATCCGGCGCGCGATGGACACGGCGCTGCGCAGCGATACGTCGAATTCGGGGAATTCCTCCGCGCCGAGCTTGGACGCCGAATACACCGACGCGCCCGCCTCGCTGACAATCATGTACGCCACGCCGCGCGGCAAATCGGGCAGAAGCGACGCGATGAACTGCTCGCTCTCGCGCGACGCCGTGCCGTTGCCGATGGCGATCGCCGTGATCCCATAGGCCTGCGCCCATCCGATGATGAGCCTTTTCGCCGCCTCGCGCCCCTGCGTCTGCCCCGGAATGGTGAAATGCCCGACGCCGGTGGCGAGCACGCGCCCCGTTTCGTCCACCACGGCGAGCTTGCAGCCCGTGCGGAAGCCGGGATCGACGCCCAGCGTCACTTTGCCCTTGACGGGCGGCTGCATGAGCAATTGATGCAGGTTATCGGAAAACGCGCGCACCGCCGATTCCTCGGCTTTTTCGGACAGCTCGGCGCGGATCTCGCGCTCGAGCGAGGGGAAGATCAGCCTTTCCCACGCGTCGGCGACGGCCAGCGCCGCCTGTTCCGCCGTCGGCGCGCCGGGCGTGACGAAGGCGTTTTCGAGCAGGCGCACGGCGGGCGCGTCCTCCAAAGCGACGGACACGCGCAGATATTCTTCCTTTTCGCCGCGATTGACCGCCAGCACGCGGTGCGGCGGGATCTTGGCGACAGGCTCGGCATAATCGAAATACTGGGCGTACACCTCGCCGCCGTCCTTGATTTTGACCGAATGCAGCACGCCGGCGCGGCGCGCGTACTCGCGCAGCTTTCCGCGCGCGGCGGCGTCGTCCGACACCGATTCGGCGATGATGTCGCGCGCGCCCGCAAGCGCGGCGTCGGCGTTTGGCACGTCGTCCGTAATGTAATCGGAAGCGATCTCCAAAAGCGGTTTTGGCAGGCGCGGCTGCTGTGCCATGATGAGCAGCGCGAGCGGCTCCAGCCCGCGCTCGCGCGCGACGGCGGCGCGCGTGCGGCGCTTGGGACGGAAGGGACGGTAAATATCCTCGAGCGCCGCCAGCGTTTCGGCGTTCCTGATCGCCGACGAGATTTCGTCCGTCATCACGCCCTGATCGGTCAGGGATTTTTCGATCTCGGCGCGCCGCTTGTCCAGCCCGCGCAGGTACTCGAGCCTTTCCGCCAGCCCGCGCAGCACCTGATCATCCATCGCGCCCGTCGCTTCCTTGCGGTAGCGGGCGATGAAAGGGATGGTGTTGCCGGCGTCGATCAGCTGAACCGCGCTTTTGACCTGCTCGGGGCGCAAAGAAAACTGTTTGCTTAACAGGGTGATTTCATCCATAGAATATCCTATCTGTTTATCGTTCGATGATTTCCGAGCGCTTGGGGCCGTTGGAGAGCATTTTGACGGGGCATTCGATCTCGCGCTCGATGAATTCGACGTACTTGCGGCAGTTTTCGGGCAGATCCTCATACTTCGTGACGCCGCGCACGTCCTCTTTCCATCCGGGCAGCGAAGCGTAGACGGGCTTGGCGCGCGTGAGCAGCGGCGTGACGGGGAAATCGCGCACGGCGACGCCGTCGATCTCATAACCGACGCATACCTTGATTTCATCCAGATAGCTCAATACGTCCAGATTGGTCATCACGCACTCGGTCGCGCCCTGCACCATGCAGCCGTAGCGCGTCGCCACGCAGTCGAACCAGCCCACGCGGCGCGGACGCCCCGTTTTCGCGCCGTACTCGCCGTGATCGCCGCCGCGTTTGCGCAGTTCTTCCGCCTCGTCGCCGAACAATTCGGTGGTGAAGGGGCCCGCGCCCACGCAGGAGGAATACGCCTTCGTCACGGCGATCACGCGCTCAAACGCCGTGGGCGGCAGCCCCGCGCCCACCGCGCCGAAGCCGGCGAGCGGCGAGGAGGAGGTGGTGAAGGGGAAAATGCCGTGATCGGGATCGCGCAGCGTACCCAGCTGGCCTTCGAGCAGGATGCGCTTGCCGTCCCTGACCGCCTTGTGCAGGTACTGCGCCATGTCGCAGACCATCGGCTTGATCTTCTGCCCGAGCGCGTAATACTTCTCGGTCAGCTCGTCGGCGTCCAAAAGCGGCTTGTGATACAGGTTTTCAAGCAGCGCGTTCTTGAGCGCCGCGACGTTTTGAAAGCGGCTGCGGAGCAGTTCCTTATCGAAAAGCTGGCACACCTGCACGCCGATTTTTTGGAATTTGTCGCCGTAGAAGGGCGCGATGCCCGATTTCGTCGAGCCGAAACCGCCCTTGCCCAGCCGCTCTTCCTCGTAGCAGTCCAGCGCGATATGATAATCGGTCAGCACCTGCGCGCGGTCGGAAATCAACAGCGTCGGCGTCGGCACGCCCTGATCGGCGAGCGACTGCATTTCGGACAGCAGCGCCTCGATATCCAGCGCCACGCCCGCGCCGATCATGTTGACGACGTCCCGGTGAAACACGCCCGAAGGCAGCAAATGCAGCGCGAACCGGCCGTAATCGTTGATGATGGTGTGGCCGGCGTTCGCGCCGCCCTGAAAGCGGATGACGATCTCGCTCTGACCGGCGAGCATATCGGTAATCTTGCCCTTTCCCTCGTCGCCCCAGTTGGCGCCCACGATGGCGTGAATCATTGGTTTTGTCCTCCGTTTTACTTTTGAGCGTTATCCCATGCGCGCGATGCGCGCGACCGCCGCCCGCGCGTTCTCGTGCGAGCCGAACGCCGTCAGGCGGAAATAGCCCTCGCCCGCCGCGCCGAAACCGCAGCCCGGCGTGCCCACGACCTGCTGCTCGGTCAGCAGCAGATCAAAAAAGTCCCACGATTTCATGCCGCGCGGCGTCTGCATCCAGACATACGGCGCGTTCACGCCGCCGAACACGCGATAGCCCGCGCCTTGCAGCCCCTCGCGGATCACGCGCGCGTTTTCGAGGTAATAGCGGATGTTTTCCATTTTTTGCGCGATCCCGTCGGGCGTAAAGGACGCCGCCGCCGCGCGCTGCACGGGATAGGACACGCCGTTGGATTTGGTGGCGATGCGGCGCTGCCACATCGCGTTGAGCGACGCGCCGCCGCGTTTCAGCCCTTTCGGGATGACCATGTAGGCGCAGCGCACGCCGGTGAACCCGACGGTCTTGGAAAAGGAACAGCACTCGATCGCGCAGTCGAGCGCGCCCGGCAATTCGTAGATGCTGCGCGGCACGTCGTCGCCCGTGATGAACGCCTTGTACGCCGCGTCGTAAATAATCAGCGAATCGTTCGCGTTGGCGTAATCGACGAAGGGGTGAAGCTGCTTTTTTGTCAGCGTCGTGCCGGTGGGGTTGTTGGGATAGCAAAGATAAATCACGTCGGCGCGCGCTTTGGGGAGCGGCGGCACAAAGCCGTTCCCGGCGTCGCAGGGCAGGCATTCAAGCCGTTCCCACGCGCCGTTTTTATACGCGCCCAGCCGCCCCGCCATGGCGTTGGTATCGACGTAGACGGGATAGACGGGATCGGTGACGGCGATCGCCGCGTCCGGCGAAAACAATTCCTGCACCGCGCCGGTATCGGTCTTGGCGCCGTCGGAAACGAAAATTTCCTCGCGCGATAACTTCACGCCGAGCGGCGCGTAATCGCCCGCGAGAATGGCGTCGATCAGGAAATCATACCCGCGATAGGGCGGATAGCCGCGAAAGCCCTCGGGCGTCGCCATCTCGAGCGCCGCCTCCGAAAACGCCGCGGCGACCGCCTTGGGGAGCGGCAGCGTGGCGTCGCCGATGCCCAGCCGCAATACGTCTTTGCCGGGATGCGCCGCCTTGTATTTTTCCACGCGGTCGGCGATCTCGGCAAACAGATAGCCCGCCGGCAGCGCGGCGAGATGCGCATTGATCTCCATCGGTTACTCCTCCGGCCATTCGCCGTCGTACACAAAGGCGGCGGGCCCCGATTGATAAACGTGATTGTCCTCGGCGTTCCATTCGAGCAGTATGTTGCCGCCGAGCAGCTTCATCTGCACGTTCCTGTCGGCGTGCCCGGACAGCACGGCGGCAACCAGCGCCGCGCACGCGCCCGAGCCGCAGGCGAGCGTTTCGCCCACGCCGCGCTCCCAGATGCGCGTTTGCAGGATGCCGCGCTCGATGACATGCACGAATTCGACGTTGGCGCGGCGCGGGAAGATGGGATGATGCTCGATCATGGGGCCGATGGTCTGGATATCGACGTCCTCGGTATCGCGCACGAAGGTGACGGCGTGCGGGTTGCCCATGTTGACGCAGGTGATGAACACCGGCTGTCCCATGATCTGCAGGCGGTGATGCAAGACCATTTCGCCGGGCAGATCGACGGGAATGCGGCGCGGCGACAGCTCGGGCGTGCCCATATCGGCGCGCACGCGCGTGACGACGCCGTCCTCGACCGTCAGCCAGAGCTGCACCAGCCCGCCCTTGGTCTGCACGGTGATCGTTTTTTTATCTGTCAGCCCGCGCTCGTACACATACTTGCCCACGCAGCGCACGCCGTTGCCGCACATTTCCGCCTCGCTGCCGTCGGCGTTGAAAATCCGCATCCCGAAATCCGCGCCGGCGCTCGGCTCGATCAGGATCACGCCGTCCGCGCCCGCGCCGAAATGCGGCCTGCTCATCACCAGCGCCAGCCTCTCGGGATCGGCGACCACGTTGTCAAAGCAGTTGATATAAATGTAATCGTTGCCCAGCCCGTGCATTTTGGTAAACCGCATACGATTCCCTCCCCCGACGCTTTGCGCCTGCAAGATCCTATGATGCGCGTTCCGGATACGTTACATGCGCTCGGGCGCTTCAACGCCGATCAGGTACAGCCCCGTGCGGATCACGGCGCGGACGGCGCGCGTCACCTCGAGCCGCGCGGCGGCGAAGGCGGGATTGTCGTCCAATATGCGATGCTCGTAGTAGAATTTGTTGTACGCCTTGGCGATCTCGGTAGCCGCGCGGGTGACGACGGAGGGCTCGTAGCGCTCGGCGGCGTCCGCGACGGCCTCGGGGAAGCGTGAAAGCAGGCGCAGCACGGCCTGCGCCTCGTCGTCGGAAAGCGCGGCGTAATCGGGCGCGGGCAGGTTTTCGGGCGCTTTGCGCAGCACAGAACAGCAGCGCGCGAAGGTGTACTGAACGTAAGGCCCCGTTTCGCCGTCGAAATTGAGCGCGCGGTCCCACCAGAAATCGATGTCCTTGATGCGGTTGTTCTGCAGCGTGGAATACACCACCGCGCCCACGCCCACCTGCCGCGCGACATCCTGTTTGTTCTCAAGATTCGGCGTCTTTTCTTCAATAATGGCAAGCGCCTTTTCCTGCGCGCGGCGGAGCAGATCCTCCAGATACACCACATGTCCCTCGCGCGTGGCGAGCGTCTGTCCCTCGTAGGAGACCATGCCGAAGGAGACGTGCTTGAGCGCCGTTTTCGCCCAGTCGTAGCCCATCAGCTCGATGACCTTGAATATCTGGCGGAAATGCAGATCCTGCTGGTACGCCACGACGTACAGGCATTTGTCGAAATGATAGGTGTCCATGCGGTACAGCGCCGCCGCGATATCGCGCGTGGCGTACAGCGTCGCGCCGTCGCGCTTGAGGATCAGGCAGGGCGGCATATCGAAGGCGTCAAGATCGACGATCTTCGCGCCCTCCGATTCCTTGAGCAGCCCCTTTTCGGTCAGCTCGTCCACCACGCGCCCCATTTTATCATTATAAAAGCTCTCGCCGGCGTAGCTGTCAAACGTCACGCCCAGCATATCGTAGACCTTCTGCGCGTCGCGCAGCGTCAATTCCTTGAACCAGTTGAAAATGCGCAGCGCCTCGGGATCGCCGTCCTCGATCCGTTTGAACCACGCGCGGCCCTCGTCCTCGAGCGCGGGGTTCTTCGCCGCCTCCTCGTGAAAGCGCACGTAGAGCGCCGTCAGCGCGTCGACGCCGCCCTCCCCGACCATTTTTTCATCGCCCCAGTGCGCGTAGGCGGCGAGCATTTTGCCAAACTGCGTGCCCCAGTCGCCCAGATGGTTGACGCCCACGGCGTGCCAGCCGAGAAAGCGGTAGATGCGCATGAGCGAGTTGCCGATGACGGTGGTGGACAAATGCCCGATATGGAAGCGCTTGGCGATGTTGATGGAGGAATAGTCCATCACCGCCGTTTTGCCCGCGCCCCCGTCCGACGCGCCCCATTTGTCGGGCGCGCGCAGCACCGCCGCGAGCACGTCGCGCGCGAAGTTGACGCGGTTGAAAAAGAAATTGAGATAACCGCCGACGCACTGCACCGAGGCGATTTGCGGCGCGTCGAACGCCGCCGCCAACTTCTGCGCGATCGCGGGCGGCCCCATGCGCAGCGCCTTGGACAACTTAAAACAGGGAAAGGCGTAATCGCCGAGCGCGGGATCGGGCGGCACCTCGAGCAGCGCCGAAAAATCCCCGGGCAGACCCTCCGCCCCGCCGAAAGCGCTTTTCACCATCCGTTCGACCAGTTCGCCGACGCGCCTGCGCATATCCATGTCGCTTCATCCCCGCCTTCAGAATCCAAAAAGAAATACAGCCTATCTTATCACAATTCCCCCGCGAGCGCAACCGCGCGGGCGAGGATTTCTCGCGTCGGCTCAACGGAGCGTCGATTGCCAAAAACAGGCGGATGTGATACCATGGATCGGAATCCGCGAAGCGCGATCGCGGCGCGGAAGGCAAGGAGGCACACCATGAACGCGGAACGAAAAAAGCAGCTCCGGGACGCCTATCAGACGCGGCCCGTCGTGGGCGGCGTGTACGCGATCTCCTGCGCGGGCAGCGAGCGGCGCGTCGTACGGGCGACGAACGATATCGCGGGCATCAAAAACCGCTTCGAATTCGGACTGAATATCAACGGCTGTCCCGATCCCGCGATGCGCGACGAATGGCTGGCGCACGGCACGCAGGCGTTCTCGCTGGATATCCTGGAGGAGCTGAAAAAAAAGGAAGATCAGACCGACAAGGAGTTCAACGACGAGATCGCCCTGCTGCTGGAAATCTGGCAGGAAAAAACGTCGGGCGCGGAAACGCCGTAACACAGCCCGCGCGCCGAAAAGCGCCGGGCAAAACGCCCGCCGCGCGCGGCGTTTTCGCGCGTCAAATCCCGCGAAAAACGCGGTCTGACAATCCTTGGAAGGCGGAATAAAAGGCGATTGCGGCGCTCAATCTATCTCCGAAGCGGCCGCGCTTTCCTGTAAAAAAGGAGAGCGGTCACGTTAAGGAGGCGTTCTGTTTTGAGAGCAACAGGTATCGTCCGGCGCATCGACGAGCTCGGACGCGTCGTCATTCCCAAGGAAATCCGCCGCACCCTGCGTATCCGGGAGGGCGACCCGCTGGAGATTTACACCGACAGGGACGGCGAGGTCATCCTCAAGAAGTATTCGCCCATCGGCGAAATGTCATCCTTCGCCAAGGACTACACCGAATCGCTGTTTCGTTCGCTGGGGCACATCGCGTGCATCGTCGACCGCGATCAGGTGGTGGCGGCGAGCGGCGTCAACAAAAAGGATCTGTGGGACAAGCCCATCAGCCACGATCTGGAGACCGCCATTCAGGGCCGGCAAACCATGACGCTCAACAGAACGGGCGGCGGCAAGCTCGTGCCGGTGACGAGCGAGGAGGACGTATCGGGCTATACCGCGCAGGTGGTGTCGCCCATCATCGCCGACGGCGAAGCGATCGGCGCCGTGCTGCTGCTCTCGCGCGAACAGGGCGCGAAAATGGGCGATACAGAAATGAAGGTCGCCGAAACCGCCGCCAGCATCGTGGGCCGGCAAATGGAGCAGTAACGCACGCGCACGCGGCGCGCAGTCCGACAGCAAAACAAACCCGTCATGGCTTCCGCGCGAAACAGGAGCGGAAGCCATTTATTACGCCTTCATAACCGGGGCTTTAACAAAACGGCCGTATAAAGGCGCGTTTTTTCGTGATACGCCGCAATACGCCGTCGAAAATGATCAACGGATAAAATCGCCGTCCCCCGCGTCACTCGCCCGCCTTTGCCTCGGCAAGAGCGGTTTCGGCCGCTTCCCACGCGGCGTAGCAATCCTGAAGCTCCTTTTTGAGCGCCTGATACTCCCTGGCGGCTTCGGCGGCGCGCTTGGGATTGGCGTAGACGGCGGAGGACGCCATCAGATTCTCCTGCTCGCGGACGTGGCGCTCGGCGGTCGCCACGGCGGTTTCGGCGTCGATCACGGCGTCGGTCAGGCGGCGGAGCTGTTCCTTTTCAAGGCGCTGTCTTTTCTTTTCCTTGTCGGCCTGCGTGCGGGTCTGCCCGGCGTACTCGGGCATCTCGCCGAACTGCTTTTCGCGGGCGCGCTGATTCATGTAATCGTCGAAATTGCCCTCGTACACACGAATGCCGTCCTCGGTCAGCTCGTAGATATGCGTGGCGAAGCGGTTGATGAAATAGCGGTCGTGCGACACGGAAAGGATGGTGCCGGTAAAATCCTCCAGCGCGTCCTCCAGCACCTCGCGGCTGTCCACGTCCAGATGGTTGGTCGGCTCGTCCATGAGCAACAGGTTGTCGCCGTGCAGCATGAGCTTGGTCAGCGCCACGCGCCCGCGCTCGCCGCCGGACAGCGTATGGATGGGCATGAACACGTCCTCGCCCGTCAAAAGGAACAGCCCGAGCGCGCTTCGCACCTGCGTCTGATCGAGCTTCTGGAAATCGTCCCACACCTCGCGCAGCACCGTTTTGTCGTCGTGCAGCTGCTTCTGGTGCTGATCGTAATACCCCAGATCGATGTTCGCGCCCCAGCGAACGACGCCGGTATCGGGCGCTTCCTCGCCGATGAGCACTTTGAGCAGCGTCGTTTTGCCCACGCCGTTGGGTCCGATGAGCGCCACGCGGTCGCCCGCGTGCATGAGAAACTGCACGTTGCGGAACAGCGTGCGCGCGCCGAAGGATTTGGAGAGGTTTTTGACCGCCAGCACGTCCTCGCCCGTGCGCCGCCGCGCGGTAAAGCGGAAGCGCACCTGCTTTTCGTCCTGCGGGCGGTCGAGCCGCTCGATCCTGTCGAGGACTTTCTCGCGGCTCTCGGCGCGTTTGATGGATTTTTCGCGGTTGAAGGAGCGCAGCTTGCGGATGACTTCCTCCTGCCGCGCGATTTCCTTCTGCTGAAATTCGTAGGCGCGCATCCGCGCCTCGAAGCGCTCGGCGCGCTGCGTCATGTACGCCGAATAGTTGCCCTCGTACTGCTCGGACTCGCCCAGCAGGATTTCGGTGACGCAGTTGCACACGCGGTCGAGGAAATAGCGGTCGTGCGATACGACAAGCACGGTGCCGCGATACTCGGTCAGGTATTTTTCGAGCCAGTCGAGCGCCTCCAGATCAAGATGGTTGGTCGGCTCGTCAAGCAGCAAAAGATCGGGCTTTTGCAGCAGCAGCCGGCCTAAACAAAGGCGCGTCAATTCGCCTCCCGACAGACTTTCGGCAAGCTGTCCCTGCTGCTCCTTTTTGAAACCAAGCCCCGCCAGCACGCCCTGCACGGCGGATTTCCAGCCGTAGCCGCCCGCCTCCTCGAACTGATCGTTGAGCTGCGCGTAGGCGTCGCCGAGGCGCTTGAGCGAGCTTTCGTCGGCGACCGACGCCATCTCGATCTCCATCTCCCGCAGGCGCTCCTCCATGCGGACGACGGGGATGAACACGTCCTCCAGCTCCTTGAGCACGGTGTTGCCGCGCGTCACGGCGTTGCGCTGCGCCATGTAGCCGCAGCGCAGCCCCTTCGTCAGCGATATCACGCCGTCGTCCGCCGCTTCCTCGCCCGCGAGAATGCGCAGGAAGGTCGTTTTGCCGCAGCCGTTGACGCCCACCAGCGCCATACGCTGCCCCGATTGCAGCGTGAAGGATACGTCGCGCAGCACCTGATTGCCGCCGAACGCCTTTTTGATATGTTGAACGGATAAGATAATCACGGAAAATTACTCCATTTTCGAGAGATCGTCGAGCGCGCGCCCGACGTCGCCTTTGGTCAGCCCGCCCGCCGTCAGCGTCGCGTCGGGCAGCGTGAGCATCCTGCACAGCACGGCGCGCCCGCGCAAAACGCAGTAGGGCACGTCCTGCGCGCACTCGGCGGCGAGGAACACGGCGTCCTCGGCGTAATCAAAATGCTCGCCCGCCGAAAAAAACTCCGCCGCCGCGATATAATCGTCGCTCGTGAATAGATCGGCGCAGGCGCTCATCATGTCCTTGAGCCGCGAAGCGCGCAGAGCGCACAATTCGCTTTCCTCCGAAAGCGAGGCGAGCAGCCGCGCGGCGGGCAGCAGGATCTCGGCCTTTTCCTCGTCGGAAACGAGGCGCACGCGCGATTCCAGCCAGAAAATCTCGCTCATCACAAAGACCGCCTTGGGCGCGAGCAATTCGCCGAGCGAGGCAAGATCGAGCCTGTGCGCCGCCTCCAGCGACATGCCGCAGTATTCGCGGCAGGCGTCGTTCAGCGCGTCCAGCCGCTCGCGCTCATCCAGCATATCGCCCAGACGGCGGAAAAACTCGCCCATCATCTCGATCATGCGCAGCACGTAATCCTTTTGAACGATCACAGGACACCTCCGTGAATGAAAGACGCGGATGCCGGCGGAGAACGGAAACGCCGCTTACGCGAAAGGTTCCCGCCCGCCCCGAGGCGCGGCGGCGATGAGGAACGTCGCCATCAACGCAAAGAAAGGGCTGACACACATCGTCAGCCCCGACAACACGGCGAAGTCAATCAGGCGATAAAAATCGCGATCAGCGCAAGCGCCACGAACACACCGGCGGAGATCTTGGTGATCAGCGCCATTTTGCCCTCGAAGGTGCTCCCTTTGTTTTTGCCGAAGAAAGACTCGCTGCTGCCGCCCGAAAGGGCGCTCATGCCGTCGGATTCGCTGGACTGCATCAGTACGGTGACAATCAATACCAGGGCGTCAAGTATCAACAGAATGTTGACAATGATCTGCGGAGCCGTCATCATTCATTCCTCCCTCAAAATCAGCGCACGAATGATTGTACCATACCTCGATACGGAACGCAAGCGAAATTTTCAGGCATCGCCTCATTTTCCGCGAAAAGCGTCACTTTTGATACCGCTTGCCGGTATTGAGCCAGATCACGGCGAAAACGCACAGCCCCACGACGAGCGCGCCGTACGCGAAGGCGACCCAGTCAAGCCCGTTCATGCCGCCGATCGCCACGGCGGGCAGGAAAAGCCCGATGGGCAGCAGGATCTTCCCGACAAAGCGGCACATCCGCTTTTCGTCATACTTCGCCTTCTGCTCGGCGGAGGAAGTATTGTACCCGGCGATCAGCCCCGCGCCGTGCCCCGCCATGAGCACGAGCGCCATGGCGACGAGCGCCAGCCCCATCCCGCCCGTGAGGATCAGCGCGAACAGCGCGTTCCCATCCATCGCAAACGCTCCTTCCCGAGAACAAACGGGGCCGCCGCGCGAACGCGACGGCCCCGAAGACCATCGACAAACCCCGTCGTTCTCCCGGGGATGCAACGAAGGGGCGGAGCCCCTTCGTTTCTCATCCGAAACCGGCGACATGCGCGGCGGTTTCGGAACGATTTTCCGCAGAAAATCGGTTCCTTACGCGTTTTTCCGGCCGCGCGGCAAAGCCGCGCAGGAAAAACGTGCAGGCCGCAAAAATGAAAGCTTCATTTTTGCGGTGCGTGTCGACTTTGTCGACACGCAGAAGGCCGCCGCGCGAACGCGACGGCCCCGCGGGAGATCGGATTATTCCTGATAGTCGACCGTCGCGTTGGTGACGGCGGGCGCGGCGTCAACGGCGTTGGAGACGACAATCTCGCCCGAAACGACCTTGGCGAAGAGCGCCTCATACTCGGCGACGGTGAAGGTGTCAAGGCGCCAGGACTCCTCGGCGGTGGGCAGACCGACGCAGTTGTCGGCGGCGCCGAGCACGGCGGTCTTGCCGGCGTAATCAGCCGACCATTTGCCGCCGTTGGCGTAGATGTTGGCAAGCGCGATCTTGACCGACGTGGTCAGATCCTTCATGGCGGAGGTGATGATGAGATCGGATTCGAAGTACTGATCCTTGTCCACGCCGATGATGCTGGCGCCGGCTTCCTCGGCGGCCGCGACAGCCGACAGATAGATGCCGCCGCCGCAGGCGAACACGACCTCGACGCCCTCGGTGAACCAGCCGCTCATCTTGGTCTTGATCTCGTCGCTCGGGCTGAAGCTGCCGCTGTACCAATACTTGATATCAACGGTCTTGTCCATTTCCTTGGCGGCGAAATCGGCGCCCTGCACGAAGCCGTAGCCGAAACGAATGACGGCCGGAACGGCCATGCCGCCCAGGAAGCCCAGCTTGGTGTAGCCGTCCTTGACGGCGGCGTAACCGGCGAAGAAGCCCGCCTGCTCCTCTTGATAAAGGATGTTGTGGGTGTTTTCGGCGGTCAGGTACGTGGCATAGTCAGCCGAGTGCGGCTCGCCGTCCAGCAGGAGGAAGAGCACATCGGGATACTTGCTCTGCACGTCGAAGATGGCGTCCTCGAACAGATAGCCGGGGCACACGACGATTTTCGCGCCCTTTTCAATCGCGCCGTTGATGGCGTCGATGCGATCGGCGGTCGTGTCGGCGGCGGGACGGTAGTAGGCGTAGGTGATGTTGTTCTCGGTGGCATAGGCGACGACGCCTTCCCACGCGGCCTGGTTGAAGGATTTGTCGTCAATGTTGCCCACGTCGGTCACCAGCGCGATTTCGTAGGTATCGTCCGCCAAGGCGACGAGCGGCAGCGCGAGCATGAGCACCAGAAGCAGGGCCAGCAGCTTTTTCATGAGATTTCCTCCTATGATTGATGATCGTTTGAGCGCACGCGCGCTCCCCCGAAGTCGATTATACCATATAAACGCGGCGATGTACAACCTGTTGCGGCTGTCAATCCATGGATTTCATTCTTTCTTAACAGTCTCGCGCCGCGCGGCGGCGGATGCCGTTGCCATCCGCTCATTAAGCTTGGAATTTTGTGCTTGACAAACGATTTGGATTGCCGTATTATATGAAACGTGCCGCGCGAGCGGCTGGCGGGGGAGCATAGCTCAGCTGGGAGAGCATCTGCCTTACAAGCAGAGGGTCACAGGTT
>CAYWOS010000023.1:0-16311 GCA_964459985.1 uncultured Oscillospiraceae bacterium
GCCGCGTGCACACCTTCTGCTGCGCCGTGCCCGGCGCGTGGCACGTCATGGGCGTCATGCAGGCGGCGGGGCTGTCGCTCAAATGGTTCCGCGACACGCTGTGCGCCGATGAGATCGCCGTGGCGCGCGATATGGGCGTCGATCCCTACGATCTGATCAACGCCGAGGTCGCGCAGTCGCCCGTGGGCGCCAACCGCCTGTTCTACCTGCCCTATCTCATGGGCGAGCGCACGCCGCATCTGGACGCCGACTGCCGCGGCGCGTTCATCGGGCTGTCCGCCATGCACAAAAAGAGCGATCTGCTCCGCGCCGTGATGGAGGGCGTCGCCTACGCGCTGAACGATTCCCTGTCGGTGTTCGGCGAAATGGGGCAGACGGTCAATTCCATGGCGGTGTGCGGCGGCGGCGGCAGGAGCCCCATCTGGCGCGCCATGCTCGCCGATCTGTTCAACTGCGATATCAAAACGGTGCGCGGCGAGGGCGCGGCGCTGGGCGTGGCGCTGCTGGCCGGCGTGGGCGCGGGCGTGTACGCCTCCGTTCCCGAGGCGTGCGACGCCGCCATTTCCTACGGCGACAAGCAAAGCCCGTCGGAGAACGCCGCGCGGTACGAAAAGCAGTACGCCTTCTTCCGCACGCTGTATCCGGCGCTCAAGGACTGCTACAAGGCGCTTTCGGCGCTGTAAGGAGCGCCCGGCGGAAAATCTTTCTAATCCGTGCAATAAATCCCCTTTCCGCACCGTCTAATAGGATGAAACCCATGCAGAACAAGATTGAACGGAGGACATCCATGAAACGATTGACCGCGCTGCTCCTGACGCTCGCGCTCGCGCTCGCCGCGCTCCCCGCGCTGGCCGTTTCGGAATCGATCAAGCTCAAATACCTCGGGGATTCCAAGATCGTGCTGGATTCGGGCGCCGAGCTCAAGGGCTTTGACATGACCTACGCCGGCCCCGATACCGCCGTCACGGTGACCGCGACCGACCTTGTGACCAAAAAATCGTATGATATCGGTAACTTTTCCGCTGTGGACGGCAAAACGCTGACGATCAGCCTGTACCAGTTCGGCATCTTCGCCGAGACCGGCAAGCCGCGCGCCGTTCGCGTCACCTTCGAGACCACCTCGGGCTACAAGAAATCCGCCACGGTCTATCAGATGAGCGAAAAAGAGGGCGGCGTCGTCTATCTCAGGCAGATCAGGCCGACCTACTACAGCAACAACACCGCTTCTTCCTTCGGCCCGCACCTGCGCGATCTGACGTCCGGCCTGACCGATCTGTGGTACATGGTCACGCCGCTGGATCTGACGAAGCAGGGCCGGCAGACGTACGAGTTGGTGGCGAGCAACGTCAACGTCATCGGCGAGGTGTACGTCGACGTTTCGGGCGATATCGTCACCGTCAGCTACTATAACTACTACGAACGGTATGGCGGCGATACCAAGACCAAGAGCGAGTTCATCCGGCTGTATCACCATTACGGCGAGATCGCTCCCGCCGACTTCGAGCAGGCGGGCAGCCCCTTCCGTTTTAACGAGCCGTTCAGTATTTCCTATGATCTCGGCGGCGATACGACGGTGCTGATGCTCGTGATCAACCGCGTCGATTACTGCAACTTCCCGACGTCGGATCATATGCTCCGCCGCTTCTGGGAGAACACGCCCGAGAACAAGGAAAAGCGCGAGGCGCTGATCCGAATGATCGACTGGGACGGCGCGAACGATCCCGTCGTCACCGTCGAGCCCGAGCCGACCGTCCTCCCCGAGGCGGAAGGCTGAACAGAAAAAGCATACTGCAAACGGCTTCGTCGCGCGACGAAGCCGTTTTTGTACGATGCGCCGTGTTTGATCGGTGTTGCCAATGACGGGCGGAAATGCTATAATGGCTGTATCCGCCGGGGAACGATTCCCGTTTGCACGATATACCGCGCCATTTCGCTCAATCGCCGCTTTAACCGACCCGAACATGAGGCGAAACATGCATTACAAGCGTTTCTTCGTCTGTTTCCTGCTCCTGACGCTGCTCGCGCCGCCGTGCGCCGGCGAGGCGGCCGATTTTGTCATGCCGGACAGGGAGGCGCTGTCCGAGGTCACGCTTTACCGCGTTATTGACGGCGACACGGTTGTGTTTGAATCCAATAAAATCCTGCTGACCGTCAGGATGATCGGCATCAACGCGCCCGAAAGCGGCGCGCCTTACGCTGTGAACGCGACGGAATTCCTCGAAAACTGCCTTCAGGACACGCGCGTCTTCATTGAAAAAGGCGAGGAACAGCTGGATGATTACGGGCGGCTGCTCGCGTATGTCTGGCTGGACGACGGAACGCTGCTCAACGAGCGCGCGCTGCGGGAGGGCACGGCGGCGCTTTGCTTTTTCCCGCCCAATCTGCGATACGCCGCCGCGCTGACGGAGGCGCAGACCGCCGCGCTGAACGGGAACGTGGGGATGTGGGCCGTATACAGTGAAACCGATCGGGACGACGAGCCCGCCGACGTTCGGTATATCGGGAATGTGAAATCGCGCGTGCTGCACAGGTCCGACTGCCTTTCGCTCCCGTCCGAAAAAAACCGCGTCTATTTCACGTCGTATGAGGACGCGATCAGAAACGGTTTTCACGAATGCCAGAATTGTTTCCGGTAGCGCCCCTGCGTCGCGCTTTCTCCTATTCCGCCCGGTACACGGCGATGTACAGCGCGCCGTCCTGCGAGGAGGCGTCGATGCGGACGGGGAAGGGGTAATCGTTGCGGAAGCGGAAATTGAGCTCGTCGTTGCCCACGGCGGCGTCGACGCCGTGCGGCAGATAGCTGGCCGCCGAGGGGCCGTGCGCGCGGCGCTGGAGGACGGTCAGCCCGGGCAGCTGCAAAACGGTGTTGTACAGCGTGCTCGACACCTGACACGTGCCGCCGCCGTAGCCGAGCTTGCTGTTGCCGTCGACAAGGACGATGGCGGGCTGATAGCCCTCGCTGGCGCGGTAGGGGCCGATATCGCGGTTGAAATTGAGGCTTTCGCCCGTTTGCAGCGTGACGGCGGACAGCTTCCGGCAGGCGACGCGGATATTTTCCATGCGCCCGATGTTGGCGTCGTCGGTGGTGATCTTGTAGAAGGAAACAAACGCCGAGATCGGCGCGTCCGCGCCGGCCGATTCGGCGCGCGCGGCGGTCGGGCAGAGGTCGTCGAGCAGGCGCGTGTCGACATAGGCGTACTGGCGGTGATAAATCAGTTTCGCCCAGCCGTCCTCGACGCCGATGAACGCCAGCCGCGCGCCCGCCTGTAAAGTGATGAGCGTTTTGCTTTCGTGCGATTTTTCGTTCATCACGCCGACGGGCTGCGAAAGCGTGGCGTAATACTGATATTTTTCCACGCCGTAGGGCGGCGTTGCCTGCGGATCGAGCGGCTCCACATCCTCCAGACACGAGCGGCGGATGTACCCGCGAACGCTCCCGTCCTGCGAGGAAACAAGCGCCCACGTCGGATCGACGGCGTACACCATAATGCGGACGCCCTTGACGAACGAGCTGAGCTTGTCGACGCCCTCGAACTTTTCGCCGCTCTCCAGCAGCTTATACGAGGCGTACACCGTGCTGTTAATGCGCGTGCGCGCCGTCCACAGCGCCCCCTGATCGGCGGACGCCTGCCCCGCAAACGCGGGGGATAGGAGGAATAGCAGCGCGCACAGCGCGCAGAAACGGCGTTTCATCGGGCGGCCTCCTTGTAGATGACGATGAACATGCCCAGATCCTGAATGTGCGAATCGATGCGGATCGGGAAAGAATAATCGTTGCGGAAATGGAAATCCAGATCGCCCGAGGAAGCGTCGACGCCGTGCGGCAGGTACGTCGCGCCGTTCGCGCCGTGCGGCGAGCGCTCGGTCACGGTCAGCCCCTGCAATTGCAGCACGACGTTGTACAGCGTGCTTGACACCTGGCACGAGCCGCCGCCGTAGCCCGGCTTCAATTCGCCGTCGACCAGCACGGGCGCGAGCGTGTAGCCGTTTTCGGCGGTGAAGCGTCCGACGGTGTCGTTGAAGAGCAGTTCCTCGCCCGGCTGCATCACGCGGTTCATGCGGCTGCACGCCACGCGCAGATTGACGATGCGGCTCGGGTTGTTGTTAAAATAGGTCATGTATACGGCGATCGGCTCGCCGGGCAGCGCGCGCTCGGCATCCGGCGCGACGGGCAGCAAATCGTCCAGCAGCCGCGTGTCGATATAGCCGTACTGACGCTTGTGGATGAGCTTCGCCCAGCCGTTTTCGACGCCGATCACGGCGATGTACGCGCCCGCCGTCATCGTTTCGAGCGTCTTGGCGTCGGGCGAGGGCGCGTCCATGATCCCGACCGATTGCGAAAGCACGGCGTAGTATTCGTATTTGATCACGCCGTAGCGCGGCGTGTTGACGGGATCGATGGGCTCGACCCGGTCGATGCGGTGGCGCAGGATATAGCCCACCGTGCTCCCCGACTGCGCCCTGACCCACTCGGGAAAAACCTCCAGAATCAGCAGCTTGGCGCCCGGATTGAGCCATTTGAGCTTGGCGCTTTCGGTATCCGGCTCCTTGTACATGTTGGTGGTGCTGTTGGGGTAGTTGTGCGTGATGATGGCGGTATACAGCGCCTCTTCCCCCGACGCGGGCGCGGCGAGGGGAACGAGCGCGAGGATCAGCGCGATCAGGGCCAGTCTTTTCATGCGTCCTCCGAATCGGTGCGTTCGACGGCGTAAAGCAAAGCGGGACTCCGCGATATGGAGTCCCGCACAGTATAGCATAGAATCGGCGCGTGAGAAACCATTCCCGGAAAAATTTACAGATCGTTCGCGCCCTTTGTCAGTCGTCGGCGTCCGCGCCGTTGGCCAGTAGGGCGTTCAGATTGCGCGGGATATTCTCCAGACGGTAATCGATCCCGCACCTGTCGAGCGTTTCCTTCAGCCCCCGGGGCGGCTCGGCGGATTTGTCGGGATTGAGCAGATAGGCGGTTTCTTCTTCCGAAATATCGATGGTTTCCATCGGCGCGGCGAAGATCTTCCTGTTCGCCGGGCAGACGGACTGGCATTTCAGGCAGCCCGTCAGGCGGCGGTGCGCCGTCGGCGGAATCCAATCGGGGAAGTCGTGCGTGCCCCACTCGTTCTGGCGCGTGATGCAGCGCTCGTTGTTGATGAGAAAGCGATCGGGCAGGATGGCGCCCGTGGGGCAAGCGCCGACGCACAGCCCGCAGCGCGCGCAGGCGTCCATGTTCTTGACCTCGCGCCAGACGTAATCGCCCGGCGTCAGATCGCTGACAAACACGAACAGCGCGTGCAGCGAACCGGCATCCCCGGCATAGGTGACGTTGTTGCGCCCGTATTCGCACAGACCGGCGCGCACGGCGATGCGCTTGTGCGGCAGCCAGAAGAAATACTGCATATGGCAGCCCGCCGCGGCGACGTATTCGCCCACGATCGCGGGCGGATCGAGCGTGAGGTGCTCCAGCACGTCGCTCGCCGTCCTGCCCGCGCTGTGAAAGCGCAGCCGCGTCAGCGTGTGCGGCGCGGTCAGCACGATCAGCGATTTCGCCTCGAAATCGACGGCCGGCGGATCGAGGATGTACTGCTCCATCGTGATCCATTTCTGGAAGCCGTTCAGATCGTTGGTTTCCCGGACGGCTTCGATGTCCTTTTTGATGTCCTGAAGGCAGGCGATCGGCACGACCGCCATGCCGATCCCGCGCTCCGAAGCCTTGCGGATGATTTCATTCGTCGTCATTCGTATCCCTCCGACATTTGTATTTCCATTATTTTCTCATCGTTTCGCGCGGGACGAAGCGCCCTCGCCGGACGATGATGAAAGCTGTATTGTTACGGCGTTCGGTCGACCACGATCTTTTCCGCCGTCAGCGCCGGCAGCGTGAAGGCGGCCTCGAGCGCGGCCGCGTAGTCCTTCGTGCCCGCGCACTCGCCGTACGCCGTCACCTCGCAGCCTGCCGTCACGCCGTCGCGGACGAGCGATGCGGCGCATTCGATCCAGAACGCCGAATCCTTTTTCCCGACGCCGCCCGTGCCGACGCGCATGACCGCGACCGCGCCGTTTTCAAAAATTTGCAGCACTTTGCCGCTCACGCTCATTTTGCTGCCGCGATACGCGTCGGGATCGCGCAGGATCTCCGCGTACGTCGCCCTCGGATAGGAGACGGAATCGTATACGGCGGCGTGATCGATGGTCACGGTGATTTTGACTTTGTTGGTCGGATCGTTCATGTCGGTCACCGTAATCGTCCCGCTGCCCGCCTTCCTTGGAACGATCACGATGTAGGTCGTGTCCGAGAACCAGCGCTCCTCCCAGACGGCGTCAAAGTAGGCGGAAGCCGACTCAGAAAACGTGATCGAAACTTCCTCGCCGTAGAACGTGACGGGAATGACCTCGCCGAATTTGCTGACGACGGTGTACGCCGTCTTTTCCACCGATATCGTGGGCACGAGCACCGACGCCGACGCGCTTGTGCCGCTTCCGTCCAGCGCCTCGCAGAGGATTTTGCATTTCCCCGCGCCGACGGCGCGCACGACGCCCTCTTGCGATACCTCGGCGACGGCCGGATCGGAGGACGACCATTGGACGCGGCCGTCCGTCGCGGACGCGGGCGACAGGCTCGCCGTCAGGGGGACGTCCTCGCCGCCGATGTACGCCGTGATTGTTCGGGGATCGAGCTTGATGGAGGCGACGCGCCGGATGACCGTGACGCGGCAGACGGCGGAAGCGCCGCCGCCGTCCTTGGCCTCGCAGGTGATCAGGCATTCGCCGTTTGATTTCGCCGTGATCCTGCCCTCGGCGTTGACGACGGCGACCGAGGCGTCCGATGTGGTATAGGACAGCGTTTTCCTGCCGGCGTCGGCCGGCGCGAGGGTCGCCTTGACGTTCGCCGACTTGCCGGCCTCCAGCGTCAGCGACGTTTCGTTCAGCGTAATGGTTTCCACCGCCTGCGTCACGGTGATTCTGCATCTGTCCGTCACGGTTCCCTGAACGCCCGGCTGGGTGACCGAGGCGGTGATCGTCGCCGTGCCGCGCTTGAGCGCCGTCACGGCGCCCGTGTCGTCGACCATGGCGACGGACGGATCGCTCGATGTCCACGCGATATCGGGAACGCGCGCGTCTTCGGGCAGGAACGCCGCCGTCAGCGACAGCCGCGCGAGCGCCGGCGCGTCGCTTTTGAGCAGCAGCGAGCGGCTTTCATCGGATAAATTAACGCGTTTGACCGGCTTGGACACAATGACGGCGGCCGACGCTTCGATCATTTCGTTGTCTTTCGCCCGGCAGGTGATCACGGCTTCGCCCGCGGCGACGCCCGTGACGACGCCCTTTCCGGACACCTTGGCGACGCGCGCGTCGGAGGAGGACCAGACGAGCGCCGTTTCCTCGGGCGCGCTCATCACGCGCCGCGTGACGGTCGCTTCGAGCGTCCGCGCGCTTCCGACGTACAGGGCGAATTCGCTTTCGTCCAGCGTGATTTCGCGGTCGCTGTTTTCGGCGGCGCGCCGCCGCTCGATCTCGCCGATCATGCGCTCCGCTTCGTCCCTGATTTCCAGCAGTTCCTCGTAGGTGTATTCGTCGACGTGAAAATCCTCCGCGCGGGCGGGCGCGCGGAACGCCGCCGACAGCAAGATTAGCGACAGGATCAGGATCGCGCGCTTCATCCGCAGGACACCCCCTCGCGGCAAAAAAACCGCATTCCGACTGTGTTGATGATAGCATACGCCGCCCGCGATGTCAATGAAACCGCGCTTTGCGCAAGCGCTGCGGACGCGCGGAGCGGCAAATCGCTTACTCGTTTTCGTACAGGCGCTCGCGCAGGAATTTGCCGATCATGCGATAGGAAAGGCGGCTTTCCTCAAAGCCGAATATCTGGAATACATGGCACATGCCCTCCCAGCGAACGAGCTGGCATTGAACGCCGTCGGCGTCCATTTTGCGGTCGAGCGCCTCGGCGTCGCTGAGCAGGATTTCGCTCGTGCCCACGTGGATCTGCGTGGGCGGGAAGCCGGTAAAATCGGCGTCCTTGACGGATATCATGGGGTCTTTGAGCACTTCCTCGCTGCCGGAGGCGAAGGCGAGCGCCGAGCGCATCAGTTCCTCCTCGTCGAGCGTGGGATCGGTTTTCATCAGCGTGCGGTAGCTCTCGCCCGTCTGGAGCGGATCGGTCCACGGCGACATCAGCGCCAGCGCGGCGGGGAGCGGACGCCCCGAATGCTTGAGCTTGAGCGCCAGCGCCAGCGCCAGATTGCCGCCCGCGCTCTCGCCCACAAAGGCGATTTTGTCGGGCGCGTAGCCCATGGCGATCAGGCAGTCGTATGCCTTGAGCGCGTCCTCGAGCTGCGCGGGATAGGGCCAGCGCGGCGCGAGGCGATAGGAAAACGTCAGCGCGGGCAGCTTCGCTTCGGCGCAGACGGGGGATATCACGGCGCGGCACTGGAGCAGCCCGCCCGATGTGTACGCGCCGCCGTGCAGATGCAGCAGCGCGCAGCCGGCGTCCGCCGTTTCGTCCGGCTCGACCATGAGCGCCGGCATGCCCAGTCCGCCCATCGGCCGCGCCGTCGTATGATACATTCTGATCCGCGCGACGATGTCGGCGGGCAGATTCAACCCCATGACAAGATCGTTGCTGACGGTCGCCTGCGCTTTTTTGTGCGCGCGCAGCAGCCCGAGCGTCCCCTGGCTTTTACGGGATGGCATATCGTTCACCTGCCTCGCGTTCAGCATACGCGATTCGGCGCGATTCGTCAAGCTTTCGGCCCAAAAAGCGGCGCTACAGGATGTTGGTGAGCGTGAAATTGTCCCTGTGGTACAAATGCCCGAGCGATTCGAGCAGTTCGTCGACGTAGGCGAGCGCGTGAAAGCGCTCGTTTTCAAGCACCGAGGTGCGCAGCAGCGCGACGGCGAGGGTCACGTCGTCGGCGTCGGGATGATTGATCCAGATTTGCAGCGTCCATCGCGTGTGCTCCCACATCTCCGATATGCTGTCGACGGCGAGCAGCGCCGCCTGCCAGTTTTCCAGCCGGATTTCGTCCGCCGCGCCGCGCGTCGCGGTGATTAGCGCGTCGCTGGTCCTTTTCGTGTAGCTGTCCGAAAAGTATATGAGCGCGGCCAGCAGCGCCGGCACGGCGATCAGCACGGCGATGGTTTTCTTCATATTACCATACCGCCTGTTCGGGGGCGAGCGCGTCGATCAGATACATTTTCGCCCGGTCCTTTTTGCCCTGCACGAACAGCTTGCCCTGCGTGTCGACGCTCGCCAGCAAAACGTCCCCGGCGTCGCGAAAGCCGAGCGGCCGGAGATTGTCCATCAGCCAGTTTGCGTTCAGCCCCGCGCGCGCGAGATGATCGCGCTGCACGCGCCCGTCGACGACCAAAGTGAGCGGAATGCCCTCGTAGGCGACCGCCAGCCCGGCGTCCTTGGGCGTGTAGGGGCGGTTTTCGGCGTGCGGGAACACGCTTAACGTGCCGTTGGTTTCCAGCACCGCCGTGCAGACGTCGGCGATGTTCAGATAGCCCTGCGCGCGGAGCTGTTCGAGCAGATCGCTGACCGTATAGCTTACGCGGCGCATTTCGTCGTACTGCACCACGCCGCGCCGGATGAGCACGCTGGGGCCGCCGCTCACCACCTCGCGGAAGCGGACGGACTTGACCGACCACAGCGTGACCAGCGCGTGAATGAACAAAAGCCCCAGGATCGGCACAATGCCGTACAAAAGCGGAACGCCCGCCGCGCCGATGGGCGTGGCGGCAAGATCGGCGATCATGATCGCCAGCACCAGCTCGTAGGGCTGCAGTTCGCCCACCTGTCTTTTGCCCATCAGCCGCATGGCGATCACGGCGAACAGGTACAGCGTCAGCGCCCGGATAAAGATGGTCAGCATGCTTTCGCCTCCGGGCACAGTTTGTCCCGGCGGGCGGTAAAATATGTTCAGTCGCCGCGCGTCAGGCGCTTGGCGGCCGTGATAAACATCACGCGGTAGGCGGGCTTGTAGCGCAGGACGTAGGCGGCGCTGTGTCGCCATTTGGCGGGCGGCGTCCGGCGGATTTCGCCGAGCATATACGCCGCCGTCGCGCCGTTCACGGGCAATTCGTCGCGCTCGCACATGCGTTTGAGCGCGAACAGATCGTTTTTCAGCCGCGCCGGATCGGGGCGAAAGCGGCGCAGGTAATCCAGATATGCGTCGGCGATCGTCTCCGCCGTCAGCCCGCGCGCCGCCGCCGCGCGCAGGTTGAGCCGGCACAGCCCGCCGCTCAATCGTTCGTAGAGCGCTTCCTCGCCGTCGCAGCGCGGCAGCGCCGCCATTTCGTTTTTCAGCGCCGCAAGGCAGCGCTCGGGATCGGGCGCGCGCCCGCCGATATCGACCTGCGCCGCCAGCAGCGCGTAATCCTGTATTTCCGAAAGCGGGCGCTTCAGCGCCTGCTCCGCGTACAATTCCTCAATCATCGGGCGTCCTCCCGCCGGGGTTTCCGGCGTTTTCAGCATATCACGAAACGATGATTTGCGCAAGCGCGTCCGGCGTGGTAGAATAGGGCATTCCGACGGGGAGGCGCTTATGGAACTGTGGGACGCTTATGACGCCGAAAGGCGCAAAACGGGCGGGACGCTGGCGCGCGGCGAAAGGATTCCCGAGGGCAGCTATCATCTGGTGGTCGAGGCGTGCGTGATGAACACGGCGGGCGAACTGCTCATCCAGCGCCGCGCCGACGATAAGGCGCTGTTCCCCGGGCTGTGGTCGATCACCGGCGGCTCGGCGCTCGCGGGCGAGACGAGCGAGATGGCTGTCGCGCGCGAGAACGAAGAGGAAATGGGCTTTTCGCCCGATTTTACGCGCGCGAAAATGCTGTTTCAGACGACGCGGCCCACGTATCACCGCGATATCTGGCTGTTCGTTCAGGATGTCGCGCCGCGCGATATCCGTCTGCAAAAGGAAGAGGTCGCCGACTGGCGGTTCGTGCTGCCCGAGGATGTCGCGCGCGACGAGCGCCTGCGCGGGGATTTCGCGCGGCACGTGTTCTGGGCGGATATCTATCCGCTTTTGCTGCTGGAGAGCATGCGCCTGCGCATTCCCGCCGGGCGCTGGCGGCATTTCAAGGGCGGCGAGTACCGGGTCGAGGGGCTGGCGCTCGATTCCGAGACGCTTGCGCCGAACGTGATCTACCGCGCGCTGTACGGCGCGCGCGAATTGTGGACGCGCCCGGCGGATATGTGGCTGCAAACGGTCGAGCGCGACGGCTTGAGCGTAAGGCGGTTCACGCCGATCGACTGACCGCGCGGCGCGGCGCGCCGTGAAAGGATGGCTATGATCAGGGTCAACAACATCCCGCTTTCGCCGGGCGCGGCGGAGGAAGAGGCGCTCAAGGCGGCGATCGCGCGGATCGGGCTGCCGCGCGGGCGCGTGATTTCGTGGCGCGTCGGCAAAAAGAGCGTCGACGCGCGCGACAAGGGCGATATTCGCTTCATCGTGTCGGTTGATCTGGAGGTCGGCGACGCGGAGGACGCGATTCTCTCGCGCCTGAAACCCGGCGTCGCCGTCCGCGCGCGCGCGCCGATGCCCGTGCCGCGGGCGCGGATGCTCAAAACGCCCGCCGCGCGTCCCGTAATCGTGGGGCTTGGCCCGTGCGGGCTGTTCGCGGCGCTGGCGCTGGCGCGCGCGGGGGCGCGGCCGATCGTGCTGGAGCGCGGGCAGGCGGTCGACGCGCGGGCGAAAACGGTCGGCGTATTCGCCGCGACGGGAGCGCTCGACCCCGAGAGCAACATCCAGTTCGGCGAGGGCGGCGCGGGCGCGTTTTCGGACGGCAAGCTGACGACGGGCATCAAGGACGAGCGCTGCGGGCAGGTGCTTTACGAGCTGGCGGCGCACGGCGCGCCGGAGGAAATCCTGTACCGCGCGCATCCGCACATCGGCACCGACCGTCTGCCGGGCGTCGTCCGGGCGATCCGCGAGGAAATCCTTTCGCTGGGCGGCGAGGCGCTGTTTTCGACCCGCCTGACGGGTCTGATCGTGAGGGACGGGCGTCTGGCCGCCGTCCGGTACGCGCATGAGGGCGAGACCCATGAGATCGCCTGCGAGCATCTGATCGTCGCCGTGGGCCACAGCGCCGTCGACACGCAGCAAATGCTGTACGACGCGGGCGTCATGATGGCGCAAAAGCCCTTTTCCGTCGGCGCGCGCATCGAGCATCCGCAATCGCTGATCGACCGCGCGCAGTACGGCGCGCTGGCCGGCGACGCGCGGCTGGGCGCGGCGGAATACCGTCTCAACTGCAAGCTGCCCGACGGGCGCGGCGCGTACACTTTCTGCATGTGCCCGGGCGGGACGGTCGTGCCGGCGGCGAGCCGGGCGGGCGGCGTGTGCGTCAACGGCATGAGCGCCTTCGCCCGCGACGGCGAAAACGCCAACGCCGCGCTGCTCGTCGACGTGCGCACGGACGATTTCCCGGGCGATCATCCGCTCGCCGGCTACGCGCTGCAAAGGGCGTGGGAGGAGCGCGCCTTCAGCGCGGGCGGCGGCAACTACCGCGCGCCGGCGCAGACGGTGGGCGATTTCCTCGCGGCGCGTCCGTCGCGGGCGCTCGGGCGCGTGACGCCCACCTATCGCCCGGGCGTCGAGCCGGCCGATCTTGACGGCGTGCTGCCCGATTTCGCCGTGCGCGGCATGCGCGAGGCGATCAGGCAGTTTGACAGGCGGCTTCGCGGCTTCGCGCTGCCCGACGCCGTGCTCACCGGCGTCGAAACGCGCTCCTCCTGCCCCGTGCGCGTGCTGCGCGACGACAAAATGCGCGCCTCCGTCCCCGGCGTTTATCCGGCGGGCGAGGGCGCGGGCTGCGCGGGCGGCATCATGAGCGCCGCCGTCGACGGCCTGCGCGCGGCGCAAGCCGTACTCGGCGAGATCGGCGTCGAAGCGGACGGCTGATGTGGATAAATTTTCCATCAGCAGGAGTTTTCGCGGCGTTCATCGAACCACAATAAGTTACCGATTCGTCGGTTATCCCAAACAGGGAGGACATCATGCAGCCCCCAATCGATGATCCCCGGCAGCAGGATTCATGGCAGCAGCCGATATACGTGCCGCCCGACGCGCCGCAGTGGACGCAGGTGGGCTCGCCCGCCGCGCCGCCGCCCGTCGGGAGCGCGTACCCGCCGCAGGGACAGGCGCCGCCGCCCGTCGAGGGCGCGTATCCGCCCGCGCCGTACATGCCGCCGCAGGAAAATTATGTTAATCCGCAGCCCGACGAGGCGCGGTATGCCGCGCCGCCCACCGGCTTTCAGCGCGTGCGCCCCGGGCGCTCGCACAGGGGCGCGTACTTTTTCGCGGCGTTCGTGGTGCTTTTGTGCGGCGCGTACGTGGGCGTCCGCCTGCTCGCGCCGGGGCGCGCGGCGTACGCCGTTGTGCAGGCGGGCACGCTCAGCGCGCGCTATTCCGGCGACGCGCTCATCGTACGCGACGAAACGGTGTACGCGCAGGACGGCGTTTCGCGCATCGACTATAACGTCGAAGAGGGCGCGCAGATCCAGCGCACCGACACCGTCTGCACGGTGTACACCTCGGGCTTCAACACGCGCGAGCTGACCACGCTGCAAACCTACCGCGACCAGATCAAGGATTATCACAAATCCCTTCTCGCCACCGCCACGGGCGACAGCCGGCTGTCGAGCCTGGAAAGCGCGGTGCTCGAGCGCGCCGTCGAGACGCAGGAATTGGTACAGGGCGGCGGCGGCAGCCTGATCAATCAGGAAGCGCTGCTCAAAACCGCCATGCAGGACAGGCAGATCTATCTCAAGCAGAAATACCCCGACGACCAGAAATTAAGCCGCCTGTACGACAACGAAAACACGCAGCTCCAGCGCATATCGAGCTGGACCAAGCAGTACGCCGCCACCTTCAGCGGTCTGGTCAGCTTCTACACCGACGGCTACGAATCGACGCTCAACATGGACAACTATTCGGAGCTGACGCCCGCGCAGGTGCGCGCGCTGTACAACGGCCAGCTGCCCGCATCGGACGCCTCCTCGCGCTCGGTGTCCGTCTACCGGCTCGTGCGCCAGAACGCGTGGGCGGTGCTCATGCTGTGCGACGATCTCGACTGGACGCCCGTGAAGGGGCGCGCGTACAAGCTGCTGATCGAGAGCTTCGATTCGACCGTCGTGGACGCCACCGTCGAATCCTTCACGCGCTCGGGCGGCGAACTGCTGGTGCGGCTGGTGATCCAGTCGGGCGCGGACGTCGAAAACGTCCTGTATCTGCGCGACTGCGAGGTGCAGCTCGGCGAGAGCGTCAACAGCCTGACCGTGCCCTCGCGCGCGCTGTACAACCAGAACGGGCGCATCGGCGTCGTCATGGACACCGACGGCGGGCAGTACTGGACGCCCGTGACCGTCGTATCCACCGAGGGCGCGCTGGCGCACGTCATTCCCGAGAACGCGGGCGTATTGTACGAGGGCGTGCGCGTGCTGCTGTTCTGATTTTTCAAAACACGGAACGAAAGGCGCTGTTATGAGCGAATTATCCGATCGAGTCGGCGAAGTGCGCGAAACGCTCCGCCGCGAGAGCGCGGCGTGGGGGCGCGAACCGCGGTTGATCGCCGTGACCAAGACGGTGACGGCGGAGGAAATCGCGCCGCTTGACGCGCTGGGCGTGACCGATATCGGCGAGAACCGCGCGCAGGCGATCCGCGATAAGCTGCCGGCGCTCAAAGAAAATTTTCGCATTCACATGATCGGAAGGTTGCAATCGAACAAGGTTAAATATATAATAAAGGATGTATGCCTGATCCATTCGGCGGATAATCTTCCTTTAATCGCCGAAATTGACAGGCAGGCGGAGAAAAACGGCAGGGTGATGCCCGTGCTCGCGCAGGTGAATATCGCGCGCGAGCGGCAAAAGGGCGGCGTCGCCGAGGACGAAACGCTCGCGTTTATCCGCGCGGCGGCGGCGTATCCGCATGTCGAAGTCAGCGGATTGATGGCGATCATGCCGATGAATGCGCCGAGGGACGAATTGTTCGGTTACTTCACGCGGATGCGCGCGCTGTTTGAAGCGTGCGCGGCGGCGGGCGTCCCTCATACCGATATCCGGGAATTATCCATGGGCATGTCGCAGGATTATGATCTGGCGGCGCGGGCGGGCGCGACAATGGTGCGCGTCGGCTCCAGGCTGTTCAGCAAATAGCGGGAGGACACGTTGATGGCATTAGGTGATCTGTTCGCGCAGGCGAAGCGGAAAGCGTCGAAAATGTACAATCAGTTCTTTTTCGACGAGGAAGCCCCCGCGCCCGACACGCAGCGCCGCGAGGCGTATCCTCCGCAGGCGCAGCAGCCCTATCCGCAGGGCGACGCCGCCTATCAGCAGCCGCAGGTGCAGACCGCTTATCAATCGCCTTATCAGCAGGCGTATCAGCAGCCGCAGCAGGCCGCGTATCAGCAGCCCCAACAGGCGGCGTATCAGCAGCCCCAACAGCCGCAGCAGGCGCAGCAGCCGCAGTTTTCGGCGCAGTATCAGCCGCCGCAGCGCAACCGCCGCGCCCAGCAGCACGCCGCCCAGCCCGACAACGTCGTGCCCATCAGCGCGTATCAGCAGGCGCATCAGGCGCAGCAGGCGGGATATCAGCAGCCCCAGCAGACCCCTTATCAGCAGCCGCAGCAACAGCAGGCGGGATATCAGCAACAGCCGCAGCAGGCCGCTTATCAGCAGCCGCAGCAGGCGCAGCAGCCCCAGCAGACCCCTTATCAGCAGCCCCAGCAGGCGGCCGCGACGGGCGCGGCGCGCATCATCAACGCGCGCGGCATCGGCGACTGCCGCAGCGCCATCATGCTGCTGCGCGCGGGCGACGCCGTGGTCATCGTGATGGACGGCATCACCGATCCCGCCGAAATGCGGCGCTATGTCGATACCTTGAGCGGCGCGTGCTTCTCGCTCAGCGCCACCATTACCAAGGTGTCGCGCTACGGCGCGTACTTCCTCGCGCCGCAGGGCATGGCGGTGTACGCCGATCAGGCGACCAGCCAGATGAACGGCGCGGCGCGGCCGCAGGCGCAGCAGCGCCCGGCGTATCCTCCGCAGCAGGCGTACGGCCAGCCGCAGCAGGCGTACGCGCAGCCGCGCGCGGCGTATCAGCCTCCCGTTAATCCTTATCCGCCCGTCCGCGCCGACTCCCCCGCCGGCGATTTTGATCAGCGCGTGGCGGAGCAGGCGCCCAGACAACCCTTCTACCCGAGGGAAGCGCAGCAGGCGCCGCAGACGACCTTTGCCGAGCAGCCGCAGGGCTACGGCTATGCCCCCGACGAATCCCTCGAGGCGGCGCAAAACTGATCCCGATCCC
>CAYWOS010000023.1:16411-37090 GCA_964459985.1 uncultured Oscillospiraceae bacterium
TCCCGATCCCGCGCCCGCGCGGACGGCGCGCGAATGAAGTCAGGCGTCAACCCCCGATCCCAAGCGGACAACGTCATTTCAAGGAGGATAACGCATGTTTTATTTTCTCGGACAGCTTCTGAAACTGTACGCGCTCGTCCTGCTCGTCAATATGCTCCTGCCCTATTTCCTCAAGACGCAGAAGCCATGGACGGCGGTGCTGGCGAAAATCTGCGAACCGGCGCTGCGCGTCGGCCGTGCGATCGCGGCGAAAATCCTGCCCAACCGCGCCTTTTCCTTTGACATCGGCTCTGTGACGGCCATCGTTTTGTGCCTTGTGCTCGGGTTGATTCTGGGCTGGCTGTAAACGCGCCGACCGCGCCGCCGGAGATGCCCGGCTTCGCGACGAAGCGGCGGGACGCGTCCCGCGCGATCAAACCGGGGATTCCGTCGACGTTCCCGCCAAGGCGGGGAGAAACCCTTTTCGGACAACCATGATCCGCGAATATACGACACGATACTGACCATCAGACTGGAGGAACAGCGCATGGCTATCACCGTTTCCATGATCGAGGAGAAGGAATTCAAGAATAAGATGCTGGGGTACGACCCCGTCGAAGTGGATGAGTTTTTGGACGACATCTGCGACGAAATGGTGAGCATGCAGGCGGAGATCGCCGCGCTCAAGAACAAACTGTCTTTGTCGCAGCAGCAGCCCGCGCCCGTCTACGCGCCCGTGCCCGCGCCTCTGGCGCCCGCTCCGGCGCCCGCGCCCTCGGCGAACGCGCAGGCGAGCGAGGCGAGCGCGCAGAAACTGCTCGCCCGCGCGCAGAAGTTTTACGACGATACCGTCGCCGACGCCGAGCGTCAGGCGGCCGAAATCATCGAAAAAGCCAAGGCGTCCGTCCCCGCCCGGGACGGCGAGATCGCGGCGCTCGACGGTGAGCGCGAGGCGCTCCGCGAGGAGGTCGACATGCTCAAGGCGGCGGCGAAGGATTACCGCGCGCGCTTTATCCGCTTGGTGGAGGATCAAAAGCACGTTTTGAACGCCGAAACCGAGCTGTTTGAATAACATGCGGATCGGCGCGCTGGAGACCGGCGGCACCAAGATGGTGGCGGCGGTCGCCGACGAGCGCCTGCGCGTTGTCAGGCGCGACAGCCTGCCCACGCTTTCGCCCGGGGAGACGATGCCGCGCGTGATTGATTTCTTTCGCGGCGAAAACGTCCGCGCCGTCGGCATCGGCAGCTTCGGCCCGCTCGATCTGAACGAGCGTTCGCCGCATTACGGCGATATCACCGCCACGCCCAAGCTCGCGTGGCGGGATTTTCCTTTATTGAAAACGCTTTCGGACGCGCTGAACGTCCCCTGCGCCATCGATACCGACGTGGGCGCCGCCGCGCTGGCCGAGGCGACGCTCGGCGCGGCGAAGGGGCTGAAAAGCTGCGTGTACGCCACCGTCGGCACGGGCGTCGGCGTCGGCGTGTATCTCGACGGTCGGCTGGTTTACGGTAAAATGCATCCCGAGTGGGGGCATATCCCGCTCGCGCCGCACCGGGACGATCCGACGCCCGGCGGCTTTTGCCCGTACCATGAAAGCTGCCTGGAAGGGCTGGCCTCGGGCATGTCGATGGAAAAGCGCTGGGGCGCGCCGGGGCGCGAGCTGCCCGACGGCCACGTCGCGTGGGACATCGAGGCGTACTATCTCGCGCATCTCTGCGCGACGGCGCTGCTGACCGTCTCGCCCGAAAAAATCCTGCTGGGCGGCGGCGTGATGGCGCGGACGGCGCTGTTCCCCCTGATCCGCAGGAAAACGCTTTCGCTGCTCAACGGCTATCTGCCTTTTGTGACGCCCGATACCATCGACGCCCTGATCGCGCCGCCCGCATTATACCCCGACAGCGGGCTGATCGGCGCGCTGATTTTGGGCAGGACGCTTGCGGAGGAATCGACATGAACGCGCCGCTTACCACGCCGATGCCCACGCCCGAGCCGACGATTGATCTGCAAAGCGTCGTCTCCGAGGGGCGCGCCGCGCTGACGCAGTTCCCTTCCTTTATCATTCGTTTGCTGACGGCGCTTATCATCGTCGTCGCCGGTGTGTTCGTCATCAGGCTGACGCGCCGGCTGGTGCGCCGCATTTTCCGCTCGCGCCGGCTCAAGCATGTCACGCGCGATGAAAAACAGGCGAAAACGGTTGAATCGCTGACATCGAGCCTGCTGGACTGCCTTTGGTTCGCGGGCATCGCCGCCAGCGCGCTCAAGGTGCTGGGCGTCGATGTGACCTCCGTGCTCGCCGTCGCGGGCATCGGCGGCGTCGCGCTGGGCTTCGGCGCGCAGTCGCTGGTCAAGGATTTTATTTCGGGCATGTTTTTATGGGCGGAGGAGCGCGTCAAGGTGGGCGACACCGTCACAATCGCCGGGCAGACGGGCACCGTCGAGAGCGTCGCGCTGCGCACCACCGTGCTGCGCGGCGTCAACGGCTTCCAGTACGTCATCCCCAACGGCGATATCCGCACCGTCGTCAACATGAGCCGGGGGTATCGCCGCGCCATCGTCGATCTCACCATCCTGCACGGGCAGGATTACCGCCGCGCCATCGCCGTGCTGACCGAAGCGATGGCCAAGCTCGCGCAAAAGCTCTCCCTCTCGGAAACGCCCGACGTGCCCGGGCTGATCGCCAGCGATTTCCGCGCCGCCACCGTCCGCATCGAATGCACGTGCGACGTGCCCGCCGTCTGGGCGCTCGAGCGTGAAATCCGCCTCGCCGCGCTCGAGGCGTTCGCCGAGGCGGGCATCAAAACGTAAACGCGTCCGGAACCGTTCAGCCGCCTGTCATTCCCCGTGATTTTTGCCCTGCCCGCCGTCCCCGCGACGGCGTTTTTCATGCCGTGAAAAAAGACCGTGGACAGAACGAACAAATTCGGTTATAATACCTAAAACGGTTTCTGTACAAACGACCAAGGATGCGAGGAGGCATGAAAATGGGGAACTATCGGAATTTCAGGCTTGCGGCGTACCTGTTCGCGCCCGGCGCGGCGGCGGAGACGCGCGAGCATCTGCGCGCGGGGCTGCAGTTCTACCGCAAATACATGCGGCTGGACAAGATCTATCTCGAGCAGTTCCGCCACGGCGTGCAGGCGTCGCCCGAGCAATTCGACATGTGCCGCGACGAGCTGGAACGGGCCGGGCTCGAGGTTGCGGGCGGCATCACGACCATCATGCCCACGCCCCCGGGCGACGGGGAAAAGGCGCGGTTGTTCGACGTGCTCTGCTATAATGACGAAAAAATGCTGGCGGCGCTCGCCGAGGCGTCGGCGTTCCTCGCCGCGCGCTTTGACGAGTTCATCATCGACGATTTCTTCTTCACCAACTGCACCTGCGACGCCTGCCGCGCCGAGCGCGATTTGTTCAACGCCGCGCACGGCACGACGGGCTTTTCCGCCTACCGGCTCGATCTGATGCGCCGCGTCAGCCGCGATTACATGATCGCGCCCGCCAAGCGCGTCAATCCGAATTGCCGCGTGATCATCAAGTATCCCAACTGGGCGGAAAGCTATCAGGAAACGGGCTACAACCCGGCGGAACAGCGCGATCTGTTCGACGGCATCTACACGGGCACCGAAACGCGCGACATGTTGCATACCGATCAGAATCTGCCGCGCTATTTGAGCTATTCCCTGATGACCTATTTCGAGGCGATGTCGCCCGGGCGCAACGGCGGCGGCTGGTTCGATCCCTATGACATGCACTCGCTGGATCAGTACCTCGAGCAGGCGTACCTGACGCTGTTTTCCAAGCCGAGGGAGCTTGCGCTGTTCAGCTACAACACGCTCATGGATCGGCACGAGGTCGCCGCGCTGGGCTTCCATCTGGATCATCTGGACGACGCGCTCGATCATCTCGGCGCGCCCGTCGGCGTGCCCTGTTATCTGCCCGATAACTCGCAGGGCGAGGACAACGCGCAGGATTTCCTCGGCATGGCCGGTTTCCCCATCACGCTGACGCCGTATTTCCCCAAGGACGCGCCAAGCCTTTTCCTCACGCGCGCCGCGTCGTGCGATCCCGATATCATGGAAAAACTCGATCGGTACGTCGCCTGCGGCGGCAAGGCGATCGTGACGGGCGGCTTCGTGCGCGCCATGCTGGGACGCGGCATCGAAAACATGACCAGCCTGCGATTCGAGGGACGCCGCGCCTCATCGCGCGATTACATGGTCGAGCGGACCGACCGCTCGCGCCCGCGCATGGAGTACGTCCACGGCAGGGATGAAATCGATTTCCCCGTGATGGAAATGCGGAACAACGCGACGTGGGCGCTCGTCAAGGCCGCCGACGGCGGCGAAAGCTACGCGCTTCTCGCGCGCGACACCTACGGCCGGGGCGAAATGTGGACGATCAATCTACCCGATTCGTACAGTCAGCTGCGCCGCGTGCCCGCCGCCGCGCTGTCGCGGATGCGCGCCGAAATGCCGGTCAACGGCGTCTGGCTCGAGGGCGGCGAGGGCGTGAGCATCTTCCATTACGACAACGGCGCGTTCATCCTGTACGCGTATGTGCAGGACGGCGCGGAGTGCGGCGAGGCGTTTATTCACGTTCAAGGTCGCGCGAAAGCGCTGACGCTGCCCGCCGAGGGCAAGCTGGCGCGCCCCGACCTGCCCGAGCGCCGATTGGAGCCGCTCCCCGACAGCGAGGACGCGCAGTACCGCGCCGCGAGCGACGAAACGGTTTTCCGCATCGATTATCGGCCGGGCGAGTACCACGTTTACCGCGTCGAGAGATAACGGCGGCCGCGTCGGAGAAATTTCGACGCGTCGGAGTTGCGTTAACCAGGCCGGAGCTATGGCGACCCGCGTGTCGGCGGCGTAAACTGACGGCGGCAGCACTCAAGGCGCGTCGCCTCGCGTGTATCGGCGGCGTGAGATTTCGATGCCGTATTCCGTGGCGCGTCGCACTTCGTATATCGGCGGTATGTCGAGAGAAAACAACGATTGCGCGAGTTGTTTGACGTGATGATGACGGAAATAGCGTGGTAATCTGCGCGGAAACCGCGTCGCCCCGCGCGTATCGGCGGTGCGGCGACCGTGTCCGTGGGAACTGCGAGCAGATCGCGCCCGCTGACGGCAGCCGGTACGAAACGTATCGCGGTAAGTCCGGCCATACACGCAGCATATGACCCGTTCGCGGGACAGCGCGAACGGGTTTTTCTCGCGTTTCGTGGAAAACTGCGAAATGTTCATTAAACCGTTTTCTTTGACCTGATACGGCAAAAATTAAAGTCAATA
This sequence comes from uncultured Oscillospiraceae bacterium, assembly GCA_964459985.1. Lineage (GTDB taxonomy): Bacteria > Bacillota > Clostridia > Christensenellales > Aristaeellaceae > CAYWOS01. Next base: position 21,674 of record CAYWOS010000023.1, read on the forward strand.
TTGGCGAATATTATACCTGTTAAGACATGTTTGCGTGTCATTCAAAACAAATTCAAGACGAAACATACGCGAAATTCTCTAAACCGTCATCAAAAAACGCGCGTCGCGCATGTCGATGAATGTTTAAAATGGGAGAATAACGAAAAATTTCAACAAAACTTCCGGCGGCTCGAAAAATGCGCAGAAAAAAATGAGAAAAACCATTGCAATTTCGCCAAGTATGCATTATACTATGCTTACAAAAACGTTATCGAAGGCATTTTCTGCCGCGAAACGAAGCAAAAACCCGATGAAACACAGAGAGAACCCGACGAAACACAGCGAAAAGCCGACAATCTCCGCGACAACCCTCTGACAGCCCCGTTTCCATCGAAAACGACGACAGCCCGCGACGGAGCGACCACCCGCAAGGCGAAGGCACCGCGCCCCATCCGAAAACGCCGCGCCGGGGCGACCACCCGCAAGGCGAAAGCACCGCGACCCCATCCGGGAAACGCGCCGCGCCGGAGCGACCACCCGCAAGGTAAAAGCACCGCGACCCCATCCGGGAAACGCGCCGCGCCGGGGCGACCACCCGCAAGTCGAAAGCACCGCGCCCCATCCGAAAACGCCGCGCCGGGGCGACCACCCGCAAGGTAAAAGCACCGCGATCCCATCCGGGAAACGCGCCGCGCCGGAGCGACCACCCGCAAGGCGAAACCACCGCGACCCCATCCGGGAAACGCACCGCGACGGAGCGACCACCCGCAAGGCGAAGGCACCGCGCCCCATCCGAAAACGCCGCGCCGGGGCGACAGCGCTTTTTGGCAAAAACGCCGACAAACCGAAGCGCCGACACGAGCGGGCGGAGGATACGACATCAAGACAAGGAGGCATCACGCATGAGCATGAGGATTCACGAGAAAACCGTCCGGCCGCGCCGCCTCATGCGCGGCAGTGTCAGCAGACAGGGCGCGTTCCTCGCCATGCTTCTGCCGGGCGTTGTTTTGCTGCTGCTGTTCAATTATCTGCCCATGCCCGGCATCATAATGGCGTTCAAAAAGTATCGTCTGGCGATGCCGCCGAAGGGTTTTTGGATTCAAAACAAATTTATCTACAGCCTGTTTGTCAATTCACAGTGGGTGGGGCTCAAAAACTTCGAGTTTCTGATCAAATCCCCCGACACCTTCAAAATCCTTCGCAATACCATCGGCTACAATCTTTTGTTCATGGTGGTGGGCGTCTTTTTGCAGGTGACGGTCGCCATCGCCATCAACGAGCTTCGCAACCGCCGCGGCTCCAAGATCTATCAGTCCGTCATGTTCCTGCCGTACTTCATCAGCTGGATCATCGTCATGTACGTGGTCTACGCCTTCATCAATCCCGCCGGCGTGTTCAACCAGATCGGCGCGTCGATGGGCAAGGAACGCATCCTGTTCTATTCCGAAAAGAAGTATTGGCCGTGGATTTTCCTGATTTCTAACATCTGGAAATACACGGGGCAAGGCTCGATTATCTATCTGGCGACGCTGGCGGGCTTCGATCAGGAGCTGTACGAGGCGGGCGCTATCGACGGCGCGAGCAAGTGGCAGCAGGTCAAGCACATCATGCTGCCGCAGCTGATTCCCACCATCGTGCTGCTCCAGATCCTCGCCGTCGGGCGTATTTTCAACGGCGATTTCGAGATGTATTATTCGCTGCCCAACGGCTCGGGCATGCTCAGCGACGTGACCAACACCATCGACGTGTACGTGTACAACATGATGAAGAAGGGCTCCAGCCTCGGCTATCCCGCCGCCGGCGCGCTGTTCCAGTCCGTCATGGGCTTTGTGTTGGTTCTGACCACCAACCTCATCGTCCGCAGGGCGCAGCCCGATATGGCGCTGTTCTGACGCGGCGGATGTCAAACGCAAAGGAAAGGCGGGGTTGACCGTGATCATGGATCGAAAGGCATCGGCGAAAGAAATCATTCACGAGAGCGACCGCAACGCGATCTCCAAGCGCTCCAACACGGCGCTGAACGTCGGATTTATCGTCATCTGCCTCGTGTTCCTCGTTCCGATCTATCTCATTATCGTTTCTTCGTTCACCGAGGAAAAATCGCTGACGCTCAACGGTTATCGCTTCTGGCCGATGGACTGGTCGGTCGAGGCGTATAAGTACCTGTTCCAGAAGGGCTCGATCGTCGGCTACGCCTACTCCAACACCATTCTGGCCACGATCGGCGGAACGATCGCCTGCATGATCGCCGTGGGGTTGTACGCCTATCCGCTCAGCCGCCGCGATTTCAAGTATCGCAACTTTTTCACCTTTTTCTCCTTCTTTACCATGCTGTTCGGCGGCGGTATGGTGGCGTTCTACGTCGCCGTCAGGCAGGTCATCGGCATCGGCAACACGCTCTGGGCGCTCTTCCTTCCAAGCGCGTTCAGCGCCTACTGGGTCATCGTGATGCGCACCTTCTACCAATCGAACATTCCCGAAGCCATCCTCGAATCGGCGCGCATCGACGGCGCGGGCGAATGGCACACCTATCTGCGGATCGTGCTGCCGCTCTCCAAGCCCGGTCTGGCCACCGTCGCGCTGTTCGCCGCCGTCGGCATCTGGAACAACTTCAACAACTGCCTGCTGTTCATTGACGATACCAAAAAGTATAATCTCCAGTACATGATTTATCAGATGATGCAGAACATCCGCTTTCTGCGCGAAAACGCGGCGCAGATGGGCGGCGCGGCGATGGAGGCGGCCGCCAAGCTGCCCTCCGAGACCTTCCGCATGGCGATGGCGGTCGTCACCGTCGGCCCGATTATTCTGGCGTATCCTTTCTTCCAGCGCTATTTCATCAAAGGCCTGACCATCGGCGCGGTCAAGGGCTGACAGGCTGCGCGGGTCGTCCCGCGCGAATGCCGGGATACCGTGACGGGCGATCCGCGACAGAGAACGTCGGGAATACACCGCGCGAATGCCGGGACGCGCCGCGGGGCGAATCCGCCGCCGACCGAAATCGTTTTCAATCCCTTCCCGCGCGGGCGCGCGAATCCACGTGCGGTGATGCCCAAGGTCGGTTGTGATCCGCTTGAATCCTTTCCCGCGCGGACGCGCGAATCCACGTGCGGTGATGCCCAAGGTCGGTTGTGATCCGCTTCAATCCCTTCCCGCGCGGGCGCGCGAATCCACGTGCGGTGATGCCCAAGGTCGGTTGTGATCCGCTTGAATCCTTTCCCGCGCGGACGCGCGAATCCACGTGCGGTGATGCCCAAGGTCGGTTGTGATCCGCTTCAATCCCTTCCCGCGCGGGCGCGCGAATCCACGCGCGTGATGCCCAAGGTCGATTGTGATCCGCTTAAATCCCTGCCCGCGCGGACGCGCGAATCCACGTTTATTATTGAAGCAGTCGCTTCATTAATAAGAAATAAAAAGGAGGATGAACACATGTTGCGCAAACTCACATCCCTGCTGCTCGTCGCGACGATGCTTCTGTCGATGGCGATCTTCACGACCGCTTCCGCCGAAGGCGAGTACGAGCTGAACTGCTATTGGGTCGGCACCGGCGACTCCGACCGCAAAGAGGCGGTCGAAGCGGCGCTCAGCGCGTACCTGACCGAGAAGATTGGCTGCACCATCAAGTTCCACGTCTACGGCTGGAACATGGACACCGCGATGCCTACCCTCGCGGCAGGCGACAAGATCGACGTATTCTTCACCGCCACGTGGCTGCAGTTCATGAACTGCGTGCAGGCGGGCTATTTCCAGCCCCTCAACGATTTGCTGCAGAGCGACGGCCAGGGCATTCTGGAAACGCTGAATCCCCTGTTCCTTCAAGGCTCGGCGGTCAACGGCGTCAACTACGCCATTCCCACCAATAAAGAGCTTGCCGTTCCCGACGGCTGGATCGTCAACAGCGTCGCCGCCGAGGAAGTGGGGCTGACCAAGGAAGTCGCGCAGGCTTTCAAGACCTGCGAAGAGCTTGAGCCCTATCTCGCCAAGTACAAGGAACTCCATCCCGAGAGCTATCCCTTCGTCATGGAATCGGGACGCTGGTGCGACCAGCCTTGGTTCAACACCGATCTGCTGGGCGTAGGCGGCGTGCTGGTTGCCCAGAAGAACAACTTCGAGGCCGACGGCAGCTTCGACCCGAACTTCTACAACATCTGGGAGCAGGAAGTCACCAAGACCCACTGCGAGCTCATGTATAAGTGGATGCAGGCCGGCTACATCGATCCGGGCGCGAACCTGACCACCTATCAGTTCCGCGATGTGATCCCCACGGGCGCGTGGCTGTTCTCCGCTCAGCCGCTCAAGGGCAACGATATCAAGTCCGCCGAGACCATCCAGTCCTTTGGCAGCGACGAACAGAAGGCCGCCCTTGCCGCCGGCAACAACCCCTTCTATGAAATCGTTTCCGCGCCGAAACTGGCGTCCGAATTCTCCGGCTCCATGCTGGCGATCCCGACCTCTTCCGAGAATCCCCAGAAAGCCATGCAGTTCATCAACCTCATGCACACCGACGCCAAGTTCATCAACATGATCCTCTACGGCATCGAGGGCGAGGATTGGCACATGGACGGCGATTTCGTCGTGCTGGACAACCCGGTTTGGCAGGGCGCGCACGGCGGCGCTTGGACGATGGGCAACACCCAGCTCCAGCATGTCACCGTCGGCGAAGATCCCAACAAGAACGCGCTGCTCATCAGCTACGCGGACGACGCGATCCTGCTGCCCAACGCCGGCTTCGCCTTTGACACCTCGGTGGTCGAGAGCGAGCTTGCCGCCATCAAGAACGTGTACGACAAGTATCAGCTGAGCCTCATGTGCGGCAACGTGGATCCCAACGGCGCCGACGGCATTGCCGCCTACGTCGCCGACCTCAAGGTCGCGGGCATCGACGTCGTGGTCGCCGCCATGCAGTCGCAGTATGACGCGTGGGTTGCCGAAAAAACCAAGTAATCGCATAACAGCGCGATAAATCATTCCTTTTCGCCCCGCGAAGGGCAGCCTTTGCGGGGCGATTTATCGCAAGAGGGCGCGCGCGAGCGCCTGAAAGCGACTGGTTTTCCACTTTCTGCACGAGGAGGCATCTCCATGTCCTACGGAACATACGACGACGCGCGCGGCGAATACGTCGTCACGCGCCCCGATACGCCCTACCCGTGGATCAATTATCTCGGCAGCGAGGATTTCTTCTCGCTCATCAGCAATACGTCGGGCGGCTATTCCTTCTACAAGGACGCGCGGCTGCTGCGCCTCACGCGCTACCGCTACAACAACGTGCCCGTCGACGCGGGCGGCAAATACTTCTACATCAACGACGGCGGCGTGGTCTGGAATCCCGGCTGGCAGCCCTGCAAAACGCCGCTTGATTTCTATGAATGCCGCCACGGAATGGGGTATACGATCATCACGGGCGTCAAAAACGGCGTCCGCGCCGAGCAGACGACCTTCGTGCCGCGCTCCTTCCGCGCCGAGGTCACGCGCCTTTCGCTGACCAATGAGAGCGACGCGCAAAAGGAATTCAGCGTGTACAGCTTCGTCGAGTTCTGCCTGTGGAACGCGCTGGACGACAACACCAATTTACAGCGCAATTACGCGCTGGGCGAGGTTGAGTTCGAGCGCGGCGGCGCGGTGATCTATCACAAGACCGAATACCGCGAGCGCCGCGATCATTACGCGGTGTACGCCGTCAACGCCGATATCGACGGCTACGACACCGACCGCGAAACGTTTATCGGCCTGTACAACGGCTTTGACCATCCCGACGCCGTATACGAGGACAAGCCGCGCAATTCCGAGGCGCACGGCTGGTCGCCCATCGCCGCGCAGCGCCTGCGCGTGTCGCTCGCGCCGGGCGAGCGCGTCGCCTTCGTGTTCACGCTGGGCTATTGCGAAAGCCCGAAGGACAAAAAATTCCTCGCGCCGGGCGTCATTAACAAGGACGACGCGCACGCGCTGCTCGCCGAGTTTGCGACCGAAAAGCAGTTTGAAGAGAAATATGCCGAGCTGAACGCCTACTGGCGCGATCTGCTCAGCCATTTCAGGGTCGAAACGGCGGACGCGAGATTCGACCGTCAGGTCAATCTATGGAATCAGTACCAGTGCATGGTCACCTTCAACATGAGCCGCTCGGCGAGCTATTTCGAGACGGGCATCGGGCGCGGCATGGGCTTCCGCGACTGCAGTCAGGATCTACTGGGCTTCATCCATCTCGTGCCCGAACGCGCGCGCGAGCGCATCCTCGACGTCGCCGCCACGCAGTTCCCCGACGGCAGCGCGTACCACCAGTACCAGCCGCTCACCAAGCGCGGCAACCTCGCCGTGGGCAACGGCTTTAACGACGATCCGCTCTGGCTGATCTACGCCGTGGCGAACTACATCAAGGAAACGGGCGATTTCAGCATTCTGTCCGAGCGCGTCGATTTCGACAACGACCCCGCGCTTGCCGACAGCATGGCGGAGCATCTGCGCCGCAGCTTCCGCTTCTTTGACGAGCATCGCGGCCCGCACGGGCTGCCGCTCATCGGCCGCGCCGACTGGAACGACTGCCTGAACCTCAACTGCTATTCCGACGCGCCGGGCGAGACCTTCCAGACCGTTTCCAACAAGGACACCGGCATCGCCGAGAGCGTGTTCATCGCCGGCATGTACGTGGGCGTGGCGGACGATTACGCCGTCATGATGGAAAAATCCGGCCGACCCGACGAGGCGGCGTACGCGCGCGTGAAGAAAGCCGAAATGACCGCCGTGATCGAGAAGAGCGGCTGGGACGGCGAATGGTTCCTGCGCGCCTACGACGCCAACGGCGACAAGGTCGGCTCCCGGGAATGCGACGAGGGCAGGATCTTCATCGAGCCGCAGGGCATGTGCGTCATGGCGGGCATCGGCATGGAGGACGGCCGGGCGCAAAAGGCGCTCGACAGCACGCGCAAATACCTGCTCACCGACGACGGCGTGATGCTCAACTGGCCTGCGTATTCCTCCTATCGCCTCAACATCGGCGAGATCAGCAGCTATCCGCCGGGATTCAAGGAGAACGGCTCGATTTTCTGCCACAACAACCCGTGGATCGTCATCGCCGAAACGATGCTCGGGCACGGCGACGCCGCGTTTGACGTGTTCAAACGCACCGCGCCGTCGTATATAACGAATCAAAAGCTTCATAAAATCGAGCCGTACGTCTACTGCCAGACCGTCAACAGCGTCCAGAGCACGCGCCCGGGCGAAGCGCGCAACAGCTGGCTTTCGGGCACCAGCGCGTGGAATTTCTTCGCCGTGTCGCAGGCGATCCTCGGCGTCAAGCCGCAGTTTGACGGGCTGACGCTCGATCCCTGCCTTCCCGCCGATATGAAGGACGTGCGCGTTCGCCGCGAGTTCCGCGGCAACGTCTACGATATCCGCATCGTCAACGAAGCGGGCGGCGAAAAAGGCGCCGTGTCGGTTGCCGTGGACGGCAGCCCGATCGCCGGCCAGTTCATCCCCGCGCCCGGAACGACGGGCAAAACGTATCGGGTCGAGGTGCGCGTCGTGTAAATCCCCGCGCCCGGAACGACGGGCAAGACGTATCGGGTCGAGGTGTGCGTTTGGTAAATATCCGCGTCTGAAATGCCTGTATCGCGCGAAACGACTGCATGGACTCCATCATCAAAGGACGCCCGGCGCATGATGCCCGGGCGTCCTTGATTGGTTTTGCGTTTATTCGCTTTTGACGCTTTTCGCCGTTCGCGCTTGCCGACGGTCAGTGAATCAGCGAGAACGCCGCGAACAGCCCCGCCGCGAGCGAGGATACGAGCGAAACGACGGTGATCTGCGTGTTGATGGACGGACCGGCGGTGTCCTTGAAGGGGTCGCCGACGGTGTCGCCGATAACCGCCGCCTTGTGCGCGTCGCTGCCCTTGCCGCCGAAATTGCCCGCTTCGATGAATTTCTTCGCGTTGTCCCACAGCCCACCCGCGTTGCTCATGAGCATGGCGAGCAGAAGTCCGCTCACAATATTGCCCGCGAGGTAGCCGCCCACCGCCTGCACGCCGCCGACAAAGCCCACGAGCAGCGTGGTCAGGATGGCGACGACGCCGGCGGGGATCAATTCGCGGATCGCGCCGCGCGCCGCGATATCAATGCATTTGCCGTACTCGGGCACGACGCCCTCCTTGCCCTCGCGCAGCCCGGGAATGGTATTGAACTGGCGGTGGATTTCCTTGACCATCGTCTGCGCGTTGCGGTCGACGCCCAGGATGAGCATGGCGGAAAAGATCGCCGGCACCGCCGCGCCCACCAGCGTCCCGAACAGCACCATCGGATTCATCAGATCAAGCGATACCGTCACGCCGAGCTGTCCGACCGTCTCGATGAACGCGCCCAGCAGCGCGATGACGGTCAGCCCCGCCGCGCCGATGGCGAAGCCCTTGGTGATCGCCTTGGACGTGTTGCCCGCCGAATCGAGCTTGTCGGTGATCTCGAGCACCTCGTCGCCCAGCCCGCACATTTCGGCCAGCCCGCGCGCGTTGTCCACAATGGGGCCGTAGGCGTCGTTGCTGATGATCATGCCGACCACCGACAGCATGCCCAGCGCCGCCACGGCGATGCCGAGCATGGGATAGCCGCCGCCCAGCGGCAGGCAGAGCTGATAGGAGAACAGCGCGGCCAGCCCGATGCCCGCCATCGAGGGCAGCGTGCTCCACAAGCCGTAGGAGAAGCCCGAAAGAATGGTGAACGCCGGCCCGCTCTGGCACGCGCGCGCCACCTTTTCGACGGGCTTTTTGTCGTCGCCGGTGAAAAACTCGCTCGTCAGCCCGATCACGACGCCCGCGACCATGCCCAGCACCGCCGCGCCCCACAGCCGGAGGTTATAACCGCTCAAGAGACAGCCGCCCAGCGTCAGCAGCGCGAAGATCGCGCAGGTGACGTACGTGCCGCGGTTAAGCGCCTTGCCGGGATCGCCTTTGTCGCCGATGCGCGCCAGCAGCACGCCGAAAATCGAGGCGAGCAGCCCCAGCGCGCCGAAGCAGAAGATCAGATCGACCAGCCCGAGCGGTATGGCGATCACGATCGCCGCCGCGATGGAGGCGATATTGGAATCGAACAGATCGGCGCCCATGCCGGCGACGTCGCCCACGTTGTCGCCCACGTTGTCGGCGATGACGGCGGGATTGCGCGGGTCGTCCTCGGGGATGCCCAGTTCCACCTTGCCCGCGAGGTCGGCGGCGATGTCGGCGGTCTTGGTGAAAATGCCGCCGCCCGCCTTGGCGAACAGCGCCAGCGAGCTTGCGCCGAAGGAAAACGCCATGATGCGGTCGGCGCTGCCCGTGACGAGGTACAGGATCGACGCGCCCAGCAGCGATCCCGCGACCACCGCCATGCCCATGACCGCGCCGCCCCGGAAGCCCGCCATGAACGAGGGCGCGATGCCCTGTTTCGCGGCGGACGCCGCTTTCACGTTGGCGACGGTGGCGATGCTGATGCCCACGATGCCCGCCAGCCCCGACAGGATCGAGCCGAACAGGTACGCGCCCACCGACGACAGGTTGCCGCCGATCCCTCTGCCTTCCCAGATCGGCGTGGGGAAGAAGACGAAGATGACGGCGGACACGACGCCGCAGAAGATCAGCAGCGTTTTATACTCGCGCCGCATGAAGGTGAACGCGCCGTCGCGGATGAGCTTGCCGATCCGGTCCATTTGGGGATTGGCGCTCGGCAGCTTTTTGACCCATTGGTAGAAGTACGCCGCCACCGCGAGCGCGGCGACGGACACCGCTAATGAAACGATTGCCCAGACCATGTGAAACCCCTCCTCTGTATCGATCCTATGCAATCAATCAGTCGGATAAGCCCAAAAAAATACCTCACACCCGACAGGCGTGAAGCCAAACCACCGCGCCGTTTTGCGCGCGGCACGCCGGTCAGCCCCGATCAATAGAGCGCTCGCGCGTTCTATGACAGACTCCACCACTGATCTAAGGTTGCGGGGGCAGTATAGCACGGGCGCGCCCGTTTGTCAACGCGGCGCGGCGCGCGCGATTCATCCGAAAAACGTTTGACATGCCCGCGCGAATGCGATACAATAGCCCAAATATCAGATGATGGAGGGGGAAGGGTATGCTGCAGAGGAATTTGAGAGAGGGTTTGACCTTCGACGACGTGCTGCTGATTCCGCGCCGCAGCGAGGTGATCCCCAAGGATGTGTCGCTCAAGACGACGTTGACCGGGGACATCACGCTCAATATTCCCGTGCTGTCCGCCGCAATGGACACCGTGACCGACGCGCGCATGGCCATCGCGTTGGCGCGCGAGGGCGGGCTGGGCGTCATCCATAAGAACATGTCGATCGCCGAGCAGGCCTCGCAGGTGGACAAGGTCAAGCGCAGCGAGCACGGCGTCATCACCGATCCCTTTTTCCTTTCGCCCGAGCACCTGATCGCTGACGCCAAGGCGCTCATGGCGCGCTACCGCATCAGCGGCGTGCCCATCACCAAGGGCAGCCGGCTTGTGGGCATCCTGACCAACCGCGATCTCCGCTTTGAGACCGACGACAGCCGCCCCATCGGGCAGGTGATGACGAGCAGGAATCTCATCACCGCGCGCGAGGGCATCACGCTGGAGGAGGCCAAGGCCATCCTCGCCGAGCACCGCATCGAAAAACTGCCTATCGTGGACGGCGACTACAACCTGCGCGGGCTGATCACCATCAAGGACATTGAAAAGACCACCAAGTATCCCAACAGCGCCAAGGACAAAAACGGCCGGCTGCTCTGCGCCGCCGCCGTGGGCGTCAGCCACGACACCATGGAGCGCATCGCCGCGCTCGTCGCCGCCAAGGTGGACGTGATCTCCATCGACACGGCGCACGGGCACAGCATGGGCGTGCTCAAAACCATCGAAATGATCCGAAAGGATTATCCGCATATTCAGCTCTTCGCCGGCAACGTCGCCACCGCCGCCGCCACGCGCGATCTCATCAGCGCCGGCGTCGACTGCGTCAAGGTCGGCATCGGCCCCGGCTCGATCTGCACCACGCGCGTGATCGCCGGCATCGGCGTGCCGCAGATCACCGCCGTCGCCGATTGCGCCGAGGAAGCCGACAAGCACGGCGTTTCGATCATATCGGACGGCGGCATCAAGTATTCGGGCGACATCGCCAAGGCGATCGCCGCCGGCGCGCGCGCCGTCATGCTGGGCAGCCTGTTCGCCGGCACCGAGGAAAGCCCGGGCGGCATGGAGATCTATCAGGGACGTTCCTTCAAGGTGTATCGCGGCATGGGCTCGCTCGCCGCTATGAACGAGGGCAGCAAGGACCGCTATTTCCAGGAGGACGCCAAAAAGCTCGTGCCCGAGGGCGTCGAAGGCCGCGTGCCGTATAAGGGCGCTTTGAGCGAAACGGTGTTCCAGCTGATGGGCGGCCTGCGCTCGTCGATGGGCTACTGCGGCGCGCCGACCATCGAGGACATGCGCCAAAACGCCGAGTTTATCCGCATCACCAGCGCCGGACTGACCGAAAGCCATCCGCACGATATCTACATCACCAAGGAAGCGCCGAACTACTCGAAAATGGAATCGTAAACCGGCCTGAACGTAAAACGCCGCCGATGTTTATTCGGCGGCGTTTTCGCGGTATCCGTCAGGCGCCCTGCAAATACGCGACGTATTCTTCGAGGCACATGTCAAGCTCGCGCATTTTTTTCGCGTGCGCCTCGCCGACGTAGCGGACGTGCCATTCCTCGCCCATGAAGCCGGTGATCGCCTGCTTTTCGTCGGTGTAGCGGATGACGAAACCGTAATCCCAGCAGTGCTCGTTGAGCCACAGCGATTGCGCGGTGTCGGAGAAAATCTTGCCCGGCACGTTCAGATCGAACGCCAGCCCGGTGTGATGCTCGCTCGCGCCGGCCTCGGCGACCGTCAGGCGCGTGCCGGCGACCGCCTGCGCGCGCGTGTTGCCATCATCGATCTTTTTCTCGACGGCGCTGTTGAAGATGCGAAGCTGATCGGCGTAGGTGCGGTAGCCCTCGGCGAGCTTCCATTCGGTCAGCCCCTCGCGGCGCGCCGCCTCGATCATGCGCTTGAGCGCGCTGACCGCCTCGCCCACGCCCCGCGCGGCGCTGCTGTCGTACAGGATCATGTCGCCCAGCACGCTTTGCACCGATATCAGATTGGCGGGCGTGAAGCCGCTTTCGACGGTGTGATCGCGGTTGACCAGCATCGGGACGGCGCCGGCGAGCGTATCGGTCGCCCGGGGCGCTTCGGTCACGGTCACGCGCCGCGCGTTGCCCGAATTGAGCAGATTGAGCGTTTTCGATCCCGCGATGCCGTCAGCGTCCAGGTTATGCTGCTGCTGGAACAGTTTGACCGCCGCCTGCGTGCCGCTCCCGTACTGCCCGTCGATCGCGCCGGTGTAATAGCCCAGCGCCGACAATTTCTGCTGTAAATCGGTCACCATCGCGCCCGACGCGCCGATGGCGAGATAGGAAGGCGTCGCCGTGGGCGACGGCGTGCCCGCCGGGGTCGCCGTCGCGTTCGCGGGATCGGGCGTGACGACGACGCTGCGTACCGTCGCGGACGGCGTCGGGGTGATCGCCGCCTCCGCCTGATAGACCGACCATGTGTTGAGCGCCCGCACGCCGAAAAACGCCGCGCCGACCAGCAAAACGGCCGCCGCGCATACAAAAAGGACCGCGCCCGGGTTCGCCCGCCGCCTCGTCCGCTTCTTCGCCGCCATGTCCGCCTCCCGCGCGCGGTGGATGCGTTTTCAACGCCCGCGCACGGTCAGTATACATGAAAACGGCCGCTCCTGTCAAATCAACCCACAGTATATGCTGGCATCGGCGCGGCGCCGAGGCGCGAATTCGTTTCGAAACCGGCGCGTTTCCCCGCGCTACGGCACGTATTCCGCGAGCCACGCTTCGAGCGATTCGGCGTCGTCGAACGCCAGTCCCGCGATCAATTGCGCGCGCACGCCCTCGGGAAAGGCGGACACGGCGACGTCGTAGCGCTCCTCGCACGCCATGCCGTCGCCGTAGCGGTTGACGAAGCGCGCCAGATTGCCCATTTCATCGCTCATCAGCACCTGATGCATGGGGCAGAACAGTTCAATATCCCGGCGCATGTCGATTTCGCGCGGCGATAGCGCGTCGATGTGCCACGCCGCGTAATACGCGCGCGCCTGCTCAAGCGACGCGCCCTCGAGCGTATCGGGCGCGCCGACGCGGCGCGTGACGCTGTGCCCGCAGCGCGAAAAGCGCATGGTCTGCGTCACCTGACAGCTTTTTTCCAGCGCGTCGCCGACCGCCGTGTCCCGAACGGGCGTTTCCTCCTGCGCGCTCCGCCACGGCACGGCGAGCGCGACGCCCGCCAACAATAAAACCGCCCACAGAATCACGCCCGCCTTTTTCCCCTTCACCGCGCATCACGCTCCCCGCGTATTGTTTCCGCGCGGCAGGCGCGTTATCCATGTTTTCCGCCTTGGCGCGGCAGATCGGGCGATGTTGACACGCCCGGAAAATTCGGGTATAATTCGGCACAGATAGGAAAACCCGATATGCTCCGCGCGGATCACGCATGCGGTTCGGAAATGCAATGCGCGACGAACCGTCGACACGGGAAAGGGGACTTCATATTATGACGATACGGAAGCTGTGGCCGGGCTTGCTGCTTGCCATCCTGCTCGCATGCGCCTTCTCCGCCGCCTGCGGCGAGGAAGCGGTTTACAAATCCGGCGATTACAGCTATACGCTCAATCTTCAGGGCGAGGCGACGATTACGGATTGGAACGGCGACGATACATCGTTGTCTGTTCCGGACGAACTGGACGGGCACAGCGTGACCGTTATCGGCGACGGCGTGTTTTCTGACTGTATTCAACTTGAGTCCGTCACGGTCCCGGACAGCGTGACCGCGATCGGTAAGGACGCGTTTATATCCTGTTCCGATCGCCTGATTCTGACGGTCGGACACGGCAGTTATGCCGAAACCTATGCGCGTGAGAATGATCTACAATATATGTATCCGGATTCCCTCGATTGGCTCAATGAATGACGGCAGGGTATCATCAGCATATGAATATGTCAGAGGCTTATGGATGGCTTGATATCGAACCCCGCGTCCTTTGTGCCCCGGGACGGCGGAAAGAACAAAAAAACGGTTGTTTTGCGGCCGAAAACGTTGTATAATGATCGTTGTGAGAATAAACGGCGGCATACGCCCGCCGATAGACAACGAAGGAGAGTGAACCCCGATGATTCAGAACATTCCCTCGGTTAAGCTGGGCCTGATCGCCGTCAGCCGCTCCTGCTTCCCCATGGCGCTGTCGGAGCGCCGCCGCGCCGCGCTCAAAAAGGCGTACGGCGAGGGCGTCTACGAGTGCCCGATCACGGTGGAAAACGAAAAGGACGCGCGCAGGGCGATCGACGATGTGAACGCGAACGGCGTCAACGCGCTGGTGGTGTTCCTGGGCAATTTCGGCCCCGAGACGCCCGAAACGCTCCTGGCCGATTGGTTCTGCGGCCCCATCATGTACGTGGCCGCCGCCGAGGGCGACGGCGATCTGCATGATGGACGCGGCGACGCCTATTGCGGCATGCTCAACTGCAGCTACAACCTCGGGCTGCGCGGCAGGACCGCGTACATCCCCGAGAATCCCGTGGGCACGGCCGATCAGCTCGCCGAGCGCATTGCCGATTTCGTGCCCGTCGCGCGCGCGATTCTCGGCCTGAAGGGGCTCAAGGTCATCGCCTTCGGCCCGCGCCCGGACGATTTTCTCGCCTGCAACGCGCCCATCAAGGCACTGTACGATCTGGGCGTCGCGGTCGAGGAAAACTCCGAGCTTGATCTGCTCGTCGCCTACAACAAGCACGCGAACGATCCCCGCATTCCCGGCGTGGTCGCCGATATGCGCGCCGAATTGGGCGCGGACAACCCCTACGACGGCATCATGCCGCGTCTGGCGCAGTATGAATTGACGCTGCTGGACTGGGCGGACGCGCACAAGGGCACGCGGCAGTACGTCGCCTTCGCCAACAAGTGCTGGCCGGCGTTCCAGACCGAGTTCAAGTTCGTCCCCTGCTATGTCAACAGCCGTCTGACCGGCATGGGCATTCCGGTTTCCTGCGAGGTGGACATCTACGGCGCGCTGTCCGAATACATCGGCATCTGCGTGACCGGCGCGCCCACCACGCTGCTGGACATCAACAACACCGTGCCGCAAAAGATGACCGACAAGCAGGGCGTGCGCTGCGGCGACGCCTTCATGGGCTTCCACTGCGGCAACACCTGCTCGAGCTGCCTTAAGAATCCGCACATGGGCTATCAGCTTATCATGAAGCGCGATCTCGAGCCCGATCTTAAGCAGCCCGACATCACGCGCGGCACCATGGAAGGCAACATCAAGCCGGGCGACGTGACGGTGTACCGTCTGCAATCGACCGCCGGCACCGAGCTCAAGGCGTATGTCGCGCAGGGCGA
>CAYWOS010000024.1:0-37060 GCA_964459985.1 uncultured Oscillospiraceae bacterium
ACCGTCTCTCAGTTCCAATGTGGCCGATCACCCTCTCAGGTCGGCTACTGATCGTCGACTTGGTGAGCCGTTACCTCACCAACTATCTAATCAGACGCGAGTCCACCTCTTACCGGATTCCTCCTTTGACCCCTGCACCATGCGATGCCGTGGTCTTATGCGGTATTAGTGCCCCTTTCGAGGCGTTATCCCCCTGTAAGAGACAGGTTCCTCACGCGTTACTCACCCGTCCGCCACTCGGTACGCTTCCGATTGCTCTTCCGCGTACCCCGTTCGACTTGCATGTGTTAAGCACGCCGCCAGCGTTCGTCCTGAGCCAGGATCAAACTCTTGTGTTTAATCCTCTATTCTTGTCGTTCCGGTTTGCACCGGCTCGCCAAGGCTCGCCTTCCGCGCTCTCGCTTCGTCCGCTCCGCGCTCCCACCTTCCGGCGCTCGCACTTTGCGGCCCTCCGCTCCTTCGCGAAAGTCAATCGCTCATTCCAGAATTGACTGTCGTTTCTCTCTCTTTTTCTGTATCGTTTTCAAGATCCCCGCGCTCCCCCTCGCAACCTCCGCTCGCTTTCGCTCGCTTCCGTCCCTCAAGGGCGCTCGGCTATCTTATCATGCGCATCGGAATTTGTCAACTACCTTTTCGGGTTTCTTCGCAATTTTTTTGTGATCTTATGGAAAAAACAAGCTGCTCCGATCAAAACCACGTCTGGCAAACCGCGAAGATGTACCAGTTTTTCTGATGAAGCTCGTACTGATAGACATCCTCCGTCTGTTCCTCGACAGGCAGCGCCGACATATTGCGCTCGTCGGCGTTCCTGCTGTCGTACAGGTAGCGATACCGCTTGATGCGATTGGACACGTTGCCCTCGACGGTCGACAATTCGTACACGCCGTCGCCGCGATCGACGACATCGGTGATCATTCCGATATGAATCACCGTGGTGTAATCGCGCTGACCGTAGATCACGAGATACCCTTTTCGCGGGATATTGGTGATGCGTTCCATTTTATGATAGCCCGTCCACAGTTTGCCCACGCCCGCCGCGAACACGGCGTAGGGCTCGCCGCCCGGGTGCGGCACGCTTTCGTTGTAGTCGTCCATCGGCACGCCGGCGGTGTCCAGACAATAGCTGACGAAGCCGCCGCACCAGCCGAAGTAGCAGCCCGGCCCCGTGCCGCAGTACCATGCGGTATACTTGTTGCGCTGCGTGAACGTTTTTCCGAGGTTATCCCGCCATTCGTTCAGCGCCAGTTCGACGGCGCCCTGAATCAGCGCGGGCGGCGCCGAGCTGTCCACCGTTACGTCATAGACATACTCCTGCCCGTCGTCCGCCGCGCACACGACGGTGGCAAAGCCCTCGTCAAGCGCCGTCAGCGTCCCACTCTCCGCCGAAACCACCTCGGGCGCGTCGCTCGTCCATTCGCCGGACAGCCCTTTGATCGTCCATACGTCGCCCGGCCGCAGCATAAGCGATTGATTTGAGTACGCGTCGCCGATATCCTCGGCGACGGCGCAGGGAAAAACGCAAAGCAGGATTATCAGCGCAAGCATAAAACGTCTCATGATGGATTCGCCTCCGAAGGATCGTCGTCAGGCTTCGACACGCGCTGCGCGCCGTCGCGTCTGACGCGCCTGATACCCGCCACGTTGTCGTAAATGTTCGCCGCCATGCCGAGCAGCAGCGTTAAGTAATAGGTAAAGAAACGCCACAAAAGCAACGCGCCCAGCAGCGTCCCCTGCGGAAAATACGCCTGAAAGAAGAGGTAGAAGCCGCCCTCCTGCGCGCCCGACGCGCCGGGAAGCGGGGTGAACGACGCGCCGACAAATAAAAGCAGCTGCAGCGTCAACAGCTCGGCGTAGGGCGCGGCGGACAGACCCAGCGCGCGGTACACGCAGTATACGACGCTCATCAGCCCGAGCACCTGCACGAACGAAATGGACAGCAGAACGAGCAATTGCATCGGATGATTCCTGACCATGTTGACGCTGACGCGGAAATCATTGAGCGCGGCGTCGGCGCGCGAGGAGGACTTGGGCAGATCGCGCACGATGCGCAGCGCAGCGCCGATTTTCAGCAGCAGCGTGATGATGAAGCGCACGATGTTGCGGTTGATGGCGAGCAGCAGCACGGCGACGACGGTCAACCCGTTCAGGATGAATCCAAGATAGACGAACCAGCGCCCCGACTCGATGTTCGGCGTCACGACGGCGCCGTTGAGCAGCCACATTGAAGTCGCCAGGATGAGCAGCGACATTTGCCAGCAGAAGAATTTGACCGTCAGCCCCGAGCTTGCCACGCCCGACGGCACGCCGCGCTTTTTGAAGGCGAACACCTGCATGGGCTGTCCGCCGGTGGCGGCCGGGGTGATGCTGGAATAGAAGATGCCGATCATCGACACGATAAACGTCGAAAAAAAGCGGATTTTGACCTTTTGCTGGACAAAAAACACGTGGAGCACCAGCGCCTCGGCGACAAGATATATCCCCAGAACGCCGAGCGCCGCGGCGATCCACCGCCAATCCGCCGTTTTGAGCGCCGCCCACGCGTCGCCGATCTCGCCGCCGCGCACGCCAAAAAAGATCACGAGCGCGATCGTACCGAGTATCGTCAGCGCGTTAAACAGGTTGCCGCGCGCGGTCTTGGACAGCTTCTTCAAACCGGTACCATCCTTCAAGCAGGTTTCATGGACATGACCGTGTTGTTCAGTATACCACAGAACGCCCGGATTGTCATCCCCTTGACGCGCCGATCGCGACCCGATACAATTCAAATATTCTGTCGGACGGAATCAGCGCAGCGCGCGCCGCGTCTAATGTGTGCAAGAGCTCATTGCAAACGAAGGGAGTCACCGATTTGACCGCAGAGGAATTCGCGCGGGAGGCGCAAAACCAGCGCGAGACGATGTACCGCGTATCCGCCGCGTACCTGAAACGCGAGTGCGATCGCGCCGACGCCGTACAGGAAGCGCTTTTCAAGGCGTGGCGCAGGCTGCCCTCGCTGCGCGAGGAGGCGTACTTCCGCACGTGGCTGATCCGCATCCTGATTCGAGAATGCGTCAACATTCTAAGGTCGGAGAAGCGGATCGATCTCGTGGAGGAAATCCCCGAAGCCGCCGCGCCCGAGGAAAGCGCGTATCCCGAACTGCGCGAAACCATCCGGGCGCTGCCGCCCAAGCTGCGCGCGGTCGTCGTTCTCCACTACATGGAAAACGAATCGACCGGGGACATCGCAAAAATCCTGCGCGTGTCCAAGGGAACGGTATGCTCGCGGCTGTCCCGCGCGCGTGATCAAATGAAGGCGTTGCTCAAGGAGGATGTGTCATGGTAAGGAAGGAAATCGATTGGAAAAACGTATTCGGCCGGCCCGACGCTTCCTTCGACGCGCGTTTCGACCGGGCACTTCAACAAATACAGGAGGGTCAACCCAAAATGAAGAAGTTCACTTTTCGCGCCGCCGCGCTTACGTTCGCGCTGTTGATCGCCCTTTGCGCCGTCGCCTACGCGCTGACGGGCGGCTGGGGCGTGGGCGATTATCTGCAAAACCGCTACGGCAGAGATATTCCCGAAGGTTTCGTCAGCGATTACACGCAGTCCTGCACGCAGACCGTCGACGGCGTAACCTTTACCATTCGCGACGCGTACATCGACCACAACGACCTGTGCGCCATCGTGACCGTCGCGCAGGAGGACGGCGGGGACGCGGTGTTCCTGATGGCGGATCTGTCGCCGAGCGACCAAATGAGCAACCTGTATCTCGACGGACGCGAGGACGCGCGCACCATCGCGCAATACGCGGAAGAGACAGGTGTCCCCGTGCGCGAGGTCAACGTCTGGTTCGATCAGGAGGACGCGTATCTGGGCGGCGGCATGGACGTATGGCGCGAGGAGGACGGAACGACCGCCGCGGCGCTCACCATCCCGGGCATCAGCATGCAAAACGGCGGGGCGGCGCTTATCTGGCGCGTTCAGGTACTAGGCGACAACGGCGAAGCGACGCGCGGGGATGTCGAAATCCTGCTGCCCGCCGTTACGCAGACGAAGAAGGTCATGGATATCGGCAAGCCCGTCGAGGGGCTCAACCTGACGCTTGATCAAATCACGCTGTATACAGGCGCGTTGGGCACGCGCGCCGAGATCGCCTTCAGCGTGCCCGAAACCGTGACGGAAGAGGAGCGGGCATATGTCGGAGACTGCGTATGGTTCGAGCTGATCGACCCCGCGACGGGCGAGCGCGTGCCCGAGGGCGCGTCGCTGACGGGATGCGTCACGGCGACCGGCGACTCGAGCTATCTCCAGACCGGCGATTCGATCAGCGCGTCGTGGCAGGGCGATACCCTCATTTTGCGCGCCTACGACTGCTGGGAAAAGACGCGGTTCGGGAGCGTCGAGGTATCGCTCCGATAACAGCGCCGATCCGGCAGGGGCCGTCCTTCGCGGACGACCCCTTTTGTCGTCCGTCACCATCCGCCGACGCCCGGCATACCATGCAGTACGTCCCGGAACATATTCCGCCGTCCGGACGCATACGCTCCCCTGCGAGGAGGTGAGGTCGATGGCATGGCATAAGGGGCAGGTGCGCGCCCGCTGCTACCCGTCCGGAGACAGCGCCGCGAAACGCGTTATCGGGATCGTGCTGATCCTTGTCGGCGCGGTGCTGATCCTGTTTTGCGTTCCTTACTGGGCATGGCTCGCCGCGTTAGGCGCGGCGCTGGTTCTGCTCGGGTTATTCTTAATTCGGAAACAGGAGGGATAACGGTATGGCGATTCATGTGATCTGCGTGAAAGCGCCGCGCGGCATTCGCGGCATTCTGCGTTTACTCGGCGGAAAAAGGCGCGCTTGAGCGGTTGACAAATCCGCCGATCGCGTGCTATGCTGTCCGAAAACGGAGGGCACACGATGGGCGGTATTTCGGACAGACAATCACGGACGCTCGCTTATCTTGACGAGCGCGGGATTTCGTACGGGCGCGCGGCGCACGCGGCGGCGCGGACGATCGAGGATTGCCGCGCCGTGGACGAGATGCTCGGCGTCCGGGTGTGTAAAAATCTGTTCCTCGCCAACCAGCAGCGCACGGCGTTCTATCTGCTGTTGCTGCGTGGCGACAAGGCGTTCAAAACAAAGAATATCTCCAAACAACTCGGCGTGTCGCGCCTGTCCTTCGGCGACGAAGGGCACATGGAGGCGCTGCTCGGACTGTCGCCGGGCGCGGTATCGGTGCTCGGGCTGATGAACGACGAAAAGAACGCGGTGCGCCTGCTGATCGACGGCGACCTGCTGAAAGAAGAATACATCGCGTGCCACCCGTGCGACAACACGGCGACGCTCAAAATCAAATGGCGGGATATCCTTGATGTTTTTCTGCCCGCCGTCCGTCACGGTTATACGGTCGTTACGGTCGATACGCCTTGATCAGCGCCTGCGTGCCCTCGTTTTCGTCCCCCTGAAGCGCCAATGACTCATACAGCGCGAGCACGGCGTCGAGGACGGGCAGCCGCAGGCCGTTTTCACCCGCCACGCGGCTCGCGATGCGCATATCCTTGATAAAATGCCCGATGCAGAAACCGGGCGCGAAATCGCCCGCCAGCGCGCGGGGCGCCATATTGTCCATCTGCCAGCTTCCCGCCGCGCCGCCCGCGATGGCGGCGAGCATTTTTTCAGCGTCCAGCCCGACCCGCGCGGCGTAGGCGAGCGCCTCGGCATACGCCGCGGTCGCGCCGGCGACGGCGATCTGGTTGCACGCCTTGGTGTGCTGTCCCGCGCCCGCGCCG
This sequence comes from uncultured Oscillospiraceae bacterium, assembly GCA_964459985.1. Lineage (GTDB taxonomy): Bacteria > Bacillota > Clostridia > Christensenellales > Aristaeellaceae > CAYWOS01. The sequence goes on from CAYWOS010000024.1 coordinate 5,764, forward strand.
CCCATATGCCACACCGATTTGCCCATGCACGAAAGGAGCGGCAGCGCCCTTTGATACGCGTTTTCGTCGCCGCCCACCATGATGGTCAGCGTCGCCTCGCGCGCGCCCTTGTCGCCGCCCGAAACGGGCGCGTCGAGCACGGCGATCCCGCGCTTTTCGCCTTCCCGCGCCAGCCTGACCGCCAGTTCGGGCGAGGAGGTCGTCATATCGACGGCGACGGCGCCCGCCCGCGCGCTCTCGAATATACCGCCGGGGCCGAAATAAACCGCTTCGACATCGGCGGGATAGCCCACGATGGTGAAGATAAAATCGGCGTCCGCAACGGCGTCCGCGATGGTTTCGCAGGGCTGAACGCCCTTGTCCGCCAGCGCGAGCGCCTTGGCGAACGTCCGGTTATAACCGCGCACGCGATGCCCGCGCGCCGCGAGATGGCACGCCATCGGCGCGCCCATTTTGCCCAGCCCGATCAACGCCGCGTTCGCCATAGCCGCCTCCTTACAGGTACGGGATCATGTCCGCCAGTCTATCGAACGTCAGCGTCGGCCGGATGGGCGACGCGGCGCGCATCGCTTCCGTCGTCTCGCCCGACATCACCAGAATGCTCGTCATGCCGAAATTGACGCCGGTGGCGATATCGGTGTACAGCCTGTCGCCCACCATGGCGAGCGCCTCCGCGCGCTCCCCCGCCGCGCGCAGCGATTCGCGCACGATACCGGCGTGGGGCTTGCCGATGATCACGTCCGGCTCGCGGCCCGCGCTTGCCTTGATGAAGGCGATGATCGCGCCGATATCGGGGATAAAACCCGTCTCCGTCGGACAGTTATAATCGGGATGCGTGGCGATATAGGGCAGTCCCGCGCGCACGAAATCGCACACGGCGGTCATTTTCCCGTAATCCAGCTCGGTATCGAACGCGATCACGACGAGATCGGGGTTTTTCTCATCGATTTTCAGCCCGAGCGAAACCATTTCCTCCGTCGCGTCGCGGTTGGCGAGCAGATAGACCGATTTCCCCGCGTATTCGTTCACGATGTACCGCGCCGTCGCCTGCGCGCTGGTCAGGACGTTCCTGAAATCCTCGGGCACGCCCATGCGCGCGAGGCGCGCGCGGTAAAAAGCGGAGGAATGCGAGGAATTGTTGGTCAGAAAGATCGCCTTTCGCCCCGTTTGACGCAGCGCGTCAAGGAAGTCAAGCGAGCCGTCAATCAGGTTTTCGCCCAGATAAAAGGTGCCGTCCATATCAAGCAGGAAGCATTTGACCGGCGCGAGCGCAGCGCGGATCTCCACGTCATTCATCCTTTGTTCCTCCCAGCCCCACGCGGGTTTTATACAGGTTTCCTTCCCTCTGCACAATGGATATCAGGCGGCCGCCGATGTACAGCCGCGCCGCGTCGGGCGCGGTGCCGAACGCGCCGCAGGGCAGCGCGACGCCGTTGCGCGCGGGCTTTTCCCATTCGCCCGGCACGTTCAGCGCGGGCAAGCCGCCGAGCGGAAAATCCATCGGCAGCAGGAACGGCTCGAGCGTGCCCGCCGCCTCGATTTCCTCAAAGGTGACGGCGTCGCCGACGGCAAACGCGCCCGCGCGCGAACGCAGCAGAAAGCGCATGTGCGCGGGTTTTCCCAGCGCCTGTCCGATATCGTGGCACAGCGTGCGCACATACGTCCCGCCGCCGCAGTCAACGGACATAAGATACCCGTCCCCGGGCGTTTTCTCACCGAGCGTCAGCGAAAAAACGCTTGTCGCGCGCGGCTCGGCGTTCACCATCTCGCCCTGCCGCGCCAGCGCGTACAGCCGCTTGCCGTCACGCTTGACCGCCGAATACGCGGGCGGACGCTGCAAAATATCGCCGGTAAAGCGCGGAAGAATCGCTTCGATGTCCCCGCGCTCCGGCGCGCCCGCGCCGTTCTGGATGATCGTCCCCTGCGCGTCCTGCGTGTCGGTCGCGCCCGTGAAGGCGATCTCGGCGACGTAGGATTTGCTCCTGTCGGTGAAGTGATCAAGCAGCCGCGTCGCGCGGCCGAGCATGATCGGCAGCACGCCCGCCGCCTCGGGATCGAGCGTGCCGGCATGCCCGATCCGCGCGCCGCGCGACAGCCTTTTCAGCCGCGCCACCGCCGCGCCGGAGGACATGCCGGGCGGCTTGAGCAGATTGACAAAACCGTCCATGCTATCGCTCCCCGAGCTGCGCGAGGAACTCGCGTTCCATCGCGTCGCGCGCCGCGTCGAGCGGGAGCGGCATTCTGCATCCCGCCGCGAGCACATGCCCGCCGCCGCGATACCTTTGCGCGACGGCGGCGACGTCGAAGGGCGGCTCGGCGCGCAGGGAAAACTTGACGTAGCCGAGATGATCGTCGGCGAGGTACGCCATGGCGACGCCCGCGATGTTTTTCGCGTAATTGACGATTTTGTCGGTATGCTCCTCGCACGCGCCGCAGGCGGCGTAGTCTTCCTTCGTCAGCGTCATACCCGCCGCGCGGCCGCCCGCGAACACGCGCAGCGACGCGATGGCACGCCCGAGCAGGCGCACGTGCGGCGCTTCAAGCGATAAATGCACCTTCTGCGCCGCCTCGCCCAGCTGAAGCCCCGCGTCCATCATGGCGGCGGCGCAGGCAAACGCCTCGGCGTCGGTATTCCTGAAGCAGAAATTTCCCGTGTCGGACGACACGGCGGCATACAGGCACGCGGCGATCCCGGGCGTGACGGGCGCGCCCAGCGCCGCGATCATGCGCCAGACCATCGCGCCCGCGCTCGACGCCGCGCCGTCGATTTCGTTGATCTGCGCGTAGCCGGGATTGGTCGGATGATGATCGATCTGCGCCGTGACGGGGCAGGCATGAAACAGCCCGGCGCAAGCGCCGAGGCGCGCTTCCTCCGCCGCGTCGAGCGCGAGCGCCAGATCGAACGCGCCCTGCGCCCGCGCGGGCGGCAGGATCTCGTCGGCGAGCGGCAAAAACGCGTACTTTGCGGGCACGGCATCCTCGCAGATCATAACGACCGATTTGCCCATGCCCCGCAGTACCTGCGCGGCGGCGGTTACCGATCCGACGGCGTCGCCGTCGGGGCGCAGATGCGTACATAGCAAGATGCTGTTCGCGCCGGACAGCGCGGACAGCAATGCCTGATTCAGAATCGGTTTCGGATACGCGGGGCTACTGCTCATTCTGCTCGTTCCCCTTTTGTCCGATCTCCTTGAGCACCTGCGAGATATGCACGCCGTAGGCGATGTTTTCGTCGCGGACGAAAATGAGCTCGGGCAGGGCGCGAAGCTGTACCTGCCGTCCCAGTTCATGGCGAATGAAACCCGAGGCGTTCTTGAGCGCCTTCAAAAGATCGCCCGCCCTGTCGTCCTCGAGCACGCTGACGTACGCCTTGGCATAGCGCAGATCGCGCGTGACCTCGACGCGCGTGACGCAGTACGTGCCGCTCACGCGCGGATCGTTCATGTCGCGGATGATGCGGTCCAGCGCGTGGCGAACTTCCTCGGAAATCCGATCAATGCGAAAATTCGGCAATGTTTACTCCTTGCGAGGGCGTCAGCGCTCGATTTCTTCGAGAATGAAGCACTCGACGATGTCGTTTTCCTTGATGTCGCTGTAGTTTTCCAGCCCGACGCCGCACTCGTAGCCCGAGGAGATTTCCTTGACGTCGTCCTTGAAGCGGCGCAGCGACGACAATTTGCCTTCGAACGCCACCACGTTGTCGCGCAGCAGGCGTACCGAGGCGTTGCGCTGCAGTTTGCCGTCCGTGACATAGCAGCCCGCGATGGTGCCCGCGCCGGTAATGCGGAAGACGTTGCGCACCTGCGCGTGACCGATGATCGACTCCTTGTACTCGGGCTCGAGCATGCCTTTCATGGCCTTCTCGACGTCCTCGATCGCCTGATAGATGATGCGATAGAGGCGGATATCGACGCCCTCGCGCTCGGCGGCGTCTCGCGCCGTGGCGTCGGGGCGGATGTTGAAGCCGATGATGATGGCGTTGAACGCCGAGGCGAGGTTGACGTCGTCCTGCGTGATGGCGCCGACGGCGTTATGCAGCACGCGCACCTTGATATCGTCCGTCGAGAGCTTTTCAAGCGCCTGTTTGACGGCCTCGACAGAGCCCTGCACGTCGGCCTTGATGATGATGTTGAGGTTTTGCACCTTGCCCTCGGAGATGTTGGCGAACAGGTTGTCCAGCGACACCTTCGCGGTGGTCACGCGCGACGCCTTGAGCTTGTCGCGGCGCTCCTGCGCCACCTCGCGGCTTAAACGGTCGTCGGCGACCGCCATCATCTCGTCGCCGGCAAGCGGCACCTCGGTGAAGCCGGCGATCTCGACGGGCGTCGACGGCCCGGCGGACTGCACGCGCTCGCCGCGATCGTTGAGCAGCGCGCGGACGCGGCCGCTCGCCATACCGGCGACAATGTTGTCGCCCACGCGCAGCGTGCCGTTTTGCAGCAGCACGGTCGCCAGAGGGCCGCGCGATTTGTCGAGCTTGGCCTCGATGATGACGCCGCGCGCGTTGCGGTTGGGGTTGGCGCGCAACTGCAGCACGTCGGCTTCGAGCAGAATCATTTCAAGCAGCTCGTCCACGCCCTCGCCCGTCACGGCGCTGACGGGCGCCATGATGGTGTCGCCGCCCCATTCCTCGGGCACCAGCTCATACTGCGTCAGATCCTGCTTGACGCGGTCGGGGTTGGCCGAGGGCTTGTCCATCTTGTTGATGGCGACGATAATGGGCACGTTGGCGGCCTTGGAGTGATTGATCGCCTCGACCGTCTGCGGCATGACGCCGTCGTCGGCGGCGACGACCAGTACGGCGATATCGGTCGCCTGCGCGCCGCGCATACGCATGGCGGTGAACGCCTCGTGACCGGGCGTGTCCAAGAAGGTAATCTGCCGGCCGTTCAGCTTGACGGTGTACGCGCCGATGTGCTGCGTGATGCCGCCCGCCTCGGACTCGGTGACGTGCGAATGGCGGATATAGTCCAGCAGCGAGGTTTTGCCGTGGTCGACGTGGCCCATGATGGTGATAACGGGCGGGCGCGGCTGAAGATCGCCCTCCTCGTCCTCGTAATTGGCGTCGGAAAGCGCGTCCTCGGCGGTCTTGTCGAGCTTCTTTTCGAGCTCGACGCCGAACTCGGCGCAAACGAGCGAGGCGGTGTCGTAATCCAGTTCGGAGTTGATGTTCGCCATCACGCCCAGCAAAAGGAGCTTTTTGAGGATTTCGCCCGCAGGTTTGCCGATGCGCTCGGTCAGATCCTTGACGGTGATTTCCTCCTGCGTCATGATCGCCTTTTCGATCTTGATGGGCGCCATCATCTGCTGCGCCGAGGGTTTCTTGGCGCGCGCGCGCTTGCCGCCGCGCACCACGGCGTCGTCGTCGGAGAAGAAAGATTCCTTGACGAGCTGCTTGCGGTTCTTCGCCACATGCTCGGGATCGTGCTGGCGGATGTATTGCTTTTTGTTGGGATCGTAATTGCTGACGCGCTCCTTTTCGGCGACCGGCGTCAGTTCGGGCCCTCTCGTCCGCGCGCCGCCCATGGCGGGACGCGCGCCGGGCGCGCGGTTCATGCCGCCACCCATGCCGGGACGCGGCGCGCCGCCGGGCGTCGCCGGACGACCGTAGGGCGCTCCGCCGGCCGGCCGACCAAAGGGCTGACCGTTCGCCGGACGGCCATAAGGCTGCGCCGGGTTCGCCGGACGGCCATAGGGCTGCGCCGGATTCGCCGGACGGCCGTAGGGTCCCGCCGGGTTCGCCGGACGGCCGTAAGGTCCCGCCGGGTTCGCCGGTCTGCCGTAGGGCTGCGCCGGATTCGCCGGTCTGCCGTAAGGCTGCGCCGGGTTCGCCGGTCTGCCGTAAGGCCCCGCCGGGTTCGCCGGACGACCGTAAGGCCCCGCCGGACGCGGGGGCGCGGGCTGCGCCGGACGCGGAGCGATCGGCTGCTCGGGCGCGGCGGGCTTTTGCGCGGGCGCGGGCTGCGGCGCGGGCTGTTCGGCTTGCGCGGCAACCGGCGCGTCAGCAGGCGCGTCGGGCTGCGGCGCTTCCGCGTCGGGCTTGACCGCCTCGACGGGCGCGGCGGGCGCGGCGGGCGCTTCGGCCGGCGCTTCGGGCGCGGGCTGCGCCTGCGGAACGGGGATCATTTCCTCGATTTGCGCGGCGGGCGCTTCGACGGGGGCGGCGGGCGCCTCTTGCGTTTGCTGCGCGGCCGTGTCCTCGTCGGGCATTGTCCACGCGCGCGTATGCTGCTGCGAAAGCGCCTGCTGCTCCTCGAAGCGTTTCCTCTGGCGTTCTTCCTCTTCCTCGCGCAGGAATTGCGCTTCCTGCTTGCGAAGCGTCTGGAATACGCTCTCGACGTTGCGCTTGACGCGCGCAGCCTCCTCGAGAATGACGCCGGACTGTTGATTGATTTCCTTGATGGCTTCCGCAAGTTTTACCTTCGCCATTCGACGTTTGCCCCCCGCTTTTTTGCGATAGATTGTTTCTTATGAATCGATCGGCTGATCCTGCCGTTGAGAGAGTATCCCGGCGATCGTCCGGGCAAGCTCGCCCTTTTTGACGGCGACCGCCGCGCATTCCGGTTTCCCGACGGCGCGCCCGAGCTCGCCTTCCTCAAGGATGATGAGCGGCACGCCGCGATAGGCGCAGGCGTCTTTGACGCGCTTTTGCGTGTTGCCGGACGCGCCTTCGTCCAGCGCCGCCGCCGCCGCCTCGCCCCGGCGGATGAGCGTCACGCTCATTTCGGCGCCGATGGCGGCCTGTCCGGCGCGCGCGGCGAACCCGAGCATGGCGAGCAGCTTTTTCACGGCGCGCCCCGCATATCCTCGAGCGCGCGCGTAAGCGCCGCCTTGGTTTCCTCGGACAAGGAGCAGTCGAACGCGCGCTCGATCTGCCTTTGCTTGATCGCCCTTTGCAGGCACTCGGCGCTTTTGCACACATACGCGCCGCGCCCGGGCTTGCGCCCCGTGGGATCGAGGGATACTTCGCCCTCGGGCGACCGGACGACGCGCATCAGCTCGCGTTTGGGCTTCATTTCACGGCAGCCCAGGCACATGCGCATCGGGATCTTCTTTTCCTTCATGACGCCTCCGCCCGCGCTTTACTCGATATCGTCCTCGACGGGCGGGACGTAATCGTCCCATTCGTCGGCGATCACCTGACCGTCGCCCTGCTGCAGGACGGGCGCGTCCTGCTGGAGCAGCTCGGCCACCTGCGTCTGCGATTTGATGTCGATTTTCCAGCCCGTGAGCTTGGCGGCGAGGCGGGCGTTCTGCCCTTCCTTGCCGATGGCGAGCGAAAGCTGGTTATCCGGCACGACGACGCGGCAGATTTTTTCGCGCTCCGAGATGAACACGCTGATGACATGCGCGGGATTGAGCGCGTTGGCGACGAATTCCGCCGGATCGCTCGACCATTTGATGATGTCGATTTTTTCGTTCTTCAGCTCGGTGACCACCTTGTCCACGCGGCTGCCGCGCGGGCCGACGCACGCGCCGACGGGATCGATCATCACGTCGCCCGAGGCGACCGCCATTTTGGTGCGGCTGCCCGGCTCGCGCGCGATGGATTTGATCTGCACGACGCCGGTGGCGATTTCGGGCACTTCCATCTCGAACAGGCGCTTGACCAGCCCGGGATGAATGCGGCTGACGAGCACCTGCGGCGTCCTGCCCACGTCGCGGCTCGAGCGGTACACCTGCAATACGTATACCTTGATGTGATCGCCGGGGCGGTATTCCTCGCCCGGCATGAACTCGCCCGATTCCATCACGCCCTGCGTCCTGCCCAATTCGACGTAGACGGCCTTGGGCTCGACGCGCTCGACGATGGCGGTCAGGATTTCGTTTTCCTTTTCGATGTACTCGTCGTAGATCTTGCCGCGCTCGGCCTCGCGCAGGCGCTGCATGATCACCTGCTTGGCCGTCTGCGCCGCGACGCGGCCGAAATCGGCGGGCGTCACGTCGATCTCGACGATATCGCCGATCTGGTAATTCGGGCGGATCGCCTGCGCCTCGGCGACGGTCATCTGGGCGTTCTCGTCCTCGATTTCCTCGGCGACGACCTTGCGCGCCAGCACCTGCACGCCGCTTTCGCGGGTCAGAACGACCGACAGGTTGGTGGGCGAGACGCTGCCGCGCTTGACATAGCGGCGGTACGCCGCCTTGCAGCCCTCCTCGACGGCGCTGACGATGGTATCGACGCTGATATCTTTTGTTTTGGCGATCGCCTCGATCGCGTCCATCATTTCGGATTTATGTGCCATAGCCTCTCCCTGCCTTTCCGTTACTCTCCCTCAAGCGCGCTCAAATCGGGCGACAGGCGCACGAGCGCGGCGTCCGCGCGCGCGATTCGCACGCATTCGCCGTTTATGCGCAGCGTGACGAAATCCCTGTCCATGCCGGCCAGCTCGCCGCGCAGCGATTTTTCGCCGTTCAGCGGCTTGTACAGCCTGACCTCGACCGGCCGGCCCAGCGCCTTTTCGATATCCCGCGGCGTTTTGACGGGGCGATCGGCGCCCGGCGAGCAGACCTCGAGGAAATCGTAATCGATCTCCTCCAGAAGCGGCTGTGCGGCGCGGTGCACCTTTTCGCAGTCGTCCAGCGTGACGCCGCCCTCGCGCGACGTATCGATATACACGCGCAGATAGCGCCCCGCCGGTTCGCGCTCGATGCCCGCCTCGACCAGCTCGTATCCCATCCCGTCGCAGAGCTGTTCGCAGATTGCCGTAATCCTTTGCGCATCCGCGCCCTTTTTTGCCGCCATGACCGCTCCTTTTCTTCAAGAAAGACACAGAAAGAGTGGGTACACGCTGCCTGTATGGAAAAACGGGTGTGCCAAGCACATCGACCCCATCCGCTTTCCCCACGCAGCTCCCACTCTTCGATGAACCCTTCTTTCCGAAAGAAAATCGTTTGTCAATTGCCCTCGATCGCCCGGCATAGCCGGACACGAGGGCATTATAACACAGAATATGCGGCGTGACAAGCGATTTTCGCCGGAAATCAGGAAGATTTGCGGCTTTGCCGCGCGCATGGCGGCGCGTTCCGCGTTTTTTACGGGGCGATCGCGCCGTCCCCGCCCGATCCCATGTCAATCCGGACGACCTTGAAGCCCTTGCGCGCGACGGCGGCGATGATATCGTCGGCGTCCGCCTTGCCCTCGGCGACCGCTTCGCCCTTCTCCGGATCAACGTCGGCGTTCAGCCCGATGCCGCCGAGCGCCTTTTCAACCGCCGCCGCGCAGTGCGCGCAGTGCATTCCCTCGATTTTGATGATCATGAATTCCCTCTCCTTCCGCGATCTACGCGCGATATCCGTCAGAACAGCGATACCTGACTGCTTTCCGCCAGCCCCTCGAGGCTGCCGTGGACGCGGAGCAGCTCGACGACGGCGCTGGACAGCCTGGCGCGATCCTTCAAATCCTCGACCGACAGAAAGGGCGTCTGCCGCGCCGCCGCGATCCCCTCCGCCGCCGCCTCGCCGAGCCCGCCGAGCGATATCAGGGGCACGCGAAGCTGCCTGTCGCCCTCGGGCAGGAAGCGGCGCGCGTCGCTCTTGTACAGATCGGCGGGCAGGAAGCCGAAACCCCGGGACAGCATTTCGCGCACCATTTCCATCGCGGTGATGCCGTCCTTTTCCTTGGCGGACAACATCTTCTGCGCGTCCAGCTCGTAGGCATGATCGAGCTTTTCAGTGATCTGCGGAACGGGCAGGAGCATTTCCGCCGCGTCGAAGCCATCGCCGCGAATGGTGAAATACGCCGCGTAGTATGCCAAGGGGTGATATACTTTATACCACGCCACGCGCAGCGCCATCGTGACGTACGCGACGGCGTGACCCTTGGGGAACATATACTTGATCTTTTTGCAGCTGTCGATCAGCCACGCGGGTACGTTCTTCTCAAGCATGGCTTCTTCCATTTCGGGCTTCAGTCCCTTGCCCTTGCGCACGTTTTCCATCGTGTCAAACGCCATTTTGGGTGCGACGCCCAGCGCCATCAGCTGGTTCATGATATCGTCGCGCGTGCACAGGCACTGGCTGAGCGGGGCGACGCCGCCCACGATCAGATCCTTGGCGTTGCCCAGCCACACGTCGGTGCCGTGCGAAAGCCCGGACAGGCGGATCAATTCCTGCATGGTGGTGGGCTTGGTGTCGTCGAGCATTTGGCGCACGAACGACGTGCCGAACTCGGGGATGCCCAGCGTGCCCGTGGTGCAGCCGATCTGCTCGCGCGTCACGCCCAGCGCTTCAGGGGACGTGAACAGCGACATCACTTTTTTGTCGTCGAGCGGTATGGACAGGTAATTGACGCCCGTCAGTTCCTCGAGCATGTGCATCATGGTCGGATCGTCGTGTCCCAGAATGTCGAGCTTGACGAGGATGTCGTGCATCGAGCCGAAATCGTAATGCGTGGTGATAATGCCGCTTTTAAGATCGTCGGCGGGATGCTGCACGGCGGTGAACTGGCAGATATCGTACTCGCGCGGCAAGACGACCATGCCGCCCGGGTGCTGTCCCGTCGTGCGCTTGACGCCCACGCAGCCGGCGGCGAGGCGGCCTTTTTCCGCCTCGGTGACGGTTTTCCCCTTCAGCTCGAGGTACTTGAGCACATAGCCGAACGCCGTCTTTTCGGCGAGCGTGCCGATGGTGCCGGCGCGGAACACATATCCCTTGCCGAACAATTCCTCGACATAGGCGTGCGCGCGCCCCTGATACTCGCCCGAAAAGTTGAGGTCGATATCCGGCACTTTGTCGCCCTTGAAGCCCAGAAAGACCTCAAAGGGAATATCGTAGCCCTCCTTGATAAGCGTTTCGCCGCACACGGGGCAGGTTTTGTCGGGCAGATCGACGCCGACGGTGTATTCGGGCGGCGTGTCAAAATCGGCGGTGCGGCAGCGCGCGCAGCGATAATGCGGCGGAAGCGGATTGACCTCGGTGATGCCGCACATCGTCGCCACCAGCGAGGAGCCGACCGAGCCGCGCGAGCCGACGAGATAGCCGTCGGACAGCGATTTGGACACGAGCAGGTGCGCGATATTGTACAGCGTGGCGTAGCCGTAGCCGATAATGGAGGACAATTCCTTATCGAGCCGCTTTTCGACGATCCCGGGCAGGACATCGCCGTACAGCTCGTGCGCCCTGTCCCACGAGGTTTTCTTGATGAAATCGGCGGCGTCCTCCCAGAGCGGCGAAAAGGTGGTCTTGCCCTCGGGATGCTTGGGGAACAGCGTCATTTCCTCCACCCGATCGGCGATCCGGCGCGGGTTGTCGATCACGATTTCCTTCGCCTTGGCGAGCGGAAGATAATCAAATTCCCTGAGCATTTCGTCGGTGGTGTGGAAATAGAGCGGCGGCTGATGCCCGCCGTCCTCGTAGCCCTGCACCGTTTGCAGGATCTCGCGGAACACGGCGTCGTGCGGGTCGAGAAAGTGCACGTCGCCCGTCGCCACCACGGGAATGCCGATCTTTTCGCCGAGCCACAGCACCTTTTTGTTGAATTCCTTGAGCGTATCCTCGCTCTCGGCGCGCCCCTCGCGCACGAGGAAGGCGTTGTTGCCGAGCGGCTGAACCTCCAGATAATCGTAAAACCGCGCGATTCTCGCGAGCTTGTCGTCGCTCTCGCCCGCCACGATCGCCTGGAACAGTTCGCCCGCCTCGCACGCCGAGCCGACGAGCACGCCGGCGCGATACTTTTGCAGTATGCCGCGCGGAATGTGCGGGCGCCGGTGGAAATAGTTCAGATGCCCCTCGGACACCATGCGGTTGATGTTTTCCAGCCCCTGCCTGTTCATGGCGAGCAGCGTGATATGCGTGGCGCTGCCCAGCGTCAGTTCTTTGGTGACCTCGTTCAGATCGTTCAGCGTTTTCGCGCCGCGCTTTTTCGCTTCCTCGATCATCCGCGAGAGACACTGCGCCGTGGCGGCGGCGTCGTTGACGGCGCGGTGCGCGCCTTTGAGCGATACCGACAGCCGCTTGCAGACCGCGCCCAGCCGATGCGATTTCATGTCCGGGTACAGTTTGCGCGACAAGGTGAGCGTATCGACGCCGACGTTCCCGCATGTCCTGCCAAGCCGCTTGAGCTCGCTCGCCAGCACCGCCAGATCAAACGCGGCGTTGTGCGCGGCGATCGGGCAATCGCCGATGAAATCCATCAGCTCCGGCAGCGCGTCGGCGGCGCGGGGCGCGTTTTTGAGCATCATATCGGTGATGCCGGTCAGCTCGGTGATCTTGGCGGGCAGCAGGCGGTCGGGCTGGACGAACGAGGAGTAATCCGCCGTGACCGCGCCGTTTTCAAGGCGCACGGCGCCGATCTCGATGATCCTGTCCTTTTGCGTGTTCAGCCCCGTCGTCTCAAAATCGAGCACGACGACGGGCGCGTCGAGCGGCAAATCGCTGTCCCTGTCGGTCACGCGGTCATCGTCGGTCAGATATCCCTCGATGCCGGGGATCAGCTTGATTCCGTACTTCTTCGCGGCGGCGAACGCCTCGGGGAACGCCTGTACGACGCCGTGATCGGTGACGGCGATCGCCTGATGTCCCCATTTCGCCGCGCGCTCGATCAGCGCCGTCGCCGACGATACGGCGTCCATATTGCTCATCTGCGTGTGCAAATGCAGCTCGACGCGCTTTTCCCCGGCGTCGTCCGCGCGCTCGGGCAGCGTCGCGCGCGACAGATCGCGCGCCATCAGCACCGTTTCATGCGCGTAGTTGTCATGCTGCGCCGTGCCGCGCACGAGCACGCCCATGCCCTCCTTGACGGCGGCGACGACGCGCGCGACGGCGCCGCGCTCCTCGGGCGTGACGGGCGGCGGCGATTTTTCCTCTTCCTTCGTCAGACGGCGCGCGCGGTAATACAGGAACATTTTACAGCGTATGGTGCCGGTATAATCGGTGACAAGGAAGGAAAGCAGCACCGCCTCGCCGCCCTTGAGCTCCTTGTTTTCGACCGACAATACCTTGCCGCGAATGACCGCCAGCCCGATATCGTCGGTCAATTCGGCGATGGGCACCGGCGGCTCGCCGATGGCGCGACCTTTGATGCGGTCGTTCGCCGGCTCGTCCTTTGTTTTTCGGGGCGCGGGCTTGGGGCTCGCAGCCGCGCCGGCCTGCTCGCGCGCGGCGCGTTCGCGGGCGAGCGCCTCTTCCTTTTCACGCTCTTCCTTGAGCGCCTGAAGCCGCGCCTCCTGATCGCCGCGCACGCGGATCTCCAGCGGCGCGTCCACGCGGAAAACATCCTTGATCGCCGTGACGAGGCGCTCGCGCGCGCCGCCGTTCACCAAAAAATCACGCGAAAAATCATCCGGCGCTTCCAGCGCCACGCGCCCGGCGCTCGCCGTCCAGCGAATGTCGAACTCCCACGAGGCGACGGCGGGATAATGCCGGATCAGGAATTGATTGAGCGGCGCGGCATACTTTTCGGGATCGTCAAGAAAGGCCTGCGCGAGCGACGGGCTGGCGACGCGCACGGCGCAGCGAATGCCCTTGAACGCCGCCGCGACCACGCGCTCGACGGCGAGAAAGGCGCGCTCGCCGATCAAAACGTCCGAGGTAAACGAAAAATACGCGCGGTTTTCGCTTTTAACATAGCGTACGCGCTCGATCTGCAGCTTTCCCGCCGTCTCGGGCACGGCGTCGGCGATCGCCGAAAGCAGTTCAGCGTCGTTCATCCAGATAACTCCTGACGATATCGGTCATCTGCGCCGCCAGATCGCCACGCAGCGAACGGACGTATTGCCCGGCGACGTACAGCGCGCCTGCGTCCCTGCCGCCGCACAGCGCCAGATCGGCGTGCCGCGCCTCGCCCGGGCCGTTGACGACGCAGCCCATCACGGCGATGGTCAGCTCGCGCTTTTCTTCGGCAAACTCGTTTTCAAGCCGCGCGGCGATGCCGAACACGTCGATGCCCGTGCGCCCGCACGTCGGGCAGGAGATGATATGGACGCCGCCGCGCAGGCCGAGCGCGCGCAGGATATCAAGCGCCGCTTTCGGTTCCTCGGTCGGATCGCCCGTCAGCGACACGCGCAGGGTATCGCCGATGCCGTCCAGTAAAAGCGCGCCCACGGCGATCGCCGATTTGACCGTTCCCCTGCCCGGCAAGCCCGCCTCGGTCATGCCGATATGCAGGGGATAATCGCATACGCGCGACGCGAGGCGATACGCCTCGACGGTTTCGCGTACGCCGGTCGATTTGAGCGACAGCACGATGTCGTCAAAATGCGCGGCTTCGAGCAGCCGCGCGTGGCGAAGCGCGCTGTCCACCATGCCCTTCGCCGTCACGCCGCCGTCGCGGTCGAGCAAATCCTTCTCCAGCGAGCCGGAATTGACGCCGATGCGGATGGGCACACGGTGCGCCCTCGCGCAGTCGGCGACGGCGCGCACGTTGTCCGCGCCGCCGATGTTGCCGGGATTGATCCGCACCTTGGCGATGCCGTTCTCGATTGATTTGATCGCCAGCGTATGATCGAAATGAATATCGGCGACGAGCGGCACGGGGCTGCCGTCGACCAGATCGCGCACGGCGTCGGCGCAGGCGTCGTCATACACCGACACGCGCACGATATCGGCGCCTGCCCGGGCGAGCGCGCTGATCTGCGCGAGCGTTTTTTCGGCGTCCCGCGTATCGGTATTGGTCATCGACTGAACGGAAATCGGCGCGCCGCCGCCGAGCGGCACGCCGCCGACCGTCATCCTGCGTGTAGGCATACATCCTCCTTGACGCGCCGTGCGTATGAATGCGTGCGTCAGGCGCGTGTTTACGAAAAAATCCTCATGATATCCTTGTATGTTAGTATGATCACCAGCCCGATCAGCGCGAGATAGCCCGCCATATGGACGTACGCCTCGATCTTTTGCGGCACGGGCTTGCGGCGGAGCGCCTCGATCAACAGGAAGATCAGGCGGCTGCCGTCCAGCCCGGGAATGGGCAGCAGGTTAAACAGCCCCAGATTCACCGAAATCAGGATGAGCAGGGACAGATACGCCTGCCAGCCGTTCTCGCGGGTTTCCTCGGTGATCATGTTGATGATGCCGACCGGGCCCGAGGCGTTCTCGATGCCCTCGCTCGACGTGACCATCTGCTTGAGTCCCTTGATCACCGCGCCGCCCGCCGCAACGCAGTACCGCGCGCCCTCGCCGATTGCCACCGGGAGCGTGCAGGGCGTCGTCACAAGCGGCGACTGCAGATTGACGCCGATCATCATCCGATTCTCCGCCTCGTCGTAAAGCGGAATGACATCGAGCGTCAGCGTATCGCCGCCGCGCTCGATCACGAAGGTCATGGGCGCGTCGGTGTTCCGGTACGCGCCGACCAGCTCGCGCACGCGGATTTCCGTGCCGTCCTCGCTCACGCCGGCGGCGTCGATCCCGTTGACCGATTTGACGACGTCGCCCGCCCGGACGCCCGCCGCGTCCGCCGCGCCGCCCGGCAGCACGTCGGAAATCACGGAATAGCCGTATGTCTGCACACCGGCGGCGAAGTAAAAGACGGCGGCGACGATAAACGCGAGCAGAAAATTCATCATCGGTCCCATAAAGATGGTCAGCGCGCGCTTCCACACCGCATGGCGATTGATGCAGCGCGGGTCTTCCTGTTTTTGCCCCGTCGTATCGTCCTCGCCGTAAAACATGCAGTAGCCGCCCGCCGGGATCAGGCGCAGGATGAACACCGTTTCATGCTTTTTGCGCGTCCATTTGGCGATCCTCGGGCCGAAACCGATGCCGAACTCCTTGACGGGAATGCCCGTCAGCCGCGCGGCGAAAAAATGCCCGCACTCGTGCACCAGCACCATCACGCCGAGCATGAACAGCGCGGCAAGGACGAAAAACGCATTGGTCAGAAAGGTCATTTTACACCTCCGTTGTCAGAGTCCGCGCGTATGCCCGCGCGCTGGCGTCGATATCAAACGTCTCCTTTAGTGTATCCATTCGCGGCGCGCCGATATGCGACAGCGCGCGTTCGACGATCTCGGGGATGCGCCCGAAGGCGATTTGCCCGGCCAGAAATGCGTTCGCGGCGATCTCGTTGGCGGCGTTCAGCACGCAGCAGGCGCCGCCGCCCGCGTTCAGCGCCTCGCGCGCCATGCGCAGCGCGGGGAATCTGTCCTCGTCGGGCGCCTCGAAGGTCAGTTTCCCGACGGCGGCAAGATCGAGCGGCCGCGTCCGCGTGTCAAGCCGCTCGGGACAGCTCGCGGCATAGAGAATGGGCACGCGCATATCGGGCACGCCCATCTGCGCGATCACCGCGCCGTCGACGAAGCGCACCGCCGAATGCACGACGCTCTGCGGATGAATCAGCACGGTGATTTTTTCCGGCGGCATGTCGAACAGCCACCGCGCCTCGATGATCTCCAACGCTTTATTGAACATTGACGCCGAATCAATGGTGATCTTGCGTCCCATATGCCACGTCGGGTGCCCGAGCGCGTCCGCGACCGTCGCGCGCGCCATGCGCGCCTTGTCCCACGTCCTGAAAGGGCCGCCCGACGCCGTGAGCAGGATTCCCTCGGCGGGATTTCCGTCGGCGGCGCGCAGGCACTGAAAAATGGCGCTGTGCTCGCTGTCCACGGGAAGAATCCGGTCGCCGCCCAGCCTCATTACGATTTCGCCGCCCGCGACGAGCGCCTCTTTATTGGCGAGCAGCACGCGCTTGCCGGCTTTGAGCGCCGCCGCGACGGCGGACAGCCCCACCATGCCCGATACGGCGTCGAGCACGTCGTCGGCGTCGCATTGCGCGGCGAGCTTTTCCAGCGCGTCCTCGCCGAACACCCATTCGCAAAACCTGAGATCGTCGGGAACGGCGCATTCGCCGCCCGTCAGCGCCGCCATGCGCGGGCGAAACCGCCGCACGAGATCGAACAAAGACTCCGCGCTGCTGTGCGCCGACAGCGCGGTCACCAAAAAACGGTCGCCGTGCGGCGCGAGCACGTCCAGCGCCTGCCGGCCGATCGAGCCGGTCGCGCCGAGCACGGCGATCCTGCGCGGCGTCATCAAAGCACCCACAGGAAATAGATATAGACGATCACGGCCGACCAGTACACGCTGTCAAGCCTGTCCATCGCGCCGCCGTGGCCGGGAAAGAGCGAGCCGAAATCCTTGACGCCGCAGTGCCGCTTCACGAGCGAGGCGAACAGATCGCCCAGTTGTCCCGCGACGCCGCACAGCAGCCCGAGCACAATAAAATGCCACCACGGCAGCGCGCAGTACGCCGAGAAGCACAGGCGTAAAAGCAGCGCAAACAGCACGCTGCCCGCCAGCCCTGCGACCGCGCCCTCGACCGATTTTTTCGGGCTGACGGCGGGGCAGAGCGCCGTCTTTCCGATTCGGCTGCCCACGAAATACGCCATCGTATCGCCCATGAGCGGCACGCCGAACGCGATGAGGATGAGCAGGCGCTGGAGGGGCAGCGAAGGCTCGGTAAGGAAGCCGAGCACGCACATGCCGGGCAGCACGACGGCGCAAAGCGGCATGACCGAAACGAGCAGATCCTCAAGCCTCGGGTTGTTGCGGAACATGACGACAGCCGAGATCAGCGCGCACGCGCCCACAATCATGGGCAGCACGACGCGCCCGCTCTCAAACTTGAGCAGGAGCGGAATGCTGACCGCCATGCACAGCCAGACGGGCCACTGCACGGGACGGTGTCCCGCGCCCGACAGCCCCTTGAATATCTCGTACACGCACAGGAAAATAAACGCCGTAAACAAAAGCGCGAACACCCAGCCAAGCATCACGACGGCAAACACCAGCAGCGCCGTCAGGCATACGCCCGTAATAATCCGTCTCGTCATTTCGCGCGACCTCCGAACCGCCTGTCGCGCGATGCATACGCGGCAAGCGCCTGATGGTAATCATCGATTGTGAAATCGGGCCACAATACGCCCGGGAAATCGAACTCGGCGTACGCGCATTGATACAAAAGGAAATTGCTCAATCGCATTTCGCCGCTCGTGCGGATCAGCAGATCGACGTCGGGCAGCCCACGCGTGTACAGCGCGTCGGAAACCGCCGCTTCGTCGATCTGATCGGCGGAGATTTCGCCTATCGCGGCCTTTTGCGCGAGCAGCCGCGCCGCGCGCGCGATCTCGGCGCGCCCGCCGTAATTGATCGCCAGATTCAGGCAAAGCCCCGTGTTATCCCCGGTGCGCGCCTCGGCGCGGTACAGCGCTTCCCTCTGGCGGGGCGGCAGGCCGTCCTTGTCGCCTAAAATGCGGATAACGACGTTCTTTTCGTCCAGCTCGTCGATCTCGGACGCGAAAAACTCGAGCAGCAGCGACATCAGCGCGCCCACCTCGTCGGCGTCGCGCGTCCAGTTCTCGGTCGAAAAGGCGTAGAGCGACAGCGCCTGAATGCCGATATCGCTGCTCTCGCGGATAACGGCGCGCAGCGCCTCGACGCCCGCGCGGTGACCGAGCGCCACTTTCACGGCGTTTTTCTTTGCCCAGCGCCCGTTCCCATCCATAATGATGGCAACATGACGCGGTAAACGTGTGTTCTCTCCCACTTACTACTCCTTCGGCGCCGGCTCGCCGCACAGAAAGACGGCCGCCGTCAGCACCGCGCCGCGCTGCCTGACAACGCGAAGAACGCCGTCCGCGGGCGCGCCGCCGCGGGCGATCACGCGAATCTCCGCCTGAACGCCCTGCGCGGCCAACAGCGCCGCCGCGCGGTCGACGGGATATCCGAGCACGTCGATCAAACCTCGAGGATCTCCTTTTCCTTGTCGGAAGCGATCTTGTCGATGTCCTTGATCTTCTGGTCGGTCAGTTTCTGCATTTCGTCCTCCGCCTTGCGCTGGTCGTCCTCGGTGATATCGGAAGCCTTCTGCATTTTCTTGATCTGCTCCATCGCGTCGCGACGGATGCCGCGCACGGCGACCTTGGCTTCCTCGGCGCTCTTGCGAACGATCTTGGTCAGTTCGCGGCGGCGCTCCTCGTTGAGTTCGGGCACGACAAGACGGATGATCTTGCCGTCGTTGCTGGGGTTCATGCCCAGATCGCTCTTCTGGATGGCTTTCTCGACGAGCGGGATAGCCTTGGGGTCCCACAGCGAGATGGTCAACAGGCGCGGTTCGGGCGACATGACGTTGCCCATCTGCTTGAGCGGCGTCTGCGTGCCGTAGTAATCCACCATGATGCGGTCGAGAATCTGCGGATTGGCGCGTCCGGCGCGCAGCGAGAGCATATCCTTCTGATAGAACTCAATGGTTTTGGTCATTTTGTCCTTGGAAGCGTCGAGCACCTGATGATACATAACCGTCCCCTCCATTCGTTCGCTTTCATCCATTGTACCTTTTTTTTGCGCGTATGGCAAGTGCCGATCGCGGCGTAAATATGTCACTCGGCGGCGTACGTGAAATAATCTCGGTCGAAGTGAATGACGCAGCGATAGCGGGCGTCCAGCGTACGCGCGTAGGCGCAGATGCCGTCGCGCAGCGCGGTCAGCTCCGTCTGATCGGGCGGCAGAAGCACGTCGAACACCAAATTCACGTTGTTTTCGCCCGGCACGCGGCGGAAATCGTGCAGCTTGAGCGGCGGCGTCAGCGAGGACAGGTATTCGGATATCTGTTCGCGGACGCGCTCGGTCGCCTCGTCTGCGGTGAGGATGGGGTCCATGTGGATACAGATGGGAATGCCCATTTCTTCGGAGATCTCGCGCTCGGCGGTATCGATGACCTCGTGGATCGCAACTAGATCGGAGTCGGCCGGGATTTCGGCGTGCACCGACGCCATCGAGCGTCCGGGGCCGTAATCGTGCAGCACGAAATCGTGCACGCCCAGAATACCGTCGTAGGTCATCAGTTTTTTGATGATTCTCGTGCCGAGCTCGCGGTCGGGCTTGCCGCCCAGCAGCCGCGAGATCGTGTCGCGGAGCACGTCGTACGCCGATTTGAGCACGAGCAGCGCGACGAGCGCGCCGACATAACCGTCGATCATCCAGCCGAATGCGAGGTACGCGACCGAGGCGAGCAGCACGGCGCCCGTCGCCATCACGTCGCTCAAACTGTCGCGGCTCGCCGCCAGCATCGACTGGTTATCCGTTTTGATCCCGATATCACGGTAAAACTTCCACATCCACAGTTTGACAAGCATGCTCATCGCCAGCAGCGCGAGCACGAGCGGCGACACGTCCATCGCGCCCGGGCTGACGATGCTCTGGACGCCCGATTTGAGCATTTCGATGCCGAACACGGCGATCAGCACGCCCACGACCATCGCGCCGACGTATTCCAGCCGGCCGTGGCCGAAGGGATGCTCCTCATCGAGAGGTTTTTGCGCCATACGCGTGGCGATGAGCGCCATCAGGCTGCCGCCTGCGTCGGACAGGTTGTTGACGCCGTCCGCCGTCATGGCGACCGAGCCGGACACAAAGCCCAGCGCCATCTTCAGCGCCGAAAGCGAAAGATTGAGCGTCATGCCGGCGATCGCGCCCAGCGTGCCGTACCGCGCGCGCACCACCTGATCGCCCGGGCTTTGCCAGCCTTTCACGAAGCGGCGGATCAGCCATTGTATCAAGCGAAACATCCTTTCCCGTATTCGGAACGCGGCCGCGACGCGCGCGGACCGGCCGGATATTGCTGCGCCATCGTCCCGTAAAGACGATGGCGCATTGTATGCCTGCACAGGCCCGATTATTCGACGGTGATGCACCCGCAGGGACAGACGGCGGCGCAGGCGCCGCAGCGCGTGCATTTTTCGGTATCGATGCGGGCGAAGCCGTTCTCGACGTGAATGGCGTCGTACTTGCATTCCTTCTCGCAGCGCTTGCAGCCGATGCACGCTTTCATGCACGCCTCGCGCGCGACGCGCCCGGTATCGGCGTTCTGGCAGCGCACGAGCACGGAGGCGTCCTTGGGCTTGAGCTGTATGACGTGCCGCGGACAGGCGTTCACGCAGTTGCCGCAGGCGGTGCATTTTTCGGGATCGATGACGGCGAGGCCGTTTTCGATGTGAATGGCGTCAAAATGGCACACGTCGGCGCAGTCGCCCAGACCCACGCAGGCATAGGGGCATACCTTGGGGCCGCCCGCCATCTGCGACGCCATCAGGCAACTCTGGTAGCCGTCGTACTCGTAGCGCTCGCGCGCCACGCCGCGCTCGCCCTGACAGACGACGCGCGCCACGACGGGCACGGACGAAGCGACGTCGACGCCCATGATTTCGGCGACGGCCTTCGCTACCTTCGCGCCGCCCGCCGAGCAGCCGTCCACCTTGGTTTTGCCCTCGACCACCGCCTTGGCGAAGCCGTCGCAGCCGGGGAAGCCGCACGCGCCGCAGTTGGCGCCCGCCAGACAGGCGCGGATCTTCGCCTCGCGCTCGTCCACCTCCACGGCGAACTTCTTATCGGCGTAGGAAAGGACAAGCCCGAACAGTATGCCCAGCGCGCCCAGCACGCCGACGGCAAACAGGATTTGCGTTACATTCATCTTGTTCTCCCCCTCACTTCACCATGCCCGAGAAGCCCATGAAGGCGATCGACATCAGCCCGGCGATGACGAGGCTGCCGGGGAAGCCCTTGAAGCACTTGGGAATATCCGACGCCTCCAGCCGCTCGCGCACGCCCGCCATCAGCACGATGGCCAGCAGGAAGCCCAATGCGCCGAAGGTGCCGTTGAGCACCGATTCGATCAGGTTGTAATTGTTGTTCACGTTGAGGATGGTGACGCCCAGCACCGCGCAGTTGGTGGTGATGAGCGGCAGATAGATGCCCAGCGCGTTGTACAGCGCCGGCATGCCTTTTTTCAGGAACATTTCGACGAACTGCACAAGCGCCGCGATGACGAGGATGAAGGCGATGGTTTGCAGATACTCAAGCCCGAGCGCGATCAGCAGCATGTTGACGAAATAGGTGATCAGAGAGGCCAGCGCCATGACGAAGGTGACGGCGATGCCCATGCCGGCGGCCGTTTCGACCTTGCTCGATACGCCCAGAAACGGGCAGCAGCCCAGAAAGCGCGAGAAAATGAAGTTGTTGACCAGAATGCAGTTCACCATGAACAAAAGCAGCGAGCCCACGTCGGTAATCCTCATGCGCTCACCCCCTTGCCCGCCTTGCGCGCGCTCAATTTATCGGTGATCGCATTGATGATGCCCAGCAGCAGCCCGAAGGTAATGAACCCGCCCGGCGCGAGCACCATGAGCAGCATCGGCTCAAAGGCGGCGTCCATGATCTGCATGCCGAACACCGAGCCGTTGCCGAGCAGTTCGCGCACGGCGCCCATCAGGATGAGCGCCAGCGTGAAGCCCAGCCCCATGCCCAGCCCGTCGACCGCCGACGCGCCGACCGGATTTTTGCTGGCGAACGCCTCGGCGCGCGCCAGAATGATGCAGTTGACGACGATAAGCGGGATGAAGATGCCCAGCGCCTCGTACAGCGAGGGCACGAACGCCTGCATGAGCATCTGCACCATCGTCACGAACGTGCAGATCACCAGAATAAACGCCGGGATGCGCACCTTGCCGGGAATGAAGTTGCGCAGGAGCGAAATCACGACGTTCGAGCCGATCAGCACGAAGGTCGCCGCCGCGCCCATGCCCAGCCCGTTGATAGCGCTGGTCGTGACGGCGAGCGTCGGGCAGGTGCCCAGCACCAGGCGGAACGTGGGATTCTCGTTCAGAACACCGTTGACGAACACGCCGCGAAGCGAATTGTTTTTAGGCATGCTGTCTCACCTCCCCGTAAACTCGACGTTTGGCGTATTTGTCGATGAGCGGCGTCAGGCAGTTCATCAAGAGGATGCCGTAGGTGACGCCCTCGGGATAGCTGCCGAACTCGCGGATCAGCGTGGTCATCAGGCCGCAGCCGAGGGCGAAGATGACCTGTCCGCGCGTCAGCATAGGATTGGTCACGTAATCGGTCGCCATGAACACCGCGCCGAACATCACGCCGCCCGACAGGATAGCCGTCAGCGCGTCGCCGCCCAGCAGATAGGTGGTCAGCGCCACCGTGCCGACGAACACGACGGGAATCTGCCAGCGCACGACGCCGCGCACGAGCATGTACAATAGCCCGAGCAGAATCGCCGCCTTGCAGGTTTCGCCGATCGCGCCCGGAATGTTGCCCAAGAACAGATCAAGCTGCGTATAGGCGGAGGGATTGGCGAGCGGCGTCGCGGCGGTCGTCGCGTCGGCGAGCGCGGCGGTCGTGGAAAAAATGGCGCGCTGCGGCAAAAACGCCGTCGCCATGCGCGCCGGCCACGAAACCAGCAGCACGGCGCGCGCCGTGATGGCGGGGTTCAGGAAGTTGTTGCCGATGCCGCCGAAGAGCTGCTTGACGATGATCACGGCGAAGAATCCGCCGATCACGGGAATCCAGAGCGGCACGGTGGAGGGCAGGTTGAGCGCCAGAATGACGCCCGTCACGGCGGCGGAAAGATCGCCGATGCGCACGGGCTTTTTCGCGAGCTTTTGCCAGAGATACTCGCTGAACACGCAGGTGATGACCGAGGCGGCAAGGACAAGCGCGGCGCGGTAGCCGAACAGGTACACGCCGGCGACGACGCTGGGGAGGAGCGCGATGAGCACATCGCGCATGATGCCCGCCGTCGTCTGCCGCGAATGGAGGTGCGGGGCGCTTGAAAGGCGAAGATTCATAAGCTCAAATCCTCCTTGACGCGATCAGTTCGCGGGCGTTCTGGAAGGATGCCGTCAGCCAGCGCTTGGCGGGGCAGACGTAGGAGCAGCTGCCGCACAGGATGCAGTCCATGACATGCTCCTTTTTCGCCTGCGCGAGATCGTTCATATCGCACAGGTTTTTGAGGCGGTACGGATTGAGCGCGGCGGGGCACACCTGCACGCACTGGCCGCAGCGGATGCAGGCGGTTTCATCGACCGTTTCGGCGTTCTTTTCGTTAAGCGGCACGATGCCGCCCGTCGTTTTCGTCGTGGCGATGGTATCGGAGGGCGCGCACACGCCGGTCATGCTGCCGCCAAGGAATATCTTGCCGACTTCCTCGCGATAGCCGCCGCATTCGCCGATGGCGTCCAGAATAACCGTGCCCACGCGCATACGAAGATTCGCCGGCTCGCGCACGTCGCCCGTCACGGTGGTGATCCGGCTGATCAGGGGCGTGCCGTCGATCACGGCGTCGGCGACGGCGGCGGCGGTCGATACATTGAGCACGACGACGTGCGCGTCGAGCGGAAGCCCGCCCGAGGGCACCTCGCGCCCAAGCGCCGCTTTGATCAATTGGCGCTCGCCGCCCTGCGGGTATTTCGTCTTGAGCACCATCACCTCGACGCCCTCGCGCCCGGCGGCGACGCGCTCGACGGCGGCGACGGCGTCCATTTTGTTGTCCTCGATGCAGATAATTCCGCGCGACACCCCGGTCGCGCGCATGACGGCGCGCAGCCCGTCCACCACGCGGAGCGGCTCCTCGAGCATCAGCCGGTGATCGGCGGTCAGAAAGGTTTCGCACTCGGCGCCGTTGATCAATATGGTATCGATGGATTTGCCCTCGGGCAGCGTCAGCTTGGCGTGCGTGGGAAAGCCCGCGCCGCCCATGCCGCAGATGCCGGCGTCGCGGATGGCGGGGATGATCTTGTCCGCGTCGCAGGTTTCGACGTTGCCGAGCCCGTGGCGCTCGACCCACGTATCGGCGAAATCATTCTGGATGGTCACGCAAAGGCTGGCGCGCCTGCCCGCCATCTGGCGCGATTCGACGCCCGTGACCGTGCCGCTCACCGAGGCGTGCACAGGAATGCCGCGCGGGCCGACCGGCTCGCCGATCACCTGACCGAGCAGTACCTGATCGCCCTTCTTGACGCAGGGCGTGCTGGGCGCGCCCAGATGCATATCCATGGCGATCGTGACCGAGTCCGACACAAAATCGCGGATCGGCTGTCCCGCCGTCGCCGCCTTTCCGTGGGCGCGGCCAAGCGGATGGATTCCTCCCCTGAACGTGTGCTTTTTCAAGTGGATATCACGCCTTTCTATATGGTCGGGCGCGTTTCCGCGACAGGCGGAAAGCGCTTGAGCATCTCATCGGTCGGCTGCCTGCCGAGCATGTCGCGCGCCAGCGCGAGATCGCCTGCCCCGATCGCCTGACGGATCGCCGTGCTGGATACCTTGACGCCGTTTTCGAGCGTCACGTCTGGAACGACGGTCAGCCCGACGCCGTATTGTGCGCACAGCGCGCGCAGCGCGTTCACGTCGGTCGCGCCGCCGCTTCCGAAGCGGTGATCCGTGCCGCAGACGACGTGCGCGGCGTGCATTTGACCGAGCACGACCTCGCGGAAAAACCTTTCGCCCGGCATCGCGCGCATGTCGTCGTCGAACGCCGATACCACGACCTTGTCGGCGCCCGCGTCGGTCAGCAGGCGCGCTCGCTCGCGCACGTCGGTCAATTCGACGCCGTGCGGCGAGGGCGCGCGGTCAAAGGTGTGCGCGACGACGATCCAGCCCCGGGGCGCGGCGACGGCGCGGGCGGCGTTGATCAGCGCGCGGTGACCGATATGCACGCCGTCGAAAAAACCGAGGCAGACCACGGCGGGGCGAAGCGCTGTCAACGATCAATCCTCCGAATCGTCCGTCCTTGCCGGGCGCGCGAAAAACAGCACGTCAGGCAACACGAGGTATTCTATCACAGATGAAAAGACGATGTCAACCGAAACGCGCGTTTCCGCCGGGAATTGTGCAATCCGTCGTCGGCGCGTTGTTTTGAGCCGCGAAAATGTATGATTTGGACACCGGCCATTGCATGATTCCACGATTTGCCTTATACTGTGGCCGAATCCGAAAAAAGGGAGTGAATCGCATGATTCAACTGGAGAACGTCACCAAGATTTACGCCAAGGGCGGCGTCAAGGCGCTGGATAATCTGACGCTGCGCGTGGGCGACGGCGAGCTGTTCGGCTTTATCGGCCCCAACGGCGCGGGCAAAACGACGGCGATCAAGCTGATGACGGGCGTGCTCACGCCCGATCAGGGCAGCGTGACGGTGAACGGCTTTTCGCTGGCCGATCAGCCGATCGACGCCAAGCGTTCCATCGGCTACGTGCCCGACGGCAACGATCTGTACGACCGCCTGACGGGAATGGAATACCTCAATTTCATGGCGGACGTGTATCAGGTCGATTCGGCGAAGCGCAAGGCGCACATCGAAAAATACCTTGATCTGTTTGATCTGGAAAAAGCGGTCACGGCGCAGATCCGCAGCTATTCGCGCGGCATGAAGCAAAAGCTCACCGTGATCGGCGCGCTGATCCACGAGCCGCCGGTGTGGATCCTCGACGAGCCGATGAGCGGGCTTGACCCGCGCGCCGCGCACTTGCTGAAAGAGGAAATGAAGGCGCACTGCGCCAAGGGCAACACGGTGTTTTTCTCGACGCACGTGCTCGAGGTCGCCGAAAAGCTCTGCACGCGCATCGGCGTCATCTCGCACGGCACGCTTCGCGCCGAGGGCACGATGGAAGAGCTGCGCTCGGGCGAGATCGGCGCGTCGCTGGAGCAGTTGTTCCTCGAACTGACCGACGATGAGGAGAAAAACGTATGACCGGCTATCTTCCGCTGCTCAAGCTGCAGCTTCTGTCGCGTTTCGCCGATTTGAAGCCCTCGGCGATCCGGCAGAACCTGTCCGCCAAGCGCTTCAAGACCATCGGCATGATTTTCGCGTTCGCCGCGCTGTTCGCCTGGCTGGCGTTTGTGATGATCTTTATTCAGAACGCGCTGCTCGACGCCCTGATCGCCATGGGCATGCCCGATATGATCCTGTCGATCTCGGTGACGGCCGCCGCGATCTCGACGCTGATCCTCGGCTTCTTCTTTATCATGAGCTCGCTGTACTTCAGCAAGGACGCCGCCTTCCTGTCGACGCTGCCCATCCGCTCGCACACGCTGCTTACGGCCAAGCTCACGCAGGTGTGGCTGGGCGAGCTCGGCTTCGCCTCGATCGTCATCCTGCCCGCGCTTATCCTCTACGGCATCAAAACGGGGCAGAGCGCCGTCTTTTACCTGCGCGCCGTGCCCGAATGGCTGTTGTCGCCCCTCCTGCCGATGGCGATCGTCACCCTCGTTTCGACGCTGCTCATCCGCCTGTCGGCGCTGTGGAAGCACCGCGAGCGCATCGCCATGATCGGCGGCATCATCTTCTTCATTCTGTACATGTACGTGTGCATGAACATGGGCAGCGTCATGCCCGGGCTGGTCGAGGGCGACGGCATGACGAACCTGATGACGCAGTACCAGCCGCTCATCGAGCGCGTGACGAGCGCCTTCCCGCCCGTGGTCTGGGCGGCGCGCGCGCTGCAGGGCGATTACGGCGCGATGCTGCTCTACATCGCCGTTTCGGTCGGCGCGATGGCGCTCGTGATCTACTTCATGGGCTTTCATTACCAGAAGCTGTCGCTCGTCCAGTCCGAATCAAGCGCCGTTGTGCTGCGCAAGCGGCTGCGGGGCGACGTGTACCGCCGCGCCACGCAGTTCTCCGCCTGCTGCAAGCAGGAATGGCAGCGCCTGATCCGCACGCCCACCTACGCCATGAACAGCCTGCCCAGCTGCATCATGCCCGTGCTGATGATCGTCGTCATGGGCGTGTCCGCCAACAGCGCCACGCAGGGCGAGGTCGATTTCTA
The DNA here is from genome assembly GCA_964459985.1 of uncultured Oscillospiraceae bacterium. Taxonomy (GTDB): domain Bacteria; phylum Bacillota; class Clostridia; order Christensenellales; family Aristaeellaceae; genus CAYWOS01. The sequence goes on from CAYWOS010000024.1 coordinate 33,312, forward strand.
CGCCATGATCGGCGAGCTGCCGGGCGCGCTGATCCTCGCCATCCTGTGCGCGCTGATGTGCTTCATGGGCGGGCTGAACCCGGCTTGCTCGAGCGCCGTCACGCGCGAGGGCAAGGGTCACGACTTCCTCGTGGCGCTGCCCGTCCCGCAAAAGACGATGATCCGCGCCAAGCTGACCGTCACCTACGCGCTCTCGCTGGCGGGCACGCTGCTCGGCGCGATCGCCATCGTCGTCATGATGCCGCCCTTCGCGCTCCACGCCGTCGCGGCGTTCGTCATCAGCGCGCTGTTCTCTTTCGTCACCTGCGCGCTCAGCCTCGCCAACGACACCGTGCGCCCCTCGCTCAACTGGCTCACCGAAACGGAGGCCATCAAGCAAAAGCTCAACTCGATGGTCGGTATGCTGATCGGTTTCGGGCTGCTGGCGCTGCTCGCGCTTTTGTCCTACCTCATCATCAGCGCCGGCGCGTCCACGCTTGTCTACGGCGCGGTCATGATCGGCGTGCTGGCAATCGGATCGGTTGTTTCCATGCTCGCGCTCGACCGCGCGGCGGAAAAGCACTACTGGTAAAGCATCCTGTTGTAATTGCTCACGAAAAATCGCTGTCCGAACGCGCGGACAGCGATTTTTTCGTATATACGCTTACAGCTTTTCGGGATACAGTCCCTTTCGGTGCATTTCGAGCAGTCTTTGCTGCACATAGGGTTTGTCCTCGCGGTAGGTGACGCCGAACCACTCGGCGTCGGTGGGCAACACGCGCACGGTCAAGCCGCGCTTCATCAGCGTGTCGATCATCACGGGCAGGACGTACTCGCTCTTCATTTCATTCCCCGACGCGGTAAGGAAGGCGCGCAGTCCGCGCTCGCACTCGTCCAGCATAGCGGGCGTGAAGCCCCAGAAATTCATGGACACGAGCGCCTCGGGATCGAGCAGGACGCCGCCTTCGTCGCGCGCGAAATCGCGGATGCTCCCGTCTGGCGCGGGCATGATCTTGTATGTTTCCGTGACCGATCGCAGCATCCCGTTATCGTCCACCGTGCACACGCCGCGCGTGACAGAGCCGTTCTCCGACACCGTGTTTCTGAGTCGATAACCCACCATGCAGGCCTCGCCCTCGGGCGCGAGCTTCTTCAGCGCCCCGGCGATCAGCCGGAAGCCGTCCTTGCCGTAGTAATCGTCGGCGTTGATGACGGCGAACGGCCCCGAAATCACCGGCTTGGCGCAGGCGACGGCGTGCACCGTGCCGTAGGGCTTGACGCGCCCCTGCGGCGGTATAAAGCCGTCGGGCAGGCTGTCAAATTCCTGATACGCATACGCCACATCGACCTTTTTCGCGATCTTGTCGCCCACCGACGCGCGAAAAACATCCTCCATATCGCGCTTGATGACAAACACAACCTTGTCAAACCCCGCCTCGACGGCGTCGTAAATCGAATACTCCATCAATATTTCGCCGTCCGGGCCCATATGGTCGATCTGTTTGTTGCCGCCGTACCGGGAGCCCATGCCCGCCGCCATGACCAGAAGCGTCAATTCCGCCATTTCACTGTTCCTCCGCGTCCGTATAGGTTTGTCCTTTATGTACGCCGCGCGCCCCGCGTTTTCCTTCCCCGCATCGAATATTCGCCGGAAATCGCCGCCCGACCTCTCCCCTCGCCCGCCGCCCCGCGCTTTTCACCCCGTCGGGCACGGCCGGGATCGCGGCGCGGACGGCGTTTCGCGCGCCATCGTAGCCATCCGCAAAATCATCATCAATCGACCCAAAAAAGGGCTTGCAAATTATGCCGGGCTTTGCTATAATGTGTCCGTTGTCCCGAAACGCTGATGTAGCTCAGTAGGTAGAGCACATCCTTGGTAAGGATGAGGTCTCCAGTTCGAGCTTCACAGATACGCTCTCATAGCTCAGTCGGCAGAGCGCGTCCTTGGTAAGGACGAGGTCGGCAGTTCGAATCTGCCTGAGAGCTCCATTCTATCAGCTTTTCCGAGGTTTTCTGAATTGAAAATCGGGAGCTGGACGAGAAAGAGTATGCCCCATATTTTGGGTGCGTGCTCTTTTTTGTTTCGCTTGTTGAGGTGTCCGAAAACCCGAATTTGTTAGAATTTTGTTGCTACACATCCACCCACATAAGGAAGTCAATTTTTTTCGCATCTGTAAAGCCGGTATGAGGATATTTGTTATCAAACATTCTTACAGCGGCTTGCCCCTCGCTCGAGTCCAGATATTCATAGAACCTACTGCAATACTCGTGATATACCCTAACCGCTTCATTAAAGCGAGGAACACTATCCAAGCTGTAACTGGGCATCTTCATTCCAAAATGCTGTACGGCGACATTATTATCCCATATCGGTCTTTTGGGATTGATGATGTGAATGAGTTTACTGGAGAACGATATTTCTAGTTGTCCGCCCGCTTCTCTCAAACACTTAAGCGTTTCCTCGAATGATGCCCCTTTTTCTTTCTTCTGCTCCATAAAAGAATAGAATGTATCGTAGTATTCACTCTTTTTCGAACGCATCACAAAGAAGCCGTTAAATGCTCGTTGGAAGTCCTTGTCTGCGGAAACGTCCGTCCAATGGAGAGTGTCCATAATATTCTTGTATTTCTTCATACCAACTAACATTTTTTTATTGTCTAATAGTATTTGCTCTATCGACTGAACATTCATCATGGTGTCTAACCACTCCCTGCACATTTTAAGCAGTTTATGCTTAGACACATAATATCACACTGTAACACAAAAGTACATTGAGTTTACGACTTAACTTGTGTTATAGTTTTAGGTTGGCTTTCCACCCTATAATGTACTCAAAAAGTATGGAGGTGTTTTGAGACATTATGGATAGCAAATTTGTAATCACTCCGAAAGAAGATAAAACCGTCACTATGACAATTCGCATAGATAGGGCATTGCAAGAGGAATATAACGCTTTATCCAATAAGACCAACCGTTCACGCAACGAACTGATTAACATGGCTTTACAGTATGCACTCGACCACATGGAAATTCAAGAACTGTAACACCAAAAAGAGCCGCAGGAGATTTTACACCCACTGGCTCTTTTCTCATTATGCGTATCTTTGCTTTTTCTCCACCAGAAAATCATTCAACTTGTTAGCCGCTTCTTTACTCTGCTCTTCAAACGAATGAGCGTAAATATCCATCGTAGTGGAAGTCTTGGCATGACCCAATATCTTACTGATGTCAACCAAATTCACATCGAGGTAATTTAGCAGTGTGGCACATGAATGTCTCAACCCATGCAAAGATATGTCTGGTAGCCGTTCTAAGCCTTGTTGCTTCGCTTCTTCGGGATTTTCTCGCACCCATTCATTATATCGTCTTAAATGCCGTTTATACGCTTGATACGGAGTTGTACGACCCATCAACTTACCATCACATTGAATAAATAGGTTGCCGTCCTTGTCCCCTTGCCATGCAGTACCCAATTGTAAGCGGTACATAGTGTATTCAGCCTTGTATCGTGTCAGTAGTGGCAATACATCATCGGGGAAAGATACCGTCCGAATAGATGTAGCTGTTTTCGGCTTCTTCAATGTTACTCCGTCCTCTGCCTTGCTAACAGCTTTTACAATACGGATTTCTTTGTTCTCAAGGTCAATATCGCTCCAATGCAGTGCAAGCGTTTCACCTCTACGGAAACCACAGTATAATGACAATGTGAAGAACACTTTCAACTGTAACGGCAATTCTCGTTCTTCGGTGTAGTCGGGTACGTTGTAGGG
>CAYWOS010000025.1:0-4013 GCA_964459985.1 uncultured Oscillospiraceae bacterium
TGAACTATCTGGAGGAAGGCACCGATAAGGTGCTGGCGACGGCAAAGACTGTCGAGAACCAGACGTTCGACACGACAGTGACGGAGACGGCGATCGCGATCACGGGGTACACGGCGAAAGATCCGACGCCGCAGGAACTGAAGCTGGACGCGTACGGCAAGACGATCACGTTCTACTACACGGCGAACGCTTACAACATCACCTACCGCTTCGCGGATGACTTCGCGCCCGAGGACGTCGAGCTGCCCGCGAACGAACCCGGGGTCATCTTCGAAACTGAGAAGCAAAAGCCTGCGGACTACGACAACATTCCGAGAGACGGCAATACGGCGGGCTACACCTTCTACGGCTGGACAGTCTCGACGGACAACAACGATCAACCCGTCAACCTCGGCGACAACGGCGCGTACACAATGCCCGCCGCCAACGTCGAATGGGTCGGACTCTGGCGTCAGAACGACACGGTTATCCTGACGGCGCACGACGACGAGGTCACGTATAACGCGCATGCGCAGACAGTCCATCCCGACTTCGACATCGATCAGCCCACGGGCGTGAACTTCCTTGCGCTGGAGCGGTTCAGCACCATCGCCTCGGGCACCGATGCGAATGTGGATACGGCGGGGAACGCGCTGACCGAGTATCCCGACAAGTATCCCGTTACCTTCCTGTACTCCGTTGACAGTCAGCTTGCCGATCTGCCCACGACCATCCAGGGCGACGACAATCTGTGGTACGACATCGTATACGTCAACGCTGAATTCATCATCAAGCCGTATCCCGTGACGCTGCGCGCCAACAGCGCGGACGCCAGCTATCTGTACGACGGCACCGAAAAGTCCGTCGACGGCTGGACGCAGATCATCAACGGGATATCGGAGGACAGCGCGAGAATCGCGCATGACGATATCGTGCATACCATCATCGCCACGGCGGGCGCGACAGGCATTGACGCCGGCATCTACACGGCGGCGTTCACCGGCGGCATCGTTGTGAACGACGAACAGCAGCAGGCGGTCAAAGCCACCAACTACGCGTTCACGACGGAAAACGGCGAAATGGTTATCCGCGCGGCGGTCAAGATCGACGTGGTCAAGAGATGGGTTCTGGTCGACGGCGCCGATACAAGGGTTGAAACGACCTTCGAACTGTTCGCGAATGATGAGTCGATCGCGATCGAGACCATTCCTGCGGGCGATTCCTCGACGACCTTCGGCTACCGCCTGATGTACGAGGCGCTGCCGCAGAATCTCGGCGAATTGCTCAAGGACGACGTGACCAATGCAATTGATTACATCGTAGTTGAGCAAGAGATCGATGATTTCACGCCTGCGCAGAACAGTCCTACCTTGAGCGAATCCGAGGATGGTTTCACCTTCACCTTCACCAACATCGACGATACGACGGGCGAGAAGATCGACCTCACGCTGACCAAGAACTGGAGCGATTCCGAGAACGCTTACAACACGCGCCCCTCGGCCGCGTCGTTCGGATCGGCAAACTTCCTGCTCGAGCGCAGCGAGGACGGCATGGAATGGGCGACAGTAACGCCTGAATCCGTCGGCGAGACCGAGCAGGACAACGCTGAAGCGTGGACGTACGTCTTTGAGAACGTCGACAAGTACTACGAGAGCGCCGGCGCGAATCCCGGCGATCCCCCGGTCTACAAACCGTACAGCTACCGTGTCACCGAAACCGGCGTCCCGGACGGCTATACGACGGACGACCTTGCTGCAAGCGGCACGCCGAAGCTCTTCGATACGGATCTGACCGCCGCGATTACCAACACGCTCAACGTCTATCCGTACACCGTCGAATACTACTACGATGCGATCGACGCCGCGCATTACCTCAATAAGTACGACGGCGCGAACAAGGCGCTCGGCAGCGAACTGACCTACGCGCTGATTGACGCGGACTACAAGGCGGCTCACGGCGCGAACGCGGACTGGATCAAGGCGTTTGAATCCATCATTCCGCTGGCGGACGGCAACGCCGCTTACGGCGCCGACCCGCAGTTGAGCTCGCAGGTCTTCATCAACGCCGACGTCAGTAAAAACGTCATCACCGTCCTCTACACCGACAACGCGCCGACAATCGGCGACCTCGGCAAAGAGATCGCGGAAGACGCCGTGCCTGACACAGTTGCCGGCAACATCATGACGGACGCCGAGATCACGTACGGCGACGTCGCTCCCGAGACCGATCCCGATGCGCACACCTTCGCGTGGACGACGGAAGGCCCGGTGACGGGCGTTGAATACGCGACGGAGTACGGCTTCATCACGCTGAACGCGAACGGATCGTACAGCTACAGGCTGGACAACACGAACGCTGCGGTTCAGGCGCTGACCGAAGATCCGAATGATACGCTGACGGAGACGTTCACCTACAGCCTGACCGACAGGGATGGCGACACGGATCCGGGCACGCTGACGATCACGATCACGGGCACGAACGACGCGCCGACGATCGCCATTGACGGCGCCGAGCTCGAGGTGTTCGAGCCCGACCTGCCCGACGGCAGCAATCCCAATCTGACCACGGCGTCCGCGCAGAGCAGCTTCACCATCGCCGATATCGACGGCAACGGCCTGTCCGACATCAGCGCGCTGACCATTGACGGGACGACGTACACGCTGGATGACGTGATCGGCAAGGTGATCACGCTGAAGAGCGGCGATCTTGTGACGGTGACCGACATTGCCCAGAACGGCGTTGTGTCCTTCACCTACACGCTGACGGCGCCGAGGCTGCACAATGAGGCCGGTGTGGATACGATGGATGTCACCTTCCCCGTCGAAGTGGCCGATATCAGCGGCGCGACAGCCGAGGGCACCGTGACGGTCACTGTCTACGACGACCTGCCGGTGATTTCCGCCGACGATATCGTAGGCAATGTGCCGGGCAATGACGGACCGCTCCCGAATACCCTGTACTCCGGCACCACGCTCGGGAGCACTTGGACGTCGAACTTCTTCGCCGACCAACCCGAGGGCGACGGTTACATCACGATCTATCGTGACAATATGCCTGTACAAGACCTGAAACTGGCGGCCGGCGAGAGTGAATTCGTCGAGGGCGCGTTCGGCGTGCTGACCGTGAACGCGGACGGAACGTACACGTACAGGGCGCACCCGAACGACTACACCAAACCGGACGAGAACAAGAATGGAACGGATAGCTTCTCCCTGCGTATTCAGGACAACGACGGCGATACAAATTACGCGGAACTGGTCATTCGCAGGGTCGATTCGTCCGAGACGCTCGAGCAGATGGCCTTCGAGACGCCCGACAGCTACTATGCCGATGCGCATACGGCCGACGAGCGCAATGCCGACAGCCGGGATCTCCCCGATGGCGTAACTGTGCCGGCGACGGAGATTGAGCGGATGAACAGGGATTCCGACATGGCTCCGTACGGTTACTTCACGCTCGGGAATGGCGCGCTCACCTTCGTCCAGAAGCAGGTGTACCCGCACGTGAATGAGGACGCGCATCCCTTCGACTTCATCCTCAACGTTCAGGATACGAATGGCAACACCGTGCCGCTCTCGGTCAAGGCGACCATCACGGACGATATGCCCGATGCGGCGGACGACGCGGCTGACATCAACCGCAACGCGACCGAGCCGATCGGCGGCAACGTGCTCGACGGCGACGCGAACGGCGACGGTAAGGATGTCATCGGCGGCGACGGCATCGGCGACGGCGGCGTAACCACCGACAGCGAGCTGCATGGTACCTACGGCGCCTTCACGCTCGGTACCGACGGCGCTTACACCTACACGCTTGACAGCATCGATCCTGAAGACGAAGACAACTTCAATGTGGATCTCTACATGCTCAAGGGCGGCGAAACGGCGACGGACGCGATCAAGTACACCTTCCTGGACAAGGACGGCGATCCGACCGAAGCGACGCTGACCATCACCATCCACGGCGAGGACGATCCGCGCTGGACGCTTGAGAAGATCGTCACGAACGAAGGAACGGGCGAAGACGGCGCGTTC
>CAYWOS010000025.1:4113-33663 GCA_964459985.1 uncultured Oscillospiraceae bacterium
GATCATCGGCAAGGACAATCCCCCGACGCCGCCGCCGGAAACGCACGACGACATCGAAGACTGGACGCTTGAGAAGATCGTCACGAACGAAGGAACGGGCGAAGACGGCGCGTTCCGCGTGGGCGATACGATCGAGTATCGGATCACGGCGACGAACACGGGCAACCTGGACCTGACGGGGCTGTCGATCACGGACAAACTGACGACGGCGCTGAAGGCAGACGGCGTTGAACTGGCGCTGACAGGCGACTCCGATGCGACGGACTTCGATCTGACGGTCGGCGCGAACGCGGTGTTCACGGCGAGTTACGAGATCGAGGCGGGCGACAAGACGGTCAGCAACACGCTGATCATCGGCAAGGACAATCCCCCGACGCCGCCGCCGGAAACGCACGACGACATCAAGGACTGGACGGTCGAGAAGACGATCACCAACCTGCCGGTCAACGGATACTACCTCTTGGGCGAGACCGTTGAGTTCCGCATCGACGTGGTCAACACCGGCGCCCTTGAATTGAACCTCATGCTGACGGATGTGTTGAGCGATAACGGCGAGGTCGAGATCCTGAATGGCCCGGCGCTCGACGACGAAGGCTACTTCATCCTCCCGGTCAACGGAGAGACGACCTTCACCTGCGCCTACACGCCCGAAGCGGCGGTGCTCGATCTGGTGAACACCGCGACGGTGCATGACAAGGACAAGGCGACCGATCTGCGCGAGAGCGCGACCGAACCCGTGGACGTGATCGACTTCACGCTTGAAAAGGCAGTCGTCGCGTACATCCCGGCGGAGGGCGGGGATGAGATCCCGGCTGACAACACGCAGCTCTTCCTCTTCGGCGAGCAGATCATCTACGAAATCACCGTTACCTTCAACGACATGACGGACATCGATCAGGATACCGTCAGCGTGCTGGACGCGATGGCGGGCGGGGAGCCGCTCACGCTGAACCGTACCGAAGGCAACAGCCTGATCTACCGCTACGCGCACACGGTCACCGAGGACGACTTCCTGACCGAGACGCTGGTGAACGAAGCCACGGCGACGCACACGCCCGATGCCGAGGATCCCGAGCGCGTTCTGGAGCGCACGGCCTCCGAGGAAGTCATGCTTGAGCGTATCACCCAATACACCGTGAACTACTACTACGTGGTCGGCGGCGTGGCGACCCTGATCGCTAATCCCATCGAGACGAACGTCGGCGCGCTCCCGAACCCGAATGTCAAGGATGCCGAGGTGTACGCGCTGATCACCGAGACCGCGCCGCTGCTCGACGGTTACCGCCTGCTGGCGAACGATCCGGCCGAAAAGACGATTGACAGCATCAGCGCCGATCCGACGAAGAACGTCATCGACTTCTACTACTCGCAGCTGTCCGGACTCAGGGTACGGCACTTCTACCGTAACTCCGTCAACGATCCGTATGTCCAGGGCGACCGGGTATCCGACCGTATCGCCGTCGTCGGCGAGTGGGTCGAGCAAGTGGTGTTCTACACCATGGACGGCCTGTACAAGCGGGATGCCGTGGCCAATCTGCCCACGCAGATCGTACCGGGCGGGCTTGACGCCAACGTTGTCGATGTCTACTACACGCGCAAAGCGCCTGACGAATTCATCGAAGAGCTTGAAACGCCTTTGGGCGGTCTGGCCGGGCTGAACGTCGGCGAGAGCTTCGAGTAATGGCACGAACCATCTGACAATGCAATACCCCTGCCCGACCGGTGTATACCGGTCGGGTTTGGGGGAATAATGGAGGAATGTTGTATGAAACGATTGATTGTCCTGATTCTGTGCCTTGCGCTGGCGATGCCCGCGATCGCGCTTGCGACGGAAGTCACCGACGTGCCCGCGCCCGATCCCGTGATTGTGCCCGATCCCGTGGTGGTCATCCCGGTCAACGCGGTCGTACCGGATTTTTCCCGGCTGGTCGTCGGTTCTACCACGCCCATGACGGGCGAATTCTTCCTGTCCCTGTGGGGCAATAACACCGCCGATATCGACGTGAGGCTTCTGCTGCACGACGCCGCGACCGTGGCGTGGCAGGATGAAGGCGCGTACGGCGGGAATGAAAACATTCTCGAACAAATGGAAACCACCGTCAACACGGCGAACGGCGATCACATCTTCACCTTCACGCTGCGCGACGGACTCAAGTACAGCGACGGATCGCCGATCACGGCAAAGGATTACGTATTCTCGGCGCTGCTCCAGTCCTCCGACGAATTGGCGGGACTGGGCGTCGCGCTTTCCGCATATGACGCGCTGCGCGGTTATCAGCAGTTCAGCTCGGGCGAATCCGATGTGTTTACGGGCGTGCGCCTGCTGAACGATTTAAGCTTTTCCCTGACCATTAACGGGAATTATCTGCCCTACTTCTACGAGCTTTCGCTGGTCAACGTATCGCCCTATCCCATCGACGTGCTGGCGCCCGGCTGTGATGTGCGGGACGACGGCGATGGCGCGTACATCGAAGGCGAGCTGACCACGGCGCTGCTCGAAAAAACCATCTGTGATCCCGCGACGGGCTATCGCTTCCATCCGACCGTGACGAGCGGCCCGTACACTCTCGTTTCCTACGACGCCGCCGAGCGCGTCGCCGAGTTTGAGCTGAACCCCTACTATGCCGGCAACTATCAGGGGCAGAAGCCCGTGATCGAGCGCATTGTGTACCGTTCGGTTCGAAATGACGACGTGATGTCGCTGCTTCATACCGGCGAAATCAACCTGATGAATAAGGTCAGCAGCGGCAGCGTCATCAACGACGGGCTGACGGGCGTCGGCATCGGTGAGTACAGCATGGCGTATTATCTGCGCGCCGGGCTCAGCTTTTTCGCCTTCAAATGCGACGAAGGGCTGACCTCCTCGCTTGAAGTCCGTCAGGCGCTGATGCATTGTATTGATCAGCAGTCGATGATCGACGGCTTCCTGCTCGGTTACGGGCAGAAGGTGTACGGCATGTATGGCTACGGCCAGTGGATGGTCAGCACGCAGACCGAGGCGCTCGAGGCGCTGAACGTCTATCCGTTTGATACCGCCGCCGCCGCCGGGCTGTTCGATCAAGCGGGTTTCCGCTACAACGCGCAGGGCGGCGCGTACGAGAGCGGCGTCCGCTATAACAAGGACGGCGCGGCGCTCTCCTTCCGCCTTGCCAAGACTGCGGATAACGCCGCCGCCGACGAGGCCGAGGCGCTGCTCCGCGACGCGTTTGCCGTCGTTGGCGCCGAGCTGGTGACCGATACGCTTTCTTCCGCCGATATGCTGGCCATGTACTACCGTCAGATCGAAAATCCCTATGATCTGATGTTCATGGCGAGCAACTTTACCTTTACCTTCGATCCGTACTACGCCTATCATACCGATCCCGCGTTCGCGAAATTGTACAACACTTCGGGGCTGATCGACGAAAAACTGATGAATCTGGCGCGCGCCATGCGCGAAACCGAGCCCGAGGATACGGAGGGCTACGCCGAGAAGTGGCTCGAATTCCAGACGTATTGGGTCTCCGTCGCGCCCTTCCTGCCGCTCTATTCCAACATCTACTTCGATTTCTATTCCCCCTATCTGGAGAATTTCCCGATCGCGTCCTACTCGTCTTGGGCGCCCGCCATCGTGTACGCTAATTTCGACGACGTCATCGAGCCGGAAGAGGAGATTCCGGTCGGGGGCGAAGGCGAGGAAATCATTCCCTGACAAATCGGACGGTTGAATCTTTGCTGCGGCGCATGTCTTGCGCCGCAGTTTTATGTTCACGGAAGGAAAACATATCTCGCGCCGCGAACAACACGCTGTCAAGGCGCGATTTGACAGGAATGATCGGCTTCGCGGGGAATCAAGAGGAAATCGCGCCCCATGCCGCGAAAAGTTTGCTGCTCGAGGCGCGATTTGACAGGGAATCACAGGCTGTCTGGGGAGATACAAGGACACGATTTGCGGGCCATGGCGGAATGCCGTGATCGCGGCGCATCCCGAACGCAGAATGCAAGCCGTGGACGAAAGATCGTATACAAGAGAACGGATAATGGGGGACGGGCGCGTGACGTCGATTTTCATGGAAACGCTTCTGTTTCATGTCAAGCCCGAGCGCGTCGAGGCGTTCGAGGCGCTGATTCCTTCGGTTGTGCGCGACATGTCGCGGCAGCCCGGCTGCCTCGGCGCGCGGGTCATGAAACGGTTCTATACTTTTGACGGCGTCGGGATGGGCGAGCCGCCGCGCAAGCTGACGAAAATCGTCAAATGCGTCAAATACTTCGCCGTGTTCGAGTTTGATACCGTTGAGCGCTGCGGCGCGGCCAACGGCGTCTTTTTCGAGCTGTTTGCCAAGGACATCTTGAAGCTGCTCATCATGCCCTTTGACATCAACAGCGGATATGTGATCGAACGGGGGGAATCCGTATGCTGACCCCGAATTTCAATTTTGATGGGCGCTGCGAGGAAGCGATCGCGCTGTATGAAAAGGCGTTCGGCGCGGCGAGAGGCTGCCTGCTTCGTTATGCCGACGCCGATCCCGCCGATTTCAGCGCGCCGCTCACGGACGCGCAGAAGCAGTACGTGTATCATGCCGAACTGTTCATCGGCGGGCAGCGCGTGATGATGTGCGACAACATGGACGTGCCGTTCACAAGGAGCCTGTCGCTGTCGCTCGTCGTCACCATGGAGACGCGGGAAGACGTACTGCGCGCCTACGACGCGCTCAAGGACGGCGCGACGATCATATACCCCGTTCACAGCACGACATACAGCTCCTGCGAGGTCGTGCTGATCGACAAATTCGGCTTCCGATGGGGGATCATGACCGAGCAGACCGAACGGTAACAAAGCGGGTTGAACGCGCGGCAGGGTGTTTTACACGGAATTACTCAGTATTTTGCGGACAACGAATGTCTGATAGGATGCTTCAGGCGGAAGCATTCCGCTTTTTTCGTGCGCGGAACATCTGACGGGATGTTTTACACGGAATGACTTGATATTTTACCGACAACGAATGTCTGATAGGATGTTTTCAGGCGGAAGCATTCCGCTTTTTCGTACGCGGAACGTCTGACGGGATGTCTTTCACGGAATGATTCAATACCTTGCGGACAACGAATGTCTGATAGGATGCTTCAGGCGGAAGCATTCCGCTTTTTTCATGCGCGGAACGCTTGACAGGGTGTTTTCTGGCGGAATGATTCTGATTTACATTTTTTTCTTGACAGAGGCATGGACACTATGTTAAAATATTAACCAGATAAGGCTGAGCCTGCCGCGTTATAGGATTGTATATACCGATGGTCGGCGTCAACCAAATAAAAAGGGGGACTTTCTATGAGGAAGCTGCTTTCCGCGCTACTGGCTCTGATCATGTGCTTCTGCGTCGCCGCGAGCTTCGCCGTCGCCGAGGACGAGCCCGTCACCTTGACGTTCTGGACCTTCCAGGCGCTGCATACCGACTTCATGAAGGCGATGGAGGATCTGTGGAACGCCAAGCCCGAAAACCAGAAAATCAAGCTGGACATGCAGGTGTATCCTTACGAGGATATGCACAATAAGCTGACCATCGCGCTGCAGACCGGCGAAGGCGCGCCCGATATCGTCGATATCGAGATCAACAAGTTCGCCAACTATCTGAAGGGCGATATCCAGCTGGCGGAGCTGAACGAATATGTCGAGCCCGAGAAAGACAAGTTCGTCATGAGCCGCTTCAACAACTATGCCAAGGACGGCAAGTTCTACGGCATCGACTATCACATCGGCATCATCGCCGCCTTCTACAATGATTCGCTTCTGACCTCCGCCGGGATCGACTACAAGGAAATCAAAACGTGGGACGATCTGCACGAGGCCGGCAAGAAATTCAAGGAAGCCACCGGCAAGCCCATCATCACCTTTGAGACCACCGACTGCTGGTCGATCTATCCCATGCTGACCCAGCACGGCACCGACCTGCTCACGCTGGACAACAAGGTCCGCATCAACGAGCCGCTGTTCGTCGAAACGCTCGCCTTCGTCAAGAGCATGGTGGACGACGGCACCGCGATGGCCACGCCGGGCGGCAACTCGCATTCCGAGGAATACTACGGCTGGATGAACGCCGAGGGCGCGGCTGCGGTCGTTATGCCCTTCTGGTACATCGACCGCTTCACCAATTACATGCCTGACCTGGCCGGCAAGATGAAGATCGCCCCGATGCCCGTGTGGACCGACGGCGGTTATGAGACCTCGCAGGGCGGCGGCACGGGCACGGCGGTCGTCAAGACGAGCGCGAACGCCAAGCTGGCGGCCGATTTCCTCGCCTATGCCAAGATGAGCTATGAAGGCAACCTGAACATCTGGAAGATCTGCGGCTTCGATCCCATTCGCAACGATGTGTACGCGGACGAAGCCATGAAGGAAGACAATAAGTTCTTCCAGTACTACGGCCAGAACTTCTTCGACGTGCTGGTGGGCATGATGGATTCCGTCGCGGATACCGCCATCACCAGCGAGTATCCCACCGCCGTGGAAGTCGTCAAGAGCCAGATGATGCATGAGCTGCTCATCAACGGCATGGAGGCCGCCGATGTCGCCGCCATGTGCGCGGAGGAAGTGGAGAATTCCATCTACTGATCCCTGATCGACGGAGACTTGGCCGCGGCGAAGTTCGCCGCGGCCATTTCTGAAAGGAGTGCGTTCGGACATGCGCCTAAACACCGCGCCGCCGCGTCCCGCCCGCAAGCGGGCGTTTTCGCTGAATAATCCGCGCGTTGTGCCCTATGTGCTGGTGTTTCCCTTCGTGTTGTATTTCCTGTTGATTTATCTGTATCCGGCGATCACGACGGTGGTGATGAGCTTTCAGCGTCTGGACGGCCCCAAGAACGCGACCTTCATCGGGCTGACGAATTATGAGCGCATGTGGAGCCGCACGTTCGTGCAGGCGCTGACGACCACCTTGCGGTACACGGTGTGGGATCTGCTCATCCTCGTGCCCGTGCCGCTTGTGTTTGCCGTGCTGCTCAAATCCACGGTGGTCAAATGGGCGACTTTCTTTAAGGCGCTGTTCTTCATCCCCGCGCTGACCTCCATCATCGTCGCGGGCATCGTGTTCCGTCTCGCCTTCGGCACGCTGGACACCTCGCTGGTCAATCAACTGACCATCCTGCTGGGCGGCGCGCCGCGCAAATGGCTCATGGAGGCGGGCACGGGCAATTTCGTGCTGATTCTTCTGACGCTGTGGCGCTGGATGGGCGTCAATATCGTCTACTATTACTCGGGGCTTCAGGGAATCTCGACCGAGTTGTACGAGGCGGCGCAGATCGACGGCGCGAACGCGTGGGGGCAGTTCGTCCATATCAGTCTGCCCGGCATCAAGCCCGTCATCATCTACGTCACCACGCTCACGGTGCTGGGCGGCTTTTCGATGTATACCGAATCGGTCGCGCTCTGGCAGTCCACCGCCACCAATCCGGGCGGCGTCGGGCGCACCATCGTGGGCTACATGTACATGATGGGCTTCAATAAAAACAACATGGGCATGGCGTCCACCGTCGGGCTGGTGCTGCTGGGCATGGTGCTGTGCGTCAATCTGCTGCAGCTCTGGCTGATGGGCTTTTTCAAGAAGGAGAAGGGCGTATGAGCAGACAACCGGGAAGCGGAACCGTCAAGCACGCCGTTCTGACCGTGCTGGCGACCGGGCTGATGATCCTGACGGCGATCGCGCTGATGATACCCTTCTATTTCATGTTTGTCAGCTCCCTCAAGCCGGGCGAGGAAATCATGCGCTACGGCTTGAGCCTGAAGTTCGATCCGGGCATTTCCAGTCTGGCCAACTACACCGCGCTCCAGTCGTACAGGGACGGCATCTACTGGTCGTGGTATCTGTCCAGCGCGATCACCATGGTGCTGCAAACGGCCATCGGGCTGCTGTTCGGCTCGGTCGTGGGGTACGGTTTGGCGATGTATAACTTCAAGGGCAAGGGCGTGATCTTCTCCATCGTGCTGGTGCTGCTGATGATCCCCTTTGAAATCCTGCTGCTGCCCCTGTACAGGATGCTCATTCTGACCAAGATCACCGACAGCTACTTCGGCGTGATCCTGCCGTATCTGGTGCCGCCCTTCATGGTGTTCTTCTTTCGCCAGTATGTGTCGGGGCTGCCGCACGATCTGCTCGAGGCGGGACGCATTGACGGCTGCACCGATTACGGCATCTTTTTCCGCATCATGATTCCCATCATGATCCCCGCGTACGGCGCCATGGCGATCCTGTCCTGTATGAACAGCTGGAATAACCTGCTCTGGCCGTTGATCGTCATCAGCTCCGACCGCAAGTTCACCATCCCCATCGGCATGGGCACCACCATCACGCCGTACGGCAACGCCTACGACGTGCTGATGCCCGGCGCGGTGATGGCGGTCGTCCCCATTGTGATCATCTATCTGTTCTGCCAGAAGGCGTTCATGGCGGGCCTGACGGCGGGCAGCATCAAGGGATAGCCCGTCCGGCGGGAGCGCGCACAAACAACCGCGAAAAAACGCGCGGAAGCCGACGGGAAAACGGGCGCGGTTCCGCGCAGGCGATTGATCGGGGCAAGCGAACAGGCGCGGAGAATCATGCGGGAAACCAATCGGGCGGAGCGGCCGCGCGGCGCGCATGACCGTTCGTTTCACGGCGCATAAACGTTCGCTTATTATGGCGCATGGCTTGTCATGGCGCATGAACGGTTGCTTTCCGTT
The DNA here is from genome assembly GCA_964459985.1 of uncultured Oscillospiraceae bacterium. Classification (GTDB taxonomy): domain Bacteria; phylum Bacillota; class Clostridia; order Christensenellales; family Aristaeellaceae; genus CAYWOS01. Next base: position 12,803 of record CAYWOS010000025.1, read on the forward strand.
TTCTTGACGCGCCCGGGCGCAAGCGGTTGTTCGGATGCTTCGGTGTGAGCCGATGCCGCGCTTTCCGGCAGGGCGCTTTCGTCCGCTGGCTTGTTCAAAAAATGTTCAAAAAGCCGGTGAATTCTGGGAAAAACCATTGACATTTTGACAAGAATCTGGTAAAATCAATCGTGGTTTGATACGTGCGCGACCGGCGCATGTCGGGTTTTGCCCGACGGATAGAATGATTACAAAAAGTTACATGATTGCGAATTGTCATGTAACTTTTTTGTAACATTTTTATACTGGTTTAGACAAAAACGGAGAACGATATTTATATAGTTTATACAACATTTATCGCCGCTCGCGACGGACACGGTTACACGCATGGTAAATAATGGGATATGTGCACATGAGGTGATTCCGTCGCCGTTCCGCCTTGTTTGCTCTATGTTGTGATCGTCTGTCGCCGTCCCGGTATATTTTCACCGCGCCCTGACACGCAATGCGTCCCGGCGCGGTTTTCGGCTGTACTTTTTCACGTAATGCCGTGCCGGAGCGGTATCGGTCATACCGTGTCGCGCGTGTCGCTGCCGATCATTGACGCCTTGCCATGTCGCGCAATGCCGTGTCGGCGCGGTATCGGCCATACCGTGTCGCGCGTGTCGCTGCCGATCACTTGACGCCTTGCCGTGTCGCGCAATGCCGTGCCGGAGCGGTATTGGTCATACCATGTCGCACATGTCGCTGCCGATCACTTGACGCCTTGCCATGTCGCGCAACGCCGTCCCGGCGGGCCTTGCGCAGCGTGATCCCGGAAAGCGCTCCGCGCGCTTGTTATCCTTTCAGGCCGCCGCGGGCGACGCCGCCGACGATCTGCCGACGCGCGAACAGGAACAGGATGATCACCGGCAGCACGACGATGGTGGACGCCGCCATGTATTTATTGGGCTGCGCGCCGTCCTCGCTGGTGAACACGTACAGCCCCAGCGTCAGCGTGCGGTTGATTTTCGTCGTGGTGACGAGCATCGGCCACATAAAGGAATTCCAGCTGGCGATGGCGTTGAGCAGCATGATGGTGACGAGCGACGGCCGCGCGATGGGCACCATCACCTTCCACAGATAATGCCAGTTGCTCGAGCCGTCCACGCGCGCCGACCAATACAGGCTGTCGGGAATGGAAGCGAAGAAATTGCGCAGGATGTAGGTATAGAAAACGCTCGACATGAAGGGAAAGATCATCGATATCTTGGTATCCATCAGCCCCAGCTTGGCGACGGTGGTATAATTGGTGATCACAAGCATTTCAAAGGGCACCATCATCAGCGACAGCAGCAGCGAAAAGAGCAGCGTGCGCCCGGGAAACTTGAGCCGCGAGAAGGCGAACGCGCCAAGAATGGTGGTGACGCCCGTGACGATCACGCTCGACACCGTGATGATCAGGCTGTTGACGAAGTAGGCGGCGAAGGGCGCCTCGTCGAAGGCGGACTGAAAATTGCTCCACAGCCAGTCCCGGGGGAACAGAATGGGCGGGAACGCGACCGCCTCGGGATTGGTCTTGAAGGAGGTCGTGAACATCCAGAAAAACGGGAATACCATGAGCGCCGCGCCCAGCGTGAGCAAAAGGTATTGCAGCGTTTGAAAGAGCGCGCGCTTGAACGCGCCACTCCCGCCGCGTTTGTGATCGAATCCGTGTTTGTCCGCCATGCGTTCGCCCTCCTCGCGTTTCGCCCTCACTCGTGATACTGCCATTTGCGCTGAATGAACAATTGCAGCATGGTGAACGCGAACAGGATCAGGAACAGGATGATCGCCGCCGCCGCCGCGCGCCCCATTTCGATGGAGCCGCCGGCGTTGAAGGCGTAGTTGTAGATGTAGTACACCATGGTGTACAGGTTTTGCGATACGCCCGGGCTGCCGTTGAAGAGCGGGAATACCTCGTTGAACACCTTGGCGCAGGAGATCGAGTTGATGATGAGCACCAGCGATATGGTCGGCGCGAGGAGCGGCACGGTGATGCGGAAAAAGATGCGCGTGGGCTTGGCGCCGTCCACGCGCGCGGCGGTGTAGTAAGTTTCGTCGATGTTTTGCAGGCCGGACAGGAGCAGGATGATCGTGAAGGGCAGGATGTTCCACACGCCGTAGATGATGAGCGCCCAGATGTTGTATTTGCTCATCGTGAGCCATTTGATCTTGTCAAAACCGAACCACGACAGCACGTAGTTGATCAGGCCGAAATCGGCGTTGAACATGAATTTCCACGCCAGCGCCGTCGCCGTCGCCGCCGTGACCATCGGCAGGAAGTACGCCGTCTGGAACAGCGCCGAGCATTTGAGCTTGCGGTTGAGCAGGTTGGCGACGGCCAGCGCCAGACAGGTCGATATCGGCACGACGAACGCGACATACTGCGCGGTATTGGACAGCGCGTTGCGGAAATAGCGGTCGGACAGCACCTTCTCATAGTTGTAGAGCCCGATCGCCGAATAGGTGTCCTGAACGTATTTGTATTTTTCCTTGAAGGAGAGAATGACGACGTTGATCATCGGGTACACGGTGAACAGGATCAACCCGAACAGGAAGGGCGCGAGGTAATCGAACGCCTCCAGATATCCCGACACCGTGTGCTTTTCGGACTGCCCGCGCCGGATCGCCGTCCTGACGAGAAAAACGACGACGCCCGACGCGGCGACGCCGACCATGAGCAGGAGAAGATAGTTGTCCTGCGCCGTGTAGAACAATTTGCCCGCAAGATCGAGCTTCTTGAAATTGCGCGCAAGCGTCTGCGTGCGCGCGAAATCGGCGGCCTCGGCGAAGGTTTTTCCCTCGGCGGATTGCAGCGTGAAAAAGCCCCACGCGCTCGCGGCGAGCAAAACCAGCGCGATCACGCCGAACAGCGCGATATGGACGTACAGCCGCGCGTCGCTGGCGCGGCGCATCCGGCGCGGAAGGCGGCGGTCGGCGGCGGTCATACGATTCTTTCCCCCGTTTCGCGGTCGAAAAGGAACACGCCGCGTCCGCGCAGGCCGATTTGAAGCGTCTGCCCTTTTTTCACGCCGGCGTCGGTATCCAGATAGGCGCGGAACTCCTGCCCGCCGACGGCGAGATAGGAAAGCTCCTCCTTGCCCATGGTGTAAACGTGCGACACGCCGCAGTCAATCACGGCGTCCGCCGCGCTTTCGGCGATGTACGCGCTCTCGGGGCGGATGGCGAACACCACGCGCCGGCCTTCGGGCGCGCGCGCGAACAGGGGATGACGCAGCGCGACGTCGCTGTTTTCGAGCTTCAGCGCGCCCGCGCGGATCTCACCGCAGAGATGATTGATGGGCGGGTTGCCGAGAAAATCGGCGACGAATTGATTGACCGGCTCGTTATACAGCTTTTGCGGCTCGTCCGCCTGCTGGCGTACGCCCTTTTTCATGAGGATGATGTGATCGGAGATCGACATCGCCTCCTCCTGATCGTGCGTGACGAACACGGTGGTGACGCCCGTGGACTGCTGGATGCGGCGAATCTCCTCGCGCATTTCGAGCCTGAGGCGCGCGTCGAGGTTGGAAAGCGGCTCGTCCAGCAATAGGAGGTACGGCTCCTTGACCAGCGCGCGCGCGATGGCGACGCGCTGCTGCTGCCCGCCCGACAGCTCCTTGGGCTTGCGGTTCAACAGCTCGTCCACGTGCACGAGCTTGGCCATGCGCGCGGCGCGCGCGGCGCGCTCGTCCTTGGGCACCTTTTGGATTTCAAGCGGAAAGCAGATATTCTGCATGACCGTCATGTGCGGATAGAGCGCGTAATTCTGGAACACCAGCCCGATGCCCCGGCGCTCGGGCGGCAGCTTGGTGACGTCCTCGTCGTCAAAGAAAATCTGCCCGCCCGTCGCCGGCACGATGCCCGCCAGCATGTTCAGAATGGTCGATTTGCCGCAGCCCGAAGGCCCGAGCAGCGAGATCAATTCGCCGTCCTCCAGCACGGCGGAGAAATCCTCCACCGCCACGGTTTGCCCGAAGTGCTTGGTCAGATGCTCGAGACGTACGCGCATGTCGCTTTCCTCATTTCGTCGCAGGGTTCAACGGTATTATACACGGGGAGCGCCGTTTCATCAAGCGCGGGCGCTCATTTGAGGTTTTCGGGGTTCAGGCAGTGAAGATCCTCGGGCACGAACTGCCCGTCGCGGCGGATCAGCACGTCGTCAAAGTACATCTCGCCCCCGCCGAACTCGGGCGTCTGGATGCAGACCAGGTCCCAGTGGATCGCCGATTTGTTGCCGTTGGGGCATTCGTCGTAGCACATGCCGGGCGTGAAATGGAAGGAGCCGGCGATCTTTTCGTCAAAGAGCGTGTCCAGCATGGCGTGATGGATGAAGGGATTGACGCCGATGGCGAACTCGCCGACGTACCGCGCGCCCGCGTCGGTGTCAAAAATCTTCTGAAGCAGGTCGGGACGGCTGCCCTCGGACTTGACGATTTTGCCGTTTTCAAAGGTCAGGCGGATGTTCTCGTGGCGCGCGCCCTGATACAGACTGGGCGCGGTGTAGGCGATCACGCCGTTCACGCTCTCGCGAAGGGGCGCGGTGAAGACTTCGCCGTCGGGGATGTTCATGTTGCCCGCGCACTTGATCGCCGGCATACCCTTGATTGAGAACTCAAGATCGCTGCCGTTGCCGGTGATATGCACGCGGTCGGTTTTCTCCATGCGTTTGACCAGCGCGTCCATCGCCCTGTCCATCTTGCCGTAGTCCATCGTGCATACGTCGAAATAGAAATCCTCGAACGCCTCGGTGCTCATGCCCGCCTGCTGCGCCATCGCGGGAAGCGGATACCGCAGCACCACCCAGCGCGTTTCGGGCACGCGGATTTTGCCGTGCACGAGCTGACCGTATTCCTTGGCGGACAGCGCCTTCTTGGGCGCGGGCACGTCGGCGGACTCAAAGCAGTTATCGCCGGCGCGCACGCCGATGTACGCCTGACAGTCCTTCATGCGCAGGCTGTCGTACTTCGCCATGAGCGCGAGCTGCTCGCTCGTGCAGGACATCATCAGCGCGCGCTCGACGGCGGGATCGTGGAGCTGCACCAGCGGGATCGCGCCGGCGGCGTAGGCCGTTTTGACCAGCTCGGCGGTGAACTCGGCGGGCACGCCGGTCGCTTCGATCAGCACGCGCTCGCCCTTTTTCACGGCGCAGGAATAGTTGATGAGGATATCGGCGAGCTTGACCATTCTCGGATCTTTCATACGGTTTCTCCTTTATGTTTTACGCGCAGTGCGCGAATGACGGGGCGTTCGAAGGCGAAGGTGACGGCGGCGGCGATGACGAGCGCGCCGGCAAAGGCGCAGATCGTGAAATTCGTCTGCCACGGCTGCTCGGCGTCGACGTTGGGCGCGTCCGATACGCTCGGCGGAAAGCCCCACGCGCGCAGCCGCGCCGCGAATACCTGATGCCACAGATACGTTTGATAGGATACGGCGGCGAGCAGGCGCATGAGCCTGTTGCCGAACAGAAAGCGTACGGCGGGCAGCGAAAAGCACAGCGACACCATGCCCATGCCGGCGACGGCGGAAAAGCCATAGCGCCGCGCCATCTGCCCGCGCCTGATGTCCTCGTAATCGGCGATGCCCGCCTGATCGCGCACCATCATGAGCAGCAGCGCCGCCGCCGTCGCCGCCGCGACGGTGAAAAAGACTTTCGATCGCGCGTCCTGCCGCGTCAGCTTCTTTTTGAGCGCCGCGAACGCCGTCGCCGCCGCGAAGCCGTTGGCGTATACGTCAAGGAAGGCGGGCAGTTGATTGACGTACAGCGTGGTGTCCGTCCGCGTCGCCGCGAACGCGCGGAAGGCGAGTGCGGCGCCCGTCATGCAGCAATACGTCAGGCACGGCTTTCTGCGGAACGCCGCCGCGAGCAGGGGGAAGATCAGGTAAAACTGCATTTCGACGGCGACCGTCCACAGCACGCCGTTGATCGGCGAGCGCAGATAGCTGTCGGCGAACAGGTTTTGCGTGAAGGTCAAATGCGCCGCCAGATCGCGCAGCATGAAGCCCGCGTCGGTATATTTCCCCTCGGGCAGCGCCGAAAACAAAAGCATGATCGCGACGCACAGCAGATACGACGGCGCGACGCGCGCGAGCCGCCGGCCGTAAAACGCCCGGACATCCAATTTTGCCTGCGCCCGCGTCAGGGGCAGATATAACAGAAATCCGCTCAAAAGCAGCAGCAGATCGACGCCCATGTACCCCGCGCGCAGGTAGGGCTGCAGATTGATCCGCGCGCCGAACGCGTTGAAATCGGGCGCGTACCAGCTGATCTGCCAGATGTGGAACCACGCGACCATGAGCACGCTGACCGCGCGCACGCCGTCCAGCACGTCGATATGGCGTTCGTCAACGGGCCCGGCGTACGACGACAGCGTGCTTTTGATCCTCTCCATCGCGCCTTTATTCCCCGGCGACCCGCGTCATGCGGTAATACACCTTGTTTTTCTCGTGGTACAGCGTGACGGCGTTGTCGTACATCGATTTGATGTTGTAGACGTATTTGAGATCGTCCTTGCCCGTGCCCAGATTGACGGCGTAGACGCTGGCGTTGTAGAAGAAGTTTTCACCGCCGATGGTGCAGGTGCCGTCCTCGCGGAAGGTCATCTCGAAGCCCTTTTCTGTGCGCCACACGCCGATCAGCCGATAGACCGAGCGCACGAGCTTTTTCTCCGTCACATCCTTGTAGTTGGGGATTTCGCGGTAATAGTACAGCGCGGAAAAGGGATCGCCGTCGGCGTAGAGCTGATTGCCCGCCTGATAGCACGCTTCTTTGTACATTGAAGGGATCTGCTGATACTCCATCGGCAGGAAGGACTGATCAAGCGCGCCCAGCGCGTCCGCCGCGGCGCGGTAATCGCCGCCCGCCGTCGCCGCTTCGGCGTCGGCAAGCGCCTTGCCGAAGTAGTTTTCGGCGCAGGCCTTCGCCTGCGAGAGCGAATCCTTGTACGAGCCCAGCGTGTTGAACAGCCGCGACGCCGCGCCCAGATTGCCCCTGTCGCGCTCCTGCTCCGCCGTTTTGTACGCGCATTCCTTGTAAAGCGCTTCGGCGTCGGCGTAATCGCGGATGGGTTCCAGCAGCGCCGTCGCGCCCGAAAGATCGCCCGTCTCCAGCGCCGCCTTCGCCTGCTGATACAGGCTTTCTTTGTACTTTTGCTCCGCGTTTTCATACGTGCCGAGCTGGCTGTATTCGGCGGCGGCGAGCGCGTAATGCCCCTCGTCGAAATACCCCTGCGCGATCAGATACCGCGCGTGCGTCGCGGCGTTGACGGCGCGCTCGTCGTCGCCCAATTCGTTGAGCACGGCGAGCGCTTCGATATACTGCCCGTCGATGATCAGCGCGTCCGCCTTTTGCACCTTCGCCTCAATCAGCGTGTCGTCGCTGCCGTTGTAGGCGCCCAGCGCTTCCAGATCGTCGATCGCGGCGTCAAGATCGCCGGCCGTCATCGCCTGTATCGCGCGGCGGTAGCGAAGCTGTTTGATGTAATCGTCGGCGTCCTTGTAGCCGGGAATGCTCACGAGCAGATCGAGCGCGCCCGTTTCGTCGCCCGCCGCGATGCGCGCCAGCGCCGGCTGATAGACGCATTCCTTGCGCGCCTCGACCGCCTTGTCGTAGAGCGGCGCGCGATCAAAGTACGCCGCCGCGCCCTCGTAGTCGCCCGCCGCCATTTTGTCGGCGCCGAGCAGGTAGTAGCATTCGCCCATTTTGTCGCGCGCGTCCTGGAAGGAGGTGATTTTCTCGAACATTTCCGCCGCGCGCAGGTAATCGCCGCTTTGCATGGCGATCACCGCCGGGTCGTACAGGCACTGCGTGGCGCGGCGGTAGGCGTCGGCGTATTCGCCGGCGAGCAGGAAGTAGTTCGCCGCGTCGTCGTAGAGCTGTTGATCGTAATACTGCTCGCCCGCGGCGTAATAGGCGATGCGGAGCTGCTGCGCCGCGTCCCGGTAATCGCCGAGCCGGTTCAGATACCCGATCGCCGTGAGCGGATCGCCCGCCTGCATCGCCGCCGCCGCCGGGCGCATCAGGCATTCCTTTTCAAGCGTCGCCGCCTGCTCGTAATCGCCCAGCGACAGGAATTTTTCGCGCGCTGCGGCGTACTCGCCATTTGTCATGAGCGCGTTTCCCCAGTTGTATACGGCGAGACTGCGCCGCGCGGCGGCGTTCTGATAGCGCGGGATTTCCTCGTACAGCGCGATTGCCTGCTCGTATTCGCCGGCCGCCAGCAGCTTTTCGGCGCGTATATAGCGCGCCTCGCTCGCCTTTTGTTTGCTGTCGGCGTAATCGCCCAGCGCGTCAAAGCCGTCCTGCGCCACGCGCAGGGAGGTGTACGTCCCGCCCGCGAGCGAGGACAGCGCCGCGCGGTAATCGCATTCCAGCGCGAGCGTCGCGCTGTCGCGGTAATCCTCGAGCTGGAGAAAGCCCTGCTTGGCGGCGTCAAAGCGCCCGTTTTCCAACGCCTGATTCGCGGTGTAGTACCTATAGTACGGAATGCCGTGGTGATAGGTCAGGTAGGTCAGCCCCGTGAGCGTGACGAGCGTAATGAGCGTCGCCAGAATGATTCTCCTGCGCCTGCGCTTTTTCTTCGCGGCGGCGTCCTTTTCGACCTGAACGCGTTTTTGTTCCTCGCGCAGGCGGCGCTGCTCCTCCTCGTACCGGCTTTCGCGCTCGAAAATGATGCCTTCGATGGACGCCTCGTTGAGCTTGGTGAACACCGTGTGCTTATCGCGCAGGCACCGTCGGCATTTTTCGTCCGCCGCCGCGTTGGGACGGCCGCACACGCACACCCAGACGGCGCCCTGATCGCTCGGGTACGCGCCGGCGTCGGGCCCGGCCAGCTCGCGCAGCACCTCCAGACGCCCGCCCGAAAGCGGGGCGACGGGGCGATAGGACACCTGATCGGCGGCGCTCCGCCGCCAGACGGTGTTGTCCTCAAACCAGACCTTTTCGATCTGCACGTCGATCGCCGATGCGGGAACGGCTTCCTCGGCGTCTACGGCAATCTCGAACGGCCTCCGCCCCTGCGCGGACAGCCCCTGCAAACGCTCGACGTGCCGCGCGATCATGTCGCCCGTTTCGCCGTAGCAAAGCAGGCAGATCTGGACGCTCGACACGCCCTTGTCGCACAGGTTGTACAGTTTGAGGGCGCATTGCGGCGCGTCGGCGGTTGGTCTGCGGCAGTACCACAATTCCACCGGGCAGGTCAGATCAATCTTCATGAGTCGGCCTCCGAAAGGCAGGATACATCAGACGCAGTAGATCATGAACGACTGCGCGATCCAGTTGATGTCGAAGGTGATGTAGAAGGCGATTTTCCTTCCGCCTTCCTCGAGCACATAGGTGAGCACCGCCGTCGTCTGGCTGGTCACCTGCGTGGCGTAGGGCGGGGTGACGCCGTCGCCATAGAGGAAGGTGGTGTTTTCGGTGACTTCGCCCTGACCGAACATAAAGCGCTCGCGCACCGACAGATAGGTGTCGCCCACGCGCACGCCGCGCGGCCCGTCGAAGATGTCGTCGTTCATGGCGAAGGTGTGCGCCGCGATGAACTGCTTGTTCGCGTCATAGCGGAAAATGATCTCGATGCCGTCCCACTGCATAAAGCGCAGGTTTTCGCCCGTCGAATCGGCCGTCCACGTGTCCGACTGCGCCGCGCCCAGCACCGTCATGGCGCTCTCGGGCGTGAGATCGAGGAAATCCAGATCGGAGAACTGCAGATCCTCGCGCATGAACGGATCAAGCTCCGCGCCGTTCAGGCTGGTGGGATAGGCGAAGTAATCGCGCGTTTCCTGCAGATCGGCGGCGGCGTTGACGACGGAAACCACTTCCTCATCGGGCAGCAGGCGGTTCATGCCGCCCACCGTGATGCCCGTAATCAGGCCGTCGGACAAACCGTACAGCACGAACGCGCATTCGCTGCCGTCGGGCGATGTTTCAACGGCGTAATGCGTAACGCTCTGCACGCGCTGCCCGTCGCGGACGACGCCGCCGAACTCGACGCCTTCCTCGATCGTGCCGCTCATGTACAAAAGCGCCTCGTTGTAATTGCCCGCGAGGTTCGGGTTGTCGTTGGGGTAGGTGGCGAGCAGCGCGTTAAGCGAATCGCCCACCATCAGCCCGCGCGGGCACAGATGCCCGGGCGCGATGTCATAGGACAGCACCGTGGCGTTCTCGCCGAAGGTATCCTCGGCGATCGTCAGCGTGCCGCCCGCGAAGGTGACCAGCGCGCCCTCGGCTCCGCTGAATGGCTCGACCGAATGCTCGGCGGCGAGCGCCTCGGCCAGCGCGCGGGCGATGTAAATGTCGATCTCGCCGACCGACAGCCGGGCGGCCTCTTCGTTTTCCGACGCCAGCGCCGGCGTCAAAAGCAGCGTAAGCGCGATCAGGACGGACAGAAGCTTTTTCATGGCGTTTCTCCTTTATCTCATTCCGAATTCGGAAGGATGCGCGGTTCAGAACACGGTGGTTTCGGTCGCCGTCACGACGCCCAGAATGCGTTTGACGGGCGGGACGGGCGTATCGGAGAACGAGAGCGCGTCGAGAATGCTTGTTTTCGCTTCCCCGAGCGATCGCGCGTCGCGCGCGTGAATTTCGGCGATTTCCCCGCCCTTTTCGACGCGGTCGCCGACGCGCTTTTTCATGATGAAGCCGACGGCGGGGTCGATCGCATCGGTCTTGTGCCGCCGCCCCGCGCCCATTTGCTGCGCGGCGCTGCCCAGCGCCTGCGTGTCCTCGGCGGCGAGAAAGCCGTCCCTTTCGGAGAGGAGCGCGCCGACGACGGGCGCCTGCGGGAGCAGCGAGGGATCGCGGCACACGCGCGGGTCGCCGCCCTGCGCGGCGATCATTTCGGCAAACTTGTCAAGCCCCGCGCCGCTTCGGAGCGCGCGCTCGATGGCGGCTTCGGCGGCGTCCGCGCTCTTCTCGACGCCCGATGCCGCGAGCATCCGCGCGCCCAGAAATTTTGAAACATCGTACAAGGGGCCGCGCGCGCGCCCCGAAAGCACGTCGATGGCTTCAAGAACCTCCAGCGCGTTGCCGATGTGCGAGCCGAGCGGCTCGTCCATCGTCGTGAGCACGGCGGTCACGCTGCGCCCGGCGAGCGCGCCGATCTCGACCAGCGATTTCGCGAGCGCGAGCGATTCGTCGAAGGTTTTCATGATGGCGCCCGAGCCGCTTTTTACGTCCAGCACGATGGCGCGCGCGCCGGCGGCGATCTTTTTGCTTAAGATGCTCGACACGATGAGCGGGAGCGAATCGACCGTGCCCGTCACGTCGCGCAGCGCGTACAGGCGCTTGTCGGCGGGCGCGAGCTCGGCGCTTTGCCCCACCACGGCGCAGCCCACGCGCCGGACGATATCCACGAATTCTTCCTTGGGGATTTCGACGCGGAAGCCGGGAATGCTTTCCAGTTTATCGATCGTGCCGCCCGTGTGCCCCAGCCCGCGCCCCGACATTTTGAGCACCTTGCCGCCGCACGCCGCGACAAGCGGCGCGAGCACCAGCGTCGTGGTATCGCCCACGCCGCCCGTCGAGTGCTTGTCGACCGGCACGCCGTCCACCTCGGGGATCAGATGCGCGCCCGAAAACGCCATGTCCATGGTGAGCCGCGCCGTCTCGCGCGGCGTCATGCCCATCAGCCGGATCGCCATGAGCATCGCCGCAAGCTGGCAGTCCTCGGTGTCCGGATCGGCGGCGGCCGCGGCGAAATCAAGGATCTGCCCGTCGGTCAGCTCTCTGCCGAATTTCTTCGCCTCGATCAGAGGCAGCATATCGATCATCCGAAAAGCGTTCTCCTTCCGCTCATCAGCCTATTCCTCCGCGCGCGCGGAAGCATAATTGTACGGATACAGTATATCATAGAATCAAGCGGACGTAAAGCGAAAGTCGCTTCCGCGCCCGCGCGGGAAATCCGTTTCGCGGCAGGATTTCCCGGGGGCGATCAAGAATGGATAATGGGCGGCGGCGGGCGCCGTATTCGTTCCGAAGGAGTTTGCGTATGCGCATTGTATTGACGGGCGGCGGCACGGCGGGGCATGTCACGCCGCATCTGGCGATCCTTCCCCATCTGATCCGGGAGGGCTATGATATCCACTACATCGGCACCGCCGACGGCATCGAGCGGCGCATGATGGAAAAATATCCCATGATCACGTATCACGCCGTGCAAAGCGGCAAGCTGCGCCGCTATCACGACTGGAAAAACTTCACCGATCCCTTCCGCGTGATCAAGGGCATGGCGGAGGCGTCGCGGCTGATGAAGGAGCTCAGGCCCAACGTCTGCTTTTCCAAGGGCGGCTTCGTGTCGGTGCCCGTCGTGATCGCCGCCAGGCGGCGCGGCGTGCCCGTTTTATGCCACGAGAGCGATCTGACGCCCGGGCTGGCCAACAGAATCTGTTCGAAATTCGCCGTCGCCGTGGCGACCACCTTTCCCGAGTGCGCCGAGGCGCTGGGCGGTAAGGGCGTCATGACGGGCACGCCGCTTCGCCCCGAATTGTTCGCGGGCAGCCGCGAGAAGGGCCTGCGGCTGGCGGGCTTTGCCGGCGGCAAGCCGGTGCTGCTCATGATGGGCGGCTCGTCGGGCGCGCAGGCGGTCAATAAGGCGCTGCGCGGGGCGCTGCCCGAGCTGCTGCCCGATTTTGATATTCTGCACATCACGGGCAAAGGCAATCTGGACGAGTCGCTCGCCGGCACGGCGGGCTACGCGCAGTTCGAGTTCCTGTCGGACGAGCTGCCCGACGCGCTCGCCGCGGCCGATTTTATCCTTTCCCGCGCCGGCAGCAACGCGCTGTGCGAGTTTCAGGCGCTCAAAAAGCCCATGCTGCTCGTGCCGTACCCCAAGGGCGCGAGCCGGGGCGACCAGATCCTCAACGCCGAGAGCTACCGCGCGCGCGGGCTGGCGCACGTCTTATTACAGGAAAACCTGACGCCCGATTCGCTTGCCGCCGCGCTGCGCGCGCTGCGCGCCGACGGCGACAACCTGATCGCCGCGCTGGAGAACGCGCCGCCCGCCGACGGCACCGCGCCCGTCCTCAAGCTCATTCGCGAGATCAGGAAGCCCGACAAGCCGAAAAAGCCGCTTTAAGCGCTCGGCCTGACTCATTCCGTACTATTATTCCGGCGAAACCGCCGGAATTTTTGCTGTGCGCAAACTTTTTCCCTTCTTCGCGCGTTCTATGGATGAAAGGCCTTTCTTGGAGGATCAGATGATTGACGAAGCCCGGTTCCTTGACGCGTGTGAAACGCTGCTGCCCGTCCTGCGCCGGATCGCGTTGGGCGTCCTGCGATCGGACGCCGACGCGCAGGACGCCGTGCAGCAGGCGCTGCTGAATGCGTGGAACGCGCGCGGGAAATCCGAACCGCGCGACATGAAGGCATGGCTGACGCGCATTGCCGTCAACGAGTGCCGCAACATCCAGCGCAAGCGGCGGCGCGTCGTGCCGATGGCGGAGCCCAGGGGCGAGGATGTCCCGTATACGCCGCCCGATCCCGATCTCAAGGAAGCGGTCCTATCGCTTCCCGACGCGCTCAAATGGCCGCTCCTGCTCAAGTACATGGAGGGCTATACCGAGCGCGAGGTATCCATGGCGCTCGGCATTCCCGTCAGCACCGTCAAAAACCGCCTGTATCGGGCAAGAAACGCGCTCCGCGCGGCGCTTTCAGAGGAGGCGATCCTCGAATGAGCAGAAAAATCAATCAAAGCGACCTGCAAAGCATGTTTTCGCCCATGCCCGAGGCGTTCGCGCGCAACGCGCTCTCGGCGCTCCGGCAAAGACAACGGCAGGAGAAAGAGAAACCAATGAGGAAGAAATTGTCATTCGGCATGATCGTCGTGATCGCGCTCACCGTCGCGGCGCTTGCCACGGCGCTGGCGCTGGCGCTGCCGCGCGTGTTCTTTGAAAAGGTGGCGACCATGCAGTTCGAGAGCGGGTACTACGAGGACTGGTCGCTGAAGGAAAAATTACAGCTGCTCGCCCTAATGCGCGAGTACGAGGTGCCTCTGGACGGGGAGAAAACCGCGCTCGCTCTGGATGAATCAAGGCCTGCCGCCGAGCGCGAAAAGGCGCTGGACGACATGATCTCCGACAGGTACGGCGTCAACGGACGGCTCGACGTCGTGACGCTGGAAGGCATTCTCGTCAAGGAAAAGGGCCCGATGACCGTCTGGTCGCTCGAGGACAAGGCGTGGTACACGCAGATGATGACCGACAGCGGACTGCTCGGCTTCGACGAGTGCATCAACTCCCTTCCCGGCAAGGACGATATTCAGCGCGAGGAAGCGATTGAGATCGCCAAGCGTGCGTATCTGGACGCCTTCGGCTGGGCGGAGGACGCGCTGGACGGGCACGGCGTCTGCGTTGATTTCAGCATTCACCGCTCGCTGGCGGACAAGTTCGATCCCTATTACATCGTCACCTTCTATTCGGACGCCGCGCCCGAGGGCGTGATCGGCTACATGCAGTGCGACGTGACGCGCGACGGGCGCGTGATGGATTCGAGCGACGACGCGCATTGGAACGCGCTCTCGCCCGCCGAGGACGCGGCGGCGCGGCGCGCCGAGCAGGAAAAGGCTGCGGCGGCGCAGGAGGCGTTTGACCAATTGGTCGCCGAGCGCGGGCCGGTGGAAACGTGGACGATTGGGCAGAAAGCCGCCGTCGCCGCGTGGCCCGTCGCGGGCGTCAACGCCTTCTGGGGGTCTCCGCTCGAAACGGATATTTCGGAGGACGCCGCCGTTCAGTACGCGACCGCGGCGCTGCAAAAAAAGTACCCCGTTTCCGATGAGGAACTGGCGGGGTACACGATCCGGGTCGATTATATCACCGGCGTCAACGCGAATACCGGCGGCGCGTTTTCTCTGGAAGGCGTCGAGCTGCCGCCTCCGCCCTACTTCATTGTGCATTTCGCCGCGCCGGGACACGCCTACGATCAATCGGATTACGCCGTCGTCGTGCAGCCGCAGGACGGGTATGTGCAGTATGTCGGCGGGCCGGACAGAAGCGCGGGGTAAGCGCGGAATTCCTTGAATACGGCAAGCGAGGCGGCGGTTCGCGTGAACCGCCGCCTTTTAGATGTCGACTAAGTCGACGCTTTTCGCAAAAATGAATCTTTCATTTGTCCGTATGCCGCGAGCCCTGTCCTCGGGAAGCGTTCCCGCCCGGAAATCGCCTTGCCGTGCGTTATCGCTGCACCCGCCCCGAGGCGTTGCCGCCCGCCAGCGCCAGCACTTCCTTTTCGCTCACGAGGTTGTAATCGTGCTCGATGGTCTGCTTTAAGCAGCTCGCGGCGACGGCGAACTCGATGGCGCTCTGCGCGTCGTTACCCTTGAGCAGCGAATGAATCAGTCCGCCGCCGAAGCTGTCGCCGCCGCCCACGCGATCGACGATGTGAATGAGATAATTCTTGCTGAAATACGCCTGACCGTCCGCATACAGCATGCCCGCCCAGTTGTTGTCGTTGGCGCTGATCGAGCCGCGCAGCGTGATGGCGACCTTTTCGCACCCGAAGCGCGCGGAGAGCTGCCTGGCGACCGAGACATAGCCTTCCTTGTTGATTTTGCCGCCCGCCACGTCTGTGTCCTCGGCGCGGATGCCGAACACGTCGGCGGCGTCCTCCTCGTTGGCGATCAGCACGTCGACATACGGCACGAGCGCGCCCATGACCTCGCCCGCCTTTTCGCGCGTCCAGAGCTTGCCGCGATAGTTGAGATCGCAGGACACCTTGACGCCCTGTTGACGGCACGCTTTCAGCGCGTCGAGGCAGATGTCGGGCAGTTCGCCGCCCAGCGCCGGCGTAATGCCGGTGAAATGGAACCAGTCCGCGCCCGTGAGAATTTTATCCCAGTCGAAATCGGAGCGCTTGGCGAGCGCGATCGACGAGCCGGCGCGGTCGTAGATCACCTTGCTGCCGCGCTGCGACGCGCCCTTTTCGCAGAAGTAAATGCCCACGCGCGCCCCGCCGCGCGCGATCAGCGAGGTATCCACGCCGTAGCGCCTGAGGGAATTGATCGCGCACTGGCCGATGTCGTGCTCGGGCAGCTTGGTCACGTACGCCGCGTCCTGCCCGTAATTCGCTAGCGACACCGCCACGTTCGCCTCGCCGCCGCCGTAGGTCGCCTCCATCACGTCGGTCTGCGTGCAGCGCAGATACCCCGGCGGGTTGAGCCGCAGCATGATTTCCCCGAAACAAATGATTCTGCCCATGATTGATTCCTCCCTATATTTTTCATTGGTATTACGGCATGTTTGCCCGCCCCGGACAATGCGCCGGGCGGCGAGATCGTCCGATGCGCGCCGGACGGAGCGCTTGAAAGTTATCCCGCCGCCTCCGCCACCTTTTCCATGACCGGCACGGCGGCGCGGAGCATCTGCGCGGGATCGAGCCTGCCGTCGCGCATCAGGATCGCCGGCTCGCGCGACGCCGAAAGCAGCAGGCGTTTGTCGGTCTTTTCAAGCGCCTGATAGAGCCTGACCGTGTCGCGCACGGCGGAGGGATCAAGGCGCATGACGAGCGAGCCGGAGGCGTACGTCACGCGATTGACGCCGATCGCGCCGCACACGCCGCGCAGGTGCGCGATATCGATCAGGTTCATGACCGGCTCGGGGATGTCGCCGAAGCGGTCGATCAGCTCCTCGACGGCGTCCTCGCGGTCCTCGCGGTTTTTGATGAGCGATATGCGCTTGTACGCCTCCATGCGCTGGGTTTCGCCGCGCACGTACTCGACGGGCAGGTAGGCGTCGATGCGCATATCCACGCGCGTTTCGATATCGCGCCCGGGCGCTTCGCCGGCGTCGCCCCGCGCCTCGCGCACCGCCTCCTCGATCAGCCGGCAGTACATGTCGTAGCCTACGGCGGCGACGTTGCCGCTCTGCTCGGGGCCGAATATGTTGCCCGCGCCGCGAATCTCCAGATCGCGCATGGCGATGCGGAAGCCCGAGCCGAACGCCGTGAACTCGCGGATGGCGGACAGGCGCTTCTGCGCGTCCTCGGAGATCATTTTGTCGGGGCGCACGGTGAAATAGGCGTAGGCGACGCGCGTCGAGCGTCCGACGCGGCCGCGAAGCTGGTAGAGCTGCGACAGCCCGAAGCGGTCGGCGTCGTACACGATCAGCGTGTTCGCCTTGGGCACGTCGAGGCCGTTTTCAATGATGGTCGAGCAAAGCAGGACATCATAGCGCCCTTCGTAGAAATCCAGCATGATGTCTTCCAGCGCGCGCTCGTTCATCTGCCCGTGCGCCACGGCGATGCGCGCCTCGGGCACCAGCGCGCGCAGACGCGCGTGGAACTGGTCGATGTGCCGCACCTGATTGTACAGGAAATACGCCTGCCCGCCGCGCGCCAGCTCGCGCATGATCGCGTCGCGGATGACGGCGTCGTTGTAATCCAGCACATACGTCTGCACGGGATACCGCTCCTCGGGCGGCGTTTCGAGCAGGCTCATATCGCGCACGCCGACCATCGACATATGCAGCGTGCGCGGAATGGGCGTCGCCGACAGCGTGAGCACGTCGATCTCGCGCTTGTAATGCTTGATGACCTCCTTGTGCGCCACGCCGAAGCGCTGCTCCTCGTCGATGATGAGCAGCCCGAGATTTTTGAAATGCACGTCCTTGCCCAGCAGTCGGTGCGTGCCGACCAGAATATCGATCTTGCCCTCGGACAGCTTTTTGAGCGTTTCCTTCTGCTGCGCCGCCGTACGGAAGCGCGAGAGCACGTCGATGGTGACCGGGAAATCAGCGAAGCGCTTGAGCATGGTGTAGTAGTGCTGCTGCGAAAGGATGGTGGTCGGCGCGAGCAGCGCGACCTGTTTGCCGTCCATCACCGCCTTGAACGCCGCGCGCAGCGCCACCTCGGTCTTGCCGTAGCCCACGTCGCCGCACACCAGACGGTCCATATTGGACGGCTTTTCCATGTCCTGCGTGATATCGCGCACGGCGCGCGCCTGATCGGGCGTCAGCTCGTAGGGGAACACGTCCTCGAACTGTCGCTGCCACGGCGTGTCGGGCGCGAAGGCGTGCCCCGGCGTCGCGGCGCGCGCGGCGTAGAGCGCCACCAGATCGAACGCCAGCTTTTTCAGCCCCGCCTTGACCTTTTTCTTCTGCCTGTCCCATTCGCCGCCGCCCAGCGAGTTCAGCGGCGGCGCGGCGTCCTGCCCGCCGATGAATTTCTGCACGCGGTCGAACTGATCGGTGGGGACGTAGAGCTTGTCGTTGCCCTTGTACTGAATGAGCAGATAATCGCGGTACGTGCCCTCGGACTGGATGCGCGTCGTGCCGCGAAAGATGCCCACGCCGTGCGCCTCGTGCACGACGTAGTCGCCCTCGCGCAGATCGGTGAACGCCTCGATGCGCTCGCCGGCGTTCCTGCGCGTGCGCGCCTTGCGGTAGCCCGCGCCGAAAATGTCGCTGTCCGCGACGACGGCGAGGCGAAGCGCGGGGACGACGAAGCCCTCGGACAGCGTGAGCGAGGCGATCGCGGCGCTTTCGGGCGCGAAGGCCGCCGCCTCCTCGCCGATCACGGGCAGCGGGCGCTCCAGTCCTTCCATCGCCGTCTGCAAACGCCGTGCGCGCGCCGCGCCGCCGGCGAGCAGCAGCGTAAAGTATCCGTCCTTCGCCCATGCGTCGAGCGAGGGCGCGATGTCCTGAAAGCGCGACTGGAACTTGGGCGCGGCGACGGCGGTGAATTGTATGAGCGCCTCCGCCCTGATTTCGCCCATTCCGCGCAGGAAATCCTGCATGGCCAGCACGCATCTGTTTTGCAGCGAGGGCAGGATCTCGTCCCACGTCATCAGCAGCGCCGCCTGCTCGGGCACGACCTCCTGCCTTTCGAGCGCCGATTTAAAATCCTCCAGAAAGCCCGCGAGCCTGTCCTCGCAGCGCGCTTTCACGCGGTCGGGTGCGTCGATCACGATCACGCAGTCCTTCATCCAATCGCACAGGCTGGCCTGCTCGAGCGGCAGCGCGCCCGCCCACAGCGAAAGCGAGGGCAATTGCCCGCCGCGCGCCAGATCGTCGGCGTCGTCAAACAGCCTTTCCAGCCCGAAGCGCTGTTCGATCGGCGCGCGCGCGCGCCGCGCGAGCTCCTCGTCGTCGTCCTCGGGCAGCGCGGGCAGCGCGGGCGACAGGTTTGACGCCGGGCGGCGCTTCATTTGACGATGAATGAGCGTCCGCATGACCTCGGCGGTATCGCTTCGCCTGTCGCGCGGCAGCAGCCATTCGACGGCGGGCGGCAGCTCGACCGATTTGAGCTTTTGATTGCTGCGCTGGCTCACGCAGTCGAAATCGCGCAGCGAATCCACCTCGTCGTCGAAAAACTCGATGCGCAGCGCGCTCTCGCTCTCGGGCGGGAACACGTCGAGAATGGCGCCGCGCATGGCGCACTGTCCGCGCCCTTCGACCATATCGACGCGCTCGTAGCCGATATCGGTGAGCCGCATGAGCAGCGAAAGCGGCTTGACGGTATCGCCGACCTTCAGGCGCACGGTGGCGTTGTCATAGGCCTTGGGCGGCGTCATGCGCGTCATGAGCGCGTCGGCGGGCGCGCAGAGCACGCGGATATCGCCCTTTCGCGCCTTCATGAGTACCGACAGCCGCCGCCACGCGGTATCGCGGCTCGCCGTGCCGCGCGTGAACTGCGTATCGCCCGCCGGCAGCACGGCGGCGGCGCCGTTCAGCCACTGCGCGCAGTCGTCCGCCGCCTTGAGCGCCGAGGAATCGCTCGGCGCGATGTAGAGCACCTGCCGGCCCGTCTTTTCGGCGAGCGCGGCGGCGAGAAAGGCGCGCTGACCCTCGACCGTCTCATACACGGCGGCGGCGCGCTTTTCGCCCGCCGCCCGGATCAGCGCCTGCCACGGCGCGGCGTCGCCGAAATACCCGATCAAATCCTTCAGCATATCACGATTCCTTTTGCCCGGTTTTTTCTGCCGGTATTCGCTTGTTAAAGCGGTTCATCGCCGTGTCGATGCCCTGCTCCGCCCAGCAGACCGCGGCGTCGGCGGCGGTCAGGTAGGCGTCATAGGCGATTTTCCGCGCGATCTCGTCGGGGAACTTCGCCAGCACGAAATCGGCCAAATCCCACATCGGCGGCGGCGCGCCCATGCCGACGCGCACGCGCGGGAAGCCTTCCGAGGAAAGCGATTGGATGATGCTTTTCATGCCGTTGTGCGTGCCCGCGCCGCCGTGCGGGCGCACGCGCACCTGTCCGAAGGGCAAATCAATATCGTCGGCGATCACGAGCATCTTGTCGGGCGACAGTTTGTACCAATTTGAAACGTCCGCCGCGCTGATGCCGCTCATGTTCATGAAGGTCTGCGGCTTGACGAGCGCGATTTTCTGCCCGCCGAGCGCGCCCTCGCCGATTTGCGAATGGCACATGACCTTTTTGACGGGGATCGACAGCTTTTGCGAAAGGATGTCGATCACGTCCCATCCCGCGTTGTGCCGCGAATGCGCGTACTTGTCCCCCGGATTGCCCAGCCCGATGATCGCAAGCATTGTCCGTACCCTCAATCGTTCAATTCTCCAAAACAGCAAAACACCGGCGGAAGAGAGCGCCCTTCCGTCTTCGCACAGTGTACACGGTTTTGCGCGCCCGGTCAACACCTTTCGAAAATATTGCCGCGCCCGGCGCGCACCAGAAAATTCATGAAATATTCCGCTCACCCCTTGCGCACAATAGCCGCGAGGAGGTGATTTTACTTGAAAAGACTGTGGATTCTGATGCTTCTGTGCGCATTTCTGATGACCGGCTGCGCGAGCAGCGCGGATACGCTTGCCTCTCCGTCCCCGGCGGCGACCGAAACGCAGCCCGCCGTGATGCCTTCCGTGATGCCCGAGAACTCGTCCGACCCCTCCGCCAGCCCCTCCCCGGGCGCGGA
>CAYWOS010000026.1:0-33184 GCA_964459985.1 uncultured Oscillospiraceae bacterium
GCCGGAGCGGGGTTGATCGCGGCTCATCATGCGTCTGTCCGCCTGCGCCTGCAGCGATTCCGGCGGCATTTCCATGATCTCGATTTCATTGCCGTCGGGATCACGAATCCAGAACATCAGGCAGCGCGATCCTCCCGTCCTGATCGGCGTCGCCTCCGTGCCGCCGCGTTCCCTGATTTCGTCGTATGTCTTTTGAATATCCCCGGTTTTCAGGCAGATATGGCACAGTCCGGTCACGCCGTCGCGCCGGTCCCCTTCCCGCGTCCCGCCGCCGAAGAGCTCGATGTACTCGCCCGGAGCGATGTACATATAGATGGTCGACGGCGCGCCGTCCGCGCCGGTCATGCGAAACGCCTCCTCAAGCCCCAGAACCTCGGCATACCAGCGCGCGCTTTTCAGGATATCGGCCGATCGAACCGCCACATGGCATAATCCGCTGATCATCATGATTCCTCATTTCATCCTATATTGCGTCCCCGTAATCGGGGAACGATTTCCGGTCAAGCTTCCGATCGGTATCGGCGCGCGTCCCGCCGCGGGGACAAAGGAGCGTGCTTTTTAGCGGGCGGGATGCATTCGCAAATCGTGCCGGGAGCGGCGTGTGCCGCGCGGAAAACGGATGATCGCCCGGCGGAACGACATATTGACAAAAGAAGGCATTTCCTGTACAATTAGGGAGAAAAAAAGGAAAATGAGGTGAACATCATGGGGAAATATGTCGTAAAGCAAACGGCGACCGGGTACAACTTCGCGCTGAAGGCGACCAACGGCGAGATCATTGCCTCCTCTGAAGTCTATCAGTCAAAGGTATCCTGCAAGGCCGGCATCGCCAGCGTGAAAGCGAACGCGCCCGTCGCCGCGCTCGAGGATCAGACGATCGAAGGTTTCGCGGCGCAGCGCCATCCCAAGTTCGAGGTATACGCCGATAAAGGCGGCCAGTTCCGCTTCCGTCTCAAGGCGAAGAACGGTCAGGTCATCGCGTCCTCCGAGGCGTATGTCAACAAACCCAACTGCTTAAACGGCGTCGAGTCCGTCCGCAGGAACGCCGATTCGCCCGTCGAGGAAGCCGAGTAACGAAGCGTCGGCCATCGGGGACGCCGCAGGCATCCCCGTGATTAATCGCGTTGATCCGAGGATCGCCCGACGGCGGTCCTTTTCTGTGCGCGGAAGACGCCGTTTCACACCGTCTGTCCCGTCAGCTCCATCTGCTTCTTCTTTGTCAGCTTGCCGAGCACGGCGAGGTAGGCGTGATCGAGCATATCGCGCAGCACGTCGTCGGGCACCCCGCCGTCGGGGCGAACCGAGTTCCAGTGCCGCTTGTCGCAATAGTAGCCCGGTATGACGTCGGCGTATTGCGCGCGCCAGAACTCGCCCTCGTCCGGATCGAGCTTGAGGGTGATGTAGTACGGCTTGTCCTCGCGGTCAAGGCACACGGCGGCGAACATTTTGTCGCCGATCTTATAGCGAATCCAGTTCCAGTCGGCCTGCAAATCCTTCACGACGCCCTTCTTGGCGAGCAGGTAATCGTCGATCCACGGATAACGCATGCAATCCCCTCCCGATTCTGTGGTGATAATTGATCAACCTGTCCCGCCGCTCTTCCCATACGCGACGATCTGTGGTAAACTATACGCAGAACGCGAAAGGAGGAACGCGCGTGAGGGTATACGAGGCGCAAAACGGCGATCTGGGCACGGCGGCGGCGCTTGCCGCTCGATTGTGGCCGGAGCACACGGCGGACGAGCTTCTGGACGAATTACGGGACATCACGGCCTGCGGCGGCGCGGTCTTTCTCGCGGAGGAGGACGGCGTCGCGGCGGGCTTTTTACAATGCCAGCTTCGCAACGACTACGTCGAGGGGACCGATTCCTCGCCGGTCGGCTATCTGGAGGGCGTCTACGTGCGGGAGGAATACCGCCTGCGCGGCGTCGCCTCGGCGCTGCTCGACGCGGCGGAGCGCTGGGCGGCGGAACGCGGCTGCACAGAGTTTGCCAGCGACTGCGAGCTTGACAATGCCGACAGCCTCGCGTTTCACCTGCGCGCGGGCTTCCGGGAGGCCAATCGCGTGATCTGCTTCGCCAAACGACTTGACGGAGGATACAAACAATGATTCACTTCATGACGCTGAACCCCGCCCCCTACGCCGCCATGCAGCGCGGCGAAAAGACGGTCGAAATGCGGCTGTACGACGACAAGCGCCGCGCCGTGCAAACGGGCGACATCATCCGCTTCACCTGCCCGGGCTTCACGGGCGAATCGCTCAACGCGCGCGTCGACGCCGTTCGCGTGTTTCCCGATTTCGCCGCGCTGTACGCCGCGTACGACAAGCGCGCTTTGGGCTACGCCGTCGGCGCTTTGGCCGATCCGCGCGATATGGAGCGGTATTACTCCCCCGCGCGCATCGCGCGATACGGCGTCGTCGCGCTTGAAATCACGCTGACCGATCGTTGATCGGCCGGCGCCGCCGTCACAGGCAGAAGTGGAAGAAGCGCAGCACCTCGTAAAAATCGTCGTGCTCGAACGCGATCGAGCGCATCCCGCTTTCGCGCGCGCCGGGATAAAAGGCGAATCTGCGCGCCTTCTGATGCTTCAGATACCCGATTTCAACGGAAAAATGATCGGGCATGGGATAAAGCCGCTTCGGCGCTTTCACGGCGCGCGCGGCGGCTTCCCTGATCATCCGCGCGGCGACGGCGGGATGCGGCGACGCCGTGCCCCCGCCCGCGCCCCGGCTGACGGCGACCGCCTCGATGCCCGGCATTTTGGTCTTCAGCCAGTCGCACAACATCTGATCGCCCGTCGCCATCAGCAGCGGCACGCCGAGATACGAGGCGATCATGGCCGAAATCATCAGCTCCGAAGCGATCTCGCCGTTGATCCTGACAAATTCGATGCCGGTATCCATCGTGTGCGCGAGCGGATTGCCGTTCCACATGGCGGCGGAATGATACCCGGTGCAGATCACGCCGTCGAACGTCCTGTCCAGCCCGTACATCATGCAAAACGGGTCGTCCGCCCAGCCGCGAAACAGCGTGACCGCCTCGGGCAGCCCGTTCATATCGATATTGCGCGCCGAATCGTGCGCGTCCTTGACGAACACCTCGTCCGCGCCGGCCGACAGCGCGCCCTCGCAGGCGGCGGCGACCTCGCGCGTCATTTGCGCGGCGAACGCCGCGTGATCGCCGTGCGATTTTTCCGTTTCGTCCCAGTGCGCGATGCCGCAGGTGCCCTCGATATCGGCGGAAAGAAAGATTTTCATGCGTGTTCCCCTCGTATTTGAATGGAATGAACGGGCATCCGTCCGTCAAACGCTCTCGAAGAACGCCTCGCCCGCTTCGTTTCGGAGCACGCCCATCGAATCGAATTTGAGCGGGATGGGCGTCGATTTGACGTACTTGAGGATTTCATCCATGCGCACCGACTCGGTGAAGCTGAGCAGCGTGAACGCCACGCCGTGCTTGCGCGCGCGCCCCGTGCGCCCGATGCGGTGCAGATAGTATTCGTTTTCGTTGGGCAGATCGTAATTGACGACCGCCTCGACGTCGTCCACGTCGATGCCGCGCGCGGCGACGTCGGTGCACACGAGGATGGGAAAGCGCCCGCGCTTGTAATCGGTCATCACGACGTTGCGCTTGGACTGCGGGATATCGCCGTGCAGCGCGCGCGCGTCGTAGCCCGCCTTGACGAGCCGGTCGCACAGGCGCTGCGTCATGCTCTTTGTGTTGGAAAAGATCATCACGCGGCGGTATACGTCGGCGTCGAGCAAATACAGGAGCTGATCGTATTTCTCCTCGCGCGTCGTGGGGATCACGTACTGCGTGATCTGCGGCCGGTTCTCCTTGGTCGCCTCGATGGTGATGCTGACGGGCTCGTGCTGATATTTCCACGATATGGTCAAAACATCCTGATTGGTGGTCGCCGAGAACATGACGAACTGGCGCGTCGTCGGCACCGCTTCGATGATTTTGGAGACGTCCTTGATGAAGCCCATTTTCAGCATCTCGTCCGCCTCGTCGATCACGAGCGTATGGACGTTATTGAGCTTCGCCGTGCCGCGCTGCATGTGATCAAGCATGCGTCCCGGCGTTGCGACGATGATCTGCGGGTTTTTGCGCAATTGCGTCATCTGCCGCGAAATGGGCTGACCGCCGTACAGCACGGCAATGCGCACCTCGGGAATGAACGCCGCCAGCTTGGTCAGTTCCTCGCCGATCTGCACGGCAAGCTCGCGCGTCGGCGCGAGCACAAGCTCCTGAATCCGCGAATCGGACAGGCTGATGTACTCGAGCATGGGGATGCCGAACGCGCAGGTCTTGCCCGTGCCCGTCGGCGCGATGGCGATGACGTCGTGCCCCTCCATCATCACGGGGATGGTTTCCTTCTGCACCGGCGTCATCTCATGGAAGCCCATTTTGGCGACGGCGCGCATGATCTCCTTGGACAGATCCAAATTCTCAAATCCTGTGACAGTCTCGCTTTGCGGCAATGTTCCTTCGTCCTTCCCGGAGCCCGGCTCCGTTTCATCAATCATTGACAGCCGATATAGTATACCACGTTCGCATCGGACGGTCAATCCGTCCCCTGCCGCGCGGCGAATGTTTGCCAAACGATAGAAATTATGGTATACTGTCTGAGTATTTGGATTCTGATCGGCGCGGCGCATCGTGAATCCGCGCGCCGACGGGCGGAACCCACAAAATCGGGAGGTATCGGGAATGCCGTTTATCAGCACGCGCGTAAACTGCCCCGTCGATCCGGCGCAGGAAAAAGAGCTGGCGCGACGTTTTGGGCGGGATATCGAGCTAATCCCCGGCAAAACGGAGGATTGGCTGATGCTGCAGTTCGAGGACAACTGCCGCATGTATTTCAAGGGCGATTGTTCGCAAAAGCTGGCGTTCGTCAAGGTCATGCTCTACGGCAGCGCGAAGGGCGGCGCGTACGACGATCTGACGCGCGCCGTAACGCAATCGCTCCGCGACGTTCTCGGCATCGCCGCCGACAAAGTATACGTCGAGTACGAATCGACCGAGCATTGGGGCTGGAACGGCTCTGAACTGTAACGGATTGCCGCCGACGGGCGGCTTTTCCGCATCGGAGGCTGTATGACGCATCAAAAAGTCCTGATCACAGGCGGTTCGCGCGGCATCGGCGAAGCGATGGTCCGGCGGTTTGCTTTGGATCGCCGCGTGTATTTCACCTACTGTCAAAGCGAGAGCAAGGCGCGCGCGCTGGAAAAGGAAACGAACGCCTCGGCGCTGCGCTGCGATATCCGCGACGATCGGCAGATCGACGCGCTCGCGGCGACCGTCGGGCGCGTCGATACGCTGATCCTCAACGCGGGCGTTTCGATGGTCGGATTGTTTCAGGATATGGATATCGCCGAAATGGACGAACTGCTGTCCGTAAATCTGCGCGGCGCCATGCTGACGGCGCGCGCGTTCCTGCCCGCCATGCTCTCGGCGCACGGCGGCTGCATCCTGTTGATTGCATCCGTCTGGGGATTGGTCGGCGCCTCCTGCGAGGCGGCGTATTCGGCGTCCAAGGCGGCGCTGATCGGTCTGACGAAGGCGCTGGCGAAGGAGGTTTCCCCTTCGGGCGTTCGCGTCAACTGCCTGTGTCCCGGCGTGATTGACACCGATATGCTGAAGGAATACGGCGAGAGCGACCGGCAAAGCCTGATCGGGCGCACGCCGCTTGGCAGGCTGGGATTGCCGGACGACGTCGCCGACGCCGCCGCGTTCCTCTGCGGCGAGCAGGCGTCCTTTATTACCGGGCAGGCGCTGACGGTGGACGGCGGTTTCGCTCTATAAATCGCGCGATCTTTGTCATATCCGACAAAAAACGCGAATTTTCGCAAACCATCTTCTCACAAGCGCCGTTTTCATGTATAATTACGTTGAACGCACACATGCTTGAGGAAGAAAGGGTGGTTGGCATGAACAGCTTTCTGACGGAATGGAGCCGCGATTTCGGCAGTATTCCCATTGGTCCGCTCGGCGTGATCGTCCTGCCCGGCTGCGAGGAAATGGGCAAGAAAGTCAACGAATGGCTCATGCGGTGGAATACGCTGCAGGAATCTTCCGACGCCGAGTACTACACCATGCCGGGCGTCAACCGCGACACCTTTCTCGTCAAAGCGTTCCACCCGCGCTTCGGCACGGGCGAGGGCAAATGCGTCATCAAGGAAAGCGTCCGCGGGTATGACATCTACATCATCGTCGACGTCACCGCGTACAACAAAACCTATAAAATGTACGGCGTCGACGTCCCGATGTCGCCCGACGATTATTTTCAGGATCTCAAGCGCGTCATCGCCGCCGTCAGCGGGAAAGCCAAGCGCATCAACGTGATCATGCCCATGCTGTACGAGAGCCGCCAGCATCGCCGCACCACCCGCGAAAGTCTGGACTGCGCCATCGCGCTTCAGGAGCTTGAGAACATGGGCGTCGCCAACATCATCACCTTCGACGCGCACGATCCGCGCGTGCAAAACGCCATTCCCCTGATCGGTTTTGAAAACGTCATGCCCAACTATCAGATGCTCAAGGCGCTGTGTCGCTGCGTGCACGATCTGCGCATTGATAAGGATTCCATGATGATCGTCAGCCCCGACGAGGGCGCCATGCAGCGCAACATCTACTACTCCTCCGTTTTGTCGCTGGAACTCGGTATGTTTTACAAGCGGCGCGACTACACCACCGTCATCAACGGCCGCAATCCCATTGTGGCGCACGAATACCTGGGCGCGTCGGTCGAGGGCAAGGACATCATCGTGGTCGACGACATGATTTCGTCCGGCGATTCGATGATCGATCTGGCGTACGAGCTGAAAAAGCGCAAGGCGAACCGCATTTTTGTCATCGCGACCTTCGCCTTCTTCACCAACGGCATCGAGGAATTCCAGACAGCCTACGAAAAGGGCATCATCTACCGCCTGATCACCAGCAACCTCAACTATCGCCAGCCCGCGCTGCTCGAAGCGCCGTGGTACATCGAGGCGGATATCAGCAAGTACATTTCCTACATCATCGCCACCCTCAATCACGACCGTTCGATCCACGGCCTGCTCAATCCCTACGAGCGAATCCAGAATCTTCTGAAGAACTACAAGGCAAATCAGACGGCGTCAGGCTTTCGCCTGGCTTGAGGCGCTATGAACGAACAAATGATGCCAAACCGCGATCATCTGCCGTTCGCGGACGCGCCGACGGTTCCCGCCGTCGTCCCCGCGGAGGAGCGCGCGGACGATCAGATCATCCCGATCCACGAGAAAAAGCCCATCATCCAGTCAACAAAGGAATTTTTCGAGAACACGTTCGGCTCGCTCAAGGGCAAGGATGTCGGGCAGATGGTCGAGCAGTTTTCGGGCGAAATGACGCTGGTGGCGGAAGGATTGAGCGAGGATCAGGCGCGGCTGTCGCAGTTAGTGGACCGCGTATCCGCCGAGCAGACGGTGTTCGAGCAGTCCGTCCGCGACGATCTGCACGATCTGAACGTATCCTGCGGTGAGTTAAGCGATCAGATCAAGGCGCTCGCCGCGCGCGTCGACAAGGCGGAAAAGACGGCGGCGGACAAAAAGATCAGGAAAACGCAGGGCATGACGGCGCTGCTCCGGCAGGCGACATGGCTGGCCGGCATTCTCGCGGGCGCGTGGATCATCACGACCGTCATCAACCTGTTCAAGTAAACAATCGTTTCTATCAACGAAAGGAACGCAAAATGCCGGCCTATCGGGAGCTTGTCCGCAAATACGAAAAACGCAGGCACGACGCGCTGATCGACACCGTGACGGCGTCGCTTTCCTATGCCGACAACGTGGCGGTCGATCTGGGACTGCTCGACGACGCAGGCGTGCTCGGAGACACGCTCAACGCCGTCAGCGGCGCGCTTCCCTTCGCCGTGATCGCCGTGACCGAGCAGATGAAAGTCGTCATGGGCAAAAAGACGGGCCGGGCGGGCGTCGGCGACGCGCTTTCCAGAATGCTCAAAACAGGCGCCGCCATGGGCGTGGGCGCGCTTGCCGGCTTGGCCGGCGGCACGCTCGCCGCTATTCCCGCCGCCGTCGGCACGCGAGCGCTTTTGGACAAATACAAGAGCAATTCCCTGCTCTGCGTGCGCCTGAATTCGCGCATCGAGCGCCTGAAAGCGCTGAACAGGCAGCTCGGCCGCCGCAACTTGCAAACGCTGAAAAACGATATAGAAAACGACGTGCAGGCGCTCCGATAGGGGCGCCGTGCTTGCTTAACAGACGCTTTTCGTTAAGTGCCAAGGGCGACAAGAGATAGAGCGTAAACGGACGTACAGAGTTGTACAGAGTTCCCTTGCCGTCCCGAAGGCGACCCCTTGAGAGGCGGCTTTTGACACGCCGAAGCGCTCCGATTTCGTCGGCCGCGCGAAAGCACGATAAAAACAATGGATTTGCGCCGGTGGATATTGATTTTCGCGGAGTCATCGGTTATAATGGTCAGGCCGTTGTGGTAAACGGGCCCCGTGCGATGTGACGGTGTGAACCCTGTCAGGTCCGGAAGGAAGCAGCAGTAAGCATCATGAGCGTGTGCTGCGGTCAAGCCTATTGACCACAACGGTATTTCTATATCCTTACGAAAGCGCCGCGAAGAATACCGCATTCCATTATAAGCATACCGTATTCTGTTTTACGCCGCTTTTCGCCGACATCAAGCATATGGAGGAAAAACTATGTGGCAGCTTCCGTCGTCATTAAGCGCCGATCCGGAAATCGAGCGGGTAATCGCTCATGAATGCGAGCGTCAGGAGGCGCACATCGAGCTAATCGCCTCCGAGAATTTTGTCTCCCCCGCCGTGATGGCGGCGATGGGCAGCCCACTCACCAACAAATACGCGGAAGGATATCCCGGACATCGGTATTACGGCGGATGCGGCTGCGTCGACGAGGCCGAGGAGCTGGCGCGAAACCGCGCCGTCGAATTGTTCCATTGCGATCACGCCAACGTGCAGCCGCACAGCGGCTCGCAGGCGAACGCCGCCGTGTATTTCGCGCTGCTCAACCACGGCGATTCCGTGCTGGGCATGAGCCTCAACAACGGCGGCCATCTCACGCACGGCAGCCCGGTCAACATGTCGGGCAAGTTTTACCATTTTGAATCGTACGGCCTGAACCCCGACACCGAAACCATCGATTACGACGAGCTTCGCCGCATCGCGCGCGAATGCAGGCCCAAACTGATCGTCGCCGGCGCGTCGGCGTACGCGCGCACCCTTGATTTCAAGGCGTTCCGCGCCATCTGCGACGACGTGGGCGCGTACCTCATGGTCGATATGGCGCACATCGCGGGCTTGATCGCGACGGGGTATCACCCCTCGCCGATCCCGTATGCCGACGTCGTCACCTCGACCACGCACAAAACGCTGCGCGGTCCGCGCGGCGGATTGATCCTGTGTAAGGAGCCGTATGCCAAGGCGATCGACAAGGCCATCTTCCCGGGCATTCAGGGCGGTCCGCTCATGCACGTCATCGCGGCGAAAGCGGTTTGCTTCCACGAAGCGCTGCAGCCTTCCTTCAAGGAGTACCAGAAACAGATCATCATGAACGCCAAGGCGCTCGAAAACGCGCTCAAGGCGCGCGGCGTCCGCATGGTTTCGGGCGGCACGGACAATCATCTGCTGCTGCTTGATCTGTGCGATACGCCCGTCACCGGCAAGCAATTGGAAACATGGCTCGGCATGGCGAACATCACCGTCAACAAGAACATGGTTCCGCGCGATCAGAGAAAACCCAACGAAACGAGCGGCATCCGCATCGGCACGCCGGCCGTCACCACGCGCGGCTTCAGGGAACCGGAAATGGCAATGATCGCCGATTTCATCGCCCGCATTCTGGCGCAGGGCGAGGACGCCGTGCCCGCCGTCAGGCAGGAAGTCGCGGCGCTCACCGCCAAGTATCCGCTCTACGAATAAACAATGCCAAACGGGCGCGCAATCATGCACGCCCGTTTTTTCAAGGAAGCGATCCCCGTGAAAATCGGTATTGAAAGCAATCTGATCAAGTATCTGTTTCAAAACGTCCGCTTCATCACCGGCACGGCGTACGCCGGCAAATCGACGATGGTGCGCCTGCTGGCCGAACGTCACGACGGGGTGTTCTGCGGGGAAAACTATCATGATCGCCTGATGGACGCCGTCGATCCCGCGCATCAGCCGAATCTTACCTATCTGCGCCATTTGACCGATTGGCAGCAGTTCATCCACCGCTCGCCCGAAGCCTACCGCGCATGGCTCGACGGCGTCGCGCGCGAGGCGACGGACATGGAGATTCTTTTGCTCACGCGCCTGTCGGCGGAGGGGCGCAAAGTGTTCGTCGATACCAATATCCCGCTTGACATCCTGCGCGAAATCTCCGATCGGCGGCGCGTGCTGGTCATGTTAAGCCCGCAAAGCACGTCCGTCGACCGCTTTTTTGACAGAAACGACCCCGAGAAACAGTTTATCCTGCGTCAGATCGAGCAAGCGCCCGATCCCGAAGCCGCCCTGCGTAATTTTCGCGCCTGCGTCGCGCTGGCCAACAGCCGTGAAACGTACGACGCTTTCCTGCACAGCGGTTTTCAAACGCTGATCCGCGACGACAGCCGCACGATTGACGAAACGCTGGCGCTCGTCGAGCGTCATTTTATGCTTGCATAAGGAGGCGCTCTTTCCATGCCCGACATAAAACACACGCAAGCCAAGCGATTGTACGACAGCCTGTGCGCCGTCGCGGGGACGGAGCGGGCCGATTTGCTGCTTGACCGCCTGCCCCTGCCCAAGTCGCCCTCCGAAAAGCAGAAAGCGGCGTGGGCGCGCGCGTCGTGCGAAGCGCTGGCGGACGCCTTTGACGAGAAAACGGCCGAGGCAATCCGCAAGCGCTGCCATTGCCATCCCTCGCCCGCCCAAGTGACGGCGATGAAAAGGCTGTGGGAGGAGAGCGCGAGCGCGGAGGATTTCGCGCAAAAAGCCACCGCGCAGGCGCGCGGCGCGTTTGAGATCGAAGCGCGCGGCGACGCAATCATCCTGATCTATCCGCGCTGCTACTGCGCGTTCATCAAGCATTCCACCCGGCAGCCGCCCGAAGCGTGGTGCGCCTGCTCGCTCGGCTACGCCGAGGCGATGTTTTCCGCCGTCGCCTCGCGTCCCGCCGCCGCGACGCTGCTCAAAAGCGTCGTAAGAGGCGACGCGCGCTGCGAGATCGCCGTCAGATGGACGTAACGTTTACGATCCCGTGGAACGATAACGGCGGACGCCCAAGCGGAACAGCGCAAAACAGGGAATGAAGAATACCAGCGAGGCAAGCGGCGCGAACAGATAGATCGCGCCCGTTTGCCTGCCGGTCAGGTACAACAGCGGATAGTATTGGACAAGCGCGAGCGGGATCACATAGGTCAGGAACCGAAGCACGCCGTCGCCGTACGCCGAAAAGGGATACCTGCCGAACTGCCGCGCGCCATAGGTGAACAGATTCATGAAATCAAGGCTTTCGACCGTGAAAAACGCGCACGCCGCCTTGAGCAGGAACAGCGCGAAGAACAGCGCCGCGCCGCAAACGATCATCAGCAGCAGCGCCAGCACCCGATCGGCCGACCAATCGACGCCGCTGATCGGCGCGGCGGCAAGCAGCGTGAGGATCGCCTGCGCGAGCAGCCCGACGCGCGTAAAATCCATATGCGGCGCCAGCACCTGCAAAAACACCCCGCGCGGCCGGACCAGCGCGCGGTCAAATTCGCCGTTGCCCAGCAGCCGGGGAAAGACCTGAAAACCCGCGCCGAACAGCTCGCCCAAGGAAAAGCCCGTCATGATCACCGAAAAACAAAGCAGCACCTGCCCGTAAGTGAAGCCGTCGATCGCCCCGACCTTGAGGAAAACGAAATACAGCCCGAAAAACGAGGCGAACGCCGTGATGAACTGTCCGAAAACGGTCAGAAAAAAGGACAGCCTGTACTGCATCTGGCTTTTCAGATCCATGCCGATCAGTTTCAGATACAGCCGCATATCAGCCTCCCTGCACGACGACGCGGTTGAGCGCGGCGCGCATATACGCCCTGCCCGAAAGCACCAGCGCGGCGAGCCAGAACGCCTGCAGCGCAATGCCGCGCGCCGCGTCCGCGCCGGCCACGCTGCCGGCGTATATGCTCAGCGGCATGTTCTGCATGGCGGCGAAGGGCAGTCGTTCGACCACGGCGAGAAGCTCCTTGGGAAAGAAGGCGAGCGGAACGACGCCGCCCGACAGAAAGGACGTGACCGCCGTGACCATGACGCGGATGCCGCGCCGCGACAGCGTGAAGAACAAGGACACATGCATCAGCATGGCGAAGGCGACCACGACGCCCAGCGCCAGCGCCGCCGACAGCAGGAACAAAAGGAGCTGCGCCGCGCTGCCGGGCAGCGACATGGTATACGGCGCGGGCATCAGGAAGGCGAGAACAAGCGCCGGCAGGCAGGAAGTGACGGTCGGCGCGATGCGGTTCGCCGCAGCCTGACAAAACCAGCGCCCGTACAGCCCGGTCGGCCGCACCAATTCATAGGCGATTCCGCCGCCCGTGATCGCCGCGTCGATCTCGCCGTCCGAAAACACCACCGAGAACAGCGCCAAAAGCACCTGCTGCATCCACAGATAAGAAACGATCTGTCTGTAATCCATCGGCATGGCGTAGCCGCCGCGATACAGCGCCGTGTACGCCAATACCTCCATCAGACTCCACAAAAACCGCGTGGCGATCATGCCGTACGCCACAAAGCGATACTGCAATCCGTTGATCAGGCGGATGCGGAGCAGCGCCAGACAGCCCCTCACAGCCTGTACTCCCTGTAAAGCGCCGCGACCATTTCCTCGGCGCTGATATCGGCGACCGATACGTCGATCAGATCGGTCTTCGCGGCGAGATACGCGATGGCGTCCGACGCCGGCAGGACGGCCGGATCGAGCGACAGCACGGCGCGGCCCTCGCCCGTTTCGTTGATCGTCATGCCATCGCAAAGGGCGGGCGCGCCGCCGGTATAACGAATGGTCAGCGTTTTGCGCCCGGACGCGCGCGCTTTCAGCGCCTCCAGACTGCCGTCAAGCAGTATTCGCCCTTTCCCGATCAGCAGCACGCGCTCGGTCAGCGCCTCGATGTCCTGCATGTCGTGCGTCGTCAGGACGACCGTCGTGCCGCGCTCGGCATTCAGTTTTCTGATGAACTGCCGGACGGCGATCTTGGAAACGGCGTCCAAGCCGATGGTCGGCTCGTCGAGGAACAACAGCCGCGGATCGTGCAGGAGCGACGCGGCGATCTCGCAGCGCATCCGCTGTCCAAGGCTCAAATTGCGCGCCGGCGTTTTGAGGATTTCGGACAGATCAAGCAGCGCCGTCAGCTCCTCCACGTTTTTATCGTACAGCGCCCGGTCGACCTTGTACATATCGCGCAGAATCTCAAAGCTGTCGATCACCGGCACGTCCCACCAAAGCTGGCTGCGCTGTCCGAAGACCACGCCGATATGCGCGACATGCGCGACGCGTTCCTTCCACGGCGTCCTGCCGTCGATGACGCATTCGCCGGCGTCGGGCGTCAGGATGCCGCAGAGGATTTTAATGGTCGTGCTCTTGCCCGCGCCGTTCGGGCCGATATAGCCCACCATATCGCCGTCGCGCACGGTGAAGGATACGTCGTCAAGGGCGCGCACGGTTTCATACCGGCGCGAAAAGAGCGCCCGGACCGCGCTTGACAGCCCGGCGGGACGCTTGAATACGTGAAACGTTTTGACGATATGCCGGCATTCGATCATGCGCTACTCGATCCATTCTCCGTCCGCGATGTCCGCCGTGCCCGTCGTGAGGAAGGACGCGGGCAGATTCGTCATGTTCTTGACGGTTTTCTTGTAGACGAGCTTCCTGAACAGCGCCGTTTTCTCGGCCTCATCCGTCAAAAGAATCGGCCTGTAATCGGGCTTGCCCTGCGTGCGGCAGGGCACGACGGAAAAGCGGTTCAGCGTCAGCTCGCCGTCGTTGACATCATATCGGAGCTGGAAAATGCCCGTATCGGGATCGACCTTGCTCATCGAGCCGAAGGTGAAATTGCCCGTTGAAAACATGACGGGCTTGCCCTGATAGAACAGAACCTGCTGCAAAATATGCGGATGATGTCCCCAGATCACGTCCGCGCCGCCGTCGATGAGCTTGCGGGCATAGACAAACTGCCACGATTCGGGCGAGGTATGCACTTCCCTGCCCCAATGCAGGCTGACGACGACAAGCGCGCATCCCTCGTCCTTTTTGAGCGTTTCAATCCGCGCGATGATCTTCTTCACATCGCTGTCCTGAGGGTAGGAAAACGCGACGACGCCGATTTTGACGCCCTTGACCTCGTACACGCCCAGCCTGTCCTGTTCCAGATTCTTGTTGCCGGGATACAGCGTGCCGAAATGCCGGATGCCGTAGGCGTCCAGCGCGGCGAGCGAGTCCGCGTAGCCCTTTTGCAGGAAATCCATCGCGTGGTTGTTGGCGGTGTTCACCGCGTCGACGCCCGAGTTGAGCCACGCCTGCGCGTATTCGGGCGCCGCGCGCAGATTCATGCCCTTATCGGCGTGGGCGTTGCGCTTCGTATAGACGACTTCGTTGTTGGCGAAGGTGAAATCATCCGCCGTCAGAATATCGCGGACGTACTCGAAGGGGTAATCGAACCCGTTTTTGTCAAGCACGTCGGTATACGAGCCGGCGATTCCCTTCGCCTCGAACATTTCGCCCATGCTGCAGTCGCCGATGAAGGACAGCGTCAGCGTGTCCGTCTGCTCGGCGAAAGCGGGCGACAGAAGCAAAATCATGCAAAGGCAGACAAGCCTTTTCTTCATGCCGTTCTCCTTTGAAAAGGACTGTCCGCGAAGGCGGGCAGCCCGTTGGGATTCCTCGTTTACGCCTTGCCGTCGCAGCCGAGCACGTCGACGATCTTGTGGCGCACCATGTCGCGCAGCGCGTCGCGCGCGTCGGTCAGGTACTGGCGAGGATCAAAGTGATCGGGATGCTCGGCGAGGTGCTTGCGGATGAGCGCGGTGAAAGCGAGGCGCAGATCGCTGTCGATGTTGATCTTGCAGACCGCCATGCTCGCCGCCTTGCGCAGCATGGCTTCGGGCACGCCCTGCGCGCCGGGCATGCTGCCGCCGAACTGATTGATCATGTCCACATACTCGGGAATGACGCTCGACGCGCCGTGCAGCACGATGGGGAAGCAGGGCAGCTGCTTGGAAACTTCCTCCAGAATGTCGAAGCGCAGTTTCGGCTCGCCCTTGAACTTGAACGCGCCGTGGCTGGTGCCGATGGCGATGGCGAGCGAATCGCAGCCGGTGCGCGTGGCGAACTCGACCACTTCCTCGGGACGGGTGTAGCTCGAATCCTCGGCGGACACCTTGACCTCGTCCTCGACGCCGGCCAGACGCCCCAATTCGCCCTCGACCACGACGCCGTGATCGTGCGCGTATTCGACCACCTTGCGCGTCACGGCGATGTTTTCCTCAAACGGAAGATGGCTGCCGTCGATCATGACGGAGGTGAAGCCGCCGTCGATGCAGCTTTTGCACGTCTCGAAATCGGGGCCGTGATCGAGGTGCAGCACGATGGGCAGATCGGTTTCGACCAACGCCGCCTCGACCAGTTTCACGAGGTAGGTATGGTTGGCGTACTTGCGCGCGCCCTTGCTGACCTGCAGAATCACGGGCGCGTTTTCGATTTTCGCCGCCTCGGTGATGCCCTGAATGATCTCCATGTTGTTGACGTTGAACGCGCCGACGGCATATCCGCCCTCGTAAGCTTTCCTGAACATTTCTTTTGACGTGACAAGCGGCATTGCGATAAACCCTCCTCCGTAACATTCCGATCAATTATAACAGATAAAGACAGCTTTGACCATCCCTAATCCGATTTCTTTTTGCGGAATATCACGAACCGGCTGGCGACGTAATTGAAGATAACGACCAATACGTTCATGATGAGCTTATCGAGCTTGTCGTCCATCACGAAGAACAAAAGCGAGTACAGCAAAAGATCGAACAGCAGATAGGACATCAGCCGCGCCGACACGAACAGCATGAATTCCCGGACCGCGCCCGTTTTGGCCGTCGCCGCGCTCCTGAACACGAAGATTTTGTTGGTGAAAAACGCGAACAGCACGGACAGAATCCACGCCGTCACGTTGGACGCGTTGCCGATCAAAAGCTGCGTCGGGCTGCCCGTCGGATACGCGTCCATATGCAGCGCCGCCGTCATGCCGACGTACACGAGCCAGTTGACCGCCGTGGTCAGCGCGCCGAAAACGATATACAGGATCAATTCGCGCATTTTCTCCCTGTCGCGCAGCAATCCCTTGATTTTTTCGATCATGGTTTTCCTTCCTTTTGCAGATTGACGAGCGTATCGCCTTCGTCGCCGCGCGCGTACGCCGCCGCCAGCACGGCCGCAAGCGGCATTTCGCGCGCTTTCTTCCTGCCCGGCGGGAGGTAGAACAAGCTGTCGCCCGCGATGGACAGCACCGTCAGGTTCTCGTGCCGGATCGCGCCGTCCGCCGCCTGCCAGACCACCTTGATCTTCCGCCCGTGCTCGAGCGAGTATCGGAGAAACCGTTCAATCACCCGCCGACGCCTCCCCGCTCACGCGGTACAGCGCGTACTTGAGGCCGCTTGACCGGTACACGCGCTCAAACAGCGTATCGAACACCCGCGTGTCCGCGCCGCAGTCGGTTTCGTCGTACGCGCCGATCAATACGTACGTGACGCCGTATTTGTCCAGCACGCCCATATTGCCCGCCGGATCGCGATAGAAGCGCCTGATATCGCCCGTGCGCTCGCTCGTGTCAAAGCCGTGGTAGTACAGCCATTCGTCCGGCCCGCACACAATGGTTCGCCCGGCAAGGCTGCTGACGGGGTTGATGTGCTGCTTCCACGTGAGGATCACGTCGTCCTGATCGGTGTTTTCCTCGAGGTACTCCGCCAGCTCGACGTCCTCCGGCAGAAACATCACATAATCGCTGACGCACTCGGCGGCGATCGAGAGCGCGCCCGAGGTCAGGCAGAGCGCGGCGGCGATCGCGGCGGCGGCGAAACGCGCGCGGAAGGGCTTCATGGCGCGCCAGATCTTCAGGGCGTACTCCGCGACGATGATCGAAGCCATCATCGACCAGACGCAAAAGAGCTTGTAGTTGTCGTACTCGTTGGGCTGAAAGCGGATGAACTCGGCCAGGACAAAGATCACGAACGCGCCCGAGGCGAGGAAGCGCCACTTCCGCTCGCGCTCGATCAGCGCCAGCAGCAACAGAACGAACGGCAGTCCGATATTCTTGCAGTAGAACCAGAAATACCCGTCGCGCAGCCCCGCCCGTCCCGGATTATTGACCCAGTTGAACCAGATCGTCAGGAAATGGCTGCTGTCCGTCGCCTGCCGGAACGTCCACGTCATAAGCTGCGGCAGCGCCAGCGCGACGGCGATCGCGCCGTAAATGATCCACGGGACGATCGCTTCGCCCAATCGCTTTCGGGAGGCGATCAGGTCGTACGCCATCCAGCCGGCGCTGATCAACCCCAGCGCCAGAAAGCAATGCGTGTTGATCATGGGCAGCGCGCCCGCCAGCACGCCAAGCAGCGCGAGCTTGCGGTAATCGGTCTCGCGCCGCAAATACACCGCCGTCGGTCCGTCCTTTTCGCGCAGGACGGTCGCCTGAAGGGGCGTCTGCGCGCGCTCGCCGAGGGCGTCGTACAGGAGATACAGGCAGGGCAGCAGCGCCGTCCAGCCCGCGAGCGTCGTGCGCTGCGGCGCCATCATGTCGCAGATCACGTTGCTCATGCGCAGGTTGTACGTCCAGAACTCCTGATGATTGCTCGGCGACTGATACCAGCCCGTCAGCACGTTTTGAATGCGCGCTCCCAGCCCGCTTGCGCTTTGCAGCTGATTGACGCCCTGCGCGCCCTGCGCCGTCCCGAGCATGTCGAACACATACAGGAATCCGAGCCCGCCGTTGAGGAAGAACAAAAGCGACGCGATCACCGCCGCGCCGCGCGACCTCGCGATGCGCTCGGCGAGAATGAGATAGCCCGAAAAGGTCAGCGCCGTCATGAGCACGGCGGGCAGGATGATCGCCGCGCGCAGGCTCATGCCGAAAAGCAGGAAGCTGGTGGACAGGCTGTCGGCAAGGAACGGATAGGCGAGCAGCTCGCCCGGATAAATGCTGTATTCGGGGGGAAACGCCGCGTCGCGCAGGCCGGTGGCGATGGCCAGATGCAGATTGAGATCGCCGTAGGTGGCCTGCCCGACGTGCAGCGCGCCGTCCGTCGGCTCAAGCACGTGCGTCCATTGCAGATATCCGCCCAGCACCGTAAGCGGCAGCGCAACGCAGGCCAGCGCGATCAGCAGCCGCTTGTCCTCGCCGCCGAGCTTTTTCGGCGTCCGCGCGTCGCGGAAGCGCCACGACAGCGCGACGAGCAGCGCGAGCGGCGCCAGCGACAGCCAATGCCCGGCCACCGAAAAGCGCGTGAAAAACGCCGTCAGCGCGGGCAGCCACATCATGAGCACAAGCCCGAGCGTCACGCCGATCCACGCGCGGGCGATCAAGCGCGTTCGGGGAATCAAAAAGCGCGTGATCGCGCAGCCCGCGAGCAGATAGACCGCCAGCAGCGCAACGCCGATCATACGCTCACCTCCCCTGCTTCTCCGTCCCTTTACTCGATCCCTTCATACCGGCGGCAAAGCGTATACTTGGACGCCGCGCTCTGCACCGCCTCGGGGCAGGCATATGAAATCATGTCCGCGATATAGGGCGGCAATACGCGGTTGTATTTGACCTCCAGAATGATCTCGTCATGATTGAGCACGGGAACGGTGGGGAGCTTGGCGTCGAACAGATCGATGCTGCGCAGTCCCGTGCGGAGCTGCTTGTCAAACGTGATCCGCACTTCCTCCGCCGGATGGATGTACGGCTCGCGCACGTAATCGACGATGACGACGGGGTGCAGAAGATTGGTTTTCATCTCGCGGAACACGTCGCGCAGCAGCCCGAACTTGGTATGCTCCAGCCCCGTCGCGTCGGAAGCGATCAATTGATCGGCCAGATCGCGCGGGATGCGCACGGCGCGCTTGCTGATGTACTGACCCACCTTGGTTTTGCATTCCATGTGGATCACTTCGTCCGACAGGTTATAGATGCGGATGCGGTACTTGTCGCGGTCCTTGACGCCGTTGATTTTGTCGTAGAGCGCGTCGTCGAACGCCGTATCGAAATAGAGCGAGCGGATATGATACTCGCCCGTTTCCCTGTCGACGTTGGGATCGGGGTTGAGCAGCGCCTTCATCGTGCGCGAGAGCACCTCGTATTGCTTTCGCGAGATGAAGAACTTGAGCTCGTGGCGAAGCGGTCGCGCCATGTTACGCACCCGCCTCAGTCTGGCAGGCGACGAGCGTGGCGTCGTGCACGCCCTCGATATCGAGCATGTGCCCCACCAGATCGCCGCGCTGATCCATGCGCACCTCGACGGTCATTTCGGCGCCGGCGCGCGTGACGGTCTTGCTGCGCATCCGGAAGGAGCGGATGGAGCGGCGCAGCTCGTTTTCGATGTCCGCCTGCGCGTACTCGTCGTAATGCAGCACGAGCAGATACCCGTCGGGATTGCGGAAACGG
Source organism: uncultured Oscillospiraceae bacterium (assembly GCA_964459985.1). Lineage (GTDB taxonomy): Bacteria > Bacillota > Clostridia > Christensenellales > Aristaeellaceae > CAYWOS01. Next base: position 19,641 of record CAYWOS010000026.1, read on the forward strand.
ATGTAGGACAGCGCCAGCATGATGATCGATATGCCGATGACGGCGATCAAAGCGATGATGTAGGCGTTCGCGCCGATCAGGATGCCCATGGTGATCGCCCAGAACATATACGCCGTGTCAAGCGGGTCCTTGACCGCCGTGCGGAAGCGCACGATGGACAGCGCGCCGACCATGCCCATCGAGAGCGCGACGTTCGAGCCGATCGCCATGACGACGGGCGCGGTGACGACGGTGAGCAGGATCAGCGTCAGCGAAAACGTCGGGCTGTACAGCACGCCGCGATAGGTCTTTTTGTACACGAACGTGATGATCACCCCGGCGATAAAGCCGGCCAACAGCGCCAGCGCCACATTGAGCGGCGTGAAGCTCGAAAGCTGATTGGCGAACCAATCCGAGAAGGTCGAGCCGGTGGCGATGTCGTTGAAGGTGATGGCCGAGGACAGAATGGCGATGTTGCTCATGTGTATTCCTCCATACGTAATGATAATCGACGTATTCCTGATCGTCAGTCTTCGGGCTGCGCGGGGCACGGGCCGCCGAAGTAATCGAGCATCTGCTCGTTGGTCAGTTTGAACTGCTCCTGCGTGAGCGTGTAGATGTAGTACGGGCGCTTGCGGATGACGTTGCTTGTGAAATTGATGCGCGTTTTCCAGTAGCGCATCATGCCGTCGGCGGTCATGGGCGAATCGGAGTTGATCGTCTTTTCGTTGAACTCCGCCCACCGGTTGAAGTGCATGTTCATTTCCGGCTCGATCTCGGCGATGCAGGCGTCAAATTCCGCCTTCATGACCTCGCTGGTCAGCGTCTGATAGATCGCGCCGAGCTTGGTGAGGAACAGATCGAGGATATCGGCGTTTTCGAGGAATTTTCGGAAGATCAGGTTGTTGATCTTCTGCTGTCCCATGCCGGCTTCCTTGAGGTACGACCAAGGGCTGTTGAACTTCGACTGGAACATGCCGTAATCCAAGTCAAAAACCAGACATTTCCATTTCGCGCCCTCGGTGGGCAGCTTGTAGAACATGATGTTGCCCGGGTCGGAATCGCCGAAGAACATTTTGATGGCGAACCAGTCCATGTAGCTCTCGACGTCGATGCGGTCGAGCATGTACTGCAAATCCTCGGGTTTCGTGCCGGGCGACAGCGTTTCGATCTTCTTGAGCATGGCGCGGTACTCGGCGTTGCTGCCCTGCACGGTGGACCACCCGGCGCGCAGGATGGTGATCTGATCGGCCAGCTCCTCGTCCAGCCCTTCCCACTGCGCGATGCAGAAGCGGTCCTTGCGCTCGCGCATGTTGTAGTGCCCCCAGTACACGCCGTTCAGGTAGACCACGACCGGCTCGCCGGCAAGGCGGATGATGTCGGTATCGACGTACTTGTCGATCAGATTGGTCTGGAACCAATCGTTCACGCGCGTCCACACGCAGTCGTTGCCGCTGTTGCGGAGCGTGAAGGACTTATAGCTGGTGAAGTCGCGCTCCTCAAAGAGCGGATAATCGAAGTATTTCGCGCCGCCCGACGCCTGCGCGCGAACCTTGAAGGATTTCTGCGGCATATCGAGGCTGTAATCGCCCATCAGATCCATCTTGATGCCCTGCGAAATCACCTTATCGCCGCTCGTTTTCTCAAAAACCTCGACGTAGCCCGGGCGGTCAATCTTGCCGAACTCGCGGTAAATCGTGTTCTTGAAGGGGATCTTTTCCTTATTGACGTTCTCGCCCGCCGTCAGCAAGCCGTCCGTCTCGTTCCACAGCTCGTCCGGCTCGCAGACCAGCGACACGATGCGCAGCGTATGGTAGGTGTTCATGAGATAGGTCGCCGTGACGGCGGCGGAGGGCTGTACGCCGGAGGAGAACGCGCGCGCGCGGATCACCGTGGTCAGCGCCACGCGGATCGGCTCGGCGTACACGGCGCTGTTCTCAAGCGTCGGGACGCTGCCGTCGGTGGTGTAGCGCACCGTCGTGCCCTCGGGCACGCTGATCTCGACATAGATAACATCCTTGTACAGCCCGCTCTGCGTCACAAACGCGGGCGCGGCGGTATAGCCCGTGAAGCCCGCGCCGTTGGCGGCGCGCGGCGTGGGCGTCTCATAATAAAAAAAGCCGTTCGTTCCAAGCGTCCGGCCATAGGATACGTCCGTGGGGATTTCGGGGAGGTACATCCTGTCCAGCACCCGACCGGTCGCGTCCGACAGCGTCATCATTTCGCCTCCCGCCCTTGCCAGCGCGAAGGAGGCGTGGAATTTCGATCCGTCCAGTCCCGAGGAAGCGCTTTTATCCAGCAGGATGATTTTGTACTCCCCCGGCTGGATGGCCGCGCCCTGCGGGAAAACCCATTTGCGCGGCCAGTTGACGTTGTCGCTCAACCCCCAGCCGGAAATATTGACGGTCTGCGCCGTCGAGTTGTAGATTTCGACATAATCCGACGCGCTTTCGCCCGCCGCGGCGAGCACCTTGTCGGCGGAGGACATAACCTCGGAGAGATACACGCCCGTGGGATTGACGGCGCGCAGGTAGCTGTCCGCCTTCGCCGCGCCGGAAGCGTCGTTGGGCGCGTAGGGCGTGGCGAGCGTGAACACCTTCCATTCCATCGTGTCGGGATCGCGGCCGTAGCTCACGTCGCGCCCGATGTTCTCAATGACCACGCGGTCGACCAATTCGCCGGCGACGGTGGACAGCACGATGATTTCCTTTTCGGCGTTGATGGAGAAATTGGCGTGCGGATAGCGCGTGAACTCCTCCATTTTATCCTTGCCCGAGCAGAACACGAAGTAATAGCCGTGCGCCGGGATCACGGCGTCCTTGGGGAAAACCCACTTGACGGGCTTGGTGGGATCGTCGCTGATCGCGAGCGTGGCGAGCGATACGTCGCGGTCGCCGGCGTTGTACAGCTCGATCCAGTCGGACAGTTCGTCGTCCTCGTCGCGGATGCCCGAGCGCGGGGCGGGCATGATTTCATTGAGATAGATCGTGTTCGGCTCGACGGTGTAGGCGGCGAGATAGGCGGCGTGACCGGCGAAGGTGTTCTCATACTCGGGCGAATACTCGTCGGATACCTCGAACGCGCCCGATTCGTTCAGCAGATAGCTCTCGTCCACATTGAGCGTGGGAATCTTCACCATGTCGATGGCGACGCCGGTGGAATCGAACAGATACACCGATTCGCCGGTGGAGGACAGGCTGAACTTGGCGTGGAACACCTCGCCCGGCGCATTGGCGTTGACGCCGTCGCAAAATACGATCACGCGCCCGCCCGGAATGATCGATACGTCGGGGAAGATGAATTTGATGCGCTCGGCGCGGTCGGAAAGGCCGATATCCTTGAGCGACATCGTCTGCTCGGTGGAGTTCCATATCTCCACCCAGTCGCCGAACGCGCCCCTCTCATCGGGCAGCGCGCTGGCGTTGTCGGTCATGACCTCGCTGATGCGCAGGCCGGCGTGCGTCGACGACACCGCCTCGCCCGAGGCGTTGACGGCGCGGACGACGGGCGATTTGGGCATCACGATGATCAGCAGAAGCAGCAGACCGGACAGCAAAATCAGCATGGGCAGACGTCTGTCCATCCTGCTGCGGCGCGATTGCTTGCGTTTGTTTCTCGACGACGGCATCGTTGCGCTCCTTCATGGATATCGGGCTTCCGCGCATCGGAATCCTGTGCATTATAGCACATTGCGCGGGATCAGGGAAGTCCGATTTCGTCTTTTTACATAATATTCATCATTTGTGCATACCTTTGAGCGATGAAAATCGCAAGGAGGCATCGTTATGACCGATACGGCAGTCACGGGCGCGCGCCCTCTGTACAGGGACATCGCGGAGCGCACCGACGGCGAGATGTACATCGGCGTGGTCGGCCCCGTCCGTTCGGGAAAGAGCACGTTCATCGCGTCCCTGATCCGGCATCTTTTGCTGCCGCTCGTGCCGCCCGGGCCGCGCCGCGACCGGCTTGAGGACGAGCTTCCGCAGGCGGGCTCGGGCAGGAGCGTGATGACCACGCAGCCCAAATTCGTCCCCGGCGAGGGCGCGGTCGAGATCCGCCCCGACGAAACCTCGACCGTCCGCGTCCGCGTGATCGATTCGGTGGGGTACCTGATCCCCGGCGCGACGGGCACGCAGGAGGGCGAGGCGGCGCGCATGGTATCCACGCCGTGGTCGGAGGCGGACATGCCCTTTGAGGAAGCGGCGGCGCTGGGCACGCGCAAGGTGATGACCGATCACGCGACCATCGGCGTCGTGATCACGACCGACGGCACGGTCACCGAGCTGCCGCGCTCGGCGTACGTGCAGGCGGAGGAAGAAATCGTCGGGCAGATGCGCGCGCTCGGCAAGCCCTTCATGATCGTGCTCAATACCGCGATTCCCGCCTCGTCCGACGCGCAGTCGCTTCGCGGCGCGCTCGAGAGCAAGTACGGCGTGCCCGTGGCGGCGCTGAACGTCAGGGAAATGAGCGAATCGGACGCGCGCGGCGTGCTCTTGTCGGTGCTGATGGCGTTCCCCGTGCGCGAAATGCACTTCGCGCTGCCCTCGTGGGTATCGGCGCTCGACGCCGATCACTGGTTGATCGGCGAAGCGCGCGAGACGCTCAAGGCGCTGGCGGCAAACGTGAAAACCATGCGCGATAAAGCGGTCGTCGCCGAGGCGTTCGCGTCCTCGCCCTCCCTGTCCGCGCCGTATGACGAAACGGCGCGGCTGGGCGACGGCAGCATCCGCTACGTCCTGCCCGTCCGGGAAGGGCTGTTCAACAAAATCCTCTCCGAGCAGTGCGGCGAGGATATCTCGGACGACAGGCACCTGCTCGCCATGATGAAGGAACTGACGGCGGCGAAGCGCGCCTACGACCGCGTCGCCGACGCGCTGAACGCGGCGCAGCAGACGGGCTACGGGCTGGTGACGCCCGTGATGACCGAGGTGGCGCTGGACGAGCCGGAACTGGTGCGTCAGGGCGCGCGCTGCGGCGTCCGCCTGCACGCCGTCGCGCCCACGCTGCATCTCATCCGCTCGGATATCGAAACCGAGGTGACGCCGGTGCTCGGCGGCGAAAAGCAAAGCGAGGAATTCGTCGATTTCCTCAAATCGGAGTACGCCGCCGACCCCGAAAGGCTGTGGGATACCAACTTCTTCGGCAAAACGCTGCGCGAGCTGATCCGCGACGGCCTGACGGCGAAAATCCTGCAAATGCCCGCCGACGCGCAGGAAAAAGTGCGCGCGGCGCTTGGCAAAATGCTCAACGAGGGCGACGGCGGCATGATCTGCATTCTGCTGTAACTGCCACAATCACGCCATATTCGCTTCACGATTTGGGCTGTACAAAACCCCTCTTTTGCGGTATGATACGAGGGTATCAAGCGATTGAAAGAGGGATGAACGCGGTGTATACGTCCGATGATTATCAGGATATTCGTCAACAGAAAAACAAACGGCTGATCCTGTTCATCGTCCCCGCCGTCCTCCTGCTCGCGGGCGTGGTCGTTTCCTTTATCTTCCGGATCAAGTACCTGACGATGGCGCTGACGGTCGTTCTGGGCGCGTACTGCATCTTCTGCTACGAGCTGCTCGTCGCGCCCGTCGCCGCCTATGAAAAGCATATCGCCGACGCGCTGCACGGCCGCACGCGCTCGCTGACCGGCGCGTTCAAGGAGATCGATTCCGCGAGCGTCGTGCGCGACGGCGTCCGCTACTATCCCCTGCTGCTGAACGTCGGCGATATGGACAGCCCCGAAGACGACCGGCTGTTCTACTACGACTGCAATCTTCCCCTGCCCGACTGGAAAAAGGGCGATTTGCTGACCGTTACCGCGCACGACAAGGCGATGACCGCCTGGGAGCGCGCCGAACCGTCATGATAAGGAGCGTAACGCCATTGAGCGCGTCTGTTCTCGTCTGCGTCACGGCGCGTAAGGAATGCGCCCTGCTGATCCGCCGCGGCCACGCGCTGTCCGTCGAACGCGGGCTGCCCCTCCACGTGCTGCATATCTCCGAATCGCGCGCCGCGCAGGCGCCCAAGGATACCGGCGATATTCTCAACGAATTGTTCCATCTGGCGCACGAATGCGACGCCGAGATGGAAGTGCTGTACGAAAGCGACGTGCTTTCCGCCATCTGCCGCTACGCGCGCGATATTTCCGCCGCCGCCGTCGTCGTGGGACAGGGCGGGAGCGGGCTGACGCACGATCTGCCGCTCATGCTGCCCGAATGCGAAATCATCGTCTGCCAGACCTGATAACCACAAAGTAAACCGCGCGGCGCATACGGCGCGGCACATACGGAACAGGATAAAGCGCAGCCGAAACCGGCCGCGTTTTTTCGTCGTCATGCGCCGCGTGCGTTCCCGCTTGCCATAGCATCAAACAAATGGTATAGTGTTGTCAACATTTGAAACGGGGTTTCACAGGCGTTTGCATGAACCTGATGATGAATTATGAAAGGAGATTGGGCAAGCCTGATCAGGACGCGGCAATGCGTCATCGCTTGCCTGATGAATTGCGTCAAAATGGTCAAAACGATCGATCTCACCGACGAAGAAGTCATTGATACACAGCGTACGGATGTGGACAGAGCAATCACAGCCGGAGTTCTCGGGCTGTACCGGGAAAAGGGCTGTACGATCAAGGTTCGCACGCAATGGAAGGCAAAGGACGACGCAAGACCGGACGCTTACCGCGTTTTCTGCCATATCGGGAAAAGCAAGGAATCGCTGATCCTCAACACCCGTTCTTACGACGAAGCGCGCTTGATGCTGCAAATGAAAATCCGGATGTCATCCGCATTTAATCAGCTTGATATGCTTTCGGACAACATACGGAATCAGATCCTCCATGCCAGACCTTGCCGCGACTGCGGCTGTCCGGAAAAGGCGTACGTATTCACATACCAAGGAGAAACCTACAGAAAATGCCATATGCTTTGCGATAACTTCCGATTTTCTCGCTTTTCCGGCGCGGACATTGATTCGGTTTTGCTCCTTGTGAAAGGCGAGCTTGGCATACGATGAACAGATCGCCTGCCAAGCCCGCGCATAGAACCTTGACCGATTCTCACCTGCCCGCTTGCTCGCCGTCCTGATGCTCGTCCTGCTTTGATTCGTCGTCCGATTGCTTCTCGCGCTTCTTTTCCTTCTTTTCGGGCCTGACGAGCCGGACAAGCGCCGTTTCAACGCGGCGGTCGAGGATTTTTTCGACGCTGATTTCGAGTTTGTCGCACGGCTCGTCGCCCTCGGGCGCTTCGCCGTCCTCGGTGCAGTACACGGTGAGCTTGGGCGTGCTGCCGTCCTGCGGGATGACGTGGAAATGGCTGAAGATGAGGCCGCCGAACGTATCGTAATCCTCGTCCTCGGGCAGCGTCACGTCCAGCTCGTCGGCGATCGTCTCCAGCGGCGTCGCGCCGTTTACGCGCCATTCGTGATCGGATATCTTCTCGATCTCGGTTTCGTTCGCCGGATCGAACTCGTCGTAGATGTTGCCGACGATTTCCTCCAGCAAATCCTCCATCGTGACCAGCCCGCTCATGCCGCCGTATTCGTCCACCACGATGGCGATGTGCGTTTTGGCGCGCTGCATATTGCGGAACAGCACGTCGGTCGGCACCGTTTCGGGCACGAAATACGGATCGCGGAGCAGCTTGCCGATCGCCTTGGGATTCTTTTCGCGCGCGTTCATCAGATAGTCGCGCGTGGCAAGGATGCCCACCACGTCGTCGATATCTTCATTATATACCGGGAAGCGGCTGAGGCCGGTTTCGCGGATGGTTTGCAGGATGGTTTCATCCTCCTCGCCGATCCAGATCGCCGTCACGTCGGTGCGGTGCGTCATGCAGTCGGCGGCGGTCAGATTGCCGAACTCAAAGACGTTTTCGATCATATCCCTTTCGTCGCTCTCGATCACGCCCGATTCCTCGCCGATATCGACCATCGCGCGGATTTCCTCCTGCGTGACCTCCTCGTCGGGCGCGTTCGGATCAACGCCGAACACGCGCAGGAGCAGCCCCGCGATCAGGCGCTCGGCGGCGGTGACGGGGCGCATGATGAAATCGACCGAGCGCACGACGGGCAGGAGCGCGGCAAGCGAACGCTCGGCATGGCGGCGCGCGACGCGCTCGGGCACGATGCGGCAGATCGCGGGATACACAAACGCCGTGCCGAGCGAAACGAGGATCGCCGTCAGCGCATCGTCAAGCGGGAACGGCAGGAAAAACAGGACGGCGAACGACGTAAACAGCGTGATCAGCAGGCAGCGCAGCGCGCGCAGCGCCAGCGTCACGCGGTCGGCGCGCTCCATGAGCGCGAGCATCGCTTCGGCGCGCGGGTCGTTTTCAAAGGTTTCTTCTATTTGGTTTTCCGTCGCGTTCGTGAGCGCCGCCTGACAAGCGGTAAGAAATGCGCAAATCACGAGCAATAGGGCTTCGATCAACCATCGACTTAACGGGTCCTCCAAGAGTTTTCCCTCCAATGACGCACAGGATGCGCGTATTATAGCATACGCCCCGACAAAATGCAAACAATCCCTTTGCCGCGCCTACTCCCCCGCGCCATACACGCGCTTGAGCAGGATTTTCCCATTGAACGCGCCGCGTTCGTCCGCTTTCCGCGCGCGGATTCGCTCAAGCCCGTCCCTGTCCGCGCCCAGCGCGGCGGCGACGGCGTAGATCACCTCGATCAGATCGGCAAGCTCCGAAACGTCGCGCGATTCGTGAAACTCCGCCAGCTCCTCGTCGAGCTTGCGCTCGGCGCGGACGAGGAATTCCTCGTCGGTCAGCGTTTCGCAGTCGCATGGCCGGCCGCTCGCGCGAATGATTTCGGGAATCCTGTCGCGCACCAGTTTGTCGTACTCGATCATCCTCCGCGCCTCCCTTTGACGGCATTTTACCATAAAACGCGGGAAAATGGAAGATTCCGCAAATTGATTCCGTTATTCTTGCGGGCGGCGCGGGAATGCGGTATAATGCCGTCAAGGACGCCGCGCGCGGTGTCCCGCGCCGACGGGATCTTTCGGAAAGGAACGTTCAAGCGTGAAGTATTTGAGGCGGCTGATCTGGTACATCACCTCGCGCCTGTTCATCATCTGCTGCGTGCTCGGGCTGATGATGACGGCGTTCTATTTCACGATGAACGCGACCAACATCTACATCATCCTCAAGGACGGCATGGCGAAGCGCGCCCAGATCATCATGATGGGCGGGGACGACGCCGCGCTGAACAACTATTTCGCCGCCACCTACCTTGCCCGCGACGGCGAATTGATCGACGCGCTGAACGGCAACTCGGTTTATCGCAGCTATTACGTCATCAAGGGCATCGATCACCGCCTGTCGCTGTCCTGGGTCTGGTGCTGGCCGTGGGAGGATTCGGCGCGCGCCGTGATCACCGAGAGCGTGCCCGCCATCGACGGCAAGGCGAAGGCGTCGTCGCGCGAGGCGCTTGAAACGCTCGGGCTGCCGGCCGATCCCAAATGGAACGCCGCCGAGTATTCGGTGGTGCTGGCGCGCGAAAACGGGCAGTGGCATATCAAGAATCTGACATTGATACGGAACGTGGAATAGCCATGCGAACCATCATCGCGCTCGCCCCGATGGCGGGCGTAACCGACAGGGTTTTCCGCCCGCTCTGCTTTGAGCAGGGCTGCGCCCTCGCCACGACCGAGATGGTCAGCGCGCAGGGTTTTTTGTCCGCGCCGAAATCGTCGGCCGTTTACCGCTTTCTGCTCGACCGCGCGCCCGGCGAGAGCGACCTGCGCGCGCAGATTTTCGGCTGCGAGCCGCGCCTGATGGCGGAAGCGGCATACCGATTGTCCGATCTGGGATTATACGACGGGATCGATATCAACATGGGCTGCCCGGCGCGCAAAGTGACCGGCTCGGGCGGCGGCAGCGCGCTGCTCAAATCCCCCGCGCTGTGCGGCGATATCGTCGCCGCCGTCGCGCGCGCGACGGCGCTGCCCGTCAGCGTGAAAATGCGGCTGGGCTGGGACGGGGAATCGCAAAACGCGCCCCTGATCGCAAGGATCTGCGAGGAAAACGGCGCGCGGATGCTCACCGTTCACGGGCGCACGAGAGAGCAGCAGTACGCCGGACACGCCGATTTGGCGGCGATCGCGCGCGTCAAACAGGCGGTCGGCATCCCCGTGATCGCCAACGGCGACGTGACGGACGGCGAATCGGCGAAAGCCATCCTCCGCGCGACGAACGCCGACGGCGTGGCGGTCGGGCGCGGCGCGCTGGGCGACCCGTGGGTGTTCGCCCGTATCGCCGCCGCGCTGGACGGACGCGACGCCGAGCCGCCTTCCTTTCGCGACGTGACGGCGACGGCGCTGCGCCACGCCCGCGATATGGCGCGGTGGAAGGGCGAAGGCGCGGCCGTGATTGAAATGCGCAAGCATTTCGCGTGGTATCTGCGCGGAAAACGCGGCGCGGCGCGCGCGCGGACGCGGCTCAACACCGTCCGGTCGCTGGACGAGGCGGCCGACATCCTGCGCGCTTTCTGCGAGGAATTGACAAATGAACAGGAAGACGTATGACGCCATCCTGCTGCTCGGGCTGCGCCTGCACGGCGACGGCACGGCGACGCCCGAACTCAAGCTCCGCGTTGAAAAAGCGGCGGCGTGCTACCGGCAGGGGCTGGCGCCGGTCATCATCGCCTGCGGCGGGCTGACCGAGGGCATCCCGCGCCGCGAAGCCGACGTGATGGCGGACATGCTGACCGCGTCGGGCGTCCCCGAAAGCGCCGTGATACGCGAGGGCGAATCGACCGTCACGCGGGAAAACATCCTGAACGCCATTCCGCTCATGGGCGGCGCGCGGGGCAGGCGCGCGCTGGTGGTCAGCTCCGATTACCATATCTTCCGCGCGCGTCTGATCTGCCGCAGCCTCGGGCTGCGCGCCGACGGCCGCGGCGCGCGCCTGCCGCTCAGCCGCTATACGCCCAATCTGTACATTCTCGAATGCTTTTATCTGGCCGCGATGGCGCTCAAATGGGACATCAAGGGCTATCCCGGCTGGGCGAAAAAAGTCGTGCAAAGGCTGCATGTGCCGCGTTAACGCGGCGGCAGACTGTCGACAACCCCGGTCGTTCTCCCGGGGATGCAGCGAAGGGGCGGAGCTCCTTCATCAGCACGCGCCCTTATCCGTTCGCCCGCGCTTGACAAATCCTTACAGCGTGTGGTAGAATATTCGCAAACATATGTTTGCGTTCGCGGCGAAACCGCGGCGCGCAGGGAGGATTTTAAATGGCGAAGATATCCGTTGAGCAGACCAATGATTACTGCCCGCAAACCCTGTTCATGTACGGCACGTTCCGCGAGGACGGCACGCCGAATTTCGGGCTGTTCTGCTGGTTCAGCTACTGCTGGGACGAGGGGCTGGGCGTGATGGCATGCATCGGCGGACCCAAGCTGACGCTCGACCGCATCCACGAAAACAAGGTGTTTTCCGCCAATCTCGTGACGGAAAAAACGCTGCCGCTCGCCGATTATTTCGGTACGGCGGAGGGGTATCTGCCGCAAAAAATGGACGTGCCCTTCGCGTGGGAAAAGGGCGCTGTGCTCGATGTGCCCGTGATCAGCGACAGCCCATTCGCCTTTGAGCTCGAGGCGGTCAAGTTCATCCTGTACGGCGGCGGCGAAGTGCTGCTGTGCAAGGTGCGCAACGTGCTGATCGACGAGGCGCTCAATTCCCCGTCCGTCCCGATCGAGGAGAAAATGCGCATGATCGCCCCGGTTTCCACGACGCAGGCGACCTATTTCGGCTGGGACGGACGCAAGCTCGGCGCGTGGCACGAGCCGGCGCGGCAGATCAAGCGCGGCGGCGGCGACCGCGATACGCCGTACACCGTATAACGGTTGAGGGCGGCGTCCTGCGCGCTCCTCCGCGCGCCGAATCCGGGCGTCAATCTGTTTTCGGCGCGCGGCGGGCCATGCGCGCGCATTTCCGCGCTCGTCATGGACAAGCGGGCGTCTTCGTGCTATAATTCCCGTTGTTCGATATTTCGGCGGCGGACGCCGCGTGGGAGTGAAACCGGAATGAGCAGGCTGGGAGATTTGATCCGTCTGGAACGCACGAGACAGAAAATGACGCATAAGCAAGTGGCGCGCAAATGCGGCGTCAGCGAGAAATATTTGCAGGAGGTCGAGGCGGGCACGCGCATCATCGCCGACGATCAGGCGCGCCGCATCCTGAAATCCATCGGCATGTCGCAGCAAAACGAATCGGACTTCACGCTGGACGATATCGCCTCGACGGTCGATCTGCAATCGGCGGTTCCTCAAATCGAAAAAGCGGCGTCGGTGAAGACGCCCGCCGCGAAAAAGCAGGAAACGCAATCGACGGAAGTCGTGACCGATCCCGGCACGGCAGGCTCGATCTGGATCGACGCGCTTTCCGGCGTGCTCAGGCACGTGCCCGTGTACAACGCCGTGATGAAGGAGATCGATCACCGCCTCGTGCCGGTGTCGAACGGGCGCATCGAGGGCGCCGATCCGGCGAAGGTGTTCTATTTCGTCGCGCCCGACAACGACATGCGCGGCTTCCGCGTACAGCGCGGCGATTATCTGCTCGTCGTGCCCGCGCAGTCGCCCGTCGACGGCGCGATCATGCTCGTCCAGACGCCGCAGGGCCGGGTGCTGCGCAAGATCAAATGTCTGGAGCGCTTTCAGATCATGCTGCAGCGCTTCGACGCCGAATGCGAGAGCGATATCGTGGGCATGAGCGAGTTGAACGTCGTAGGCCGCTGCGTTCGCCTCGAAGCGGAACTGTAACGCGCGGCGGAACCGCGTCCGCCGCGAAACGGAACTGTAACGCGCGGCGAAACCGCGTTTGCCGCGCCCCGCGCGATAAGCGCCGCGAAACGCAAGGCCTTGTCTTGCGCGATCCCGTACCGTTTTCTCCGTGACTCCTCGCGGTGCGCGGCTCCGCCGCAGGCGGCAGCGCGTTTCTGCATGGATTTGCCGCGCGCTCGCCGATTGTTGACTGTCTGATCGCGTACCTTCGCCGCTCATTCGCTTCCTCATCCCCGCCGTTCGCCGTTCATTCGCCGGCCGGCATCCTCCGGTGATCTCAAAAAAACGTCGCGGCGATCGCCAAAAATCGGCGCGGCGGGGATTGACATCATCGCCCAAACTTGCTATACTGGTCGAGCGCTTGTTTCGGGCGTGCCGGCGATACGGAGAGATGGCCGAGCGGTTGATGGCGCCAGTCTTGAAAACTGGTGATGCCGAAAGGCACCGGGGGTTCAAATCCCTCTCTCTCCGCCAGTTCTCCCCCCGCGCGGCGTCCGACCGCGATCAAGCAGATCCATGTGACCCGCGTTGTCCGCGAATTCCCCGCTGTTTCCCCCCGCGCGGCGTCCGACCGAGATCATGCAGGTCCCTATGCCCCGCGTTGTCCCGCCGTCATTGTCCCGCGTCTTCGAGGCTTCCGCAGCCGGATACGTTCAGCGTCGGTATTCGCCGTTCCATCGTTTCCTCACGATTCCCGTTTCCGTTGTCAACGCGCGTCGACCCGCTATGGAGAAGTACCCAAGTGGCCGAAGGGGCTCCCCTGCTAAGGGAGTAGGGTGTG
>CAYWOS010000027.1:0-32414 GCA_964459985.1 uncultured Oscillospiraceae bacterium
CTTCCGTCCCTCAAGGGCGCTCGGCTATCTTATCATGCGATTCCGGGTTTGTCAACGGTTATTTTCAAGGTTTTTTCGGGAAAAATCAAAGTTTTTTACATGCACGAACAATATAAAAAAACGTATAAAAATCGTTCGCCAAATTTCGCCGTTTTTCGCATTCGCCGCGCCTACGCGCCGCGCGATCATTCGTGTTTTACACAGGATCTTCCAGTATCGGCGAAGGAGAGGCGGAAACAATAGCGTTGGGTGATCAACATTGACCGGGCTGCGGAAACTGATCGGCTTAACGGTGGTGCTTGACGGGCGCGCGTCGGGGCATGTGGCGAAGGGCGTGCTGCAGCGCGACGGGCGCAGCCTGCGCGGAATTGTGATCAGGAACGGGCTTCAGGGCGCGAAATGGCTGCGGAGCGAGCAGATATCGCTGATCGGACAGGTATCGGTGATCGCGCGGGGCGAAGCGTCGCGGATGCCGAAGGACGCCGATTTCCGCCTGTTCGCCGTGACCGACTCGGCGGGCGAGCGCCTCGGCGTCGTGACCGACGCGCTGATCGACCGCGAGACGCTCGCCGTGCGGGCGCTCGAGGTCTCCTCGGGGCCGGTGGACGACCTGCTCAACGGCCGGTGGTACGCCACGGCGTACAGCGTGCACGCGCGCGGGAAAACGGGACACGTGACGATTCCGAGCGTTTGGGAGGAGGTGGGGGACGATGAGCAAAATGATGGCGGCGGGCGCGATCGGATTCATGATTGGCATCAAGTGTAAAGACGTATGCAAAATGGCGTGCTGCAAGAAGTTCAAGCGCTACATGCTCCGGATCATCGGGCTGTGAGCGGCGCGGCGCGTCCGCGCGGCAGGCGGTGGCTGATCCTGCCCCTGATCGCGGCGACGGCGCTCGCCGCGATCTTTTTTCATCCGCTCGCGCGGCTTGCGTTCCAGTTCCTGCTGGCGGCGGCGATCGCCGCCTGCGCCAAACCGCTCTCGGCGAGGATGGAAACGCGGCTGCCGCGCGGCGCGGCGGCGCTGATCGCCGTGATATCGATCCTGCTGATTTTCGGCGGACTGGTGGCGCTGGCGCTGCCCTTCGCGCTCGGGCAGATCAGTCTGGTGATCGCGCAGGCGCCGGCGCTGCTCTCGCAGGCGAGCGAGTTTCTCGCGCAATACCAATGGCTCGGAATCTCCAGCGCGTCGCCCGAGGAATGGCTGGCGCGCGGCGGCGCGTGGGCGGCGAAAATGCTTCCCCAATGGCTCGCGGCGCTGGGCGCGGCGACCGACGCGCTTTCGCGGGCGTTCATCGCGCCGGTGCTGGGGTATTATCTCCTGCGTGACCGCGAATATTTCATTTTCCGCTACTCCATGCTCATCCCGATCCGCTATCGCCGGCGCGCGCTCTCGGCGCTGCGGGAAATGCGGCGGGAGGCGGGCGGCTACCTGCGCGGACAGATCGCCGTGGCGGGCTGCGTAGCGGCGATGACGGCGCTCGGGCTGTTCGCCGTGGGCGTGCCCTCGTGGCTCGCGCTGGGCGTGATCATGGGCGTATGCGAAATGATCCCGTACGTGGGGCCGCTGATCGGCGCGATCCCGATCGCGCTGTTCTCGCTGCCGATGGGGCTGACCAAGGCGCTCGCCGCGCTGCTTGTCACATTCTGCGTGCAGCAGATCGAGGGCGTGTATCTCTCCCCGCGTCTGATGGGCGGCGCGACCTCGCTGCACCCGGCGCACGTGCTGCTTTTGCTCTCGGCGGGCGGGCTGGTTTTCGGGCTGCCCGGGATGCTGCTGGTGATTCCCCTGTTTGTCAGCGCGCGCGGCGCGGCGCGCATATTATATGGTACAAAGTGATTTTGCCGCGATTTTGTCCGTTTTTTTCCTTGCGGACGATCATAGAATAGTGTATAATCAGGCAAGGAGGGAGGAGAACGCCGTGTCTGACTTCGATACCACCAAGCTGAGACCACTGCCGGAAGGGCGCGACACCGCCCCGGAGATTCTGGCGCACGTTTTTCGCGCCCTGCAAACCAAGGGATACGATCCCATCACGCAGCTGGTCGGCTTTGTGCTGACGGGCGATCCCACCTACATCACGAGCTTTGACGGCGCGCGGAGCCTGATCTGCCGGCTGGAGCGCGACGAAATCCTGGAGGAGCTCGTCCGCTATTACGTCCAGCACAACTTCGTTTCCTGATGGGACGAATTCTGGCGCTGGACATCGGCGACAGGCGGATCGGCGTCGCGCTGTCCGATCCCGGGCGCGTGATCGCCTCGCCGCATTCGGTGTACGAGCGCGTCGGCTACGGGCCGGATACGCGGTATATCCGCCGACTGTGCGACGAAAACGGCGTCGATCTCGTCGTGTGCGGCCTTCCCCTCAACATGGACGGCTCGCGCGGCGGACAGGCGGAAAAGGCGTCCGCCTTCGCCGAAAAGCTCCGCGAGGCGGGGCTTTCCGTCGAAATGCAGGACGAGAGGCTGACAACGGTATCGGCGCACGAGGCGCTCATCGAGGGCGGAATGCGCCGCGAACAGCGCAAGGGCACGGTCGACAAGATCGCCGCCGCGCTGATATTGGAAAGCTATCTCCAAGCGCAAAGACAAGCGCGCGCACCGCGCGTTTATCGAATAAATGAAACGAGGACAAACGACATGGCGGACGATAAAGAAAAAAACATCCCCGAAACCGAGGAAGAGGAAAGCGAGCTCATCGAGCTGACCGACGAGGACGGCGTAACCAGTCAGTTCGAGTATCTGACCACCATCGAGCATGAGGATCAATTGTACGTCGTGCTTATGCTGGTCGAGGAAGACCGCGACGAGGACGACGACGAGGGCGAAGTGGTCATTCTCAAGATCGAGCACGACGACGACGCCGACGAGGACATTTACGTCTCCGTCGAGGACGACGACGTATCGCAGAAGGTGTTTGACAAATTCGTCGAAATGATGGAAAACGAGGATAACGGCGAGGAATGAACCCCGAGGAGCTGATCGGCGCGCAGGTGGCGCTGCGCACGCCCGAGGGCGGGGCGCTCCTGTTCAGGATCGCTTCGCTGGTGCCGCTCGAGACCGAAACCTACGCCGTGCTCGAGGAAGACCGGGAAAACGGCATGCTGCTCGTTACGCACGTCGAAGAGGAAAACGGCGTCCCGGCGTTCGTCGTCGAGGGCGACGAGGGCGTCATCTCCGCCGTGCTTGAAAAGCAGGTGGCGCGCGTCATCGCGCGGGCAATGGAGAACGCGGACGACGGCGACAGGGACGAGGGCGCGGAAAACCCCGGATGCGCCTGCGGGCACGATCATGGTCACGATCACGGTCACGCGCATCCTCATGACTGCCCCTGCGGACACGGGCATTAAACACCATTAAAAGGCGGTCGCAAAACGCGGCCGCCTTTTTTGTATTGCTAAACCCGATGAAGCGGCGTCTGCCGCCGGGCTGACGGCCTGCCGAAAGGCCGCCTGTCAGCAAACGCCAAGGGCAAAGGAACGGGCGCGGCGGCGCGTTACCGGCACCGCAAATACCCGCCCGCGCCCTCGTTGTCCGAAATTTGCAGGCTGTCCCTTTTTTCCGGCGTGCCGTCGGCATAAGCATCGATCTCCTTGTTCAGCCCGTACCGAAGGATCTGCCCGTCCGCGGTCGTCAGCGTCAGCATGCAGTCGGGGTTGTTCCAGAACAATCCCATGGACGCGTCGTAATGCGTCACGGCATACGTGCCGCTCTGCCACGGCGTTTTCCCGACGCGCGAAAAATCGGTGTTCGCGTCGTATTCCTCGTCAAAATCGAGCTGATACGTCGAAAACGTGCCGTCATCGCGGAAAGAGGCGTAATCGGCGATCATGCTGCCGCCCGCCCAGATGAACCAATCGCCGGTGATATCGGCGGCGTTTCGCGTTTCATCCGTCACGCGGACGCAGTTCATCGGCGCGAAGCCGCGCAGTTTGTGATCGTCCGTTTCAACGTAGGCGTAGTCGCCCAGCGAGGAAAGATACGCGACCCGCGCGCCCGCCGGCAGCGCGCGCACGACGGATCGGCTCTTGAGGGGATCGTCGGTCAGCGCGCAGGCGGACGTGATCTCGGCGGATATGTTATGGAAGGAAAGCGTCTGCGCAGAGGCGTTCTTGGGCAGCGCCGAGCGCTCGATCCAGCCGACGCGCAGCCTGTCCGACGTAATATCGTACTGGATCATGATGTAGCCGTTTTGCTCGCCGAACACCTGAATCCAGTCGTTGGTGCTCACGACCGCCTTGCCGCTCGCGGCGCGCTCGTAGCTTTCGCCCGGGCCGGCGTACACGGGATACTTTTTCCCGCCGGTGAAATTGATCTTTTTCGCCGTCAATTCGCCCTCGGGGAGCTTGGGCGGGTTGGACAGCTTTTCCCGCGCCTGCGCGACCGTCTTGGGGAACTGGCTCCAGTTGAAATAACGCAGGTCGGTCTGGTACGCGCCGTACACCTTCGTATCCGTTTCCCTGCCCGACACCCAGCCGGTGTTGTACAGACGCATCACGCCGTCCTTGGAGGTGTCAAAGAACATCAAGTCCGGCTCGAACACGGATACGTGCGTCAGCCGCCACACGCCGCCGCTTTGCAGCGTCCACACGCAGGCCGCTTCCATGATCTCATTGTCAACGACATAACAGGTTTGCAGGGCGATCTGGTTTTCAAGATAGCCGAGCTGAATTTCATCCGCCACCTGCGGCAGCGCCGAAGCGTTATGCCATTTGTACTTCCACGCGCCGCTTTCCTTGGCAAAGGCGAGCAGCACGTTTTGCGTTCCGTTTTTCACCGCGGCGAACGCGCTGTTCACGCCGACGCGCTCAAACGTGACCCAGCCGGTGATTTCCCAGCCGTTCAAGTGGCTCCATTTGCCGTTGGCGATGATGTCCTTGACCGCGTCGGGCATATTGACCACGCCGAACGAATCGCCGCCGTCCGCGCCGCGATACCCGTCCGCGACCGCAAGCGGCGCGAGGGACAGGACCATCGCCGTCAGGAGCAGCATCGCAAGCAGTTTCTTCATCAAAATGACCATCCCTTCCAATCAAATCCATCTAATGGACGCAGACCAAACGCGAAAGGGGCGAAAAATCTTCCCAAAAACGAAAAAACACGCGATCCCGTCCCGCGCGCGGCGCGCAATTCTTCATTGAAATGGCGGGGCTTGTGTGCTATACTGTATGCGGATTTATGTGCCCCGCGCGACATTTCGGCGTTCGCGCAGGGGTATTTGATCAAGGACGCTTGCGGCGGCGCGCCGGTATGATATCCTGATACGGCGGTCACGGCGCGGGCGCGAGGAGGACGGGCATGAAGAAAAAGAGCAAACCGTGGTTTATCTCCCTCATCGCGGCGGGCGTGACGGCGCTGTTGTACGCCGTCATCTTTCCCCTCTACCGCGTGACGGATTACCTGATCGCGTTCGCGGCGGCGGCGCTCATCGCGCGGCTGGCGTTCATCATGGCGCAGGGCGTCGATACGAGCAAGAAAGCGCCGGCGCAGGAAACATTCGCGCCCACGGGCGACGCGGCGGCGGACGAGCTGATCAAGCGCGGGCAGCAGATGCTCTCGCAGATCAGGGAGGAAAACGATAAGATCCCCGACCCCGAGCTGTCGGACAAGATCGACAGGCTGACCGATATCGCCAACCGCATCTTCCGCACGGTCGCCGAGCAGCCGGGCAAAGCGCCGCAGATCCGCCGCTTCATGGATTACTACCTGCCCACCACGCTCAAAATGCTCGCGGGCTACCACAAGATGGACGAGAGGCAGGTAACGGGCGCAACGGCGGACGCCACGCGCAGGCAGATCGAGGACGCGATGGACGTCATCCTCAAGGCGTTCGGCAAGCAGCTCGACACGCTGTATCAGGACGATATGATCGATCTCTCGACCGATATCGACGTGCTCGAAACGCTGCTTAAGCAGGACGGGCTGATCGACAGCGGCATGCGGCAGGCGCAGGCGCCCGAACGGCCGGCGGAAAAGCCCGCCGCGCCCGCCTTCGTATCGACCGCTTCGGGCGGCGCGGCGTTCGCGCAGGCGCCGAAGGACGATCGGGAAAAACAATAATCAGGCAAACGCCATTACGCAAGGAGGATACACACATGGATATGGACGCCGCTCAAACCGCAGCCGCCCCCGAAACCGCGCACGCCGCGCCGGTCCTGACGCTGACCCCCGAAGCCGGAGACAAAAAGGTCATCGAGCAGGCGGTGGACGCGCTCAACAGCATGAAAGCCCCCGCCGCGCCCGACGCCAAGGAAGCGGTCGCCGCGCTGGATTCCACGCTGACCGCCGACGAGCGCAAACAGGTGGACGCCTTCTCGGAAACCATTGATCTGACCAATCCCGATCACGTCATGCTCTACGGCGCCGACGCCCAGAAGAAGATTTCCTCCTTCTCGGACAACGTGCTCTCCAGCGTCAAATCCAACGATACCGGCGCGGTGGGCGATATGCTGACGCAGCTCATCGGCGAACTCAAAACCTTCGACGCCGCCACCGAAAAGCCCAAGGGCATCAGGGGCTGGTTCTACGGCGCGAAAAAGCAGCTCGCCACCATTCAGGCACGGTACGACACCGTATCCGCCAATGTCGAAAGCATCGCCTCCAGCCTGGAAAAGCATCAGGTGGCGCTGCTCAAGGACGTCGCCATGTTCAACCGCCTCTACGACATGAACCTCGAATATTTCCACGAGCTCACGCTGTACATCATCGCCGGCGACAAGCGGCTCAAGGAAGTCCGCGAGAACGATCTGGTCGCCCTGCGCAAAAAGGCCGAGGAAAGCGGCGACTCGATGGACGCGCAAAAGGCGAACGATCTGTCCTCCCAGTGCGACCGGTTCGAGAAAAAGCTCTACGATCTCAAGCTCACGCGGCAGGTGTCCATGCAGATGGCGCCGCAGATCCGCCTGCTCCAGAACAACGACAGCCTGCTTGTGGAGCGCATCCAGTCCACGCTCGTCAACACGCTGCCCCTGTGGAAAAATCAAATGG
The DNA here is from genome assembly GCA_964459985.1 of uncultured Oscillospiraceae bacterium. Taxonomy (GTDB): domain Bacteria; phylum Bacillota; class Clostridia; order Christensenellales; family Aristaeellaceae; genus CAYWOS01. The sequence goes on from CAYWOS010000027.1 coordinate 6,989, forward strand.
TGCTGGCGCTCGGGCTGCATCACTCGCAGCAGGCGATGCAGGCGCAGCGCGCCGTCACCAACATGACCAACGATCTGCTCAAAAAGAACGCCGAGACGCTCAAGATGGGCACCATCGAGACCGCCAAGGAGTCCGAGCGCGGCATCATCGATCTCGAAACGCTGACCGCCACCAATCAGTCGCTCATCGACACCATCAACGAGGTCGCCCGCATCCAGCAGGAAGGCCGCCAGAAGCGCGCCGAGGCGGAAAAGACGCTCGCCACGATGGAAAAGGATCTCAAGGCCAAGCTGCTCACCATGTAACGATCACTCCGGCGGGAGGTAAGCCCTCCCGCCGTCGACAGGAGAAAAAAGATGAAGTTCCGTCCCGTGTTCGCCCTTCTCGTCATGTTGGCGCTCGTCGCCGGCGCGGTCACCTACGGCGCATACAGGGGCTGGTCGAACGAGTTCGACGCCGTGCAGGAAATGAGCGGCTCGATCGACCGCATGCTCGCCTCGCGCGTGGAGACGGCCAATAACATCCTCGCCGTGGCGGCGCGGCATCTGCCCGTCGGGGACGAGGCGGCGGCGGCGCTGAAAGCCGACCGCGACGTATTGAGCGGCGACGCGCCGCTTTCCCAGAAGGCGGCGGCCAACACCCGCCTGACGGACGACGCGCTGCTCGTGCTGGAAATGCTGCGCGCGCTGCCCTCGGTGCAGGGCGACAAGCGCGATCTCATGTACGCGCAGAGCCTGCTGCCGCAAATGCTCGGCGAGAGCGGCGAATTGACGGCGCAGAACGATTACAACCGCGCGGCGCGCTCCTTCAACGAGCGGCTGGAAGCCAGCCCCTTCAGCGGACGGCTGGCGCGGCTCATGGGCATTCATCGCGCCGACGTGTTCGACGCCGGGCAGTAAGGAGGAAAGCGACATGCGTAAAACGGCGATTCTTTTGTGCGCGCTTGTCCTTTTCTGCGCGCTGCCCGCAAGCGCCGCCGAATACCCCGCCTCGCGCGGCGCGGCGACCGATCTGGCCGAGGTGCTGTCCGGAGAAACGATCGAGGATCTGCAAACGCTGTCCGAACGATACGACGACGCGGTCGGCGGCAAGCTCTGCGTCCTGACGCGGCACTTTCTGGGCGGCGAGGACGTGTACGACTACGCCAAGGGCTTGTTTTCGGCGTGGGCGCTCGGCGAATACGACGCGCTGCTCGTGCTGGTCGTCGGCGAGGAAACCTACGCCCTGCAGCTCGGCGACGGGGCGGCGGACGCGCTGCCTTCCGAATCGCGCGCCGTGCTGCTGGGCAGCCATTTCCGAGAAAAATACCTGTCGCGCGATTACGACGGCGCGACGGGCGATCTCATGACGCGATTGGCCGAGCGGCTCGCCGGCGCGCGGGGCGAAAGCCTGTCGGCGGCGGGGCTGTTCGGCGCGGCCGGGAGCAAATCGGGCGGGACGGACAGCGCGGCGGCCGGGAACGGCGGCAATCTGAGCGATCTGTGGAACGGCCTATTCTCCTCGGCCTACGAAACGGCGGATGTCGAAGCCGTCGATGAAAACACCTTTGAGCGCGAGGACGAAAAAACGGGCTTTTCCTTCAAGCGCCTGCTCATTTTCGCCATCATCATTTACTTCATCTTCTTCCGGAAAAAACGCCGGCGCTTCAACTTCGGCCACAGAAGGTAACGCGCGCGTATGCGATGGATCATGATTTCTCTGGACGCCGTATCGGGCGTCGACGCGGACAGGCTTTTGCGCCTGCCCGCGCTTCACGCGCTGAAGGCGCGCGGCGCGTTCTGTCCAAACGTGCGCACGGTCTACCCGACCGTCACCTATCCCATTCACGCCAGCCTGCTGACCGGCTGCTATCCCGACCGTCACGGCGTTTCGCACAACCAGCCCTTCCAGCCGGACACGCCGCCCGACATGCGCGCGTGGTACTGGGAGGAAAAGGACATCGGCCGCAAAACGCTGCACATGGCGTCGCGCGAAAAGGGCATGGACGTCGCCTCGATCCTGTGGCCCGCGACGGGCAAAAGCGCCGTCATCCGCCGTAATTTCCCCGAGATCCTGCCGCTCCCGGGCGAAAACGCCACGCTGAAAATGCTGCGCTACGCCTCGCCCGCGTGGGTGCTGCGCATGGAACTGCTCTACGGCAAAACGCGCCCGAGCATCAAGCAGCCGCACCTGGACGATTACGCCGCGCTGCTCGCCGAAAAGCTCATCCTCTCGCGCCGCCCGCCCGACGCGCTGACCGTGCATCTGGTCGACTGCGACGCCATGCGGCACAAATACGGGACGGACAGCGACGAAGCGCGCGCGGCGATGGAACGGCTGGACGGGCGCGTGGGGCGAATCGTCGCCGCGCTTGAGAAACGGGGATTATTGGATGATACGCTGATCGCCGTCGTCAGCGATCACGGGCAGAAAGACGCGCCCCGCGCCGTGCCGCTCGATATGCTTTTGCGAAAGGAATGCGCCGCCCGCGCGCAGACGCTGGGCATGGGCGCGTACATTTTCGGCGATCAGGACGCCGCGCGAAAAGCGCTGGACGCGCATAAGGAGGCGTGGGGGATCGCGCGGATCTATACGGAAGCCGAGCTGCGCGCGCTGCGCGCGCCCAAGGGAGTATCGCTTGCCGTCGACGCCGCGGACGGCGCGTGCTTCACCGACGAAGAGGGCGAGGAAACGCGCGGCGAGCACGGGTTTTCGCTCGACGTGCCCGAGGCGCGGACGCTGTTTTTCTTAGCCGGTCCGGGCGTCAGGCGGGCATATACCGTCGAACGGATGAACCTCGTCGATATCGCGCCGACGCTGGCGCGCGCGGCGGGACTCAATCTTCCCGACGCCGACGGGCGCGCGCTGACGGAGATCCTGACAGAATCAAAGGAGGCAGGGCGATGACGGATACCGCGTCGGTCACTTATCTGCATCATTCCGGGCTGCTGGCGCGGGTCGGGGATGTGTTCATGCTGTTTGACTACTGGCGCGGCGAGGACGACGCCTTTCCCGAAGCGGCGCAGCTTGTCAGGGAGGACTTCGCCGCCTGCAAAAAGCTGCTCGTGTTCGTTTCGCACGCGCATCCCGATCATTTCGACCGCGTGATCTATTCCTTCGCCGATTTCACCGGGGACGTTTCCTATATCGTGTCCGACGACGTGATCAAGGAGGTTCGCAGGGACGCCAGACGCGCGCCGCGCCCCGACGGCGAGGCCGGCGACGCCGCGAAAGCGCTCAAGCAGATGAAGGCGATGAAGCCCGGCGATACGCTCGACCGCGACGGCGTGAAAATCACCGCCTATGCCTCGACCGATATCGGCGTGTCGTTCTACATTGAAATCGACGGGCTGCATATCTTCCATGCCGGCGACCTGAACCTGTGGCACTGGCGCGAGGAAAGCACGCTGCCCGAGATCGCGGCGGCGGAAAACGCCTACTACGCCGCCGCCGAACCGCTCGCGCGGCTGCCGATGGATATCGCCATGTTCCCGCTCGATCCGCGCATGGGCGGGCTGTTCGACGCCGGCGCCAATCATTTCATCATGTCGGTCAAGCCGCGCGTGTTCATCCCCATTCACTGGCAGAGCCGCCCCGAGGTGGCGCTGGATTTCGCGCGGCGCGGGCGCACCAAGTACACCGAGGTGCTGGCGCTCACCAAGCCGCGCGAGCGCGCCGAGATCGTCTTCGGCGAGCGCGATCTGAACATCCACATCTATACCCTCGCCGCCGACGCCTTCGCGGACAGGCAGCCGCCGCGCGAAAAGGAAGTCGGCTTCGACGCCTACGACGAGGACGATCCCTTCTCCGACACCGATCTGCCGGTCACGCTGTAATCAAAAACAGGAGGCCTAACGTCATGTCCGAAATCCAGCTGCTGTTCCCCGGTCAAAAGCGCAAGGCGCTGACGCTCAGCTACGACGACGGCGTCGAGCAGGACGTCCGTCTCATCGACATCATGCAAAAGCACGGGCTGAAGGGCACGTTCAACATCAGCTCGGGGCTGTACGCGGCCGAGGACACCGTCTACCCCGCCGGGCAGGTTCACCGCCGCATGACCGAGCGCGCCGCCACGGCGCTCTACGCCGATTCGGGCATGGAAATCGCCGTGCACGGGCTGACGCATCCGCACCTTGAAAACCTCACGCGCGAGGCGGCGACGTACGAGATCATCCGCGACAGGGACAATCTGGAGCGCCGGTTCGGGCGCGTCGTGCGCGGCATGGCGTACCCCTACGGCACGACGAGCGACGCCGTCGTCGACGCGCTCAAAAGCTGCGGCATCGCCTACTCGCGCACCACCGTGTCGACGGGCGATTTCGCGCTGCCCGTCGATTGGCTGCGCATGCCCGCCACCTGCCATCACAAGGACCCGCGCCTGATGGAACTGGCCGAAACCTTCGTTGAAAAAACGCCGCGCGGCGCGCCGTGGCTGTTCTACCTCTGGGGGCACAGCTACGAGTTCGAGGAAAAGGACAACTGGCGCGTGATCGAGGATTTCGCGGCCTATATCGGCGGGCGCGGCGACGTCTGGTACGCGACCAACATCGAGATTCACGACTATATCGAGGCGTTCCGCCGCCTGATCACCTCGGCGGACGGCAAAACCTATGAAAACCCCTCGGCGATCGCCGTCGACATCCTCGCAAACGGCAAGCCCTTCGCCATCGCGCCGGGCGGCAGCGTGAAAATCGGATAACGGTCGGGGGCGGCAATTCAACTTGCAATCTTCAAACAATCTGCGCGCCGCGAAAAAATGCTTGCAATTCCCGTTCCTTTCAAGTATAATACCTAATTGGCACATCCTTGCGTCATGCAAAACGTCATGACGCCATACGTCCATGAGGAGGTGAAAGACATGAACAAGTACGAACTGGTGTACATCATCGACGCGACCATCGAGGAGGAAGCCCGCAAAGGATTGATCGAGCGCTTCGGCGAACTCATCACGTCCAACGGCGGCGAGATCACGAAGGTTGAGGAGTGGGGCAAGCGCCGCCTGGCCTACCCGATCAACTACAAGAACGAGGGCTATTACGTCCTGGTCAACTTCTCGGCGGAAAGCGAACTGCCGCGTGAAATCGAGCGTAATCTCCAGATCAACGAAAGCGTTATCCGCTATCAGATCATCCACGTTCTCGAAAAGCGTTCGAGCGTCAAGCCCCGTCCCGTCCGCGTAATGCCCGTCGTCGAAGCGCCCGCGGCGCCCGCCGTCGAAGCGCCCGCCGCCGAGCCGGCCGCCCAAGCCGCGCCCGCTCCCGAAGCGCCCGCCGCAGAAGCGCCCGCCGCCGAGTAACAGGGGAGGTCCATCATGAACAAAGTATTCATCGTCGGGAATCTGACCCGCGATCCCGAACTGCGCACCACGCAGTCGGGCGTGTCGGTGTGCTCCTTTACCGTCGCCGTCAACCGCCGCCGTTCCGCGAACGCCGACGCCGGCCAGCCCGAGGCGGATTTCTTCCGCGTATCGGCTTGGCGTCAGCTCGGCGAAATCTGCGCCAAATACCTCGCCAAGGGCCGCAAGGTCTGCGTGGTGGGCAGCGTCAGCGCGCAGGCGTTCACGGGCAACGACGGGCAGGCGCGCGCCAGCCTCGAGGTCAACGCGGACGACGTCGAATTCCTCACCCCCAAGGGCGAGGGCGGCGATCTGCCCGCCTCCGCGGCAGCGCCTGCGCGCGCGCAAACGCCTTCTTACGGCAACGCGCCCCAAGGCGGCGGCTTTGTGCAGGTGGACGACGAAGATCTGCCTTTCTGAACGGATTAATTAGAGGAGGATACGCATTATGTCCGAAGATCGTGGCGACAGGAAACAGCGCCCGCGCGGACGCAAGCCGCGCCGTAAGGTATGCGACTTTTGCGTCAGCAAGATCGAATATATCGATTACAAGGATATCAACCGCCTGCGCCGTTACATCAACGAGCGCGGCAAGATCATGCCCCGCCGCATGACCGGCAACTGCGCCAAGCATCAGCGCCAGCTGTCCGAGGCCATCAAGCGCGCCCGTGCCATCGCGCTGCTGCCCTACACGGTGGATTGATCAATCGGGAACCATCAAAGCGGTCGGAATCATTCGGCCGCTTTTTGCATGTCGACTTTGTCGACACGCATCGCAGGCGAGCCCTTGTCAGGCGGCTTTATGATAAACCGAAGCGGTCGGAATCCTCCGACCGCTTATAAATGTCCCAAAATAGCAAAGCCCCGAAGTGCCGCTGTCCCCCATTTTTTCACCCGCTATGTTAAGCAGGCCGGCGCCCTGCGGAGTTTCTCTGCCGTCCCCTGGCGTGCCCGGAGGCACGGGGGCATGACATCCCAACCCCGACGCGGGTTCCGTTATGTGAAATGTGGGTAAAAACAGGAAACTGGCGCACACTTCAGGAAACTCGCTTACGTTGCTATTATAGGCGGCGCGGGCAGGAATGTCAAGACCGCGCGGCTGTCAAAATCAGTCATCGAGCGCCCGAAACTTTTCGACATAGAAATCGCACAGCTCCTCGGCGGTCTCGGCGGACGCCGCTTCGCTGATCACGCGCACGCGCGCGAGCGCGGCGTCGGGCACGATGCGCGCGCTGCCGCCCTCGTGCTCGATCAGCACGCCGTCGGAAAAGGTATGCGGGAGCGGCGTATCGCCGGCGGCGCGCAGCACGCGGCTTTTGCGCCCGTCGTCGCAGGGCAGGCTGCGCTCGTACACGAAAAGCGGCGGCAGCGAGGACAGCAGCGTATCGAGCGGCTGCGTCTTGAGCGCCTCGGCGAGCGCGAAAACGGCCGCCGCGCCGTCGGTCGTCAGCCTTTTCTGGCGCGCGCAGTCGAATGACGCGTCGGGCGGAACCAGCGCCGCCATGCGCGCCGCCGCGCGCGGCACGCCGGGCAGATCATAGATCGCTTTCGCGCCCGAAAGCAGCGACAGCCGGAGCAGCAGCAGCGTAAGCCGGCCGCCCTGCACCGTGATCCGCTCGGTATAAGGCATGATCCGCGCGCCGTCGGGCGAGAGAAAAACGCCGATCTCGTCGCCCGTCACCGCCTTTTCGGCCGAGGACACGACGCGCGCGCCGCGCACGTTCATGCGCGAAAGCCCCCACGAAATCATCTCCCGGAGCGCGACGCGGTCGCACACGACGGCAAAGGGCGTCCACAGCGCGCGCGTTCCGGCGGGCGGCAGCAGCGAAAGCGCGTGCGCCGCCGCGCCGTCCAGCCGTTTCACGTCACCTCCCCGCGCCGCAGGCGGCGCTTTCTCGCGGCGCAGGAGCGCGTTTTCCATCGCCGAAAGCCGCGTCTTGTCAAAGGGCTCGCCACCCTCGCCCGCCAGCCGCGCCTGCCCGCCCTCGCAGAACACGCCCGCCTGCGCACGGTACAGATCGGTCAGCGAAAGCAGCATGGGATGCGTGCCCTCGCCGAAGGCAATCACCCGCGCGCCCTGCGCGGCGAGCGCGCCCTCGACGACGCGCGCCAGCCACAGCCCTTCTCCGTCGTGCGCCACGCAGACGTCCTTGGCGCGCGTGACGGCCAGCAGCGCCTCGCAGATATCGCACGCCTCGGCCGGCGACAGGCATTCCGCGCCGTCGCCCGTCCACGCGCGCGCGCGGCTGTCGCCCGCGTGCAGCGTTTTCTCAACCACCGCGCCGCCCGGAACGCGCACGTACGGGAAGATCGCCGTGCCCGGGCGCATCTCGGCGTCGGCGCCCAGCACGGCGCGCGCGCCGACGGCGCAGCCCGTCTGCACGACGGCGCTTGACCGGATCGAAGCGCCGTCGCAGACGACCGAGCCGGTGATCTGCGCCTTGCGCTCGACGACGGCGTTCTTCCACAGGCAGCTGTGCTCGATCACCGCGCCGTCGCCCACCACCGCGCCCGCGCCGATCACCGAATCCATCACGCGCGCGCCCGCGCCGATCACCGCGCCCGCGCCGATCATGCACGCGCCCGACACAACCGCCGCGCCGTCGATCGTCGCTTCCTCCGACACGCCGCCCGCGCACGGCAGGCGCACCTCGCCGCGCAGCAGCGCCGCCTGCGCCGAAAGATACGCGCGGCGGTCGCCCACGTCGCACCAATAGCCGTCCGTTTCAAAGCCGTACACGGGCAGGCCCTTCTTCAGCAGCGCGGGGAAGATATCCCGTCCGAAATCGGGCGCGCCGCTCGCGGGGATGTGCTCGAACACCTCCTTTTCCAGCAGATACACGCCGGTGTTCACCAGATCGGAGTACGCGCGGTTCCACGAAGGCTTCTCGATGAACCGCGTCGCGCGCCCCTCGCGGTCGAGCATGACCACGCCGAAGGAAAGCGGCCTTGACGAGCGCTTGAGCACCAGCGTGGCGATCGCGCCCTTTTGCCGGTGATACGAAAGCGCCGCCGTCAGATCGCAGTCGGTCAGGCCGTCGCCCGAGAGCACCAGCGTCGTGCCCTCGCCGCGCGCCGCCGCCCGGACGCCGCCCGCCGTGCCAAGCGGCGTCGTTTCCTCGAAATACCGCAGTTTGACGCCGTATTTTTCGCCGCGCCCGAACGCCTCGCGGATTTTCCTCGGCTGATAACAGAGCGTCGCCGTCACATCGGTCACGCCGTGCGCCTTGAGCAATTTGAGCGCGTACCCCATCACCGGCTCGCCGACGAGCGGCACGAGCGGCTTGGGCAGCGCGACGGTCAGCGGCCGCAGCCGCACGCCCTCGCCGCCCGCCATAATCATCGCCTGGAGACTCAACGCCATCTTCCTTTCTCTTGTGGATTGTAAAAGTATTATGAACGTCTTTTCGGCGAATTATGAGATTTGTCGCGTCAAACGGCGCTTTCCCGCCCCCCGCGCGCGCTCCCGCCGCAGAAAAAAGCTGTTGCGTTTTCGCGTTAAACGTGATATTACTTATAGAGAATTCAATCGCGCCCTTAAATGACATTTTCTGGAAAGGCATCCGCATGAGCATTCAGTGGTATCCCGGGCACATGGCGAGAGCGAAGCGGCTGCTGATCGATCAGCTGTCGCGCGCCGACGTGGTGGTGGAGCTTTGCGACGCGCGGCTGCCGCGCTCGAGCCGCAATCCCGATCTTGAGGCGCTCACGCGGCACAAAACGCGCGTGATGGCGCTGGGCAAAAGCGATCTCGCCGACCCCGCGCAAACCGACAAATGGCTCGCCGTTTTCCGCGCGCAGGGCGTCGACTGCGCCGCGCTCGACGTGAAAAGGCAGCCCCGGCAGGCGCGGGCGCTGATTGACCGCGCGGCGAAGGCGGCGGTCGAGCGCGCGGCGGCGCGCGGCATCAAAAAAACAGTGCGCGCCATGGTGGTGGGCGTGCCCAACGTGGGCAAGAGCACCTTCATCAACGCGCTGCACGGCGGCGCGATCGCGCAGACGGGCGACCGCCCGGGCGTGACGCGCGCCAACCAATGGGTCAAGGTATCGCCGTATTTCGAGATCATGGACACGCCGGGGCTTTTGTGGCCGCGCTTTGACGATCCGCTCGCGGCGCGCAGGCTGGCGTACATCGCCGCGATCCGGGACGAAATTTTAGACACGCAGGAACTGGCGATCCAGCTGCTGACCGATCTGATCGCCATCGCGCCGGACGCCGTCGCCGCGCGCTTTAATATGAAGGACCCGGCGGCGCGCGGCGTCGCGCTGCTCGAGGAGGTCTGCCGGGGACGCGGCTTCCTGATGAAAGGCGGCGTATGCGATATCGACCGCGCCTGCGCCGTGGCGCTGGACGAATTCCGCGCGGGCAAGCTCGGGCGGATCACGCTGGAGGTGCCGCCGCGTGACGAATAAGCGCCGGGAAAGACTGGCGGCGCTGACGGCGACCGACCGGCCATATTGGGACCAGGGGATCGCCTTCGCCGGCATGGACGAGGTCGGGCGCGGCCCGCTCGCCGGCGATGTGGTGGCGGCGTGCGTGATGATGCCGCCGACGCCGCTGATCGAGTGGGTGGACGACAGCAAATCGCTCTCGCCCGCCCGCCGCGAAACGGTCTGTGCGGAAATCATGAAAATCGCGCTGTTCGTCGGCATCGGCCGCGCCAGCCCGGCGGAGATCGACGAAATGAACATCCTGAACGCCACCAAACTCGCCATGCGCCGCGCCGCGCAGGACGCGCCGGCCGGGCTGTTCCTCATCGACGCGCTCGAGGGGCTGGGTCTTGGCGGCGACGAGCGCGGCATCGTGCACGGCGACAGGATCAGCTATTCCATCGCCGCCGCCAGCATCGTCGCCAAGGTGACGCGTGACCGCGAGATGATCGCGCTGTCGGCGCAATACCCGCCGTATGATTTCGCGGCGAACAAGGGCTACGGCACCCAAAAGCACATCCGGGCGCTCAAAGCCTTCGGCGCGTGCCCGCTTCACCGGCGCAGCTTTATCGGGCATTTCATATGAAAATCACGTCGGACGGGCAAACCGGCAAGGCGCGCGCAGAACGCGCGGGGCTTCAACAAAAAGGGCTGCTGGGCGAGCTTCGCGCCGAACGCTTTCTCAAAAAGCAGGGCATGAAAATTATCGGTCGGCGGTACCGCGCGCCGCGCGGCGAAATCGATCTCATCGCGCGGGAGGGCGACACGACGGTGTTCGTCGAGGTGAAATACCGCCCGCGCGGCGAGATCGGCGAGGGCGCGCGCGCCGTTGACGCCGACAAGCGCCGTCACATTCGCCTCGCCGCCGAACGCTGGCTGTCGGCAAATCCGAGCGCGTCCGTCCGCTTCGACGTCGTGGAGATCACGGCGTCGGGCATCCGGCGGATCACGGACGCATTTTAACGGTTGATCGGAGAGATCTATGAAGAAAAAAACGCTGTGGATCGTGATCGCGTGCGCCGTGCTCGCGTGCGCCGCGCTCGCCGTCGCGCTGACGGGCCGGAACGCGGGGAGCGGCACGTACGCCAACCTGATCGTCAACGGCACGTTCGAGCAGGCGGACAAAGACGGCCTGCCGAGCGGCTGGTACGCCGACGCCTATGTTTCGACCGTCGGGTACACGACCTATTCGCTCGGCGAGGGCTTTATCGGCGGCGCGGCGCATATCGTCAACAACGCGCCCAACGACGCGCGCTTTGCCCAGCGCGTTTCGGTATCGCCCGATACGCTGTACCGCCTGCGCGGGTTCATCCGCGCGGACGCGCAGTCCGGACGCGGCGCGAACCTGTCCGTCGAGGGCGTCACGGCGTTTTCGGAATCGATGTATTCGACGGACGGCAACTGGATCGAGGTTTCTTTGTACGGGCGCACGGGCGCGAACCAGACCGAGGTCACGGTGTTCGCGCGGCTGGGCGGCTATTCGGGCGAGGCGACGGGCGAGGCGTGGTTCGACGACGTATCGCTCAACCGCGTGGACAGCGTGCCCGAGGGCTATGAGGAAACGCAATGGTACGCGATGTCCAAGGCGTCCGCGTCCGATTCGTCCTCGCCGCTCCCGACGGCGGCGTTGTGGCTCGTCCTCGCCTCGGCGGCGTACGTCAGCGCGTTCCTGTACGCCCTGTCGTTCATGCGCCGCGAAAAGCCGCTCGCCCCCGGCGTCAAAAACGCCGACATGCGGCTGTTCGCCGTGCTCGCCGCCGCCGCGCTCGCATTGCGCGTGATTCTGGCGCTTTCGGTGCACGGCTACGACATCGACGTGGGCGATTTCATCGGCTGGGCCAACGCCATGGCGGAAAGCGGCCCCGCCGATTTCTACCTTCGCGGCGGCTTTTCGGATTATCCGCCGGGCGCCATGCTCCTATTGTGGCTGCTGGGCGGCATCGGCAAAATCACGGGCGGCGTGAGCGTGTTCCTCGTCAAAACGCCTTCGATCCTCTGCGATCTTGTCATTCTGTGGCTGATTTTCAGCGAGGGCAAAAAGCGCCTGTCGCCCGCCGCGGCGCTGGCGCTCGCGGCGCTGTACGCCTTCAGCCCGCTCGCGCTGACGGCGGGCGCGGCGTGGGGACAAATGGACAGCGTGATGACGCTGCTCCTGCTTTTGACCGTGCTGTTCGCGCTGCGCGGACAGTGGATATACGCGCTGCCCGTCTATACGCTGGCGGTGCTGGTCAAGCCGCAGGCGCTTATGTTCGGCCCGCTCGGGCTGTTGGCGCTCGTGATGCAGTTCATCGAATCGCGCGGGGACAGGGACGCGCTGCGCCGCCTCCTCCGCGACGCGCTATTCGGGCTGGCGGGCGCGCTCGCCGTCGCCTGCGCCGTGGTGATTCCCTTCTCGGTCAGGCAGGGCGGCGTGGGATGGCTGTTCGATTTGTATCGAAAGACCATGACGCAGTACAACTGCGCGACGGTCAACGGCTGCAACCTGTACTTCGCGCTGGGGCTCAACTGGGCGGACGCCGCGACGAACGCGTCGCTGCGCGACGTGCTCGCCGTGCTGTACGCGTTCGCGCTGCCTGTCGGCGTTTATTATTACGATAAAATAACGCGTCGGGGCGTAAGGATCGCGCTGATCGCCGCGTTCGGCGCGGCGCTGATTCCGCTTATGCCCCTTTCCTTCATTCGGGAGCTGACCGATATCGGCTTATTCTCGTACAACGCGCTGGGCACGGCGGTGATCGCCGCGTCGCTCGGGCTGTGCGGCTGGCTGTATATCCGGGGGAAATCGATCCGGCATCTGCCCCTGCTCGGCGCGGTGTTCCTGACCATGCTGTTCACGCTGGGCACAATGATGCACGAAAGATACCTTTTCCCGGCGGCGGCGCTGCTTTTGATCGCTTACGCCCTTGAAAAGGACAAGCGCATCCTGACGTTCGCGCTGCTCGTCGTGCTGGGGAGCTTTTTGAACGTCGGCTGCGTGCTCGACCGCAATATCCGCATCGGCGGCGCGGCGGGACACCTGACCGCGCCGATGTTTGGCATTGAAAGCGATCTGTCGACGCTCGAATCCCTCTCGGCGCTGATCAACATCATATCGTGCGCTTTCGGCGTCTACCTGTCGCTGTCGCTGTGCCGCGAGAACGCCAAGGTCCGCGCGCTCGAGCCGGTCAAGACGAAGGCTCCGTCCTCCGGCGCGTCGCCGACGCCGCGCGGCGAGCTTGCCGCGCTCGACGGCGAAATGTCCGCCGGCGCGGAAGAAACGGCGTCCCGGCGCATGACGAAGCGCGATACGCTCGTCATGCTCGCGCTCACGGCGGTCTACGCCGTCGTCGCGTTTGTCAATCTCGGCTCGCTCAAAGCGCCGCAGACCTATTGGGTTTCGACGTCGCCCGACGAAACGGTGGCGTTCGATCTGGGCGAGAGCAAAACGTTTGAAATGCTGTATTACGGCGGCATTCACTGGACGGACGCGCGCTTTTCCATCGAGGTAAGCGAGGACGGCAAAACGTGGACGCACCCGGACAGCGACACGCCGTACCCCGCGCAGATGACTTACGGCGATCTGTACAAATGGATATACGTCGTCCACGCCAGCGTCTACGGCGACACCGCCAGCTACACAAACGCGCCCCGCGTCTTCACGGCGCGCTACGTCCGCCTGACGGCGGGCGCCATCGGGCTGACGCTGTACGAGGTCGTTTTCCGCGATCCCGATACCAAAACGGCGTTCGAGGCCGTCTCAGTGACCGATTCGCTCGGGAACGATGACGCGCGCCTGCTCGCCGACGAATCCGGCGCGCTCGAGGGCGAGCCGGGCTGGTTCAACGGCATGTACTTTGACGAAATCTATCACGCGCGCACGGGCTACGAGCATCTGCACGGGCTGCGCACCTATGAAACGACGCATCCGCCGCTCGGCAAGGTGTTCATATCGTGGTGCATCGGCATTTTCGGCATGACGCCGTTCGGCTGGCGCTTCGCGGGGACGCTGGCGGGCGTGATGATGCTGCCGGCGGTTTACCTGATCGCTCGGCGGCTGTTCAGGCGGCGGTGGCTCGCGCCGCTCGCGCTTTCGCTGTTCCTGCTGGACACCATGCACTTCACCCAGACGCGCATCGCCACCATCGACAGCTTCGGCACGCTGTTCATCCTGTGGTCGGTCTATTTCATGTTCAGATGGCTGACGATGGATTTCTTCGGCGAAAAACTGTGGAAAACCTTCGTGCCGCTCGGCCTGTCCGGGCTGTTCATGGGGCTGGCGATCGCCAGCAAATGGACGGGCTGCTACGCCGGCGCGGGGCTGGCCGTGCTGTTCTTCTGGGGACTGTACCGGCGCTTCATGTGCTGCCGCCGCGCGAAAAAGTGGCTTGCCGAGGACAAAACGCCCGCAAGAAAGCCGAAAAGCGCCCCCGCCGACCCCGCGTATTCCCCGCGCCTAATGACCGCCGCAAGCGAAGGCGAAAAGCGGCTGCTGCTCAATACGCTGTCCTGCTTCCTGTTCTTCGTTTTCGTGCCGCTTGTCATCTATTATCTCTCCTACATCCCGTACTTCGCCTATCAGGGCGGCGTGACGGTCAAAAAAGTGATCGACGCGGCGGAAAGCATGCTTGCCTATCACGCCGAGCCGGGGCGCGGCATGGATCATTTCTTCTACGCGCCGTGGTACCTCTGGCCGATCGACCTGAAACCCATGTGGTACTCGTCCACCGCCTTCGCACCCGAGGGTTTCGGCGCGACCATTCTCGCCTTCGGCAATCCCATCGTGTGGTGGACGGGGCTGGCGGGTATCCTCGGCACGTTCGGCGTATGGATCAAACGTCATATCCGTCACGGCGGGATCACGCTCCGCCAGACGACATCCGACATCCGCCCGGCGCTGCTGCTCATCACCTTCGCGGCGCAGTACCTGCCTTGGGCGCTCGTGCCGCGCGGGACGTACATCTACCACTATTTCCCGAGCGTTCCCTTCATCATCCTCTCGACGGCGCTGTGCCTTGATCTGCTCTCCGAAAAGCGCGAAAAGGCGGCGAGGATCGCGGCGATCGTTCTCGTATCGCTGGCGGGCGCCGCGTTCATCGGCTTCTTCCCCTACGCGAGCGGCGTGACCGTGCCGACGTGGTGGCTCGACGCCATGAAATGGTTCCCCGACTGGCTCTACTACTGACGCGCCTTGGGTCTCCCGCCGGTATCTCCCGGGCAAAACCGCCTTCACGCCCGATTCTGTTCACGAAAGGTGAGATTTCATGCTTGCGCGCGCGCTGTGCTTCGCATTGCAGGGCGTCGACGGGTTCCCGGTCGCCGTCGAGATCGACGTGTCCGGGGGCATGGGCGGCTACGCCATCGTCGGACTGCCCGATACGGCGGTCAAGGAAAGCCGCGACCGCGTTTCGGGCGCGCTGCGCAACAGCGGCTACGCGCTCCCGGGCGGACGCGTGACGGTCAATCTCTCGCCCGCCGATCTCAAAAAGGAAGGCGCGGCGTTCGATCTGTCCATCGCCGTATCGCTCATCGCGGCGAGCCGGCAGGCGGCGATGCCCGATCTGCAAAGCATCCTACTCATCGGCGAATTGGCGCTGGACGGTTCGCTGACGCCGGTGCGCGGCGCGCTGTCGATGGTGGTCGCGGCGCGCGAGAAGGGCGTGAGCGAGGTGGTGCTGCCCGAGGGCAACGCCGCCGAGGTCGAATCGGTGCAGGGAATGCGCGTGTACCCCGCAAGGCACCTCAGGCAAGTCGTCGAGCATTTGAGCGGCAAAACGCCCCTGTTGGCGCAGGCGCAGAAATCCTACGCCGATTGCCTGAAGGATACGCGGACGGAAAACGATCTCAAGTTCGTGCGCGGACAGCAGGGCGCGCGGCGCGCGCTGGAGATCGCGGCGGCGGGCGGGCACAACATGCTGATGATCGGCGTGCCCGGGAGCGGCAAAACCATGCTGGCGCGCTGTCTGCCCGGTATTCTGCCGTCGATGACCATCGAAGAAGCCTTCGAGGTCACGCGCATCCATTCGGTGGCGGGGCTGATCAAGCCGGGCGACGGCATCATGACCGCCCGCCCCTTCCGCACGCCGCATCACTCGGCGTCGGTGCCCTCGCTGGTCGGCGGCGGCGCGGACGTGCGCCCGGGCGAAATCTCGCTGGCGCACAACGGCGTGTTGTTCCTCGACGAACTGCCCGAGTACCCGAAATCGGCGCTCGAGGCGCTGCGCCAGCCGCTCGAGGACGGCTTTGTGACCGTTTCCCGCGTCCGCGCGCGCACGCGCTTCCTTTCGCGCTGTATGCTCGTCGCCGGTATGAACCCCTGCCCGTGCGGGTATTACGGCAGCCGCGTCCGCGCCTGCCGGTGCGGGCAGCACGAGATCAGGCGGTATCTCGACCGCGTGTCGGGGCCGCTGCTCGACCGCATTGATCTGCAGATCGAGGTGGACGCCGTGCCCATCGGCGATATCCAGACCGAGGCGCGCGGCGAATCCTCCGCCGCCGTCCGCGCGCGCGTCGAGGCGGCGCGTGCGATGCAGCAAAAGCGGCTCAAAGGCGCTCCGGCGCACTGCAACGCGCAGATGACGGGCGCGCAGCTCGAGGAAATCTGCCCGCTTTCGACGCCGGTCAAGCAATTGCTCGCCCGCGCCGTCGATACCTACGGCTTGAGCATGCGCGGCTATCAGCGCGTCGTCAAGGTGGCGCGCACCATCGCCGATCTGGCGGGCGACGCCGAGTTGTCGCCCGCGCACGTCGCCGAGGCGATCCAGTATAGGATGCTCGACAAAAAGTATTGGGGGAATTGAATGGATTACTCGCGGGACATGCTCTGCCGCGTCTGGCTGCAAAACGCCGAGGTGCTGTCGTGGGACGCCATCGCGCGGCTCCGCGCGCGCTATTTAAGCGCCGAGGGCGTGTGGGATCATTTTTCGCCCGATATGCGCGGGGAGCTCGGCGATAAAGCGTACGAGCGGCTGAAGGCGCTCAAGGAAAAGGGGCGCGACGCCATCCTGCTCGATATCGACAAAAGCGGCGCGTACGCGCTCTTTCGCGGCGAGAACGGCTTTCCCGACGCGCTGTACGCCATCCCCTCGCCGCCCGAAATGCTCTTTGTGCGCGGCAAAATGCCGCCCGAGGGCGCGCCGGCGATCGCGATCGTCGGTTCGCGCGCCGACACGCGCTACGGGCGCTCGCAGGCGCGGCTCATCGCGCGGCAGCTCGCGCAAAGCGGCGTCACCATCGTGAGCGGGCTGGCGCGCGGCATCGACGGCGCGGCGCACGAGGGCGCGCTCGACGCCGGCGGGAGGACGATCGCCGTGCTGGGAAGCGGGCTGAACAACCTCTATCCCCCGCAGCACAGGGATTTGGCGCAGCGCATTGTGGACGCGGGCGGCGCGCTCGTCACCGAATTGCCGCCGGACGCCCAGCCGCTCCCCTTCCATTTTCCCCTGCGCAACCGCATCATCAGCGGGCTTTCGGACGCGCTGCTGCTCATCGAGGCGCGGGAGAGGAGCGGCACCAGCTCGACGGTCAACCACGCGCTCGATCAGGGCAGGGAGGTATTCGCGCTGCCGGGCAACGTCGATTCGCCGGGCAGCGAACTGCCGCTCAAACTGCTCAAGGAGGGCGCGTGCCTGTGCACCTGCGCCGGCGACATCATCGCCGCCATGGGCTGGAATGTGAAGCGGCCGCCGCGCCAAACGCTGCTCCCGCCCGAAAACCCCATCCTGCGCGTGCTGGACGCGGAGGAAAAGACATTTGAGGAATTGCTCGGCATCTTCCCGCTCACGGCGGCGGACCTCAATTCCGCCCTGACGCTGCTCGAAATGGACGGCAAAATCGAGCGGCGCGCGGGCAGGGCGTTCGCGATCAAAAGGACATGACGCGTTTTTACGGCGGCGTCCGTCCGGTATCGCTCCCATCCGCAATCACGCGTCACAGCGTATCATAAGGAGGAAATCAAGTGGCAACGGCAACCAAGCTCGTCATCGTGGAATCGCCCGCCAAGGCGCGGACGATCGAGAAATTTTTAGGCAGAGGCTACAAGGTCGAGGCGTCGCAGGGGCACGTCCGCGACCTGCCCAAATCGCAGCTCGGCGTCGACGTGGACAAGGATTTCGAAATGAAGTACATCACCATCCACGGGCGCGGCAAAATCCTGACCAAGATCCGCAAGGACGCCAAGGCGGCGACGAAAATCTTCCTCGCCACCGACCCTGACCGCGAGGGCGAGGCGATCTCGTGGCATCTGGCGCAGGCGCTGGACGTCGACGTGAACTCGGCGTGCCGCATCGAGTTTCACGAGATCACGCAAAAAGCGGTGCAGCACGCCATCGCGCACCCGCGCAAAATCGACATGGGCCGCGTCGACGCGCAGCAGGCGCGCCGCGCGCTCGACCGTCTGGTGGGCTACAAATTAAGCCCGCTTCTCTGGGCGAAGATCAAGAAAGGCCTGTCCGCCGGACGCGTACAGTCGGTCGCCACGCGGCTGGTCGTCGAGCGCGAGGAGGACATCGAGGATTTCGTTCCCGACGAATACTGGGAGGTCACGGCGGACGCCATGCTGCCCAACGCGCGCGGACGGCGCACGACGTTCACGCTCAAGCTGTCCGCGCTCGACGGCGCCAAGGCGGAGATCAAAAACGAGCAGCAGGCGCGCGAGGCGCAAAAGCGCATCGAAAGCGCGGCGTTCGCCGTCTACGCCGTGCGCCACGGCGAAAAGAAGAAAGCGCCCGCGCCGCCCTTCACCACCTCCTCGCTCCAGCAGGAGGCGGGCAGAAAGCTCAATTTCACCACGCAAAAGACCATGCAGGTGGTGCAGCAGCTCTACGAAGGCGTCGATCTGGAGGGCGAGGGCACGCAGGGCGTCGTGACCTATATCCGCACCGACAGCGTGCGCATCTCGGACGAGGCGATGAACGCCGCGCGCGCCTTCATCCCCAAAGAGTACGGCGCCGAATACCTGCCCGCCGAGCCGAACGTATACAAGGGCCGCAGCAACGCGCAGGACGCGCACGAGGCGATCCGGCCCACCGATGTGACGCGCACGCCCGCCGCCATCAAGCCGATGCTCACCAAGGAGCAGTTCCAGCTTTACCGCCTGATCTACAACCGCTTCCTCGCCAGCCAGATGGCGCCCGCGCTGTACGATACCATGAGCATGGACGTGTCGGGCGACGGCGTGGGCATGCGTTTTTACGGCGAGCACAAGCGCTTTTCGGGCTTCACCTGCATCTACGAGGAGGGCAGCGACGACGCCGTGGAGAGCGCCGAGGCGACGCTGCCGCAAATGAAGGAGGGCGCGCCCGTCCTGATCGAATCGGTCGAAACGGCGCAGCACTTCACGCAGCCGCCGCCGCGCTACACCGAGGCGTCGCTCGTGCGCACGCTGGAGGAAAAGGGCATCGGCCGGCCGTCGACCTACGCGCCGACCATCACCACCATTTTGGCGCGCGGCTACGTCGCGCGCGAAAGCAAGCGGCTGGTGCCCACCGAGCTTGGCAAAATGGTCAACAGCCTGATGATCGAGTACTTCGGCGGCATCGTCGATACCGAGTTCACGGCGGACATGGAGCAAAAGCTGGACGCCATCGAGGAAAAGGACGGCGACTGGCGGCAGGTGCTGCGCGATTTCTACCCGCCCTTTGAAAAAATGCTCGAGAACGCCGAAAAGGAAATCGAAAAGGTCGAGATCCGCGACGAGCCGAGCGACGTGATCTGCGACAAATGCGGCGCGCAGATGGTCTACCGCGTCGGACGCTACGGCAAGTTCCTCGCCTGCCCAAATTTCCCCGAATGCCGCAACACCAAGCCCATCCTGATCTATATCGACGCCAAGTGCCCCAAGTGCGGCGGGCGTCTGCTCGAAAAGACCAGCCGCAAAAACCGCAAGTTCTACGGCTGCGAAAAGTATCCCGAATGCGATTTCGTGTCGTGGGAGATGCCGGTGGACGAGCGCTGCCCGACGTGCGGCGCGTACATGGTCAAAAAAGTCAACCGCAAGGGCGAAACGTGGCACGTCTGCTCGAACGATTCCTGCCGTTACCGCGTGGAAATCGAAGGCGGGACGGAGGACGACGGCGAATGAGCGCGACGGTCGTCGGCGCGGGACTGGCGGGCAGCGAGGCGGCGTGGCAGCTCGCGCGCCTCGGCGTGCCCGTCACGCTGTATGAAATGAAGCCCGCGCGCATGAGCCCGGCGCATCATTCGCCTTTGTTCGCGGAATTGGTGTGCTCGAACTCGCTGCGCTCGGACAGGCTGAACAACGCCGCCGGGCTGCTCAAGGAAGAAATGCGGCGGATGGATTCGCTGGTGATCGCCGCCGCCGATTTCGCGCGCGTGCCGGCGGGCGGCGCGCTGGCGGTCGATCGCGAGCGGTTTTCGGGATTCATCACTGAAAAACTCCGGAATCACCCGCTCGTCGCCGTCGTTTCGGAGGAAATCACAAAAATCCCCGAGGGCGAAACGATCATCGCCACCGGCCCGCTCACCTCCGACGCGCTCGCCGAGCGCATCGCGGCGCTGCCCGAGGTCAAAACGCTGCATTTCTACGACGCCGCCGCGCCCATCGTCACGGCGGAATCGCTCGATATGGACAAAATCTACCGCGCCTCGCGCTACGGACGCGGCGACGATTACCTGAACTGCCCGCTCGACGAAGCGCGGTACCGCGCGTTCGCGGAGGCGCTCGTCGCCGCCGAGACCGCGCCGGTGCACGGCTTTGAGGAAACCAATGTGTTCGAGGGCTGCATGCCCGTCGAATCAATGGCGCGGCGCGGCGCGATGGCGCTGGCGTTCGGGCCGATGAAGCCGGTGGGACTCAATAACCCGCACACCGGCAAGCCCGATTTCGCCGTCGTGCAATTGCGGCAGGACGACGCGGCGGGCACGCTGTACAACATCGTGGGCTTCCAGACGCGCCTCAAATTCCCCGAGCAAAAGCGCGTATTCGGCATGATCCCGGGGCTTGAACACGCCGAGTTCGCGCGCTACGGCGTCATGCACCGCAATACCTTTCTGGACAGCCCCTCTCTGCTCGATCACACCTACCGCGTCGCCGCGCGCCCCGACATGTATTTCGCGGGGCAGATGACGGGCGTGGAGGGCTACGTCGAGAGCGCGGCGAGCGGGCTGGTGGCGGGCGTGTCGCTGGCGCTGCGGCAAAAGGGCGTCGAAGCGCCCGATTTCACGCGGAAAACGGCGCTGGGCGCGCTGGCGCATTACGTGTCCGCCTCCAATCGGCATTTCGAGCCGATGAACGTCACCTACGGCATCATGGACGGCTGGAATGAATCGCGCGCGCGCGACAAACTGACGCGCTATCAGTTGATCGGCGAGCGTTCGCTCGCGTTTCTCGCGGAATTGAGGCGAAAATTCGACATTTGAGCGCAAAACGCTGACAAACGGCGAATGATCTGATAAGATAATCGGGCGGGCGGCAAGCGCCCGCGCAAAGGAGACGTTATGAGCAATTTACGGGGAACGACCATCTGCGGCGTCAAACGGGGCGGCGGCATCGCCGTCGCGGGCGACGGTCAGGTCACGATGGGCGAGCATACCATCTTCAAGGGCACGGCGCGCAAGGTGCGCAGGATCTACAACGACAGCGTGGTGACGGGCTTCGCCGGCTCGGTCGCCGACGCCTTCACGCTGTGCGAACGGTTCGAGGACAAGCTCAGCCAGTGCGGCGGCAACCTCGAGCGCGCCGCCGTCATGCTGGCGCAGGACTGGCGGGGCGACAAGGCGCTTCGTCAGCTCGAAGCCATGATGATCGTCGCCGACAAGGAAAAAATGCTCATCCTTTCGGGTACGGGCGAGGTCATCGAGCCGGACGACGGCATCGCCGCCATCGGCTCGGGCGGCAATTACGCGCTGGCGGCGGCGCGCGCGCTGATGCAGAACACCGATTTGTCCGCGCACGAGATCGCCGAAAAGGCGCTGCACGTCGCCGCGTCGATCTGCGTGTATACCAACGACAACATCGTCGTGGAGGATGTGTGACATGAACGAACTGACGCCCCGCGAGGTCGTGCGCGAGCTCGACCGCTTCATCATCGGGCAGGACGACGCCAAGCGCGCCGTCGCCATCGCGCTGCGCAACCGCTACCGCCGCGCGCAGCTCGGCGAGGACATGCGCGAAGAAATCTATCCCAAGAATATCCTCATGATCGGGCCGACGGGCGTGGGCAAAACCGAGATCGCGCGGCGCTTGGCCAAACTGGTCAGCGCGCCGTTCATCAAGGTCGAGGCGACCAAGTTCACCGAGGTCGGCTACGTCGGGCGCGACGTCGAATCCATCATCCGCGATCTGGCCGAGAACGCCGTGCGCATGGTCAAGGAGGAGCACAAGCAGCGCGTGGAAACGCGCGCGCGGGTGCTGGCGGAGGATCGGCTGGTGACGCTGCTTTTGCATCCGCCGCGCAAGCCCGCCGGCAATCCGCTTGATTTCCTGCTGGGCAAAAAGCAGGAGCCGGAGGAATCGCCCGAGGAAAAGGCCGAAATCAGCCGCCGCCGCGAGGACGTGCGCGCGCAGTTGCGAAACGGCGAAATGGAGGAGCGCGAGATCGAAATCGAGGTCGAGGAAGCGCCGCAGCAGCTCGAGGTCGGCGGCACGTCGATCAATCTCGGCGACATGATGGGCAACATCATGCCCAAAAAGACCAAGCTGCGCCATGTCAAGGTAAAGGAAGCGCGCGAAATCCTCTTGGCGGAGGAATCGGGCAAATTGATCGACGAGGACGCCGTGCGCGAGGACGCCGTGCGCCGCGTCGAGCAGAGCGGCATCGTGTTCCTCGACGAGATCGACAAGATCGCCGGGCGCGGCGGCGCGGGCGGCGGCCCCGACGTATCGCGCGAGGGCGTGCAGCGCGATATCCTGCCCATCGTCGAGGGCAGCACGGTCAACACCAAGTACGGCCCCGTGCGCACCGATTTTATCCTGTTCATCGGCGCGGGCGCGTTCCATGTGGCGAAAGTGTCCGATCTGATCCCCGAACTGCAGGGGCGCTTCCCCGTGCACGTCACGCTCAAAAGCCTGACGCAGCAGGATTTCGTGAACATCCTGACCAAGACCGACAACGCCGTCACGCGCCAGTATACCGCGCTGCTGGGCGTGGACAAGGTGCATCTGACCTTCGAGCCGGACGCGCTGGAGGAAATCGCGCGCATCGCGCTGCTCGCCAACGAAATGGGCGAGGACATCGGCGCGCGCCGCCTGCACGCCGTGTTCGAGGAACTGCTGGACGACGTATCCTTCAACGCCGGCGGCGACGAAATGCCCGACGTGTATCTGTCGGTATCCGCCTCCTACGTGCGCGAGCACGTCAAAACGGCGAAGCAGATGGACATGAAGCGCTATATTCTGTAATCAAACGGCCCATCCGCCTTGACGCGCCGCGCGGCATACTGTCCCCGACAAAACAAAAGGGAGATCGTTCATGAGCGCCCATGAAAAAGACGCGCGCATCGTCGAATGCAAACGGGAATCCTTCCCGCGCTGCCGCTTCGTCGGCAAGCGCTACAAAAACGCCGACCGCGTGAACGGCGATTTCGGCGCGTACTGGGGGCAGTGGCACGGAAACGGCTGGTTTGACGCGCTCGAGGCGCTTCTGACCGACGAGTTCAGGCGCGCCTACCCGGACGCCGACGCCTATATCGGGCTGGAAAAGAACGGCTTCGGCAAGCCCGACGACTGCTACGAATACTGGATCGGCATGTTTTTGCCGGAGGGCTGCCAGGCGCCCGAGGGGTTTGATTTCGTCGATCTGGCCTACGATCACGTCGGCGTGTGCTACATCAAGGGCACGGAGGACAAGGTATTCATGAAGGAGGGCGAGTGCTATCAGGCGCTCGTCGGCGCCGGCATGACCGTTCCCGCCCGCGAGGACGACGCCATTTACTTCTTCGAGCGCTGCGCCTGCCCGCGCTTCACCACGCCCGACGAAAACGGCGAGATCATTCTGGACGTCGGCTTCTTCGTCGAATAAGGAGGTCGCCGCATGTCCGTCTATCAACGGCAAAAAGCCGAAAAACCCGGCATTGAGGACACGATGGCGCGGCTGCTCGCGGGCGCGAAGCTCGACGGCGCGCGCGCGTTCGTCGGGTTTTTGCGCGAAAGCGGCGTCTCGCTTTCGTGGGGCGCGGTCAATTCGTACAACGCCTCGTACAAAGGCCGCCGCGTGTGCATTCTCAAGTTTGCGGAGGATTTCTTCGAGATTCGGAGCAACACGCAGTACGACGAAGCCATGAACGCGCGCTTCGCGGGCGCGGACGAGACGACGCGCGCGTTTCTGCTCGGGAGCGTCACGTACTGTTCCGGCTGCGGGACGTGCAAGCCGGGGCTTTCCATGACGCTGCTCGGCCGGCCGGTCGAAAACGCCTGCTATAACCCGGTGATCAACCTGACAAACCCGGACGACGGCATGCTCGCGCTCGCGCGCGAACTGGCGCTCATGCGCAAAGAGGCCATCGCGGACGGGCGCGCGCCGCGCGTCACCTACATCGCCAAAAGCAAACGAAAGGACTGACGGATATGCCCAGTCAGGATAAATTCCGCGCCTCGATGAAGGATCACGGCATCCCGGAGGACGTGATCAAAAAGGTCAACGAAGGCTTTGAGGACATGACCAACAAATCGCCCAAGATCGTGCACGCGAAATTCTTCAAGCGCGCCACCGATCTGTTTGACGAATTGGTGCCCGCCGATCTGACCGCCCGCTTTTACGAGTGGAACGCCTGCTGCAAGAACGGCTCGCGCTACAAGGCGTCCAAGGCGTTCTACGCCGCGAACAAGGATCTGCCGCTTGCCGAAAAGCTCAAAAAGATCCCCGACGTGCCCAACATGGGCAAGCCCGTGCTGAACGACGACGGCACCATCACCGTCCACGCCGTATATTTTTGGGAAAACGGCAAATTCGTCTGCGCCTGCCCGAATTTCCACAACGCGGGGCTGGACGAGCCGGTGTCCAAAACCTACTGCCATTGCTGCGCCGGGCATTTTCAGTATCATTATCAGATCATGCTCGGCGTCAAACTGAACGTCCGCGAGATCGTCTCCTCGCCGCTCGACAGCGACGGCAAAAACCCCTGCGTGATCCTGATGGAAATCGCGGGCAAGGAATAAACGAAAAACGCGCAAAAACGAATTGAGAAAACGCTGCCGTAAGCGGAAAGCATCGAAGGGCGCAGCGCCTTCGACTTGATTTCGCAGGGGCGGCTCTGCCGCCCCGAGGAGCGGTTTTCCCGAAGGGACGCTTGTGTTCCGAAAGGGAAAACCGCTTCTTTGCGCGATTTCCGCACGGTCAATTCCCGCGCTTTTCCGCAGAAAACGCGGGGATTGATAGGAAATCGCGAAACGAAATGAGACGCACGTCACCCGTGCGTCTCATTTCGAGAGGGACTGGAGCGAATTTCGCGACAGTCTCGATCAGAAGGGATTTTCCGAAGCGTAGGGCAGCGAGGCGGGCTGGTTGTACGCGATATCCTTGACGCCGAGGTACTTGAACACCTCGAACAGCGCCTTGCCGCAGTGACCGAAGGCGACGGCGGCGTGATGCGGATAGCGCTTGGCGATGAGCACGTGGCGGTAGAAGCGCGCCATCTCGGGGATGTGGAACGCGCCGATCGAGCCGAAGCTCTCGCAGTCCATATCGAGCACTTCGCCCTGCGCGACATACGCCTTGAGCTCGGTGCCGGCGGTCGATTGCAGACGGT
>CAYWOS010000028.1:0-32191 GCA_964459985.1 uncultured Oscillospiraceae bacterium
CGTCGTATGTGGACAACTACAACGAATACCTCGCCGGCGACGATATCGACGTATATTTCTACTTCGTCAACAACTCCAGAAGCATTGATTTCTCTGCGGCTATCCCCTGCCCGAACGATATCTATCTCGACCTGTGCCGCCGCCTTACCTGCGTTGATCACGCCGACAGCCTTACCGTTGACAGCTTCGACGCCTACATGCGGTTATACTATCAAACCGATCATCATTGGAACCACATCGGCGCGCAGCAGGGCTACGAGGACATCGTGCGCCTGCTGCTGGGCGATGACGAAACGCCGTATCAGCCCGTAGATGAAATCGTTTTCGACGTAATGTTCAACGGTTCGTATACGCAGCGTTCCGGGATCTTCAGCGCGACGCAGCCCTTCGCGGTATATCTGTACGATCTGCCGCCCGTCACATCGACGGTCGAGGGAAAGAAAAAGGTCATCGGCCGGGAGAAGCAATACTTGGACGGAAAATATGCCCGATCCGAAGGCACGGCGCACAACGTCGTTTTCTACGGCGGGGATTTCGGTGAAATCGTCTATGATACCGGCTGTGAAGAGAAGGAAAACCTGCTGATTCTCAGCAATTCATACGGCTGTTCCGTCCGTCAGCTCATCAGTCGGCATTTCAACAAAACGTATGCCGTGGATATGCGTCATTATCTCGCTCAAAAAGGCGGCGGCATGCGCATTCGCGAATACCTTCGGGACAACGACATTGACAAAGTCCTGATTCTGGGCGATATATCGCTGTTCCTGTACGGAAAATACCTGCATTGATCGGAGAAAGTGTATGCTGAAACGCGCGTGTTGTTTTCTGTTGATCCTGTCTTTCGCGGCGGTCGTATTCCCGGCAGCACGGGCGGAAGACGATGTGCCGGATACCTTTACCTATTCAAGCCGTGGGCAGGGAATCTGCCGCCTCGGCAACACGGGATATCTGGTGGATGACTGGAGAGAATTCGTCATCGATTCCGAAATGAGGCGAATTCGCGAGAACGGCGCGATCCTGAACGAACGCGTGCCGCTCGGCGAGGGCGTTAAGAAATACGTCTACTTCATTGAATCCTCGCGTTCGGCCAATCTGGACGGCGACCTGACGGGCGAAAACGAAATCTGCGCGCTGATTCGGTCGGCGTATGAGACGGACGGGTTCGATACGCTGGCGCTGGAAAGCCCGTACGACTATATGAACTGGTTCTACAAATCCGATCACCACTGGAACTACAAGGGATCGTATCAGGGGTATTGCGATATCGTCCGCATGATATTCGGCGAGGATGAACCGTTGATACAGCCTGTCGAAACGGTTACCTTCCCCGATATTCCGTTCAACGGTTCCTATAACTCGACGCTCGGGTACTCCAAGTGCGACGAATTGTTCACCGTGTACCGCTTCGACGATCTGCCGGAATACACCGTAACGATCAACGGCGGCCGCGAAAAGCGTTACGGTCGGCCGGACACCTACTTTAACGGCAAGTATCCCAGATTGACCGTCTATAACCACTACGCCAGGTTTTACGGCGGCGATCCGGGCGAGATGATCATTCATACCGATCAACCCGACAAGCCCAATCTGCTTCTGATCGCCAACTCCTACTCCAACGCCGTCACGCTGCCGCTCGCCAAGCACTGTAATACGATCTGCTCCGTTGATCCCAGATTCTATCGGCTCAACATGAAAACGGATTTTCGCATTCGTCAGTATATCAAAAAGCACGATATTGACATCATCCTTGTGATGGGCGATATCAAACTGTTTTCCACCGTGTTTCCGATGCAGTAGCCGCCCTGCCGTAAAAACCGATTATGAATAAAAGACAGGTATTCCGCATGTTCAAACGCTTTCTGTGCCTATGCTTGATTCTTCTGCTGGCATTCCCCGCCGCGCTTGCCGAAACAGCGTCGGCGCCCGTCCCTACCCCCGTTCCGGGCGCGCAGTACAGGCTGCTCAAACAGGGCATGAGCGGGAATGATATCTATCTGCTGAAGATCCGCATGTATCAGCTGGGTTATCTGGACAACGAACGGGCGACGGACGGGTATACCGCCTATTTCAAAGACAAAATCAAAGCGCTCCAGAAAGCGAACGGGCTGGAGGAAACGGGCGTCGCCACTCCTGAACTGCAATTGCTCATTTTCTCGCCCGCCTGCGTGCCCGCAAATGCAGTCCCCGCGCCAACGCCGTCCACGGCGCCCTCGCCCGCCCCGATCGCGCCCTCCGGTTCGCCCGATCTGCCCATTCTGGACGAGGAAGGCTTTCTGCCGCAGGGTTCGGCTGATGAATATGTGTATCGTGACGCGGAGGACGGTCTGTGGTACTATATTTCCGATTCGCTGTATATCGAGATCAAGCAATATGCCCGGACCGACAAGCAAAAACTCCTGTGGTACGAGACGAAAGTCAGCCTGCGCAACGGACTTCTGCCGACATCCTATTCGGAGCCGTTCAAGAAGCTCACGGATTCCGTCTTCGTGTCCCCCGCCAAGATCGCCAAGGCGAACGGCGTCGTCCTGGGCATATCGGACGATACATATACATGGCGAACCATTGACAATCACCGCACGGGCATCGTTATCCGCAACGGCAAGGTGCTGGCGAATACGCCTTATGCCGTTCGCGACCGCAACCGCTTCCCGAGTTTGGACGTCATGGCATTCCTGCCGAACGGCGACATGGCCGTATACGAAAACGGCGAGGTAACGCCGGAATACCTCCTGTCGCTCGGCGTGCGCGACGCCTATTCCTTCGGGCCCATTCTTTTGCGGGACGAGTTTGAACCGCTGTCCGTGCGGTACGGGGGCGAATACTCCAAATCAAAGGAGCCGCGATGCGCCATCGGCGTCCTCGAACCCAACCGATATGTGATTCTGACCGTCACGGGCAGAACGAGCCGATCGGACGGCTGCACCATCCCGTGGCTGGCGGAGAGAATGCGGGAGATGGGCGCAAAACAAGCGTTTAATCTGGACGGCGGCGGCTCGGCCGCGCTCGTTTTCATGGGCGATATTCTGAATAAACAATCGTCGAAATCCGTCCGCCTGATTACGGATATCATCGGGTTCGGCACGTCTAATCTCGTCCCGCGCAAGTAATCAACCCGAGCGATTCGCCGGCAAGCGGTCTTCGTGGAAACCGGTCGGACGGAAGGCGCTTACGCCCTTCGCGCCGACCATTTTTTCCCGCGCAGCCGCAAAAGGAACAGCGATCCGCGAACGCAAAGCTCGACGCACATCGCCACCCAGACGCCGCGCAGCCCCATCCTCGGGGCGAGCAGCGCGGCGGCGGGCAGGCGGACCAACCACATGCTGATGAAGTTCAGGCAGCTCGGCACGAAGGTGTCCCCCGTCCCGCGAAACACGCCGGCGGCCACAATGGCGGCGGCAAAGAACGGCTCGGCGAACGCCTCGATGCGCAGCACTTCGGCGCCCAACTCGCGGATCTCGGGAACGGGCGACAGAATCCCGATCATGGCGGGCGCAAAAAGATACATCAGGACGCCCGACAGCGTCATGACCGCCATGCCGAGCAGCACCGATAATCTGCCGAGCCGTCGCGTCAGCCCTTCGCGCCCCGCGCCGAAGCTTTGCCCCACAATGGCGGTCGCGGCGTCGGCGACGCCGTGCCCCGGCATATAGCACAGGCTCTCCGCCGTGACCGCGAAGGAGTTCGCGGCGATGGACACATTGCCAAACGGCGCGATAATGCCTGTGGAAACAACCTGCGCGCCCGACATCATGATGCGCTCGACAGCCACGGGCAGCGCGATTTTCAACGCCTTGCGAAGGTATTCGCCGCGAAAAACGAGCTTTTCGCCCCCGCGCAGACGCAGGATGGGCGATTTTTTGAGCAGCACGTACAGCATCAGCGCGGCGACGATGATTTCGGCCGCCGCCGTCCCCAGCGCCGCGCCCGCAACGCCCAGCCCCGCGCCCGGCAGCGTAAACGCTATGCCGAACACGGCGACCTCGCGCGTCGGAAAGATCAGGACGGCGTTAAGTACCACATCGAGCGCGCACATCAGGATATTCAGGAAGCTCGGCGCGCGCATGTTGCCGCTGCATCTGAGCATGCCGCCCGCCAACGCGATGATTTGCCTAACCGGGAGCGATAGGGCGAAGATCAGGAAATACAGCGACGCGTTGCCGCGTATGCTCGCGTCGCCGCCGAGCCATACGGGAAGCGCGGCGCTGACCGACACGCCCAGCGCCGTCAGCACGGCGCAGATCGCCATCGTCACGGCAAATGACTGGCGCATGATATCGCGCGCGGCGCGGCTCTCGCCCGCGCCGATCTGTTGCGCCACTTGCACGGTAAAGCCCGTCGCCGCCGACATGCACACGCCGCCGAACAACCAAGTGCTCGACGAAACCAGCCCGATGGCGGCGGATTGCTCGGCGCCGAGACGCCCGACCATCGATGCGTCGATATACTGCATCATCACGGAGGAAATCTGCGCCAGCATCGCCGGCAGGCTGAGCCGCGCCACCAGCGCGAGCTGCTCGCGCACGCGCATGTCCCGTCCGCTCCGGACCGGCTCCAGCAAATCCTCCCGCGCTCTCGTGCCGCCCATGCATTCGTCCTCTTTCGTAAACGTCCGATGCGAAGTATATCGGATTGCGCGTGAAAATGCAACCGTTATCGAAAGGATTCGCGGCGCCCAAATAGCCAAGCGATCCATCGCAATTCCTTTGCCCGCGCCGCACTTGAAAAGAACGGCTATTTGACGTATACTGGAGTACGCGGGACGCTCCCGGGAACGCCCGCCGAAGGGATGTGACGCGCCGCTTTGACGACGATATCGGACAAACGAAAGAAAAACGACTGGCGAAGACGCAGCATCCGCCCGGAACGCGTGCTGGTGCTGGGTTTTTTCGCGCTGATCGTCGCGGGCGCGGCGCTGCTCTCGCTGCCTGCGGCGAGCGCCGGCGGGCAAAGCCACGGCATCAAAAACGCCGTCTTCACCGCGACGTCCGCCGTGTGCGTCACCGGGCTTATCACGCTCGATACGGCGACGGCGTGGTCGGCCTTCGGCAAGATCGTCATCATCGCGCTGATCCAGCTTGGCGGGCTGGGCTTCATGGTGTTCGCCACGCTCGTGATGGTGGCGCTTGGCAGGCGCATCACGCTGCGCGAGCGCATGGTGATTAAGGAGTCCATGAACGCGACGACGCTGTCGGGGCTGATCAGGCTGTCGATGCTCTACGGGCTGATCGCGCTGCTGATCGAAATGACGGGCGCCGCGCTGCTCGCCGCGCGTTTTGTCCCGCAGTTCGGATGGGGAAAGGGCGTTTTGTACAGCCTGTTTCATGCCGTCAGCGCCTTTTGCAACGCCGGGTTCGATCTGTTCGGCGGTTTTCAGAGCTTGGCGGCGTATCGGAGCGATCCGTATACGCTGCTTGTCGTCTGTCTGCTGATCATACTGGGCGGGCTGGGTTTTTCAGTGATTTTCGAATGCGTCGCTCGCCGTTTTCGCTGGCGCAGGCTGTCGCTCCACGCGCGGCTCGTGCTCGTCGCCACCGGCGCGCTGTTGCTGCTGGGCACGGCCGCGTTTTGCCTGCTCGAATGGAACAACGAAAACACGCTTGGCGGCATGGGGTTCTTTGATAAGCTGACGAACGGTTTTTTCCAGTCGGTCACGCTGCGCACGGCGGGCTTTTCCAGCGTCGATCAGGCGTCGCTGACGCAGTCGGGCAAGCTCACGGGCGTGCTGTTCATGCTGATCGGCGCGTCGCCCGCCTCGACGGGCGGCGGCGTCAAAACGACCACGGTGAGCGTGCTGTTGCTCGTGGTAATCAGCGTCGCGCGCGGGCACGAGGACGTCAATCTGATGAAAAAGCGGCTCGCGCCGGCGTTGGTCAAACGCGCGCTGGCGATCCTGTTTATCGCCGGTTCGGTACTGATCGCGGGCGCGATGTCGCTGACTGTGATCGAGGGCGACCGCTTCCCCTTCCTCGATCTTCTTTATGAATCGGCGTCCGCCGTCGGCACGGTCGGCATTTCGTCGGTCGGTACGCCGAATCTGACCGTCGCCGGTCAGGTATTGCTGATCCCGCTCATGTTTCTGGGGCGCGTCGGCCCGCTCACTATCGCGCTGGCGCTCGCGTACCGGCAAAACGACAGGCAATCGCATGTGAAGTATCCCGAGGACGATATCGTGATCGGTTAGGAGGACGGCATGAAAATAAAGAAACAGTTTCTGGTGATCGGTCTGGGGCGCTTCGGCGCGAGCGTGGCGAGGAACCTGACCGAAATGGGCTACGACGTGCTGGCGGTGGACAGCAGCGAATCGCTTGTCGAGGAGATTTCGCCTTATGTCACGCAGGCGGTGCAGGCGGACGCCACGGACGAATCGGCGCTCGAAGCCGTCGGCGTCCGCAATTTTGACGTCGCCGTCGTTTCCATCGGCACCAATGTGCGCGATTCCATCCTGATCTGCGTGCTGCTCAAGGAGCAGGGCGTGCCGTACATCCTCGCGAAAGCGACGGACGAACTGCACGGCAAGGTGCTTTCAAAGATCGGCGTCGACCGCGTGATCTACCCCGAGCGCGAAATGGGGCTGCGCGTCGCCAAATCGCTGGTATCGTCCAACGTGATGGAACTGATGGAATTGTCGGACGACGCGCAGATCGTCGAGATCACGCTGCCCGAAAGCTGGCGCGACCGCACCATCGGCTCGCTCGACATCCGCAACCGCTGCGGCGTCAGCGTGCTCGCCGTGCACCGCGCCGAGGAGTTCATCGTGTCCCCGGGCGCCGCGACAGCGTTGCAAGCGGGCGACACGCTGCTGATTCTGGGCACGCCCGGCAGCGTCAACGCGCTGTCGGAAATGAAGGCGTGACGGCGTTTACGATACGTCCGCCGCAGGATAATCGTTTTCTACACATGCACGGCGACCGAGCCGAACAGGGTTAGAATCAGCACGGCGGCGAGAAGCGCGCCCTCCCACGCGGAGAGGCGCGTTTTTTCCGTCTTGAGCAATAGATACAAAAAGGCGTAGGGCATCACGTCGACGGCGTAGCGCGCGCCAAGCTGGAAGCCGCCGAAGGTTCGGTGCGTGAGAAGCAGCAGCAAATGAACGACAAAACAGGCGAACACGACAACGCGTTCGCGCGTCATGCGCTTTTTGATCAGATCGCAGGCGAACCACACAGTCATCAGGAGCAGCATCGGGCATGCGAGAAACACGCTGTACCCGAACATCCTGAACTTGACCGCGCCGCCTTCGATAGAGAACGGCAGCCCGAGCAGAAAGGTTCCGGCATTGCCCGCGATATGCGACAGCGAAAACTGCGTGCCGCCCTGAAAGGAAAACTCCGGCAGATAGTTGTGCCCGAACTCGACGAAATCACCGAATCGGACATAATTGTACAGCCCGAGCGCCGCCGCGACGAGCAGCCCGAGCGCGACGCCGGGCGACAGGCTTTCGAC
This sequence comes from uncultured Oscillospiraceae bacterium, assembly GCA_964459985.1. Lineage (GTDB taxonomy): Bacteria > Bacillota > Clostridia > Christensenellales > Aristaeellaceae > CAYWOS01. The sequence goes on from CAYWOS010000028.1 coordinate 7,444, forward strand.
GGTATCGCCGAATTTCACGCCCTGCCGCGCGTTGATCGAGATATAGATCAGAAAAATCGGGATGCCGTACAGCGCGTTGAAGGGACGGCAGGCGACCGACAGCGCGTACAGGAAGAGCGACGCCGTCATGCGGTCAAGCGTCAGGCAGCAGATCGACGCCACTGTCAGCGTGAACGCCAGCACCTGCGCGTGGTACCATACCGCGCCGTCGAGCGTCAGCGGTAAAAGCGACGAGCCGAAGCATCCCAGAAAAGCGATGAGCGCCGCCGAGCGCTGGGCATACCCCTTGCGCCGCAGCGCGCAGTAAAGCGGCAGGCTGGCGGCAAGCGCGTACAGCTTGACCAGCGCGTTGTCGGGCGTGTCATACCCGAACAAAAAGGTGAGCGGCAGCAGGACGACCGAAGGGAGCGGCGGGAAGGAGACGTAATAGTTTCCCTGATAAATCGCCAGTTCGAGCGCTGGGTAATCGTGCGGCAGCATCGTCTGTCCGTCGCGCCACGCCATCGCCTGCAGGGTATAGGTGTTGAAATAGGTCGCACCGAAAAGAGACTTCTCCGTCGCCCGCGCGAGGATTGCCCACATGACAAGCATCGCGCCGATCATCAGATACGGGGCGATTTCGCGCCGTCTGTACCTCATCATAGACATCCTCACTTTCTGTACCGGGTCAGCGCGAGCGCCCTTGCGACGGCGGCGTCGATCGCGCCGTCCGGCAGCTCGCTCCGCCGCGCACCGAGCCGCACATGCAGGAAAAACTCAATGGTTCCGGCATTGCCCGTCACGGCGCTGTTGGTCACGTTCTCGCAAAAGGTGTTCTCCTGCGCGTTCAGATCGTCAATCAGGCGGTTCAGAAGCGGCGCATATGTTGATGCGGACAGCGCGCCGGTGCGCCGCGCCTCCATATCATCGGTCTCGAAAAGCGGCTTGACCAGGCAGACAAGCTCGCCCTGTCCGCGCAGAATAGCCCGGAAATACGGCACGCCCCTGCGCAGCGAAAGATAGCTCAAATCAACGGTGCCGAGCGTCGGCGGCGGCGAAAGCGACAGCAGCTTGTCGTCGGATATATTGGTTTTTTCGAGATTGACGACGCGCGCGTCCTGACGCAGCTGTCCCACGAGCTGCCCGTACCCGACGTCGACGGCGTACACCGTTTTCGCGCCGCGCGAGACAAGGCAGTCGGTGAACCCGCCCGTTGAGGCGCCGGCGTCCACGCAGACGCGCCCGGCGACGTCGATCCGAAAATCGTCAAGCGCGCCCGCGAGCTTGAGCGCGCCCTTGCCGGCGAACGGCGCGCCGCGCAGCGTGATTTCGTCATCGGGCGATACTTTCATCCCGCCGACCGCCCGTTGCCCGTTCACGTAGACCTCGCCCGCCATCACGCGCGCGCGCGCTTCCTTTTCATCGGGACACAGCCCGTTTTCGACGAGACAGGCGATCAAAAGCACTTTTTTTGGCATGTCATTCCTCCGAGAACGGGCAGGGCGCGGTGAAGCGCATCATTTCGCCCGTCACGGGATGCGCAAAAGCAAGCGAATACGCGTGCAGCATCAGGCGGTCGGCCTTGGGCATGTTTTTGAAGCCGTATAGCGCGTCGCCCAGCACGGGATGCCCGATTGAACGCATATGCACGCGGATCTGGTGCGTGCGTCCCGTCACGATGCGCACGTCGAGCAGCGTGCGGTCGCCCATCTCCCGCAGGACGCGCCACTTGGTCAGCGCGCACCGTCCGTCCGGCTCGACCGCCATTTTCTTCCTGTCGGCGCGGCTGCGGCCGATGGGCGCGTCGATCTCGCCGCTTTCCTCTTTCATGCGTCCGAGAACGACGGCGCGGTAATGCTTCTCGATCCTGCGCTCCGACAGCATATCCGACAGCCGCGTGTGCGTCCGATCGTCCTTGGCGACCAGCATCAGTCCGCTCGTATCCTTATCAAGCCTGTGCACGATACCGGGGCGCTTTTCGCCGCCGATGCCCGACAGCCCGTTCAAATGATACAAAAGCGCGTTGACCAGCGTATGATCGGGATTGCCCGCCGCCGGGTGAACCACCATGCCGGCGGGCTTGACGACCACGGCGAGATGCTCGTCCTGATAGATCACCTCAAGCGGAATATCCTCCGCCTCGACCTTCGCCTCGCGCGCCTCGGGAACAGACAGCACGATCACGTCGCCCTCGGCGGGCTGATAGGACGGCTTCATTTCAACGCGGCCGTTGACCGTCGCCCTGCCTTCGCGGATGAGCGCCGCCGCGCGCGAGCGCGATATCCCGTCCCTTCGCGATAAGAACAGATCGAGCCGCGCGCCCTCGTCCGCGCCCGCCGCCGTCATGATTTCCCCCAATCGCCCGAGCGAAACAGCAGGCTCGCGCCGCAAAGAATCGCGCCGCATACCACGGCGGCGTCCGCGATATTGAACACGTAAAAATCAATCCATGTAAAATCCAGCATGTCGATCACATGCCCGTACAGCACGCGGTCGATCAGATTGCCCACGGCGCCGCCGAGTATCAGCCCGAGCGATACCGGCGCGAGTCCCGACAGCTTCATGCCGCGCATAAGGAGGCATCCGCCCGCGATGATCGCCAAAGTCATGAAGATCATCACGAGGTTGCTTCCCTCGAACAGGCCGAAAGATATCCCGGTGTTTTTGACGGGCGTAAAGCGGAGAACGCCGGGGATGATTTCCCCCGTCGCTTCGCCGAACAGCAGCTTGACGGCGCGGTCGGCGGCACACACGGCGACGGCCGCGATCCCGATGACGGAACGCTTTCGCATAACCGCTCCTTTCTTGATCAGGCATTACCTGATGCGCGCGTTGACCAGCGTGACGATTTGCGCGATGAACTCGCTCACGGCGGGCAGGCTGCTCTCGGCGAGCTTCTGCAATACAAACAAAAGCACGGCGCCCAGCACCGCGAAGCCGAACGTTATGCCCAGCCCTCGCGCGATGCCCTGCAAAAAGGCGTCCGTCAGCCGCCGCCTGCGGTCGGACGCGTAGCGGACGTACTCCTCGAGCCGCATTCGCTCCGCCGCGCGGATAAAGCGCTCCACCCTGTCCTCGCGCATTTGATCACCCCGGGGACAGTTTGCCGCCGCACACGGGATATTATAGCAATTTTTATCCGTTCTGGCAATCTGTCGGACGTAACAAAAGCGCCCGCCGCGCATATCCTGAATCATCGTTGACACACAGGCAAAAAAAAGGTAAAATGGCGGGGAAATCTCAAGGGAGGTCGCACGCATGATCGCTGCCAAATTCGGCGGAAGCTCGCTCGCGGACGCCGCGCAGTTCCGAAAGGTCCGCAGTATCGTCGCATCCGACGCCGACAGGCATTATATCGTCCCCAGCGCGCCGGGCAAGCGCAGCAAGGACGACGTGAAAATCACCGATATGCTGTACGCCTGTTACGACGCGGCGGACGAGGGGCGTCCTTTCCGGCATATGCTCGATCGCGTCGAAGCGCGCTTTGACGAGATTATTGCATCGCTTTCGCTTTCGTTTTCGCTGCGCGACGAATTCGCCGCCATCGCCCGCGCGTTGGAGAACGGCGCGCCGCGCGATTACGCCGCCAGTCGCGGCGAGTACCTGTGCGGCAAGCTGCTGGCGGAATACCTCGATTTTAAGTTCATCGACGCCGCCGACGTCGTGCGGTTCCGGGAGGACGGCAGGCTTAATGAGGACGAAACCAACCGCCTGCTGTCCGACGCGCTCAAAAAAACGCCCTACGCCGTCGTTCCCGGCTTTTACGGCGCGACGGCGGACGGCAAAATCGTCACTTTTTCGCGCGGCGGCAGCGACATATCGGGCGCGCTTGTCGCGCGCGCGTGCAACGCCGATCTCTACGAAAACTGGACGGACGTGACGGGCTTCCGCATGACCGATCCGCGCATCGTCCCCGACGCGCAGTATATCGCCACGCTGACGTACCGCGAATTGCGCGAGCTTTCGTACATGGGCGCGACGGTGCTCCACGAGGACGCCGTATTCCCCGTTCGCCGCGCCGGCATCGCCACCAACATCCGTAACACCAACGATCCCAAGCACCCGGGCACGATGATCGTATACAGCGCCGGGCGTGAAAACAACGCGCATATCATCACCGGCATCGCCGGGCACAAGGGCTTCGCCATCGTTTCCATTGAAAAGGACATGATGAACGCCGAGCTCGGCTTCGGCCGGCGCGTATTGCAGGCGTTCGAGGAATACGGCGTCAGCTTCGAGCATCTGCCCACCGGCATCGATACCATGTGCGTGGTGGTTCACGAAAAGGAATTCGCGCCGCACCGCGAGGAAATCATCCGCCGCATCTGCGAATTGGTCACGCCCGATCAGGTCACGGTACACGAAGGGCTGGCGCTCATCGCCACCGTCGGTCGCGGCATGGTTCGCGCGTTCGGCACGGCGGCGCGGCTGTTCACCGCCATCTCGTCGCAGGGCATATCCATCCGCATCATTGATCAGGGCTCGAGCGAGCTGTCCATCATCGTGGGCGTTGACGATAGCGATTTTGACAACGCCGTTCGCGCCATCTACGACGCTTTCGTCCGTACCTGAAGCGCCCGTTTTACGGTCCGGATTGTCGTCAATATCGCATGAAAACCCGCGTTTCCCTACCCGGACGCCGCGGCGCGCAACGGCCGTGCGGCTGCGTCCGCGCCGTTGTCGAGTGGCATTTTCTTCCTTGACAAAATTCTCACTCCACCTTATAATACAGGTACGAATTTGGACGTACCTGTATTTTTTTAGGAGGCATTTATGGACTTCCAGGGGAAAACGGTTTTGGTCTTTTTGGAGGAGGACAATATCCAACGCGCGTATTTTCGGATTCGACCCTTGCTCACGGCTGACGAGGTTGTGACCCCCGAGGCGCTCGCCGCCTTCCCGGACGACGGTTATCTCCGTATCGTACCCGACAAGAACGAACAGCACACCTTTAAGGATCGGATGCGCACCATCTGCGGCCTTTGCATCGTGGATTTGAGCGATCTTCCCCCCGACGCCGCCAAGATCAGGAGCAATAAAAACTACGCTCCGCAGCGCGGCGAAACCAACCAGTTCATCATTTACAGCGACGCCGTTCGCGCCATGCCCGAAAAGCTCCTGTATCAGGTCGTCCCCGAGGACGGCATTGCGCAGGCGCATACGCCGCTTGTATACAAGCGCGACGGCGCGAACATCATGGGGCCCGTCCGCCGCGCCGACGGCGAGTTCGAGGGCGAAAGCGTCCGTTTGCAGCCCGACAGCCGCGATATTCACTGCGTCACGCTGCCCGACGGCAAAGAATTGCTGTTCTACTGGCCGGCGCCTGCGCAAAAGCCCGCGCCGGTCTCCGCGCCCAAGCCCGTTGTTCCCGCGCCTAAACCGACGTCCGCAGCCGCGCCCGCGCCGCTCTCGGCGCCCGATATCATCGAGCGTCTGAACGCGCCCGTCGTCACGCCATCCGCCAATCTGCTCAAGCCCGCCGCGCCCGAGCGCCCAGTCGTCGATTCGCCCGTCGCCAATTACAACGGCACCAAGCTGTATCAGGGCGTCGCGCGCCGCGCAGCGCCCAAGCGCGCCTACAATCCGCTCATCGAGACGGTCGAGCAGCAGCGCTATGCCGCGCGGTATGAGTCCCCCGGCGCGGTGCTGGGCGACGCCGCCGCGCTGCGCGAGGTCGACAACCCCGTGGAATACTTCCGCGCCGCGCTGCAGGGCGTGTGGAACGATCCCAACACGCATCAGCAAACGGCGTCCATTATCCTGTCCATGTCGGGAATGCGCGGCCTGCTCGCCAAAATGGTGACGAGTGAGCACGATGATCTGGCGATCGCCGCCATGCACTCGCAGCTCAACGACCTCGAAGCCGAGCGGCTCATGACGCTCATGCGGCTCGACGAGGCGAAAAAGGATCTTACAGCGCTGCGCAAGGAGGCGCTCGGGCTGCTCACTCGCGAGGAGCAGGCGGCGCTGGACGGCGTAAAAAGCGAAATCGCCGTCGCCGAAAGCTCGCTGGACGAATTAAAGCGACAAATCGCCGATCTGTCCGCCCGGCGCGAGAAGCTCGTCGAAGCGAACAATCTGCTCGGCGCGCCGCGCAGGGTGTCCCCCGCCCCGGGCGGCACGGCGACGCGCGAGGAAATGATCGCGCGGGTGAAATCCTGCCTCGAAGCGCAGGGATTCGACGCGAGCGAGGACGACGCCTGCGCCCTGCTTCTCCTATTCGCGCTGTCGGACAAGCGGATGACGTTCTCCGCGCAAAACCCCGAGGACGCGGCGCTCGCGGTCTTGGCGCTCGTACACGCGCTGGGCGGCGTGTGCGCCGACGCTCCCAACGGCATCGGCGCCGAACGCACGGCGGACGACGTGCCCGTATTCCAGTTCGTCAACGATCGCGAGATCGTCTTCACGCACGAACAGGGCGTTACCACATGCTCTCCCGTCCGGGACGGCAAATGGCGGACACCCGTCTTCGCGCTTTCTGTCAAGCCCTTCGCTTTCCCCGGCGAAATGCCCGCGTGCCCGCCGCTTTCCGAGCGCCATATCAGACGCGCGATGCTCGAGGGCGCGAGCGAGATCAATCCCGAAGCCATCGCGTTGATCCGCGCGTTCCGCGAAGCGCTGATCGCCGCCTGCGCGCCGCTTTCGCTGTCGGATGCGGGCAAGCTGTTCGCCTTCATCTCCGTCGCGCAAAATGTTATGAAGGGCGGCGTCGCCGCCGCGCTCGACGCGGGCATCGCCGCATACATCGTGCCGTACATCAAGCAAAACAATCTGGATGCGTCGCCGTTCGCCGCGCTGTTTGACGCCTTGCCGCGCGCGCGGAAAACCGTCCAATGATCGAAACCATCACCTCGCCGCAAAACGAGAAGGTCAAATTGTGGCGTTCCCTCAATAAAAGCCGTGCCGACCGTTTGGCGCACGGCTTGTTTCTCGCCGAGGGCGAGCACATGGCGCAGGAGGCGCTTGCCGAGCGCCGCGCCGTCGCGCTGCTCGTCGATACCGATTCGGCGGAAAAATACCGCGATTTGATTGCGAGCGCCGCCGATCTGCCCGTCTATCTGCTGCCGACGCGCGTGCTGATCATGATTGCCGACGCGAAAACGCCGCAGGGCGTCATCGCCGTATGCCGGTACCCGGAAAATCCGCCGCTTGCCGCGCTGAATAAGCGAATCGTCGCGCTTGACGGCGTGCAGGACCCCGGCAACGTGGGGACGATCCTGCGCACGATGGACGCCGCCGCGTTTACGGGCTTGCTGCTGAACGACACCTGCGCCGATCCCTTCGGCGCGAAAGCGCTGCGCGCCACAATGGGCGGCGTGTTCCGCATCCCCGCGCGACTGTCGCCTTCGCTGACGGACGATCTCAAAACGCTCAAGGAAAACGGTTTTGAACTCATCGCTGGCGATCTGCGCGGCGAGACGCTCGATTCCCGCGCGCCGTACGGCGACAAAACCTGCCTGCTCATCGGCAGCGAAGGCGCGGGCCTGTCGCCCGCCGTGCTCGCGCTCGCCGATCGCCGCCTGCGCCTGCCCATGCCGGGACGCGCCGAATCGCTCAACGCCGCCGTCGCCGCCGGCATCCTGATTTACGATATCCTGCGAGACTGAACCGAAAAGAGGACTCGATATGAAACGTTATACCGATATCAATGCCGAAACTATCGACGGGTGGATTGAAAAGGGCTGGGAATGGGGCGTTCCGATCTCGCACGAGACGTATCATGACGTTTTGAAGGGAAACTGGGATGTCTTGCTGACCCCGACCAAGCCCGTCCCGCGCGACTGGTTTGCGCCTTTTCTCAAAAACGGCCGTTTCAGCGGCGCGCGGCTGCTGGGGCTTGCGAGCGGCGGCGGGCAGCAAATGCCCGTTTTCGCCGCGCTCGGCGCGGACTGCACCGTGCTTGATTACTCGGTCAGGCAGCTTGACAGCGAACGGCTCGTCGCCGCGCGCGAAGGGTACGACATCAAAATCGTCCGCGCCGATATGACGCAACGTTTGCCCTTTGAGGACGCCGCCTTTGACATCGTTTTTCACCCGGTCAGCAACTGCTATGTCGAGGACGTCTATCATGTCTGGAACGAATGTTTCCGCGTGCTGAAGCCCGGTGGGCTTCTGCTTGCCGGCATGGACAACGGCTTTAATTTTCTGATGAACGATCCGTCCGTCCGTCCGATGGTCATAGAAAATAAACTGCCCTTCAATCCGCTGAAAAACCCGGATCAAATGGCAATGCTTAAGGAAAACGACGACGGCATCCAGTTCAGCCATACCTTCGACGAGCAAATCGGCGGACAGATCAAGGCGGGCTTCGCCATCATCGGCGCCTATGAGGATTTCAACAACGACCCGGACGCCATATCCGACGGCATTCCGGCCTATTGGGCAACCAAGGCGATCAAGCCGCCGCACCCCATCAATCGATAATTTCAATACCGAGCAATCGGACGAGCATCAGCGCCTGCGCGCTTGTTACCCGCGCGCCGCGCAGCGAGTAAGGATCAATGATCATCCCGTCCATTTCACAAGTGGACAGATCGACGCCTTTGAGCGGCGTCGCGTCGATCTCGATCCCCTGCATTTGACACATGGATAAGCGCACGTCCGTCCAGTTGAGCCGCGTCAGCGAGGCGTTCTTCATCAGACAGCCCGTTATTTCGCCGTGCGTCCACTTGCCGTCGGCAATGCTCGCGTACTCCATCTGACACTCGACAAACGCGACGTTTTTCATCGCGCACTCCGTCAGCGCCGCGCCTGTCAGCCGACAGTTTTCAAAGCGCACGCGCTGCAGGCTCGCCCCGGGAAGCTGCAATTCAGACAGATCGCAGCGCGTGAACGCGCAGTCCACGAACGTCATCCGCCGGACGTCCTGCGGCGCGAAGCGGCAGCGCTCGAAGCGGCAGGCGCGAAACTCGATCAGCCCCGCCGAAAAATCGGTCAGATCGCCGCCCGTAAACCATTTGTTTTCGATATCGAGCCCCATGCGCTCGGCGCGCGTCGCTTCCGTCCGCACATCCGCTTGTTCGAGCGATTCGGGGATATCGGGACGTTCGATGTCCATACAGCGCCTCCGTCGTTCATCGTCCCTTTCATTATATAGCGCTCCGCGCGCTTGTCAAGCCGTCCGATTGCGTGGTATAATCAGCCGTGCCGTTCTTATTTGTGGAAATCCTTCCCGTTTTCTAACCGTCTTCTAATCCTTTCGGATGGATTCCTCTCATTTTTCCTTGGTAGACTGTGCCTGTACCAAACGAAAGGAGTACGAAACGATGGATCACTTTGAAATGGTGGAAAAACTCAGGCAGAAGGCGAACGTATCCTACGAGCAGGCGAAGGCCGCGCTCGAGGCGAGCGATTGGGACATTCTGGACGCGCTGGTGCTGCTCGAGGGCGAGGGCAAGGTGAAGTCCGAAGAGGGCGCGTATACCACCGAGGAAAAGAAATTCGAGGCTTCCGCGCAGGTCAACACGCACGACTTCAAAAGCGTAATGAAGAAGATCGGCAAGTTCCTCAAGAAAGCGTTTGACGTGGGCAACCGCAACACCTTCGTCATCTCGCGCAACGGCGAGCAGAAGCTGACCTTCCCGGTCACGGCGCTCGTGCTGCTCATTCTCTTCCTCTCCCCTGAAATCCTCATCGCCATGTTCGTCCTGCTGTTCTTCGGCTTCCGCTATTCCTTTGAAGGCCCCGATCTCAACAAGAAGTTCAACGACGCCATGAACAAGGCAGCCGACGCCGTGGACGGCGCGGTGAAAGACAAGGAGTAAACCGATATGCCGAGCATCCTGCTGGTCGAGGACGAGGAAAAGCTGGCGCGCTTTATCGAGCTCGAGCTGACGCACGAGGGCTACGCCGTCGAAAAGGCGTACGACGGGCGCGTCGGGCTGGATATGGCGACCGGCAAGCCCTTTGATCTGGTGCTGCTCGATATCATGCTGCCCGGGCTCAACGGTTTGGAGGTGCTGCGGAGAATCCGCAGGACCTCCTCTTTGCCCGTGATCATGCTCACGGCTCGCGATGCCGTGATGGACAAGGTGACTGGGCTGGACACAGGCGCCGACGATTACATAACCAAACCGTTTTCGATTGAGGAATTGCTGGCGCGTATTCGCGTGGCGCTGCGCAAAGCCGCGCCGCAGCGCGAGGAAACCGCCCTGTCCCTCGGCGATCTCACGATGGATGTCGCGCGGCGACGCGTCGCGCGCGGTGCGCGGGAAATCGAGCTGACCAACCGCGAGTTTTCGCTTCTGCAATACATGCTCGAAAATAAAACCATCGTGCTCTCGCGCGAGCAGCTGCTCGAGCGCGTGTGGGGCTACGATTATCTAGGCGAAACCAACGTGGTCGACGTCTACGTGCGCTACCTGCGCACCAAGCTCGACGAGGGCTTCGACCGCAAGCTCATCCATACCGTGCGCGGCGTGGGCTATGTGATCCGGGAGGACGAGCAATGAGCGAAATTCGCCGGACCACCTCGATCGCCAACCGCATCAATCGCAGTTGGCTGCGCCGCATGATCGTCACGTTTTTCATGATCGACGTCGTGATCGTGGCGCTCGTGCTGGGCTGCTGGTGTTACCTCGCCGAGCAGCAAAACGGCGGCGCGGGCGCGGAAAACAGAAGCCTGACATGGGATGAGAAGCACTTGATTTTCGGCCGCAGCGAAACGCTCGTCTACGCCTTTGACAACCCTGCGGGCGAACGGATCACAGTGTCCGGCGAAAAATTCTTCCGTCCCATCTGGAAAGCCTTTTATCCCCTGCTCGCCGGCGAGGGCTTTGTGCTCATGTGTCAGTATATCGGCGGGAAAAAGCGCGCGCGCAGGCTTCTTTCGCCGCTCGACCGCATGGCGCAGACGGCGCAGGAACTGTCGCGGCAAAAGTTCGATCCCGAGCGTTTGCACCAGTTCGAGGACGCCGTGCACAGTTTGAGTCCCTTTTCGCCCGACGAAAAGCTGTCGACCGGCGACCGCGAGCTGACGGGGCTGGAGACGGCGATTAACGATCTGCTTGAACGCACGCGCGACGCTTACCGCGAGCAATCGCGCTTTGTGTCTGACGCTTCGCATGAATTGCGCACGCCCGTCGCCGTCATTCAGGGCTACGCCGACATGCTCGACCGATGGGGAAAAAACGACGAGAAAGTGCTCTCCGAGGGCATTACGGCCATCAGAAGCGAATCGGAGCATATGAAAAAGCTCATCGAGCAGCTTCTGTTCCTCGCGCGCGGCGACAGCGGGCGTAATCAAATGGTGCTCGAACGGGTCGATCTCGATGAAATGATTGCCGAGGTCTGCGAGGAATCGCGCATGATCCATCCCGAACGGCGCTGGAAAGCCGTCGTCGGCGAACATCCCCTCGTATACGGCGACGCGGGCATGCTCAAGCAGACGGCGCGCATTCTGGTCGAAAACGCCGTCAAGTTCACTTCGGACGACGACGCCGTGACGCTCCGCGCGCACCGTCAGGGCGGGTTTTCCTGCTTCGACGTGCAGGATAACGGCGTGGGCATCGCGCAGGAGGATCTGCCGCACATTTTCGACCGCTTTTTCCGCGCCGACAAAGCCCGCGCGCGGCAGACGGGCGGCACGGGACTTGGCCTGTCAATCGCGAAATGGATCGTCGAAAAGCATCGCGGGCATTTCGACGTGCTTTCCCGCGAGGGTATCGGCACGCGCATCACCGTCTGTCTGCCGGAAATGCGCGATGAAAGCAAGGATATGCCCAATGAGAACGGCAAATCCGTTTGACTTCAGTCGATGCGCGTCCGTACAGCGCTTTCGCGAATAGGTGTTCACAACAAATATCGCCTCCGAAAGAATCGGAGGCGTTGTTCACGTATTCACGGAGTTGCCTCCGCCGGAGGCGATTAGCCGAATGCTTTGCCAGCATTCGTCACAGCGCGCGGATCGCAGCCTCCGCGCCGTCCATGATGTCGATCACGCGATCGCAGAACACGTCGAATTCGGGATCGGGCTTTTGCGCCTCGGGGTGCGTCAGCATGTAATCGATTGATTCCCGTGCGCCCTCGTCAAAGCGCGTCGTACAGGCGAAGCCGGGCACGAGGCGCTTGAGTTTGGCGTTGTCAAAGATCACCGAGTTGCCCTTATCGCCCAGCAGCGCGCCCGCGTAATCATAGGACGCGGCGGCGGCGAGCATCGCGGACGGCACGTAGCACGGCTTGTACTCGACGTTCAGGCAGCCGGCGATCACCGTCATGATCTGATTCCACGTCAGCACCTCGTCGGAGGTGATGTGGACGCTCTCGCCGACGGCGTGGAGATTGCCCATCAGGCCGATGAAGCCGCGCGCGAAATCGCGCGTCTGCGTAACGACCCACAGCGTCGCGCCGCCGTCGTGCACCAGCACGCGCTTGCCATCGATCATTCTTTTGACCACCTGCCACGCGCCGTACTTGCCGTGGAGCGGCAGGGGCAGCGCGCGCTCGGAATAGGTGTGGCTCGGGCGCACGATGGTCACGGGGAAACCGTTTTCGCGATAGGCGCGCATGAGGATTTCCTCGCAGAGCGCCTTTTGCCGGGAGTAATGCCAGTACGGGTTATGGAGCGGCGTCGATTCGGTGATGAAGGGCGCGGAGAGCGGCTTGCAATACGCCGAAGCCGAGCTGATGAAGATAAACTGGCCGACCTTGCCCGACAGCAGACGGATGTCGCGCTCGACCTGCGAAGGCGAGAACGCGATAAAATCAACCGCCACGTCGAACGTCCTGCCCGCGAGCGCGGCGTTCAGCTCGTTCTCGTCGCTGTTCACATCGCATCGTATCAGTTCCGCGCCCTCGAGCGACGCGCTCACGCCGCGATTGAGCAGCGTCAGTTCCCATCCCTTTTGAAGCAGCATTCTGGAAATATCCAGACTGATATTGCCCGTTCCGCCGATGAATAACGCTTTCATGCCGTCCCCTCCTCCGCCCGGTATACATATAATAAGTCCTTTGATGTTTCCAGTATAAAACCAATTTCACGCGCTGTCAACAACAACGCGCGGAAATAAGCCGTCGGACGTCGAGACATCCCTGATTACCGATTCACATCGCGCCACTCGCGCGGTGAGACCCCTTCGCTGCGAATGAACGCGCGTTTGAAGGACAGATAATTCTCGTAACCGCACGCCTGCGCGATGACGGCGATGCTCTGCGGCGTTGATGTCAGCAGCGTTTTGGCGCGCTCCATGCGCAGGGAAAGCAGTTGATCGCTGAAATTCTTGCCCGTTTCACGTTTGTACAGGCGCGACATGGCGCTGACGTTGGAATGGAATTCCTCGGCGAGGTATTTGAGCGACATATCGGGCAGCGCGTAATACTGATCCAAGAACGCGTTGACGGCCGTGAGAATGACCGACGGCTCGCCGTCGCCGCCTTCCGAGCAGCGCGACTCCGCGAGCGCTTCCAGCGCCTCATAGCTGATCTCATCTTCCGGCGCGTCGCCCGTCCATGCCTTGAGCAAATCGTACAGATAGGGCAGCGCGGCGTCGCCCTTGTTGCTTTTCAGCGCCGCGAGCGCGCTGCGACAGCGCTCCGGATCGCCGTTTTGAAAGCCGTTCAACAATTCACAGGCGTCGGCGAGCGAAAGATCGCTCTGCCATGATTCCGCCTGTCTGATGGCGTCGGCGTAACAGGCGCGAAGTTGAGCGTCTCCGCGATAAACCGATGACACGGCGAGCTGCGACACGCTCGGATCGGCGGACAACAGCCGCTCGCGCGCGCGGTCGCACGCGCCCGCGTTCTCCGCCCAGACAATCATGCCCGCGTACTCGAGCGGCATGGTCAGATGAACGCATTGCGCGCCCGCTTCTGTCAATTCGCGCGCGATTTCCTCCCTCGCTTCGCTTTCTGCGTACGCGCGGCCCAGCAACACGAAAAAGTACGGTCTTTGCGCCTCGATCCACGGGAACAGGCGCAGCATCATCTGACGCTCCTCGCCCGCCGCGCTCCGGCCCATCATGCGGCCGAGCAGCCAGTCTCCCTGAAAGGAAGCGGCGAAGGAACGCAGCCTGAACGTCAGGCTTTCGTTTTGCCGGGTAATGCTCTCAATGTGCTGCTCGATGGCGTGATACGCCGCTTTATGCGAATGCGCGCCCGAATCGGGCATATGACTGAGCAGCCGCGCGAGCGGTCTGGCCAGCATACAGGTGAGCAGATACGCGATGCAGGCGGCCAGACACAGCGCCGCGCCCAGATAAATGAAGAGCGTCCGCGAATCGCTGCCTCCGTACAGACTGCCGTACGGCGGATACGTAAAGCGCAGGAATAACCCCGAGCGCGCCACCTGCACGCCGATTACGTCGCCCGTCGGTTGTTCGCCCGCCCAGACCGGATCGTCGCCGCGCGTCAGCACGGCGCTCCAACCCTCGTCCTCGCCGCCGAGCGAGAGAATATACCTCTCGACGTCGGCGCGGCGCAACACAATGCCGATCCGGCAGCCGTGATTGCCGTTGGGATCGGGATAGGAAAGGATGATTTTATCGGGATCGAGCGAGCGAACGGCGGCGAACAAATCGGTATCCAGAATATCTTCCGCCGTGCCGCCGACCAGCAGAGGGCAATACGCGTCGGCGTATTTTTTCTGCGATGAAAACCAGCCGTACCGGCACACAATGGCGTCCCTGCGCGTATCCAGCACGATGATATCGTTGACAAGCGGCAGCATGGTACATTTGTACTTAATGTCGTCCACGACGACCAGCCTGTACACGATGTCCATTTCCTTCTGGTACACCTCGCTGTTGCTGATGAAGCGCTTGTACCAGCTCGCGTAATAGATTTCGTTAGCCGTTCTCTCCAGCGCGTCGAACTGCACGGCGACCAGCCCGCCCACGCGCGCGGCGCGCGCCGCCATCGATTGATCGTAGCCGGCGCGCGCCTGTTCCGCCTGACGCAGCGCGCTGTTGGCGGCGAAAAAGGAGAGCGGCAGCGCGACGCACAAAAACACAATCAAGAAAGATTGCAAAGAAATCCGTTTTCCCTCGGACAGATTCGCCGCCTTTGTCCGCAAACGCCCGCTTCCCGTCATATTACGCCGTGTCAGCGCCGTTTCGCCCGTCAGTATACCTCTTTTTTACCCATTTGCCAAGTGAATCCCCTTTACCCCTTCACGGCGCCCAGCATAATGCCCTTGACGAAATACTTTTGCAGGAAGGGATACAGCGCGAGAATGGGCAGCGTCGCCACGACGATGATGACATATCGCACCTGAATGGTCGTCGCCGCGAGATTGATGGTTTCGCGGCTGACGACGCCCGTCATCATTTCGCGGCTGGCCTCGAGCAGCACGCGGCGCAGCAGCAGCTGAAGCGGCTGCAGGCTTTTATCGCCCAGATAGATCAGCGCGGTAAAGAAATCATTCCAATGCCCGACCGCGTAGTACAGACAGATCACGGCGAGCGTCGGCTTGACGAGCGGAATCGCCAGACGGCACAGGATCGTCCAGTCGTTCGCGCCGTCGATCTGCGCGCTTTCGATCAGATCAGGCGACAGTTCGGAAAACGCCGAGCGCAGCACCATCACGTTGTAGGTGGACAACAGACAGGGCAGCAGCATCACCAGACGGTTGTTGTAGAATCCCATGCTTGTCAGAAGCACATACGAAGGGATCAGACCGCCTGAAAAGTACATGGTGAACGCCAGCAGGAAATTGAGCGCCTTGCGCCAGATAAACGTCCGGCGGGACAAGGGATACGCCGCCAGACAGGTGAACACGAGGTTGAGCAGCGTGCCGAACAGCGTGTAGTAGGCGCTGTTGCCGAAGCTCATGAACAGATCCTTGTTTTTGAGCACGATGCCGTAGCCGCTTAACGTAGGCTCGACGGGCAGCAGCCATACCGCGTTGCGGTTGACGGCGTCCGTGCTGCTGAACGATACGCTCAAGGTGAAGATGAACGGATACAGCGTCAGGATCGTCGATATGCACAGAACGCCGTACACGAGCGCGTAAAACAGCATGTTGGAGCTTCCCAGAATTCTTCGTTTCATATTTGCCGCCCCCTCACCACAGCGCCGCGTTCGTCAGCTTGCGGGACAGACGATTGGCGGCGAAAACGAAGGCAAAGTTCATAAGCGAGTTGAACAGCCCGATGGCGGTCGAATAACTGTATTTGTTTGAAATAATGCCCATGCGATACACATAGGTCGAGATCACGTCCGCCGTGGAGTACGTCGCGGCGTTGGACATCAGGTACACCTTTTCAAAGCCGACGCTCATCAGGCTGCCCACGTCGAGCAGCAGCAGGATGAGGATCGTGGGCAGGATCATAGGCAGCGTAATATACCATGCTTCCTTGAATTTGCTGATGCCGTCCATGCTGGCGGATTCATAAAGCTCCGGATTGATGCCGAGAATGGCGGCGATATAAATAATCGACGAAAACCCGAAATTCTGCCAGACGCCCGAGCCGACATAGAGCGGCCGGAACCAATCGGCGCGCATAAAGAAATTGATGCGTTCGCCGCCGAGCAATTCAATACAGTGGTTGACGATGCCGTCGTTATAGCTGAACAGATTGTGCACCATGCCCACCACGACGACGGTGGAGAAGAAATACGGGAGATAACTGACCGTCTGGATGGTGCGCTTGACGCGCTGATTGCGCACCTCGTTGATGCACAGCGCGAAGATAATCGGCGCGGGAAAGCCGAACAGCAGGCTGTAGAAGGACAGGAGGAAGGTGTTCCCGAGCAGGCGTCCGAAGAACGCGGAATTGAAGAACCGGCTGAACCATTTCATGCCGACCCAGTCGCCCGAATAAATGCCGTTGCCGGGCGTGAAATCCTTGAAGGCGATGACCAGACCCGTCATCGGAAGATAGGAAAAAATAACGTAAAACGCGATGGCGGGCAGCACCATCAGGATCAGATAACGATCCCTGAACAGCCGCCGCATCAGGGTTTTCGAGCCGTACGGACGCATCATATCGGTTCCTCTTTTCACAATCGGATCGGGACAAAGGGAAAGCGGCGGGGATGGTCGTCCCACCCCCGCCGGCGGGCGGCGCGATTACTTGCCGAAATGGCGCTGATAAACGCCGACTACCTCGTCGATGCCCATGCCCTTGAGCGTGGCGACATAATCGTCAAACTCGTCCAGGCTGCGGGCGCCGGTGACGAACAGCAGCAGGTTCTCCGCCGTGTACGTCTCGATATCGCTGGCATAGGTGTCCATCACGTCCATGTCCTCATGCGTGTAGAAATGGATTTGCAGGATGTTCTTGTGGAACGGTTTGATCTCCTTATCGCGCGCCGCCATCCACGCGGGCAGTATGTCGTATTCCGATTCGGGAATCAGCGGGATCGGCAGATGATTGCAGGTCAGCGCGATGTCCGTTTCGTCCACGATCCACTGTTCGCGTCCGCTCAAGCAGAAATCAAGGAATTTGAAGGCGTTCTCGGGGTCCTTGCATTCGCGCGTAATGCCGTAGAACTCGGCAATCGTTTCATTGCCCCAGTAGAAGGGCGTATCGGTGTACGGGCTTTCCAGCGGGTTGACGGCGAGCAGGATGGGATCGCCGGTATAGCGCGGATTGCTCTTGATCATGGTGTAACCGTCGGTCATGTAGCCGTACATGCTGCCCAGCCGGTCCTGCGAGCAGTAGTTGGTCAGGATATCGGTCGAGTTGGAGGCAAATTCGGGATCGAGCAGCTTTTCCACATACAATTTGTGCATGAAGGTCAGATAGTCGCGGTAGTTCTCCGACGTATAGGAAGACTGCACGTTGCCGTCCGCGTCCATATGATACCCGGTGTACAGATCAATGTCGAAGAAGCAGCTCATGAGCTTGAGATAGCTCGCGCGCTTGACGGTCAGCGGGATTTCGTCGTCGGGATCGCCGTTGCCATTGGCGTCGTTATCCCGGAAGGCGACGAGCATATTGTAGAACTCGTCGAGCGTCTTGGGCGCTTCCAGATTGAGGTTCTTAAGCCACGCCATATTGACGTGCAGCGTGTGGGAAAGCGTGAAGGCGTCGGACAGCATGGGCACGTAGAAGATTTTTCCGTCCGGCGTGCGCAGATCTTTGTCGGACGCTCCGTACATCTCCAGCGCCTTCTTAATGTTGATGCCGTACTTCTCATACAGCTCGGTCAGGTCGATGAACAGGCCGCTGTTGATATAGGACATATCCATGTCCATATCGGGCAGGCGCACGATATCGGCAAGGCCGGTACCCACCGCGAGGCGCGGCTTGACGGCGTCCTCGTAGGTCGTGTTGTCGAGCATTTCGATAACCGGCTTGACGCCCGCGGCCTTATAGAGATTCTCGTAGAAAGGAAGCCCGAGCGCGTCCTTGCCCGTTTCGCTGGTGTTGGCGCCCAGAATGGTCAGGGTGATTTCCTCTTCCGCGATGGGGCCTTTTCCGGTGTACTCGTAGCCCTCCGCGAGAGCGCTCCCTACGCTCAACAGAAGGCAGAGGCAGAGAAGAATAGAAACGATGTGCCGCATGATACCAACCCTTTCTTCGCGTTTCCTCGTTCGTGCCGGAAACGCTTGATTTGTTTTATCATAGACCGACCGCCCCGTCCGTTCAAGCGTACAATATTTGTGTGGAGCAGATAAAATTGTATACTCGGGTCTAATATCCGCCATTTTGTATAGGCGTAATATTGTATAGCGCGGCACGAATCCTGCCTATTTTCAAGCGCGCGGTTTTCCGCTATAATGATCAGACGAACAAGGAGGGCGCTTACATGCTGGATGCAGGGATTCTCGATCGCATGACGTTTACGGCGGATCAGCGCGCGGCGCTCGCCGCAATCGATGAAAGGATCGACGCCTCGCCCGAAGCGCGCGCGCTGTATCATGCAGACGCTTCGGCGCTGTCCGCGGGCGGCGAGGAGCTTGTTTCCGCGTCCGAGGCGCGGCAGGGCGCGTTTGACGCGCTGTGGGAATTGTATCCCGCGTACGTGCTGCTCGGCGAAGCGCCCGCGCTGCGCGAGAAATACCATTTGTCGGGAATCCCCGAGGCAATCTTTTTCGACACGCTGGCGGGAATTCCCTTATGGATGAATCATTTTGAACGCAAAAACGGCCGCATGGGGCTCAAGCAGTTCGAATGGTTGAGCTGGTGCCTGCGTTTCAGGTTGTTTCGGCTGGGTCGGCTCGAGTACATTTTCGGCGTGTGCGAAATGCCTGCGTATGCGTATGTCCGGCGGGACGGCGGCGATACGGTCGTGCTAGCCGACAGCGATCTGCCCTTTGACAACAACGGCCGGCTGGTCAAGCCCGGCGAAACGGACAGGCGCACGCGTATCGTCTTTGCCGAAAACGCCGTCACGGGGCGTCCGGTGCTGCCGGATGGCCATCTGGCGCCGCGCGACGTCACGCTGGCGCTTACGCAGTGGCGGCGCGCGCTCGCGCCGGGCGATCCCGTTATCCAGACGCATATCCCCGAGGGCGCGCCGCTCGCGCCCGAATCCGTTCTTGACTCGCTCGCCCGCGCGCCCGCGTTTTTCGAAAGGTATTTTCATCGGCGCGCGGCGGCGTTCCAGTGCGAATCCTGGTTAATGTCGCCTTCGCTCGCGCACATTCTGCCCGACAGCAACATCGCGCGCTTCCAGCGCCTGTTCCGTTCCGTTCCCTTCACCACGCGGGATAAGCAGGTGTTCGAGCGCGTATACGGCCGCGCGCTGACGCGCTGGGAGGATATGCCGATGGATACCGCGCTGCGGCGCGGCGTCGCGCAATGGTATGGGACGGGCGGCGACTGCCGCTCGATGTTCGGCTTCCGGCTGATCGGAGAGGAGCAAACGATATGACGGAGCGTCTTTCCTGCTCGGCGTGTCACGTGATGCGCGCGCTTGGCGAAACGGAAGGGCTCGCGCTGTTGAAACGCGCGGGGTTTGGCGGCGTCGATTACGGTATGCACGCCTTCCCGCTTTCGGACGCGCGCTATACCGAGGCTGAACCCGATTTTCGCGCGCGGTACTCCCGTTTGAATTCGTTCATGCATGATATCGGCCTTGCAGTCTGTCAGTTTCACACGATCTATCCCACGTATGTGGGGCGCGCCGATGAGGATGACTTTCGCTTCACGTGTGTCCGGCGCGGCATCATCGCGGCGGGACAGCTTCATAGCCGTTTCGCCGTCGTGCATCCGCGTATTCCCGCCGTTCCGCTCTCCCCTGCCGCGCGCGCGGCGGCATGGGCGCTGAATCGCCCATTCTACGGCGCGCTGGCAGCCCTTGCGCGCGACTGCGGCGTACAGATCGCCGTTGAAAACATGTATCAGGGCGACGACGGCGCGTATGTGCCGAGCGTCGTCAGCACGGCGGAGGACATGCGCGAATACATTGACCGGCTGAACGAGGACGCTGGTGAGGAGCGTTTCGTCGCCTGTCTGGATACCGGGCACGCGCACCTGTTGCGCATGGACGTCGCGCGGTTCGCGTGCGATCTCGGGTCGCGGCTGCGCCTGATGCACGCGCACGACAACAACCGCGAGGGCGACCGCCACGACGCGCCGTGGCAAGGCTCGATCGATTGGACCGCCTATGCGCACGCGCTCGCCGCCATTTCTTACGGCGGCTGGATCAGCCTCGAAACGGACGGTTATATAAGACATCAGCCGCCCGACAATGTGGAAGCGGCGGCGCGCGTTCTGCGCGACCGCGCGGCAAAACTCGCCGACGGGATCGACTTGAAAGGATGTGCAGGAACATGAAACAAATCACGGTCGCCATCGCGGGCTGCGGCTCGCGCGGCATGGACACCTACGCAAAATGCCTCGGGCGCATGGGAGAGCGCGTAAAAATCGTCGCGGCGGCGGATATATCACAGGAAAAGCTTGCCATGATGCGGGAAAAGTACGGCCTGCAGCCCGAATATTGCTACCCGTCCGCAGAAGCGATGCTCGACGCGGGCAGGCTGGCGGATGTGATGATGATTTGCACGCCCGACGCCATGCATTACGGCGAGGCCAAACGCGCGCTCGAGCTTGACTATCATTTGCTGCTCGAAAAGCCCATCGCGCCCGAGGAAGCGCAGTGCCGCGAGCTGACGCGCATCGCGGCCGAACGCGGGCGGCAGGTCACGGTCTGCCACGTATTGCGCTACACGCCGTTTTACCGCGAAATGAAGCGTATAATCGCTTCGGGCGCGGTGGGCGATATCGTGTCGGTGCAGGCGATCGAAAAGGTCTGCTACTGGCATCAGGCGCATTCCTTCGTGCGCGGCAATTGGGGCAACACGCGCGAAAGCTCGCCCATGATCCTGCAAAAATGCTGCCATGACATGGATATCCTTTTATGGCTGATCGGCCGTCCGCTCAAGCGCGTGTCCTCCTTCGGCTCGCTTACGCATTTCAAGTCCGCGAACGCCCCCGAGGGCGCGCCGGAACGCTGCACGGACGGCTGCCCCGCCGCCGAAAGCTGCCCGTACAACGCGCCGCGCTTTTACCTGACGCGCTTTCGCGAGGAGGGCAACGATTGGCCCGTCAACGTCGTCGCGCCCGACCCGACGGAGGAAAAAATCATGACGGCGCTGCGCGAAGGCCCCTACGGGCGCTGCGTTTACCATTGCGACAACGACGCCGTCGATCATCAGGTGGTCAACCTTGAATGCGAGGGCGGCGCGACCGTCAATTTCACCATGTGCGCGTTTACCGCGCACGGCGGCAGGAATCTGCGCGTCATGGGCACGAAAGGCGAGATCGAGGGCGATATGAAGCAAAAGCGCATCCGCGTCATGACCTATGACGGACGCGAGCAAGAGATCGACGTCGCCAAGCTCTCGGACGATTTTTCCGGGCACGGCGGCGGCGACGCGCGCATGGTCGAGGAAATGATCGACCGTCTCGCCCGCGACGGTGAAAACGCGCCCATGTCCACCAATATCGCCGCTTCGCTCGAAAGCCATCTCGCCGCCTTCGCCGCCGAGCGCTCGCGTCTGGCGGGAGGCGCCGTCATTTCCGTCGAACAAAGAGGATGAGCAACTTTTCTGACCTCCGCCGCGTGAACGGCGCGTACTTCCCGTCCCCGTCCGGCGTCGCGCTGATTCGAAGCGAGCTGTTTTCTCCCGATCTGATCGCCCGGGACGGCGTGACGCTCCTTTCCCTGAACATCGGCAAGGCGGACTGCCATCTGCTGTTTTGCTACGATCAGACATTCCTGATTGATTCGGGGCACGTCCATACCTGCGCGGCGCTCGACGCGGCGCTCAAGCAGTGCGGCGTCGATCGTCTGGACGGCGTTATTCTCACGCATTGCCACTGCGACCACGCCGGCGGCTTGTCATGGCTCGCCGATTCCGGCATCGCCGTGGGCGCGTGGTACGCCTCGCCGTATTTCATCAATGTGACCGAGCAGACGCACCCAGCGCTGCTTGCGGCCGAAAAGCGCGGCGAGCCGTTTCACTGGCTGCGCAAAGGCGATGTCCTGCCTCTGGCAAACGGCGCGCGGATCAATGTGCTCGCGCCGTTCACGCGCCACACCGAGAATCAAAACAACAATTCGCTCGTGCTGTTCCTGACATCGCCGGACGGCAGTATTCTTTTGTGCGGCGATATGAAAACGCTCGAGGAAAACGAACTGATTGCCGCGGGAACGCTTGAACACGCCGAAATCGTGAAGGTGAGCCACCACGGCGACGCGCAGGCGGCGTCCGCCGCCTTCCTTCGCGCCGTCGCGCCCGTCGCCGCGATCATTTCGACGAGTCAGGCCGAGGATATCGAAACGCTGGAAGAGAAAACGCTCGGACGGCTGCTCGGCGCGGGGACCGATGTATTCGTAACGCAGGACGCCGAGGACGCGCTGCTGTTCTCGCTCCGCCGACACGCCGTCGGCGCCGCCAACGTGCGCTGGCGCGGCGCGGATGAGAGACTGCGGCGGCTGACCATGCGCTACGACGCTGTACGCGACGCGCTGACCCTTGAGAACGCCGGCTGGCGCGCGGCGCGTATCACGGGCGCGCTCCTTTATCTGGCTGGCGCGAGCGAGCGCCGTCCCCTGCCCGTCCTGAACCTCGCTCCCGGCGAATCCGTCGCGCTGGATGCGTCCTGCCCTGCGCTCGCGGGCATTCCGCGCTTTTTAAGCGCTGATGCGCAGGATATCGCCATTCTGTACGACGCGCTCGGGCGTCCCCTCGCCTGCGTCGAAAACGGTATTATCGACGATTAGCGCCCGTTTCCGGGCATATTAGGCGGCGCGCGCCGCCTTTTTTGCGTCCACGGCTGTACATCCGCGCCTGATGTATAGTATAATGACACGACACGTCAGCATAAAGGAGGCGGCTTATGAATCCTTACGAGCACCGTAAATCCACCTGTATACTGACCCTGCGCGACAGGCAGGGCTTGCCGATCCGGGGACGCAAAATCCATGCGCGTCAAACGGGACACGAATTCCTCTTCGGCTGCGGCGCGTTTGATCTTGTGCCTCTGCTTGACCCCGAAACGCCCGCGAGCGACATCCCGCGCCTGCAAAAAATGTGGGATGCCTGGCAGGAAGTGTTTAATTACGGTACGCTGACGTTCTATCAGGGACGCTACGAGCCGCAGCCCGGGCAGACCAACGAAGCGCGCGTTCGCCGCGCGGCGGCATGGCTCTGCGACCACGGAGATCAGGCGAAGGGACACCCCTTATGCTGGCATACCGTTTCCGCGCCGTGGCTGATGCGCATGAGCGAAGAAGAAGTGCTGGAGAACCAGAAATCACGCATTCGCCGCGAGATCGGCGCGTTCCGTCGTGAGATCAGGTATTGGGATGTGATCAACGAGGCGGTTATCATGCCCGAATTCACGCATGAAGAAAACGCGATCACGCCGCTCTGCCGTCACATGGGGCGCGTCCCGCTCATCAAGGCGCTGTTTGACACGGCACGGCAGACCGATCCCGGCGCGACGCTGCTCATCAACGATTTCAACGTCGGCGAGCGGTATCGCCAACTGATCGAGGATTGTCTGGCGGCAGGCGTTCCCATCGACGCCATCGGGCTGCAGTCGCATCAGCATCAGGGCGCGTGGGGAAAAGACAAGCTCCTTGAAGTCATCGATCGCTTTTCCGGCTTCGGGCTGCCCCTCCACTTCACCGAGAATACGTTCGTGTCGGGCGAGCTGATGCCGCCGCATATCGTCGATCTGAACGATTTTCAGGTCGAATCGTGGCCGAGCACACCCCGGGGCGAGGATCGGCAGGCGCGCGATATCGAGGAAATGCTCGATCTGCTCTTTGCCAGTCCGTCCGTAACCGCCCTGACCTCGTGGAATCTCGTGGACGGCCAGTGGCTCAAAGCGCCCGCCGGCGTGCTGCGCGAAGACGGCAGCAAAAAGCCGGCGTTTGAGGTGTACGAGCAACGCGTTCTCAAGGATTGGCGCACCGATACGGCGCTGACGACCGACGAAAACGGCGTCTGCACGCTGACGGGCTTCAGGGGCGCGTATGAAATCACGTCCGATCAGGGCGCGTGCGGCTTTACGCTCGGTAAGGAAACGGGTGCGCTGACGCTCACGCTCCAATAGTCCGATACAGGATGATAAGCCCGGCAATCGCCGGGCCTTTATTGAACACGCCTCCGTAAGTGGTCTGGCCATGAAAACCATACGGCATCGCCGTAACCTCTGTATCGTATGTTGACGGCGTAGTGTACGGCAGTTCAACTTGCAATCTTCAAATGAACACATAATCTGCTTTTTTTGCTTGACTTCCGACGTGCTTTCGATTATAATAATTGCTGTCGCGTGTAGGGGCATGGTGTAATGGTAACACGTGGGTCTCCAAAACCTTTGTTGAGGGTTCGAGTCCTTCTGCCCCTGCCAGACAAAAGCCTGTAGAA
>CAYWOS010000029.1:0-31233 GCA_964459985.1 uncultured Oscillospiraceae bacterium
CACTTCGCGCGCCTTTTCGCCGAAGATGGCGCGCAGCAGGCGCTCTTCCGCCGTCAGCTCGGTCTCGCCCTTGGGCGTCACCTTGCCGACCAGAATATCGCCCGAGCGCACCTCGGCGCCGATGCGGACGACGCCGTACTCGTCCAGATCCTTGACGGCGTCCTCGCCGACGTTGGGGATATCGCGGGTGATTTCCTCGGGGCCGAGCTTGGTCTCGCGCGCCTCGGACTCGTATTCCTCGATATGGATGGAGGTATATTTATCCTCCTTGACCAGCTTTTCGGAGATGAGCACGGCGTCCTCGTAGTTGTAGCCTTCCCATGTCATGAAGCCGATCAGCACGTTCCTGCCCAGTCCGATCTCGCCCTTTTCGGTCGAGGGGCCGTCGGCAAGCAGATCGCCCTTTTCGATGATCTGTCCCTTTTCGACGCGCGGACGCTGGTTGATGCAGGTGCCCTGGTTCGAGCGGGCGAACTTGGTCAGATGGTAGCTGTGCTTTTCGCCGATCTCGTCGCGGATGACGATTTCGTCGGCGGCGACCGAATCCACGACGCCCGCATGCTTGCTCAGCAGCACGACGCCCGAATCGTGCGCCGCCTTATACTCCATGCCCGTGCCCACGATGGGCGCCTCGGGCACGAGGAGCGGCACGGCCTGACGCTGCATGTTCGATCCCATCAGCGCGCGGTTGGCGTCGTCGTTCTCCAGGAAGGGAATCATGGCGGTGGCGACCGAAACGACCTGCTTGGGGCTGACGTCGATGTAATCGACGCGCGAGGAGGGCACCTCGATGATCTCGTCGCGCCAGCGCACGGTGACGTTCTTGTTGACGAAGCGCCCCTCTTCGTCGAGCGGCTCCTTCGCCTGACCGACGTAGTAATCGTCCTCTTCGTCGGCGGTCATGTAGCAGATTTTTTCGGTGACGACGCCCTTGTCGCGGTCGACGTAGCGGTACGGCGCTTCGATGAAGCCGTACTCGTTGATGCGCGCGTAGGTCGAGAGCGATCCGATCAGGCCGATGTTCGGGCCTTCAGGCGTCTCGATGGGGCAGATGCGGGCGTAATGCGAATAGTGAACGTCGCGCACCTCCATGCTCGCGCGGTCGCGGTTGAGGCCGCCGGGGCCGAGCGCCGAGAGGCGGCGCTTATGCGTCAGCTCGGCGAGGGGGTTGGGCTGATCCATGAACTGCGAAAGCTTCGAGGAGCCGAAAAACTCCTTGATCGCCGCCGAAACGGGGCGGATGTTGATGAGCTCGCCGGGTTTGACGTCGTTGGCGTCCTGAATCGCCATGCGCTCGCGCACGACGCGCTCCAGGCGCGCCAGACCGATGCGGAACTGGTTCTGGAGAAGCTCGCCCACGCTGCGCAGGCGGCGGTTGCCCAGATGGTCGATATCGTCCGTCACGCCGACGCCGTAGGGCAGGCCCAGCAGATAGCTGACCGACGCCACGATGTCGTCGATGATGATGTGCTTGGGCACGATGGCGCCGGCGTTTTCGCGCACGACGCGGAGCAGATCCTCCTCGGGCACGCCGTCGATCACGCTCATCAGCGTCGGCAGGTGCGCCATTTCGACAATGCCGGCTTCCCGGGGATCAAAGGGCAGGAAATTGGCGGCGTCGACGAAATTGTTACCGATCACGCGCACCGTCTGTCCGTCGCAGTCCAATTCGACGGTGTTGACGCCGGCGTTCTGGATTTTAACGGCAAGCTCGCGCGAAATGACCTCGCCCTTGGCGCACAGCACCTCGCCCGAGCGCGGGTCGATCACGTCGTCCTTGGGCGCGTGCCCGGCGATGCGCGCCGCGACGCCCAGTTTTTTGTTGAACTTATACCGACCCACGCGCATGAGATCATAGCGCTTGGGATCAAAGAACAAACTGCGCAGCAGTACGCGCGCGCCGTCCTCCGTGGGCGGCTCGCCGGGTTTCTGGCGCTTGTAGATTTCCAAGAGGCCCTGCGTCTGCGTTTTGGCGTTGTCCGAGCGCGTCATGGTGGTCATCAGCCGCTCGTCGTCGCCCAGCAGATCGATGATTTCTTGATCGGTGCCGTAGCCCAGCGCGCGCAGCAGCACGGTGATGGGCAGCTTGCGGGCGCGGTCGATGCGCACCCAGAGCACGTCGTTGGAGTCGGTTTCGTACTCCAGCCACGCGCCGCGGTTGGGGATGATCTGCGCCGAATAGAGCTTCTTGCCCGCCTTGTCGTTCTGCACGTCGAAGTACGCGCCGGGCGAACGGACCAACTGGCTGACAATGACGCGCTCGGCGCCGTTGATGATGAACGTACCGTGCTCGGTCATCAAGGGAAAATCGCCCATAAAGACGTCGGATTCCTTGATTTCGCCCGTTTCGCGGTTCTTAAGCCTGACGAAAACCTTGAGCGGAGCGGCGTAGGTGAGATCGCGTTCCTTGCAGCGTTCCACCGAGTTCACGGGTGTGGCGTCCAGCGAGTAATCGACGAATTCCAGTACCAGATTTTCGCTGTAATCGGTAATGGGAGACACGTCCGCGAGAACCTCTTTGAGATCTTCGGTCAGAAAACGCCGGTAGGAGTTCTTCTGTACCTCGATCAGGTTGGGCATGTCCAGAACCTCGTCGATGCGCGAGAAGCTCATGCGCTTGCGCAGCTTCCCCATTTGGACCTCGTGCACCATAGTCGTTATCACCCCTTCACTGCTGCCCGATATACGCGAAAACGCACGTTTCCCCTTCCCCAGGCCGCCGCGTAGCAGGACCGGGGTTAGGCGATAAGAGTGCATCTTAACAATACCGATGCAATCATAAAGTATAGCATGAGCAAATGCCAGTGTCAAGGGAGATTTGTTCGTATTTCTTCATTTATTCAACTTTATTTTAAATTTTTCGCAAATCGCCGCATTCGTACACAGAAAGCGGGCGCGGCGAAGCGGCGAAGCGGCGGCGCGGCGGGCGCGGCGAAGCGGCGGCGCAGGAAAAACGCGCAGTCCGAGAAAATGACTTGTTCATTTTCTCGAGGCGCGGCGACTTTGTCGACACGCAAAGGGGCTGTCCGCGCGTCCGGCGCGAACAGCCCTCTGTCCGTATGCGTAAGCGTCCCGTTATTGATCGAACCGGCACACCTTGGCGAAATCCTCCGCCTTGAGCGACGCGCCGCCGATCAGCCCGCCGTCGATCTCGGGCTGCGCCATCAGGCCCTTGCAGTTCTTGGGGTTCATGCTGCCGCCGTACTGGATGCGCACGGCGTTGCCCACCGCCTTGCCGTAGCGGCGGATGATCGCCCGGCGGATGACGGAAATCGTCTCGTTCGCCTGCTCGTCGGTGGCGGTCAGGCCGGTGCCGATCGCCCAGACCGGCTCGTAGGCGATGACGACCTTCTTAATCTCCTTTTCGGTCAGCCCGGTCAGCGCGATCAGCGTCTGATACTCGACCAGCGCGTCGGTATACCCCGCCTCGCGCTGCTCGCGGCGCTCGCCCACGCAGATGATGGGCGTCAGCCCGGCGGCGACGGCGGCGCGGACGCGCAGATTGACCGTTTCGTCCGTCTCGCCGAAATACTGGCGGCGTTCGCTGTGGCCGATGATGACGTACTCGCAGCCGACCGCCTTGAGCATGGCGGCGGAGTTTTCGCCGGTGTACGCGCCCGATTCCTTGTAATGCACGTTCTGCGCGCCGAGCTTGACGCCCGTCCCCCGCAGCGCCTTGGCGGCGGCGGTGAGATCGACGGCGGGCACGCACACCACGACGGTGGCGGGCGATTCCTTGACGAGCGGCGCGAGTTCCTTGATCAGCGATACCGCTTCCTCGGGCGTTTTGTTCATTTTCCAGTTGCCCGCGATAATGGGTTTGCGCATGGGAAACACACTCCTTACGGCGTCGCGTCGGGAAGACCGGCGCGGCGCGTCATTGATCCTGACGATTCGTTCGGATTACTTGTCGTTGAGCGCCGCGACGCCGGGCAGGACGAGGCCTTCGAGGAATTCGAGGCTGGCGCCGCCGCCGGTGGAGATATGGGTGATCTTGTCGGCATAGCCGAGGTTGGCGACCGCCGCCGCGCTGTCGCCGCCGCCCACGATGGTGATCGCGCCGCTTTCCGCGAGCGCCTTGGCGACGGCTTCGGTGCCCTTGGCGAAGTTCGGCATTTCAAAGACGCCCATCGGGCCGTTCCACACGACGGTCTTGGCGGACTTGATTTGCTCGGCGAACAGCTCGCGCGTTTTCTCGCCGATGTCCAGCCCCTGCCAGCCGTCGGGAATCTCGCCGGCCTTGACGGTCTTGAAGTTGCAGTTGTTGTCAAAGGCGTCGCTGATCACGGTATCGACGGGCAGGAGCAGCTTGACGCCCTTCTTCTCCGCCTTCGCCATCAGTTCCTTGGCGAGATCGATCTTGTCCGCCTCGAGCAGGCTGTCGCCGATGCTGCCGCCTAGCGCCTTGCGGAAGGTGTACGCCATGCCGCCGCCGATGATGAGGCAGTCGACCTTTTCGATCAGGTTGTTGATGACGCCGATCTTGTCGGACACCTTCGCGCCGCCCAGAATGGCGACGAAGGGACGGGCGGGATTCTCCAGCGCGCCGCCCATGATGCGCAGTTCCTTTTCGATCAGGTAGCCGGCGACGGCGGGCAGATAGTGCGCCACGCCCTCGGTGGAGGCGTGCGCGCGGTGCGCCGTGCCGAACGCGTCGTTAACGTAAATTTCGCCGTAGGAGGCGAGCTTTTTGGCAAACTCGGGATCGTTCTTTTCTTCTTCCTTATGGAAGCGCAGGTTTTCGAGCAGGCAGACCTCGCCTTCCTTGAGCGAAGCGACGACCTTGTCGGCGTCCTCGCCGATCACGTCCGCGCACATCTTGACTTCCCTGCCCAGCAGCTCGGACAGGCGCTTGGCGACGGGCGCGAGGGAATACTTCATATTAAACTCGCCCTTGGGACGGCCCATGTGGCTGCACAGCACGACCTTCGCGCCGTGCTCCATGAGATACTTGATCGTGGGCAGCGCGCCGACGATGCGGTTTTCGTCGGTGATGTTCTTATCGGCGTCCATGGGAACGTTGAAATCGACCCGGACGAGCACCTTTTTGCCGTTGACGTTGACGTCCTCGATGGTCTTCTTATTCATGATCCGATCTCCTTTGCCGTCAGTGGATTTGGTCCGTCGGGGAAAGCCCCATCCGTTAGTATAGCAGAACGCGCCGCTTTTGTAAAGCGCGCGGCCGCGCCCGCCGACGAAAATTGCGGAACGGCGGCCGCGGGCGGGAATCGCATCTGTCGACGGTTTTCCGCGAAGAACGACGCGCATATCCATGCGCGCCCGAAGCCGCGCGCGCGGACAAAGAACCTTTACAAAACCGTCCCGCCCTGCCGTTTTGCCGACGCGGCGCGGATGTACAAAAATTATCGGAAAAGGGTTGACTTCTCCATTGACGCATGATATCATGCTTGCGTACTTTGATTAATTGGTTTAAACAATCACATTCGCGACATCCCGCCGCCGGCGCGGCGGCAAAGCGATCGGGCGTCCGCTCCGAACGCCGAACGCGCGGCGCGTGAAGGGCACGAAAGACACGCCTGCGGCGATAGCGGACAGCCAAGGAAACGACAAGGAACCCCCGCGCTCCGAACGGTACGACACAGCGCGGCGCGGGAGAGGCAATGCGGCACGGCCTCGGGGAGGCTTCATTTTATCCTTGATTGATTAAGGCGATTAATCGTCCTGCAAAGGAGGGAAGGCGGGCAATCAACGCATCGGTTTCCATCTTCCGGGCGCGCGGGCGTCCGCATCCGACACACAAACATGAATTGGAGGACACACAAATGACCGTCATCAGGAAATTATCCGTTCTTCTTCTGGTCGCCGTTATGCTTCTTTCCGCCACGGCCGCCGTGGCGGACGACAAGCCCGTTGAAGTCACGCTGATCACGTGGGGTCAGCAGGCCGCTTATGAAGCCATCGTCGAGGGCTTCAACAAATCGCAGAGCGCGGTGCACGCCACGCTGGAAGTCACGCCCATTCAGCAGTATTTCGTCAAGCTCAATTCCTCGCTGGGCGCGGGCGTGGGCTGCGACGTTTTCTGGATGAACATCTATTTCCATAAGTATTCCTCCGCCGGGATGCTGGCGAATCTGGACGAGTTCATCGCGCGCGACAACTACGATCTGTCGGTGTTCCAGCCCGAGGTCGTCGAATCGCTGTACTACAACGGCTCGCTGTACGGCATGCCCAAGGGCATGGACTCGATGTCCATCGCGTACAACAAGGACATTTTTGACAAGTACGGCATCGCCTATCCCGAATCGGGCTGGACGTGGGACGAATTTGTCGCCAAGGCGACCGAAGTGAAGGAAGCCATTGAAAAAGCCGGCGGCTACGAGTACGCGCTGGCGCTCGATCTGACCCAGTGGAGCCACTGCATCAACCATATCGTGGTGGCGAACGGCGGCTCGCTGTACTCCGAGGACGAAAAGACCTGCACCTTCAACGAGCAGGCCGTGATCGACACCTTCAAGGATCTGAAGGCGCTCATCGACGCGGGCATTCAGGTGGATTACTCGCTTCTGTCCGAAGTCGCGGCGTCCGATTTGTTCATCTCCGAGCAGGTGGCGATGATCTCGCTGCCCTCCATCAACGCCAAGGCCAGCGCCGTGGACGCCACCGAAGTCGCCGCCAAGACGCGCCTTGTGACCATGCCCATCGGCAAATCGGGCAACAACAACATCGGCATCCTGTTCATGAGCTACGCCATGAACCCCACCGCCGCCAACAAGGACGCCGCGTGGGAGCTGCTCAAGTATCTGGGCTCCTATGAAGCCAACAAGATTCTGGGCGACTATCACGCCGACTTCCCGGCGCTCAAGGAAGCGCAGCCCTCGTTCCTCAAGAGCTTCACGGCGCTGGACGGCCAGGTGTTCATCGATCAGCTCCAGCACGCCTCGATGGTGGCGTACCCGCCGGTCACGCCGACCGCCATGAACATCGTCAGCGAATACATCCCCTATTACTTCACCGGCGAAATGACCGTTGAGGACATGGCCAAGGCCGTGGACGACGGCATTCAGGCGCTTCTGGACGCGCAGTAAACCGTCTGTTGACGCGGCGGCCGCCGCTTCCCTTCGCGGCGCGCGCGGGGGAGCGGCGGCTCCGTCGTCAGAGGATCACGGCAGAGAAGGATGTGGTGTTGTGGGCAAAAAGAAAATGACGAGGCAGGCTAAGCGCGATATGCTTGCCGGATACCTGTTCATCACCCCGTTGGTGGCGGGCTTGGGTGTCTTTTCCTTTTTCGCGTTTTTCCTGAACCTGTACATCAGCTTCACCGACAAGGCCGGCTTCAAGGCCGCCAAGTGGGTGGGGCTGGACAATTATGTCAAGCTGTTTCAGGATGTCAAATTTGCCGGAGCGTTCGGCAATACGTTCCGCTACGTGCTGGTCTGCGTGCCCGCGATCCTCGTGATTTCCATCCTGCTCGCCGTGCTGCTCAACACCAACATCAAAGGCCGCGGCTTTTACAGGACGTTCGTTTTCTTTCCGCTCGTGACCGCGTCCGCCGCCATCGCCATGGCGTGGCGCTGGATGTTCAACACGCGCAACGGCATCATCAATATCGCGCTGGGCGAATTGGGGATCAAGGGCGTGCCGTGGCTGACGAGCGGCGATATCGCGCTGTACACCATCAGCATCGTCGTCATCTGGTCGTCGGTGAGCTATCAGGTGATCATTCTGCTGGCGGGGCTGCAGGGCATTCCGCACGTCTATTACGAGGCGGCGTGCATCGACGGCGCAGGGCCGGTCCGCCAGTTTTTCAAGGTGACGCTGCCGCTGCTCACGCCCACCATCTATTTTGTCATGACGCTGCTGGTCATGAACGTATTCAAGCTGTTCGATCTGGTGTACCTGATCATGCCCTCCAGCATCGGCGGCATCGGCAGCCCGGCGCAGGCGGGATCGCGCACGGTGGTCAGCCTGTTCTACACCACGGCGTTCAGCGATTCCAACGAGGGCTACGGCTCCGCCATCGCGGTCATGCTGTTCGCCGTTATTCTCGTCATCACGCTCATACAGAACTACTTCCAGAAAAAATGGGTTTTCTATGATTAAGGAGGCTGATGATCATGCGTAAACGGAAAAGCCTCCTCTGGCCCGTGCACGTCGCGCTGGCGCTTGCGGTGGCGTTCTTCGTATTCCCCTTTCTCTGGATGGGGCTGACCTCGTTCAAGAGCTTTCCCGAAACCATCAAGCTCCCCCTGATATTCTTCCCCGCCAAATGGCAGTTTTCCAACTATGTCAACGTGTTCAACCGCTTCCCGATCCTCAACTGGTACGGCGTGACCTTCGCCGAGATGGCGCTGGTCATCCCGGGACAGATCCTGATCGCGGCCATGGCGGCGTACGCCTTCGCCCGCATCCGCTTTCCGGGGCGCGAGGCGATCTTCCTGATCTGCCTGTCCATCATGATGATCCCTGAGCAGATTTTTATCATCCCGCGCTATAACATCATCGTGAAAATGGGGCTGATGAACACCATGGCGGCGCTGGTGCTGCCCAAGCTGGCGGCGGTGTTTTCCACCTTCATGCTGCGCCAGTTCTTCATGTCGCTGCCCCACGAGATGGACGAGGCCGCCAAAATAGACGGCTGCGGGCACTTCTCCATTTTCAGCCGCATTCTGATGCCCATGCTCAAAACGCCGCTTTTGTCGCTGGCGATCCTCATCGGCATATCGGTGTGGAAAGAGCTGATGTGGCCCATCATCATCATCAACACGCAGGTTCAGCTGCCGCTTTCGGCGGGGCTGTCGCTGCTGGCGGACGAGTATAACTCGCAGTATCAGTTCCTGATGGTGGGCGGCATGATGGGCTCGATCCCCGTGATTCTTTTATTCTTTATCCTGCAGCGCTGGCTGGTGGAAGGCATCGCGCTTCAGGGCATGAAGGCGTAATCCGCCTGACGGGAGGAAACCTATGCTGTCATTGATCACACGCTCGGACGATCTGGGGCTGAACGCCTCCACCAATCTGGCGATCTGCCGCGCGGTCGATTTCGGGTTTGTCAAAAACGTGTCGGTGCTCGCCACGTCGCCCTGCCTCGGCGAGGCGGCGGCCGCGCTGAAGGACAGGCGCGACATCTGCTTCGGCCTGCACGCCGATATCACCTCGGAATGGGATCTGATCAAATGGGGACCCGTATCGGACGCGCGCGACGTGCCCTCGCTGACGACGCCCGAAGGCCATCTGCGCGCCTTTGTCGAGGACATCATCGAGAACGGCGTCAATATCGACGAAATCATCCGCGAGTACGACGCGCAGCTCGCGCGCCTCAAGGCCGTGGGCTTCTCCGTCGCCTACGTCGACGGGCATATGGCGCCCGACTGGTTCATTCCCGGGCTTTCGGACCGCGTGGCGGCGTGGGCAAAGGACAGGGGGCTGATCTACGTCAACCGCCTGCGCAACACGCTGCCCGACTGTATGGAAATGCCCAATCAGCCCGGATTGTTCGAGAAAACGCTCGCGGGGCTTGACGACGGCGTGTATCTCTATGTCGGACATCCCGCCGTGTACGCCGACGAAATGAAGCTGCTGACCAACAAACGCAATCCCGGCGACAAGGCGGCGCGGCAGCGCGAGCGCGACTATCGCTTCATCACCTCCCCCGACACGCTGCGCGCGGTGAAGGAACACAACGTCGCGCTGCTTAGATACGATCAGGCGTACAACGCGGAAAGGACGTAAGGCATGGAAAACGCATCCCGCATCGCGCTGACCGTCAACGGCGAAGCGCGTCCTCTGGCGATCGATTTGACGAACGGCCCCTTCTTCTCCTGGCGAATGGAGGGCGAACAATACGCCGGGAAAACGCAGGGCGCGTACCGGCTGCTCGTGGCGTCGGGCACGGATTCTTTAAACCCCGTATGGGACACAGGCCGGGTCGAAAGCGGCCGTCAGTATATGCTGCGCTACGGCGGCGCGCCGCTTGAGGCGGAAACATCATACGATTGCCGCGTCACGCTCTGGGACGACGCCGGCGCGCCGCTGGGCGATTCCGCGACGCATACGTTCGAGACGGGGCCTTCGCGCGAAACGCTACTGCAGTCGCGGTGGCTCGGCGGATACGGGCAGTTCCGCCGCGAGATCACCGTGCGCGGGGGGGCTTGTATCCGCCCGCGCCTACGGCATGGCGATCGGCTATTACGAATTGAGCGTCAACGGCCGCGCGGCCGACGACAGCGTGCTCTATCCTTCGCATACCAAGGTGGACAAGCTGCTCGAAATCGTGCCGCAGGATATCACGGCGCTCCTTCAGGAGGGCGCCAACGCGCTGTGCGTGCGTCTGGGGCACGGCAAGGTGTTTGAAAAACCCTTCAGCATCAAGGAGCCTTCCTTCAGCCTGACCGTGATCATGCGCTATGCCGACGGGCAGACGGAATGCGTCCATACCGACGAAAGCTGGCGCGCGCAGGACGGCGCGATCGTGCGCGACAGCGTATACGACGGCGAGGAATACGACGCGCGCAGGGACACGGAGGGCTGGCAGCTTCCCGGCTATCAGGAGGCGTGGCTGCCGCCGCGCGTGTTCCCCGCGCCAGACGCGCGGTTCGCGCCCCGCGTCGCGCCGCCCATCCGCGTCGTCTCGCGGGAAAAGCCCCGCGCCGTGCGCAGGCTGGCAAACGGCGCGTACGTCGTGGACGCGGGCAGGCATCTGGCGGGCTGGCTGGCCGTCCGCGTTTCGGGCGCGGCGGGCACGCGCGTCACGCTGCGCTACGCCGAGGTATGCTATCCCGACGGCAGCGCCAATCAGGAAAGCCTGCGCAGCGCCAAGGCGACCGACGTCTACGTCATGTCGGGAAAGGGCGAAGAATTCTACGAGCCGCGCTTTACCTATCACGGCTTTCAATTTGTCCAGATCGAAGGGTATCCGGGCGATCTGACCGCCGAGGACGTAACGGTGTGCTGCGTGCGCAACGACGTAGCGGAAACGGGATCGTTCGAATGCTCGGACGGCGTGCTCAACGCCGTGCACGAGGCGATGCGGCAGACCTTTTTGGGCAACTTCCACAGCGTGCCCACCGAAAGCAACGCGCGCGACGAGCGCATGGGCTGGATCGACGCCGCCGCCGTGGAGCCTGCCGCGCTTAATTTTGACACGCATTGGTTCTACCGCAAATGGGCGGAGGACGTGCTGACCGAGATCGACGGCGAAACGGGCGTGATGAGCGCCATGATCGCGCCCTACCGGGGCGCGACCAAGCTGGGGCTCAGCTCGGTCAGCGTGTATATCACGCCCATCCGCCTGTTCTATAACCTGTACAGGGAATTCGGCGACGACGATCTGCTTGCGCGCGCCTATCCGTACCTCAAGCGTTTTTACGGCATGATCGAAAACGGTCTTGACGAGACCGGGCTGCTGATCGAACGCCCCAACGCCGACAAGCGGATGCAGTACGATACCT
Organism: uncultured Oscillospiraceae bacterium; assembly: GCA_964459985.1. GTDB lineage: Bacteria > Bacillota > Clostridia > Christensenellales > Aristaeellaceae > CAYWOS01. The sequence continues at coordinate 11,409 of CAYWOS010000029.1, forward strand.
CGTACTACGATTGGCTGGCGATCGACCGCACGCGCGGCCCGCAGGTGCAAAACGCCAACCTGATCGACTGTATCCGTATGGTGCGCGAGATGGCCGGCTTGATGGGCGACGAGGACATGATTGCGCGGCTTGCGGGCGCGGACGACAGGGCTGCGCTCGAATACAACAGGCGCTACATGAACGAGGATACGCACATTTCACACAACGGTTATTACGGCTTTACGAACTTCCTGAGCCAGTACGGGCAGGCATACCCGATCCTTTTGGGTATCGAGCCGAAAGATTTGAGTGAACGCTGCCGTGAGATCCTGCTTTGGGATGTCGAGCAGGCGCGCGGCTCGACCCAGTTGACCACGGGCAATCTGGGCACGCTGATTCTTTTCAAAACGCTGACCGCCATCGGCCGGGACGACGTGGCGCTTAAGCTGATGCGCCGCGAGGAATTCCCGGGCTGGGGCTTCATGCTCAAGTGCGGCGCGACGACGGTGTGGGAGCGCTGGCAACGGCTGGAGGGCGCTGAAATGAACGCCATGAGCTGCGTGCCCTTCGCCAACGCCGACTATTGGTTCTATCGCGTTCCGGGCGGCGTCGCGGACGCCATGACCGATGAGAACGGCCGCCGCCGCTTCCGTATCGCGCCGTATGCGTCGCCCGAACTGACCTATGTGAAAGCCGCCGTCGGCACGCCGTGGGGCACGGTTCGCGTGTGCTGGACGCGCGAGGGCGGCCAGATCAATTGGGAGATCGCCGTGCCGCCCAACACGACGGCGTCGTTCGAGGCCTCGGGCGAGCGCCGCGAGCTTTCGCCCGGCGTTCATCGCTTCACCCTGCCCGCGTAATCAAGCGACGGATCGAATCAAAAGGAGCGCCCGAAAAGGCGCTCCTTCTGCGTGTCGACAAAGTCGACACCCTCCGCAAAAATGAATCTTTCATTTTTGCGGCATGCACGTTTTTCCTGCGCGGCTTTGCCGCGCGGTCGGAAAAACGCGTAAGGAATCGATTTTCTGCGGAAAATCGTTCCGAAACCACCGCGCATGTCGCTGGTTTCGGATGAGAAATGAAGGGGCGCGGCCCCTTCATTGCATCCCCGGGAGGAACGACCGGGTTTGTCAACGGTCTGAGGAGCGCCCGAAAAGGCGCTCCTTTGCCGTTGCTCGCGCGCGCTCCGTCAAAGCGCTCCTCCGGCTATTGCGCGCCGAGCACGCTTTCAAGGATGCAGCGCGGTCTGCGCCCGGCGATCAGGCGCTCGCCGTCGCTGTACCCCTCCTCGCAGTCCGCGAGCACGGCGATCAGCTCCCGGCGCATTGCGTCGACGCGCGGACGGCATCCGGCGTCGTCCACGGCGTTGTGCGACTCGGTCGGGTCGGCGGCGAGATCAAAGTACTGCTCCTCGCCCGTTTCCGAAAACCAGATGAATTTGTCCGTCTTCGTGACGATCATCTGGAAGCTCTTTTTGCCGTTTTCATACACATGCTCGCAGTGCAGCGATTCGCGCCCGTTGCGCGAGAGCAGGCTGTGGCCGTCGAGCGCGGGCGGCGTCGCGCCGGCCAGCTCGAGCGCCGTGGGCATGATGTCGCGCAGCTCGGTCAGATCCTCGCATACGCACGGCGCGCCGCCGATCAGGCGCTCGGGGCCGCTCACGATCATCGGAATGCGGACGCTGCCCTGATACGGCCGCGCCTTCTGGATCAGGCAGTGATCGCCGAGCATTTCGCCGTGATCGGAGGTAAACAGGATCACGGTGTCGTCCATGAGCCTTTGCTCGGTCAGCGCGATGAGCAGCCGCCCGATCTGATGATCGACATGCGTGATGCAGGCGTAATACCCGATCATCTGCTCGCGGATCAGCGCCTCGTCCAGCGGGCCGGTGTACGCGTTGTAGCTGCGCCCGAGCCGCTCGCGCGCGGCGGTATCGTCCCAGTCGCCCGCGGCCGGCGCGCGCAGGGGCTTGTCGCGGTACATGTCAAAATACGCCGCCGGCGCGTCGTAGGGCGCGTGCGGGCGCACGTAGGACGCCATCAGGAAAAACGGCTGGCGCGGATCGCGGCGGCGCAGGAAATCAATGGCGCGCGAGGTAACCCAATTGGTCGGGTGATCGGTTTCCTCGTAGATCCACGGGCGCGCCACCCACGAATTGCAGTCGATCCCGGTATCGGTCACGTCGCGCGCGACGCCCCGTTCGTTCTTGAGCCAGTAGAAGTAATCGTCGGCGACGAGCTGATTCTCGCCGTAGGCGACGTCGGGATAGCGGTACTCGTGCAGATAGCCGTCGTGCAGATCGACATGATCGAAACCGAGATAATTGCGAAGCGGATGCACGTGCATTTTGCCCACGCACTGCGCGTAGTACCCCGCCCTGCGCATTTCACCCGCCATCGTGACGGGGTAATCCCACGCCACGCGGTCGCGGTACCCCACGCGCCCGGTGTGGCGCGGCGACAGCCCGGTATGCAGCACGGCGCGCGCCGGCACGCAGGTCGGGCAGGCGGAATAGGCGTTCGGGAAATAGACGCCGCGCGCCGCCAGCGAATCGATGTAGGGCGTTTTCACATCGGGATGCCCCGCGACGCCCATGCAGTCGCCGCGCATTTCATCGGTCATGATCAATACGATGTTGGGCTTCTTCATCATCATCCACCTCGCCGTTCGGCTTGTCGTTCCGTCGCGCCGTCCCCGTCGTTCAGCGCGCGCATCAGCGCGGACAGGCGCTCCGTACAGTCCTTTACGCGCGTTTCCGCGCTTCGCCAGTTCTCGGATAGCGGAAAGCAAACGCCGTCGCGCGCCTTCGCGCCCATATCCCACGCGCCGTTTTCCATGCGGTTGTCTTCGATCCACCGCGCGACGAAGCCGAGCCTGCCACGCGCCGCGCGGTATCGCGCCGCCAGCTCGATCGCCGCGAGATATCGGCTCGCGTCAAGGCTGCTCCACATCGCGGGCAGTTTGGACAGGCATGTGGGATAGACGTAATAAATGCCGTCCTCTTTTGACATCACATAATCGATCGCCCGACGCGCCGTATCGTCCGCAAGCTTGTCCGCGAGCAGGCTGACCGGGTAAAAATTCACGAAATCGCGCTGACGGCTGCCGTCGAGCCTGATATGAAAAGTGTCCTCATACGCGGCGCGGTACCGCTCGAAATCGTACGCCCCGCCTTCAAACGCCGCCGTGACGACGCCCGCCCACCGGCGCGCCACGCGCTCGGCGCGGTCGCTGCCATCGGTAAACCGCCTGACGCGCGCCGCCAGCATGAGCTCGACAAACACGTCCCAGTCGCGCGCGCGCTCGCGCCGGTCGGGTATGGCGCGTTTCCCGCAAAGGCAGTCGTCCAGATAACGGAGCGCCCGCGCGATGCAGGCGTCCTCCCGCGTAAAGCCGAGCCTTTCGAGCCGCGCGAGCGCCTGCTCGGTGGTCACGGGCGATCCGCCGTCCTTCGACAGCGTATGGAAGGGGCCGAAACTGCCGTCGTCCCTTTGCAGCGCCAGCAGCTTCCGCGCCGCCGTCGTTTCCTTGTGCGAAACGGTCATCCCCTCGCCCCCTCTCCGTCAATCGCCCGCCGACCCGGAAAACCTTCGGTTTTCCTAAACCGTATATCATTCGTTTGTCGGCGTGCGGACAACGGATACCGCCCGCCGACCCGGAATCCTTCGGATTCCTAAACAGTATATCATGCCGTTTCGCCGGGGGCAAGCGTGATGTAACAATCACTTGGGCGCGGTTGACAAAAGCGCGGCGCGCTCTTATAATGAAAGCGTATGAAAACCCCAATAGCCTGCCAGAAGGAGGGTGAACAGCTTGATCAACCGTCTCCGCAGCGTTCTCATCCTGTGCCTCACAGCCGCCCTGCTGCTTACGGCGATTCCCGCCGCGAGCGCGTACAGCTACAACGACAGCTATCCCGCCTACCGCGTCGAAAGCACGTCGCCCAACGGCTACTGTTATCTCTACGACAAGCCCAGCTCCGTCACGGGCCGCAATCTGGGACGGCACAACAACGGCGAAATCGTCAAAGTGATCAATAACGACGCCGGAAACGGGTATTACTTCGTTATCTGCCAGAACGGAAAAACGGGCTATATCCTCGGTCGGGCGCTGACGCCGGTCGAAGATACGATCAAGCGCGAACTGTACCGCGTGTACAGCATCGATCCCGCCGGGTATTGCTATCTGTACGACGAGCCGAGCAATATCACAGGGAAAAACCTCGGGCGCTACAACAACGGCGATTACTTTGAGATCATCGATTGGAACGCCGCCGACCGTTACGCCCGGGTCCATAGCCCGATCACCGACAGATACGGCTATGTCAGCAAATCCTGCATCGTCCCGGCGGACGAATACAAGCCGACCGAGCTTTGGGTGCTCATCGACAGCAAATCGCCCAACGGCTACTGCTATTTGTACAGCAAGCCCAGCAGCAGCACCGGCCGCAATCTCGGCCGCCACGACAACGGCGAATGGGTGCGCGTCATCGACTGGGACGCCGACAGCCGCTACGCGCTGGTCGAGTGCCAGAACGGTAAAATCGGATACATCAGCAAAAAAGCCTTGAGCCGCTGATCCGCCTCATGATTGCATGAAAAACCGCCGCGTCTGCACGGACGCGGCGGTTCTTTTTCCGTTTACGAAAGCTCGAACATGCCCGTGTACAGTTGGTAATACTTGCCCTTTTCCGCGATCAGCGACTGATGATCGCCGCGCTCGATGATCACGCCGTTTTCAAGCACCATGATGGCCTGCGAGTTGCGCACGGTGGACAGGCGGTGCGCGATGACGAACACCGTGCGCCCCGACATCAATTCGTCCATGCCGCGCTCGATGAGCGTTTCGGTGCGCGTGTCGATCGAGCTGGTCGCCTCGTCGAGGATGAGCACGGGCGGATCGGCGGCTGCGGCGCGCGCGATGGCGAGCAATTGGCGCTGGCCCTGGCTCAAATTGGCGCCGTCGCCGGTGAGCATGGTGTCGTAGCCGTTGGGCAGATGGCGGATGAAGAAATCGGCGTTGGCGATCCTCGCGGCGCGCTCGATTTCCTCGTCCGTGGCGTCGAGCCTGCCGTAGCGGATGTTGTCGCGCACCGTACCGGTAAAGAGGTGCGTGTCCTGAAGCACCATCGCCAGACTGCGGCGCAGATCGTTCTTTTTGATCTTTTCGATATTGATGCCGTCGTAGCGGATTTTGCCGTCCTGCAATTCATAGAAGCGGTTGATAAGGTTGGTGATCGTCGTCTTGCCCGCGCCCGTCGAGCCGACGAAGGCGATCTTTTCGCCCGGCCGCGCGTAGAGCGATATGTCGTTGAGCACCGTTTTTTCGGGCACATAGCCGAACGTGACGTGCTCGAACACCACGTCGCCGCGAAGCTCGGTATAGGTGACGCTGCCGTCGCCGGCGTGCGGGTGCTTCCACGCCCACAGACCCGTGCGCTCCGCCGTTTCGGTCACGCCGCCGTCGGGCAAACGCGCGGCGTTGACCAGCGTGACGTAGCCGTCGTCCTCCTCGACCTGCTCGTCCAGCAGCGCGAAAATGCGCTCGGCGCCCGCCAGCGCCTGCATGATGACGTTGAACTGCTGCGCGAGGTTCGAAATGGGCTGCGAGAACTGGCGCGTGAAGGACAAAAAGGCGATCAGCACGCCGATATCGGTGTAACCGCCGATGATGAGCAGCGCGCCGACCAGCGCCGTGACGACGTAGTAGCAATGCGTCAGATTGTTCATGATGGGGCCGAGCATGTTGGCGAAGGTGTTGGCGCGCGTGCCGGCGACGCGGACGCTTTCATTGCGCGAATCAAAGTCCTCCATCGCCTTTTCCTCGTGGCAGAACACCTGCACCACGCGCTGCCCCTCGATGGTTTCCTCGATGTAGCCGTTGAGCGCGCCGATGGCCTTCTGCTGCGCCGCGAAATTCTTGCCCGATTTGCCGGCGATCGTTTTGGTCGTCCACAGCATGACGGGCATGAGCACGAGCACCAGCAGCGTGAGCTGCCAGCTCAAATCGATCATGTACGCCAGACTGATAAGCACCGAGAACAGGGAGCTGACCGCCTGCGGGAAGGACTGCGAGAGGAAGGCGCGCAGCGTGTCGGTATCGTTGGTATACCGGCTCATGATTTCGCCGTGCGTGTTGCGGTCGAAGTAGGCGATGGGCAGATCCTGCATGTGATCGAACATGTCCTTGCGCACGCGGTTGAGCGTGGCGGTGGAGATCATCATCATGAGGTAGTTGTACACGAAGGTCGCCGCCGCGCCCGCGAGGTACATGCCCAGCATGACGAACAGCAATTTGGCAAAGGGCAGGAAATCGGGCGCCGCCTGACCGATAAGCGGCACGATATAGTTGTTGATCACGTCGCGCAATAGGTACGTGCCGGTGAGCGAGGTGACGCTGGAGAGCAGGATGCACGCCGATACGGCGATCAGCCGGCCCTTGTAGGGATTCAAATACGCAAGCAGACGCTTGAACGCGCCCTTGGCGTTCTTGGGCTTGACCATCGGCCCTCTCATGCGGACGGGAGGCATTACGCCACCCCCTTTTGCTGCGAGGAATAGACCTCGCGGTATATCTCCGAGCGCGCCATCAGTTCGTCGTGCGTGCCGATGTCCGCCACTTTGCCCTCGTCCATGACGATCACGCGGTCGGCGTCCATGACGGAGGTGATGCGCTGGGCGATGATGATCTTGGTCGTCTCGGGCGCGATGCGGCGCATCGCCTCGCGGATGCGCGCGTCGGTCGCGGTGTCCACGGCGCTGGTCGCGTCGTCGAGTATCAGGATTTTCGGCTTTTTGAGCAGCGCGCGGGCAATGCACAAACGCTGCTTCTGCCCGCCCGACACATTGACGCCGCCCTGCCCGAGATCAGTGTCGTAGCCGTCCGGGAAGGAGCGGATGAATTCGTCCGCGCAGGCGGCTTGGCACGCCGCGACGATTTCCTCGTCGGTGGCGTCCGGATCGCCCCAGCGCAGATTCTCCTTAATCGGGCCGGAGAACAGCACGTTCTTTTGCAGCACCATCGACACCTGATCGCGCAGCGCGTGCATGTCGTACTCTCTGACGTCATGCCCGCCGACCGTCACGCGGCCGTCGGTTACGTCGTACAGGCGCGGAATGAGCGATACCAGCGTCGTTTTCGCGCTGCCCGTGCCGCCGATCACGCCGATCGTCTCGCCCGAACGGATGGAAAAATTGATGTCCCGCAAAACGGGATTGTCCATCGTGCCGGCGTAGGAAAAGCTGACGCGCTCAAAGGCGATGTCGCCGCTTTTCACCTCGGTCAGCGCACCGCCGTCGGGGCTTGTAATCTCGGGCGTTTCCTCGAGCACCTCGATAATGCGCCCGACCGACGCCTTGGACAGCACATAGTTCACAAACAGGAAGGAAAGCATCATCAGCGACATGAGAATCTGCGCGATGTAGGTAATGAAGGAGGAAAGCTGTCCCACCTCCATCATGCCGCCCGCGATCTGCTGCCCGCCGAGCCAGAGCACGGCGATGACGCAGCCGTTCATCAAAACCTGCATGAGCGGCGACGTCCACATGACCACCTTTTCGGCGGCGCGCTGCGTGTCGCGCACGTCGTCGGCGGACGCCTCGAACTTTTCTTTCTCATAGCCCGCGCGCACGAACGCCTTGACCACGCGGATGCCGATCAGGTTTTCCTGAATGCCGGCGTTGAGCGCGTCGTATTTCCGCATCATGATCTGGAAGCGCGGGAAGGCGAGGCGCGTGATGACGATCATGGCGATAAACAGTAGCGGGATGGCGACGGCGAGCACGACGGTCAGCGAAGCGTTCATGCGGAAAGCCATGACGAGCGCCGCCACGAACATCACGGGCGAGCGGAACGCCATGCGCACCAGCATCATGAGCACGCCCTGCGTCTGGTTGACGTCGGTGGTCAGGCGCGTGACGAGCGAGGCGGTCGAGAATTTATCGATGTTTTTGAAGGAGAAACGCTGAATCCTGCCAAAGATGCCGTGGCGCAGGTTCTTGGCAAACCCCATCGTGCCGACCGACGACAGCCGCGCGCCCGCCATGCCGAACGCCATCGAGCACAGCGCCGAAAGGATCATCAGGCCGCCGTACAGAAGCACCTGCGACAGATCGCCCGTCGCCGCGCCGTGCGGAATGGCGACGTCGATGAGCTTGGCGATGAGCGTGGGAATGAGCACCTCCATCGCCACCTCGCCGATCATCACGACGGGGCAGAGCAGGAGCGGCGTGCGGTAGCCGCGCGTATACTTCGCGAGCTTGGCAAACTGCATGTGCGTATCCTTTCCTTTATCAGAGCGCGGCGGCGATCGCAGCCGCCAGACGGACATTGTTGAGCACCAGTTGAATGTTCGATTTGAGGCTTTCGCCGCCCGTCAATTCGTTGACGCGGGCGAGCAGGAAGGGCGTGATCGCCTTGCCCCTGACGCCCTGCGCGTTCGCCTCGGCGACGGCCTGATCGATGGCACGGTCGACGACCGCCTTGGGCATGGCATACTCCGCCGGGACGGGATTGCAGATGAGCGCGCCGCCCGGATACCCCATCGCGCGCTGCGCCGCGATTATCGCCGCCAGCTCCCCGGGCGTATCGACGCGGCGGTCGAGCGCAAGCCCGCTCTCGCGCGTGAAGAAGGCGGGCAGCTCGCCCGTCCGATAGCCAAGGACCGGCACGCCGCGCGTTTCCAGGTACTCGAGCGTCAATCCGAGGTCGAGGATGGATTTCGCGCCGGCGCACACGACGGCGACGGGCGTTTTCGCCAGCTCCTCCAGATCGGCGGAGATATCCATCGTGGTTTCCGCGCCGCGATGCACGCCGCCCACGCCGCCCGTGGCGAACACGCGGATGCCCGCCATCGCCGCGATGATCATGGTGGCGGCGACCGTCGTGGCGCCGTCGTCGCCGCGCGCCGCGAGCAGCGGCAGATCGCGCCGCGACGCCTTCGTCACCCGCGTCCCCGCCTTGCCGAGGTACTCGATCTGATCCTCCGTCAGCCCGGCGCACAGTTTGCCGCCGATCACGGCGACCGTCGCAGGCTCCGCGCCGTTCTCGCGCGCCGTTTTTTCGCACAGCAGCGCCGTTTCGACATTCTGCGGATAGGGCATGCCGTGGCTGATGATGGTGCTTTCCAGCGCGATCACGGGCCTGCCCTCGTCGAGCGCGCGACTGACGGCGGACGATAGCTGCAAATAACGATTCATACGGGCAAGCACTCCTATTTATGGTATTTTTCGCCCGCGCCGATCTTCATGGCGCGGTAGATCTGCTCCAAAAGCATCACGCGCGCGAGCTGGTGCGGGAAGGTCATATCCGACATCGAAAGCCGGTCGTCGGCGCGGGCGAGCACATCGCCGGACAACCCGAGCGAGCCGCCGATGATAAACGCCTGCCGCGCGCATTCAGTTTCTCGGCGCTTGAGCGTCGCGGCGAGATCGGGACTGGACAGCCGCCTGCCGCCGACGCACAGCGCCGTCACGCGGTCGCCCGGCAGAAGGGATTTAAGGATCATCGCGCCTTCCTTTTCCATGACGCGCGCGCGGTTGGCGTCCGAGGCGTTCGGCGGCTCGGGCAGATCGGGATGCTCGATCACCTCGAACTTCCCGTACCGCGTCAGGCGCTTTAGGTATTCCGCCGCCGCGTCGGCGTAGTATTTCTCGCGCAATCTGCCCACGCACACGACGACGATATTCATACGCCGAGCAGGGGGATCACGTCCGAAAGCGACGCGGCCACGTGATCGCAATAGGGCGCGCAGGCGTCCGAACAGGGAATCATGTCGGGAATCATGCACACTGTCATGCCCGCCGCGCGCCCCGCCTTGACGCCGTTCAGCGAATCCTCCAATACGAGGCAGCGCTCGGGCGGCGCGGACAGTTCCTCCGCCGCGCGCAGGAACAAATCGGGCGCGGGCTTGGAGCGAATGCCCGCGTCGCGCGTGACGATCGCGCGGAAGCGATCCTCGATCCCGGCGTGGCGGACGTACAGCCGGACGGCGTACTCGCTGTTGGAGGAGGCGACGGCGGCGGGAATGCCGCGCGCATCCAACGCGTCGAGCAACTCGCGCGCGCCCGCCTTGAGCGGCATTTTTCCCTGCTTCGCCAATGAAAACATACCTTGGGCGTATTCGCTCCACACGCGCTCGACGTCCAGCCCGGGCGCGGCGTCGGACATCATCCGCCGCGCCACGGCGTCGGTGACGCCCAGCATGGCGGTCAGCGTGTCATCGCCGATCGCATAGCCCTGCGCGCGCGCCGCTTCCTTGATCATGCGCGCGCCGACGCGCTCGCTGTCAAACAGCAGCCCGTCCATATCGAACAATACGGCTTTGAACATTATTCGTCCTCGCGCACGATGTTCGGGGAGAACAGGAATTCGTGCAGCGCCGGCACGTTGACCGCCCAGTCGATTTCCTGCGTCGCCATGCCGGAAACGGGCATCGAATGGAAGCTGCCCTTGAGGGGCATTCTGATTTCCTCGATTTGCGTGCCCTTGACGCGCATCGCCAGATCGAGCGCGTCGAGCATGTCGGCGGAAGTCATGTTGGTCACGCAGGTGTTTTCGCCCACAATCAGCATCAGCTGCATCGCCTGATCGTAGGTAATGTCCTTGAGGCTGTCGGCAATAGTCATGAGCACCATCCTCACGCGCCGCGTCCTGCCCAGATCCTGCGATTCGCCCGAGGAATTGAGCACGCGGCGGATGCGCATGAAAATGACGGCGGCGTGTCCCGTGAAATGGTACGTGCCCGCGCCCGCCATGCGCGGCTCGGTCGAGGAGGCGGATATGGCGTAATTGCGAAGATATTCCGCCTCGTGCGCCGTCACCGTGATGTCCACGCCGCCCACGGCGTCAATAATCGCCTGCACCTGACCGAAATCAACGACGATGTACTTTTCGATCTTGAGATCGAAATGCGTGTTGATGGTCGATATCAGTTTATCCACGCCCGCCTGATTATCGCCGAAATACGTGACGACGTTGTTGATGCGCCCGAACTTGCCGTCGGGGCGCTGAATGAGCATATCGCGGATGAAGCTGGTCAGCATCACGCGCCCGGCGAACTCGTCCACCGTAACGAGCACCAGCCCGTCGGTGTGCCCCAGCGCTTCCGCCTTGGCGTCCCACTGATCGACGCAGATGAGCATATAGTGATGCACGCCTTTGGGCGTGGGCGTGATGTCCGCCTCGGCGATCACGGGGATGGGCTTGGGCTCGTCCGCCGCGAGCGCGCACAGGGGAAGCAGACAGAGAATCATCAGGATGGAGAAAAGCCGTTTCATTCCGTTTTACCTCCGAGATCGGTATCGTCCTCACGGTATTGCTCGAGCATGACGCCCGTCTCGCCGAAAATCTCCTGCGAGAACGCGTCGGGATACCCCTGCTCGTACACCACGCGGCGAATGCCCGCGTTGACGATCATTTTAGCGCACATCGAGCAGGGCTGATGCGTGCAGTACAAGGTCGCGCCGTCGATGGAAATGCCCAGCTTCGCCGCCTGAATGATGGCGTTCTGCTCGGCGTGCGCGGCGTAGCAGATTTCGGCGCGCGTGCCGCTCTCGACGCCGAGCTTGCGCCGCAGGCATTCGCCCTTGTCGCGGCAGGTTTTCATGCCCGCCGGCGCGCCGTTGTAGCCGGTGGTCATGATGCGCTTGTCCTTGACGATGACCGCGCCGATGGCGCGCCCGGGCGCGAAGCAGCTCGACCATGTGGCGATTTCCCGCGCCAGCCGTACAAACCGGTGATCCCATTTATCCATCTGATCCGCTCCTTTGCGGCGCATAACGCCGCGTTCAGCCCTTTGCGTACAGCGCGCAGAACGCAAGCGCCAGCCGCGCGCAGGCGTCGGCCGCCGTCCTCATATGAACGAGATAATCGCTGCCGTCCATCCCAAGCGCGTCCGAAATCGTCCGTACGGCGGCAAAAGGCGTCCGATACGCGTGACACGCCTGCGCCGCCGCGCCCGTTTCCATATCGCAGGCGGCGGCTTGAAACGCCGCGGCGAGCGCGCGCTTTTTAGCGGGATCGGCGATGAACTGATCGCCCGTGACGATGCCGCGCTCGACGGCGCGAACGCCCGACGCGTCGGCCGCCGCGCGCAGAAGCCGCGCAATGCGCCGGTCGGTCGGGAACCGCACGAGGTTCGGCCCCGACACCATCGCGGGCGGATCGCCCAGCGCCGTGGTGTCGATATCGTGCTGCGCCGTGTGCGTCGCCAGCACGGCGTCGCCGATCCGAAGCCCTTCCTCGATCGCGCCCGCGACGCCGATGAACAGCACGTCGTCCGGGCGGTGCGTCAGGATCAGGCGCTGGGCGCACATCGCGGCGTAGACCTTGCCGATGCCCGATCGCGCGAGCGTGACGGGCACGCCGCGCAGCGTGCCGGTATACGCCGCGCAGAGCGCCGTTTCCTCTTTTTCAACGTTTTCCATTTCATGCAGCAAAAGGTCGATTTCGGCCTGCATCGCGCCAATGATGCCGAGCATACTGTTACTCTCCCCTCGGAAATACGCGGTCAAAATAAGCGATCAGGTTGCGCCCGGCGATCTTCTCGGCCTGCGCTTCGGTGAGCCCGTTCAGGCGCAGGCACTCGATCAGACGCGGCAGATCGGCGGGCGAGGAAAGGCCGTCGGGCTTTGTCTCGATGCCGTCGAAATCCGAGCCGAAACCGACGTGGTCCTCGCCGCCCAGCGACACAATACGCTTGACGTGCGCCGCGACGTCGTTCATCGTCGCCCGCCCGTCCTGATCCAGAAAGCGCGGGTAGAAATTGACGCCGACATAACCGCCCGCCGCGAACAGCGCCTTGAGCTGCGCGTCGGTCAGGTTGCGCGGATGATCGCACAGCGCGCGGCAGCACGAGTGCGACGCCATCGGGATGATCCCCAGATCGAGCAGATCGAAGAACGCCTTTTCGCACAGGTGCGACACGTCGACGGCGATGCCGACGCGCTGCATTTCCTTCGCCGCGCGCGCGCCGAAGGCGGGCAGGCGCTCGTCGTCGCGAACGGCGGGCGTGCCGCAGGCGTTGACGTGGTTCCATGTCAGCGCCGCGATGCGGACGCCCATGCCGCGCCAGCGTTCGATTAATGAAAAATCGTCGGACAGTAAATCGCAGCCCTCGACGGACAGCATGACCGCGCATTCGCCCTCGCGCGCGTCGCGCGGGTCGTCGATTTGCCGGATGCCGGCGTCGGTCAGGCGCGGGAGCATCCGATACGAATCGTCCGTCACGCGGCGAATGCTTTCGTGATCGGGCCTGCCGCCGACGAACAGCGCCAGCGTTTGCAGGCTCACGCCGCCGGCGCGCAGGGTTTCGGGCGTGATATCGCAGGCCTCGCCCTTGTGCTCGGCGAGCCTGTACAGCGTATCGGCGTGGGTATCGGCAATCAGCACGGCGCGTCCTCCTTCAAAAAGGTTAAAAATAATTGTATCACAAAAACGCGCGATTTACAAATCGGTCAGGGCGGGCAGCCGGCTCAGCCCGCGCGCGAGCGGAACGCCGAGCAGGAAGCACGCCGCCGCCTCGCCCGGCAGCACGGTGAGCATGGCGTAAAAAAGCGGCAGACCGTACAGCGCGGACAGCGTCGCGCCCACGATCACCGTATTGCAGACGACGGGCGCGGCGGCGGCGAGCCAGAGATTTTTCCGGAATCGGTACGTCAGGATGGCCGCGAGCAGCGTGGCGAAGGCGCCGAACACGACGTCCTGCCACGGCGCGCCGCACAAAAGATTGGCGGCGAAGCAGCCGACCGTCAGCCCGGGCACGGCGGCGGCGGACAAAACCGGCAGCAGCGTGAGCGCCTCGGCAAAGCGCAGTTGGAAAGCGCCGCCCTGCCCGAAACTGACGGGCGCGAGCAAAAGCGTCAGCGCGGCGTACAGCCCCGCGATCGCGCCGCCGAGACAAAGTCTTTTCGTCGTCAACATCCCGCGCATTCGCCCGTCCCTTCGCGCCGCAGCAAAAATCCACCGTCAATATACCACTTATTGTGCGGTATATCAAGACGCGGCGGCGCGCATAATGAGGACGTGACAAATGCGACTGGGCAAGGACGCGGGCGGCAGCAGCGCCCCGAGGACGGGGCAGCGTCACACGCAGGCGTATAGGGAGCCCGGCATGGCGGCGTTCAGCGCTGACGCCGCGCCGTCACGTTTGCCGCGCCGCTCCGGGCGCGCGCCCCCTCGCGGCGGCGCTCAAGCGGCGGCCGCCTTCCCGCGGACACCCGCGCGGAAGCGATTCTGAATCAGGGAGGATTGCGAAATGAGCCATGAAAAAAAGGATCAGTGCATCCATTGCAGCGTCGAATCGTGCAGGCATCTGACCCAGGATAAGGGATTGTGCTCGCTGGAGAGCATCCAGGTCGCGCCGACGCCCATGGCGTTCTCGGGCGATCCCGCCGACGAGAGCATGTGCCAGAGCTACGACTGCAAGTGAGGTGAGGAGAATGGCGATGGACATGCCCGATCCCATTCTTCACCCGCCCTACCCGCCCTACGGCTATGAAATGACCGCCTCGGCGCAGGAAATGACCGGCGTGGCGCAGCGCCCCGTCAGCCCCGCCGATCCCGGCGACACCGCGATGTGGGACGGCGCGGCATGGGACGAAATGGACGTTCAGGACGAAGATGTCTACCGGTAATCACGAGGGGCTGCCGCACGAAGACCACGGTGCGGCAGCCCCTTGTTTTGCGCGCGGCTGGCTATTCCTTTGTGAAATCCCGAAAATCCCCCGGCGTCAGCTCGTAATCGACGGCGGTCTGCCATTGCCCGAGCTGATCGCGCCACGCGTTCTCGCGGACGCGCACGCGGCGAAAGCCGAGCGTTTCGTAGACGTGCCGGGCGCGGGTGTTCGCCAGATTGGTATCCAGCACGATTTTCGCGCGGCGCTTTTCGGAAAAGAGCCACGCGATCAGCATGGACAGGTATTTCCTGCCCGCCCCGCGCCCGCGCTCCGCCTCCGCGCAGATCTTGATGCCGATCTCGGCGGCGTCCGGCGGGAGCATGCGATAGCTCATTTCGCCGATCGCCGCGCCGCCGCGCTCGAGGATGAGCCGCCGCCGCGTGTCGTCGGTATCCGCCGCGATCCCCCGCGCGATCTCTTCCTCCGTCGTGCCAAGGCCGTTGGGGAATCCCGCGTGCGCCATCACGCGCCCGTCGTTCCACCACGCCGCGAGCGTCGCGCAGTCGCCGCGCCCGGCGTCGCGGATCGTAAGATCGCCGCATGCAAGGATCATACGCTTCCTCCGTCAGCCGTTGATAAACAGTCCGTCCCGCGAGCAATGGAAATAGATCGTCCCGCGCGCGAAGGGCACGCGCAGCTCGGCGTTCTGCTCGGGATACAGCCGGACGATCAGCGCGCGGTCCCACGAAACGACGCTCACGAAGGTGATGTAGTGCTCCTTGCGCATTTCGTGCGATGAAGAGATATAGTATTCGCCGTCGTTCTCGCGGACGGTCAGCCTGTGCGCGTCGTCCGCCTTCCGCGCCGCGAGCGGCGTCAGCCCGCGCCCGCAGCAGGCGATCTCGGCGTCGCCCGTCGCCGTCACAATGCCGCCGCAATGCGGACAGACATAGAACTTGATGTGTTTCATGTTGCCTCCGTCGGTATCGTTTTCGTTCAGCTCGCCCTCGAGCAGCCTTTCGATCCGGACGTCAAGCGCCGCCGCCAGCGCGCCGAGCAGCGATATATCCGGGCAGCCCTGCCCGCGCTCCCATTTGGAGATCGCCTTATCGCTCACGTGCAGCGCGTCGGCGAGCGCTTTCTGCGTCAGCCCGCGCGCGAGCCGCTCGGCGCGGATCAGTTCGCCGGTCTTGCCGCCGTCCATGGGGATCACCTCCGCGTTTGTCATCATACGGCACGCCCGCCGGAAAATCAATCGACGAAACGTAGAGCGCCGGCATACAGGGATCGTCCGGCGCGGTGTTCATCAGACTGCTTATGCGATCGCAAAATGCGCCCGGATATACCGATCCAGCCCCTCGACCGAATCGACGGCGTGCGCCGGCGGCTCGCCTTGAGAATCCCACGGGCAGGCGCGCACCCACACGGGCGTGCAGCCCGCTTCGGCGGAGGCGCGCACGTCGTTGACCGGGTGATCGCCGACATAGAGAAGCTCCCGCGTCGTTACGCCGAGCAAACGCGCCATCTGCAGGAACAAATCGGGATGCGGCTTCGCCGTCGCGGGATCGCTGCCGATCAGGATATGCGGAAACATTTCGTCAAAGCCGAGCGCCCGGATCTTGCCCGACTGATACGCCTCGTCGCCGTTGGTGATCAGCCCGATGCGCAGCCCCATGCCCTTGAGCGCGTTCAGCATGTCGCGCGCGAAGGGATAGGGCACGATAGCTTCGTGATAACGGCGCTGGAACAGGCCGCACACGGCGTACGAATCGGCGGGCGCGGCGAGCACGCCCGTCCGGCACAGAAACTCGGTCGTATACCCCCAGCCCCTGCGCGAATTGATCGGCGATACGATCTCCATTTGCGAAACCGCGTAGTCCCGCGTACAATCGCGCGCGAACAGCTCGCGCCTCGTATCGAACAGGTACGCGACTGCGCGCCTGTCCGTCTCCACGCGATCGTACAGCGTATAATCCATATCAAACAGAACGCCCTTAAGCATGTGTGCCTCCTTTGCGCGCCGCGCCCGTCCATTATACGATGAAAGGCGCGGCGGCGCAACGGCGAATGCGCGGGCGGGAGGCGGCGGGACGATTATTTCACCGTCTGGCGGAGCTGCGGCGCCTCGATAGGCGGGCGCTGCGGACGGGAGGCGGCGGCGATCGCTTCGCTGTTTTCGACCAGCCTGCCCAGCGCGCACAGCACCAGCGAGACGGTCCACGACGCAAGCAGCCCCAGCGCCAGCGCGAGCGCCGCCGAAATGACGACGGACGCCGTCGAGCCGGACGCGCCGATCGTCACGCCGTTCGCCTCGAACCACGCGGCGTCGACGGCGCCGACGACGGCGACGTTCACCAGCACGACGAACGCGGCGTACAGCACCGACGCCGCCGCGCCGAGCCAGAAGACGATCCTGCCGATGATCCCGAGCTTTTTTCCCGGATTTGTAAACATAGGGCTTTCCCTCCTTGCGTCGGTCGGGCACATCACGCGGCGAATCCCGCGTTTTTTGAGGTTTTGATGGTTTCAGTATACCGAGATTCCGGAATTTGTCAAGCAAGGATGTCTTTTCGCCGCATTTCGCTTGATAAAACGCGCAAGGCTTGGTATGATGGACGAAAAGACGCGGAGGTGATCGAATGGACGCGTTCGGCGAGCTGCCCGTCAGACCGGCGGCGTTCCTGCTGCCCGACAAGGAAAAGGCGCGGAATTTCTCCCTGTATCCCGTTATGGCGTGCGATCAGTACACCTCGCAAAAGGAAATCTGGGAACGCGCCGACGCGCTGGTCGGCGGCGCGCCCTCGGCGCTCAGGCTGATCATTCCCGAGGCGTACCTGTCCGAAAGCGAGCGCCGTGTGCCTTTGATCCGCGCCGCCATGCGCGATTACCTGTCGCGCGGCGTCCTGAAGGAAGCGCTGCACGGCATGGCGCTCGTCGCGCGCAAAACGCAGTCGGGCACGCGGCTCGGGCTGGTCTGCGTGATCGATCTCAACGCGTACAGCTTTGAAAAGGGCGCGAAATGCCCGATCCGGCCGACCGAGGGAACCATCCTGTCGCGCATTCCGCCGCGCCTTGCGGTGCGCCGGGACGCCGAGATCGAACTGTCGCACGTCATGCTGCTGACCGACGACGCGGCGCGCCGCCTGATCGAGCCGCTTTACGCGCGGCGGAGCGATCTGCGCCCCCTGTACGATACCGATCTGATGCTGGGCGGCGGACATATCGCGGCGTGGGCGGTCGAAAGCAGAGAAGACCTCGGCGCCGTCGCCGAGGCGGTCAAGGCGATCCAAAGCGAAAAAAGCGCCGACGACATTCTTTTTGCCGTGGGCGACGGCAACCATTCGCTCGCCACGGCGAAGGCGCACTGGCAAAGCGTCGCGGCGGCGCTGCCGCAGGGCGAGGACAGCGAACATCCCGCGCGGTACGCCATGGTCGAGATCGTCAATCTGTACGACGAAGCGCTGGCGTTCGAGCCGATTCATCGCGTGATCTTCGATCTGCCGCGCGAAGCGCTGCTGTCGCTGCTCGCCGGCGAGGGCATCGTCCCCTGCGAAGGCGGCGGCGATATGACGCTGGCGACGGGCGAGGGCGATCTGCCGATGAGAATCGCGCGCCCGACGCACTCGCTGCCCGTGGGATCGCTGCAAAACGCGCTGGACAGGCATTCGCTGTCGATCGATTACGTGCACGGCGAGGACGCCGTCCGGCAGATCGTGCGAAAGGGCGGCGCGGCCGGCGCGCTGCTGCCCGCGATGGACAAGCGCGCGCTCTTCCCGTCGGTCGAGCGCGACGGCGCGCTGCCGCGCAAGACCTTTTCGATGGGCGAGGCGAACGAAAAGCGCTACTATATCGAGGCGCGCAAAATAATATGAAGAAAAACGATTTGATCGATGTCGAAATCGAGCGGCTGGGCGGCGAATGCGGCGTCGCGCACAAGGACGGGCTGACGCTGTTCGTCAAAAATGCCCTGCCCGGCGAGCGCGTGACGGCGCGGGCGGAAAAGGTCGAAAAGAACGTCGCTTTTCTCAAGGCGACGGCGATCCTGACGCCCTCGCCCGACCGCGCCGCACCGCGCTGCCCCGTTTACGAGCCGTGCGGCGGCTGCGTCTGCCAGCACATGACGTATGCGCTGTCGCTCGCCATGAAGCGCGACCGCGTGCGCGACGCGCTCAAGCGCATCGGCGGCATCGATCTGCCCGTGCCGCCCGTGATCGGCATGGCGGACCCGTGGCATTACCGCAACAAGACCTCGCTGCCCGTTTCCGGCGAAAAGGGACGCCCCCTGATCGGCTTTTACGCGCCGCGCAGCCACCGCGTCGTCGATATCGCCGCCTGCCCCGTCGCCCGCGCCGAATCGGACGCCTTCGCCGCCGTCGTCCGCGCGTGGATGGAAAAGTTTTCCATATCGCCGTATGACGAAGCGACGCGCGCCGGCTGCGTTAGGCACATCATGAGCCGCGTGTCGCGCGCGGGCGAGGTCATGGCGGTTGTCGTCGCGGCGGCCGACCGGCTGCCGCGCGAAACGGAATTGATCGCCATGGCGCGCGCCGCGCTGCCCGCGCTCGTTTCGCTCTGCCTGAACGTCAACAAGCGCGGCGACAACGTGATCCTCGGCGATACGACGCGCGTTTTGTACGGCGGCGAGCGCCTGACCGACACGCTCTGCGGCCTGACCTTTTCGCTCTCGCCGCTTTCCTTTTTTCAGATCAATCCCGTGCAGACAGAGATTTTGTATCAAACGGCGCTCGATTTCGCCGCGCTGTCGGGCGACGAGACGGTCGCCGATCTCTACTGCGGCGCGGGCACGATTTCCCTGCTGCTCGCCAGGCGCGCAAAACGCGTGATCGGCGTTGAAATCGTGCCGCAGGCGATCGCCGACGCGCGCGCGAACGCCGCGCGAAACGGCGTGACGAACGCCGAGTTCGTCTGCGCCGCCGCCGAGGAGCGCCTGCCCGCGCTCGTCACCTCGGGCCTGCGCCCCGACGTCGTCGTGCTCGACCCGCCGCGCAGGGGCTGCGAGCGCGCCGTGCTCGACGCCATCGCCGCCGCCGCGCCCGCGAGAATCGTCTATGTGAGCTGCGATCCCGCCACGCAGGCGCGCGACGCGAAAATCCTGTGCGAGCAGGGCTACCGCGCCGTCAAGGCGCAGCCCGTCGATATGTTCTGCCACACCGCGCACGTCGAAAACGTGCTGCTGATGGAACGCGCGCCGTCAGCGTGACCGCGCGGGG
>CAYWOS010000030.1:0-31156 GCA_964459985.1 uncultured Oscillospiraceae bacterium
TCCTTCAGCGCCGTCAGCGAGATCGAGGGGCGCAGCATGACGCTGCCCTGCATGGCGGTCGAGGTCGGCGAGAAGCGCGTGTATCCGCGCGCGACGCTCGCCTGCACGGTCGTGGGCTACACCGGCGCCATCCAATCCATGGACCGGTACAACGAGCTGAAAACGCTCGGCTACTCGCTGAACGACAAGATCGGTCTGTCGGGCGTCGAATCGACGATGGAGAACTGGCTGACCGCCAGCATCACCGAGCGTCAGGGCAGCCGCGTCATGGAAAAGGACCCGCAGGGACAACTGACGCGGCAGGTTTCCTACGACGAGCCGGCCGACGGCAACACCATTCGCCTGACCATCGATACCGTGATGCAGGCGGTCGCCGAGAAAGCGATCGAGGACAACGTGCTCAAGGTGCGATCGGTTCAGGAAAAGAAGATGCAGGAGAGCAAGTGGCTGGAAAACAATAAAGAAAAGATCGCCACGCGCGACTGGGGGCTGTACAACATTCGCCTTGCCGAGCACGGCGTGCTGATCGTGCTCGACGTGAAAACGGGGCGCGTGCTCGCCATGGCGCAGTACCCGAATTATGATCTGAACGCCATGATCGCGGGCGGCGAAGCGGCGCAGGAGATCGTCGCCGACAAGCGCGGCCTGCTTATGAACTACGCCACGCAGACGCGCGCCGAGCCGGGATCGATCTTTAAAA
The DNA here is from genome assembly GCA_964459985.1 of uncultured Oscillospiraceae bacterium. GTDB lineage: Bacteria > Bacillota > Clostridia > Christensenellales > Aristaeellaceae > CAYWOS01. The sequence goes on from CAYWOS010000030.1 coordinate 701, forward strand.
TGGTCACCAGCCTCGCCGCGCTGACCAACGGCGCGATCACGCCGACCACCGAAATCACCGACATGGGCAAATTCCGGAACTATACCTCCAACGAGGACGAAATGCCGACGTGCTGGGCGAACTACCCCAACAGCCACGTCAACCAGACCATCATTCAGGGGCTGTCGAACTCCTGCAACTATTTCTTCTATACCCTCGCCTCGCTGCTCTACGATAATTATCCGACCGACACGCTGTACAAATTCGCCGCGCAGATCGGCCTGACCAGCCTGACGGGCATCGATCTGCCGGGCGAACTGCGCTCGGTCGTCGGCAACCAGACCAACCTGTACGATCCCACCGTCAGCCTGTCCGAGCAGATGACCTCAACGCCCATCATCGTCGCCAACTCGATCAAAACGCACATCATCAACTACGCCGCCGGCAAGGGGCTGGAGTACAGCGAGGAGCGCCTGAACCGCGCCATCAAGCGCCTGATGGACATGGTGCTCGTCACGAGCGACGCCGACGACGGCTGGATCAAGGCGGCGCGTCCCATCCTGATGGAAGAGCTGAACATGACGCGCACGATGGTCATGGAGCGCGCGCTGATGGCGGACATCTGGGTTTATCTCAACGACATCGTCTGGGGCGGCAGCCAAGAAATTCAGATGGGCATCGGCCAGTCGATCACGCTGCTCACGCCCGTCGCGGTATCGCGCTATGTCGCCTCGCTCGGCAACGGCGGCAAGGTCTGGAATCTGCAATTGATCGATTCGATCATATCGCCCACGGGCGAAGTACTCTCCGAGCGCAGCCCCAACCTGTTCAATACGCTCGAGGGCGTGGACGAATTCGTGCCCTATATCATCAAGGGAATGGAAGGCGTCGTCGACGAGTCCGGTACCGCAGGTTCCTATTTCAGCGATTGGCGGTACGAGGCGAAGGAAGTCATGGCCGGCAAGACGGGCACGTCGCAGGTCACCATCGGCTACATCAAGCTCGATCTGGAAAACAACGCGTGGTTCGTCGCGCTCGCGCCCAAGGACGATCCCGAGATCGCCGTCGTCTCCTTTATCCCCAACGGCTATTCGGGCGGCCACGCCACGCAGGCGGCGCGCGACTTCATCGGCTGGTATCTGGACGAAAAGAACAAGGTGTCCGAGGACATCGATCTGCCGGGCGGCAACACGCTCGCGCCGTAAATATTCGAGGAGGTGCGCACGATGGGAAAAAGCTACGTCATCGCGTCCGGCAAGGGCGGCGTGGGGAAAAGCACGCTTGCCTCCGCGCTCGCCTGCTCGCTCGCCAAGCGTATGATTTCGGTGGCGCTGATCGACGCCGATACCGGGCTGCGCTGCGCCGATTTGCTGCTGGGCATGGAAGACCGGGTGGTGTTTGATCTGGGCGACGTGGTCAAGGGCGACTGCAAGCTCGACCGCGCGCTCGTCCGGCATCCCGAGTACCCGCGCCTGTCGCTGCTCGCCGCGCCGCAGATCATGAAGGCGGGGCAAATCCATCCCGCGCAGATCAGCATCCTGATTGAAAAGCTCCGCTCGCGGTTTGATATCCTGTTGATCGACGCGCCGGCGGGGCTTGGCAGGAATCTCCTGAACGTGCTGGGCGCGGGCGAGGAATACATCGTCGTCGCCACGCCGGACGACGTATCGCTCCGCGACGCCGAGCGCATGGGCGCGCTGCTTTCCGAGCGGGACGCCATGCACCCCTATCTTGTATTGAACCGCGTGAACCGCCGCCTTGTCCGCCGGGGCGATATGCTCGCGCCCGACGTGATCGCCTCCTCGCTGGATATGCCGCTCCTTGGCGCGATCCCCGAAAGCCCGGCGGTCTACGAGGCGCTGCTGTTCCACAAAACGGCGGCGCAGTGCGAGGACAGGCGCGTCGTGCGCGAAATGGACGATATCGCCATGCGCCTGCTCGGCGCCGACGTGCCCCTGCCGCGATATCGCAGGAGCGCCGTCGCCGGCTTTTTCGGTCAGGGAGGAAAGGACAAATGAGCGAAACAAGGAGACACGCCGAGGCGCACTTCGATTGGCAGCTGCTCGCGGCGGTCGTGGCGCTGTCGCTGTTCGGCGTATACTGCATCACCATCGCCACCTTCAGCGCCGACGGCGGGCTGAATCTTTCGCTGCTCAACAACATCATCAATTCGCGCTCGGGCACCATGCAGTCGGTCTGGCTGCTCATCTCCCCCATCGTGATCGCCGTCGTGCTCGCCGTGCCGCTTGATATCTACCGCGCGCGCGTGCGGCTGATCTATTACGCCGTGCTCGGGCTTCTGTTGTTCACGTATCTGTCCGCCGAGCTGGTCAACGGCATCAAAACGTGGCTGGACACCGGTTTCGGCCGCTCGATCCAGCCGTGCGAGTTCGCCAAAATCTCCATTCTGCTGATGCTCGCGCGGCAGCTTTCACGCTCCGCCAAGCCGATGGGCACCTTCAGGGAATTCATCAGCACCTGCGTGCTGGTCGGCGTTCCCGCCGTCGTCGTGCTCGCGCAAAAAGAAACGGGCACCGTCATCGTCATCGGCTTTATGTTCCTCATCATGATGTTTTTCGCGGGCGTCGACTACCGCATCGTGCTGGGCATGGTGCTGGCGGTCGCCGTCGCCATCGGCGTCGTCGTCGGCTACGCCATCATCACCGATTCGCAGGACTACCGCATCCTGCGCCTGCTCGCCTTCACCGATCCCGAGAAATACTCGCAGGAAGGCGGTTATCAGCTGCTGAACTCGCAGCTGACCATCGGCTCGGGCATGACGACGGGCATCGGCGCGTTCGTCATGGGCTCGCTGACGCAGCTCCAGTACGTGCCCGAAAACTCGACCGACTTCATTTTCACCGTCGTGGGCGAATCCTTCGGCTTCGTCGGGTGCATGGGCGTGCTGCTCATCTATCTGTTCATCATCCTGCGGATGCTGTATCTGGCGCGCTTCACCAACGACCGCTTCGGACAGCTGGTGATCATCGGCGTCATGGCGATGCTGTTTTTCCACGTATTCCAGAACATCGCCATGACGATCGGCCTCATGCCCATCACGGGCATTCCCCTGCCGTTCATGAGCTACGGCGGGTCCAATTATGTCACCAACATCGCGGGTATCGCGCTGGTGCTCAACGTGACGAGAAGCCGCTCCGCCGCGCAGATCAAGACGACCATTCCGCGTTACGCGGGCGAGCGCACGGCGTAACGCCGCCGCCGATCAAAAAGCCGCCGCTTTCCGCGACGGTTTTTTTTACGCGATATGCCTATATGCCGACTCGTCCGCTTCCGAGGCTGATTTCACCGGCGCGCAGGATGGTTTGCCCGCCGCATGGCGCGCGCACGATCAGCCCGCCGAGGGAATCGACGCCGAGCACGACGGCGCTGCATGGCATGTTTTCCTTTTGGTACGTAATCTCTCTGCCGACAAGCGGCATCCGTTCGGCGTACTCCGCGATCAGGCACGGATCGTCGATTCGCCGCGTCCACGCGATCAGCCGCGCGGCGATATCCCCCGCCAGCTCGTCGCGGCGGACGGGGCGGTTCAGCGCGCCCGCGATATCGCGGATGTCCTCGGGGAAGCCGCCCTCGGGCGCGAGGATGTTGACGCCGATCCCGACGATCACGGCATCGCCTGCGATCTCGGCAAGAATGCCGCAGATTTTCTTGTGATTAAGGAAAAGATCGTTCACCCATTTGATCGCGGGCGCGAAGCCGCGCGCCTCGAGCGCCCCGGCGACGGCGACTGCGGCGGCGATCGTGACGGGCGGCGCGTCGCCGGGCACAGGCGGCAGCGCGATGGTCATGTACAGCCCCGTGCCGTCCGGCGAATAGAAGCGCCTGCCCAGCCGCCCGCGCCCCGCCGTCTGCCGCCCGGCGATCAGCATGGCGGGCAGCGCGCGATCGGGAAACAGCGCGTCGTCCTCTCCCCTCGCCCACGCTTTCATCCGCGCGTTGGTCGAGTCGGTTTCATCCAGAATCACGAGCGGCCAGCTCGCGCCCGCCGCTTTACGCACGCGCGACGGCAGCAAATCGTTGAAGGCGGCCATCGCTTACTCGCTCCTGAGCGCGATCACGGGGTCCTTTTTCGCCGCGATGCGCGAGGGGATCAGCCCGGCGATAAAGGTGAGCAGCATGCTGATGCCGATCAGGATCGCGCCGCCCGACATCGGCAGCCCCGCGAGATTGGCCAGCCCGGTGATTTGAAGCAGGATCAGATTGATGATCAGCACCAGCAGCAGCGTGACGCCGATGCCGATGACGCCGGCGCTGAAGCCGACGGCAAGCGTTTCGGCGTTGAACACGCGCGCGATATCGCGCTTCGACGCGCCGATGGCGCGCAGAATGCCGATTTCCTTGGTGCGCTCGAGCACCGAGATGTAGGTGATAATGCCGATCATGATGGAGGACACGATCAGCGAAATGGCGACGAACGCGATCAGGATATAGCTGATGGCGTTGACGATGGTGGTGACGGAGGACATAAGCACGCCGACGTAATCGGTGTAGGTCACGGCGTTTTCCTCGCCGACGCCGTCGTTGTATTCCTTGATGATCCGGACGATTTCTTCCTTCGCCTCAAAATCCTTGGGATAGAGATAGATCGAGGTCGGATCGGCGAGCGACGTCACGCCGAAGCGGACCATGTTTTCCTCATAGCTCGATTCGGAGCGCATGGACTTCATTTGTTTTTCGGCGAACGCCAGCAGCTGTTCCTCGCTCAAGGCGCTGAAGATCGCCTGCTGCGCCGGGGTGAGCGTGCTTGTGTCGAAGTTCTCCAGCATCTTCTTCACGTCGATGTCGGCGCCCGCGAACGGCATGCCGGTGAGCACGTCGATGTCGGGATACGCCTGCTGCGCCCTGACGATTTCACTGTCGGCGACATAGTTGACCAGATACTCGGTCAACTCCTTCGTATAGCCGATGCCGCCCTGGTTGTTGGTGACGGCGGCGTCGGGGTTGGGACGGATGACGCCGACGATCCTGATCTCCATCGCGTTTTCCATTTGGGACAGGATGTAGGCGTCGTCGCCGCTGTGATCGACAAAGCCGCCCGCCGTTTTCTCATACAGATCGACGTCGGGCACGAGGCGGAAGGAAAGCCGCATCAGATCCTCATACGAAAACTGCATGGTTTCGGTATCGATCGCATCGCCAGTCACCATCGAGCGCATCATTTCCTCGATCTCGTCGGGGTCCTTGATGCCAAGGGCGTACAGCAGGTAATCGCTCACCATGTTGCGTTTGTTGACGATGAACACCATTTCATCCTTGGCTTCCGGCATTCGCCCGGCGAGCACCTCGTACTGCGACGAAAGCATGTCGCGGTTGCCGAACAGTTCCTTGAACACGTCCATTTGCGACATGCTCGAGGAATACATCGACGAGGTGGTCAGCGTGGCGTAGATCGAATCCTCCGAGGTATCATAAATGCCCGAGCCGGAAACGAGCGAGGAAGGATTGACCTTGACGACGCCGAACTCGGTGTCGCGGTACAGCGAAAGCGGCGTCGCGTAGCCGTACTGGATATCGTTGACGTGCCGCGCGATGCCGTCGGCGTCGTTTTCCAGATACGCCATAAAATCCTTGAGGTTGTTTTCCTTCATTCCGCTGTTCATCATCGACAGCGCGCGCCCCATCACATCGCTTGAGTACACCGTGTCGTCGTCCGCGCTGTCCTTGGGGCGCTCCATGTCCATGAAAGAATTCATCATGCCCGTCATATCGAACGCGCTTTTTTCGATCATGAGCGGATAGCTGGACAGCGTATCCTCCTCGATGCCGTGAATGTAGTTGTTGACGCCGTTTGACAAGAACAGGATGTGCGCGATGCCGATGATGCCGATGCTGCCCGCGAACGCCGTGAGAAAGGTGCGCGTTTTCTTGGTCATCAGGTTATTGATCGACAGCGCCAGCGCCGTGCCGAAGGACATCGACGCCTTCTTTACGGGCGCCGCGGCCGTTTTGTCGGCCGCGTCCGCTTCGCAGGGCGCGCTGTCGCCGACCACACGGCCGTCCAGCAGGCGAATGACGCGCGTGGCGTAGCGGTCGGCAAGATCGGGATTGTGCGTCACCATCAGGACCAGCCGGTCCCGGGCGACCTCCTTCAGCAGCTTCATGATCTGCTCGCTGCTTTCGGTATCCAGCGCGCCCGTAGGCTCGTCGGCGAGCAGCACGTCGGGGTTGTTGACGAGCGCCCGCGCGATGGCGACGCGCTGCATCTGCCCGCCCGAGAGCTGGTTCGGGCGCTTTTTCGCCTGATCGGTCAGTCCGACGCGCTCCAGCGCTTCCATCGCGCGCGCCCGGCGTTCGCTTTTGCCCACGCCCGACAGCGTCAGCGCCAATTCGACGTTGGACAGCACCGTCTGATGCGCGATCAGGTTGTAGTTCTGGAACACAAACCCGATGGTGTGGTTGCGGTAGGCGTCCCAGTCGGTATCGGCGTATTCCTTGGTCGATACGCCGTCGACCGTCATTTCGCCCGTCGTGTAGTGATCCAGACCGCCGATGATATTCAGCAGCGTCGTTTTCCCGCAGCCGGACGGCCCGAGAATGGCGGCGAACTGGCATTGCGGGAAAGTCAGGCTGATCCCTTTCAGCGCTTCGACGCGCATTTCGCCCGTTTGATACGTTTTTGTGACATCCTGTAAAGACAGCATACGCTTTTCCTTTCGCGTCGGCGTCGCCGACAATGATCATTCTACCAGAAAAATGTAAACAATTTGTGAACGGAAGATGGTACGGCGCGCATCCTCCGAAATCGCGCGCCGCCGATCAAAAACGCTTGCATTTTTCCGGGGAAACCGTTATAATGTCGTCATACCGCGAAGAACGGGAGTATCCGATGCGCCTTCGTCAAGAGAGCCGCCGTGAGGTGCGAGGCGGCCGAAGGCATCGGCGATCCGCCCGGGAGCGGATGGCGAGGAGCCATCGGGGCGCGCCCCTTACAGCGTGTTCGAGAGGGCGCGCTCCGCGCGCCAATCGGGGTGGCAACGCGGTTCTACCGTCCCTGAAACATCAGGGCGGTTTTATTTATGTCAAGGAGGAAACACCCATGCTGGATATTCGCAGAATCCGCCAGAACCCGCAGGAATTAATCGACGCGCTCAAGGCGCGTAATTCCTCGATCGATGTGACCGAGCTGCTTGCCATCGACGAGAAACGCCGCGAGGCGCTGTCCGAAACCGAAGTCCTCAAGGCGAAGCGCAACGACGAAAGCAAGCGCGTCGCCGTCGTCAAGCGCGAGGGCGGCGACGCGTCCGACATCATGCGGGAGATGCGCGAGGTCGGCGACCGGATCGCGGCGCTTGACAAGCAGGTGTCCGTTTACGACGCGCAGCTCAACGATCTGCTCCTGCGCCTGCCGAACTATCCCGATCCCACCGTGCCGATCGGCAAGGACGATACGGAAAACGTCGAGCAGCGCAAATGGGGCGAGCCGAGGCGGTTTGATTTCGCGCCCAAGGCGCATTGGGACATCGGGACCGACCTCAACATTCTCGATTTCGAGACGGGCGCCAAGGTCTCGGGCGCGCGCTTTACCTTCCTGCGCGGATTGGGCGCGCGGCTCGAGCGCGGCATCATTCAGTTTTACCTGAACACGCACGTCGCAGACGGTTTTGAGGAAATTTATCCGCCGTACATGGTCACGCGCGCGACGATGACGGGCACGGGCCAGCTCCCCAAGTTTGAGGAAGACGCCTACAAGGTATCGCAGGATATGTTCCTGATCCCGACCGCCGAAGTGCCCGTGACCAACATGTACCGCGAAATGATTCTGGACGGCGACCGCCTGCCCATCCGCAACGTGGCGTACAGCGTCTGCTTCCGCTCGGAAGCCGGCAGCGCCGGGCGCGACACGCGCGGCTATATCCGCCAGCATCAGTTCAATAAGGTCGAGATGGTCAAAATCTGCAAGCCCGAGCAGAGCAACGACGAACTGGAGCATATGACGCGGCAGGCGGAAAAGGTATTGCAGCTTCTCGGGCTTCCCTACCGCGTCGTCTGCCTCTCGACCGGCGATATGGGGTTCTCCGCCGCCAAGACGTACGATATCGAGGTGTGGATGCCCAGCTACAACCGCTATGTCGAAATATCGAGCTGCTCCAACTGCGGCGATTTTCAGGCGCGCCGCGCGCAGATCCGCTACCGCGAGGACGCGAAGAGCAAGCCGCAGCTTTGCCATACGCTCAACGGCTCGGGCGTCGCCGTCGGGCGCACGCTCGCCGCGATTCTGGAGAATTATCAGAACGCCGACGGCAGCGTGACGGTGCCCGACGTCCTGCGTCCGTACATGGGCTGCGACGTGATCAAGTAAGAAACGCCGGGGTTCAGCGCCTGATGTCAGAAGATGTCAGGCGTTTTTGCTTGCCTGACCGCAAGAAAGAGTGGCGCGCCGCGCGATAATCATGTATAATTATCCTGTCCGTTTACGGAAGCATGCCGCTTGATTGCCGGGAAAGGAGGGAAGGGACACGAACAAGAAATTCGCCGCCGCGCTGCTGCTCGCGCTCGCCCTCCTGCTGTTCCCGGCGCTCGCCGAGGAGCAGGGCACGCTGCGCGCGCTGTTTGTCGGCTGCGACAGCTTCGTGTCGCAGCCCTCCACCGGCGACGCGGCGCAGACCAACGTGCAGATGCTTGCCGAGGCCTTCGCGTCCGATTCCCGGGGCTACGCGCTCATCCGCTCGCGCGTCGGCAGCCTCGTTTCCGTCGACGACTTCGAATTGACCGTGACCGAAACCTTTATGGCGGCGGATGCCGACGACGTTTCGCTGATCTATATCAGCACGCACGGCATTCTGTCCGAAAACGGGCTGGACGCGTCGGGGCTGCTGCTCAGCGACGGCGAAACCGAGGAGCTGCTGACCGTCGCCGCGCTTGAAAGCATTCTCAAGGATGTCGCGGGGATCAAGGTGCTTATCCTTGATTTCTGCAATTCCGGCCTGTTCATCGGCAAGGGCATCGCGTTCGGCGCCGGGCGCTATCCCTTCCGCGACAGCGATTACAAAGTGCTTTGCAGCTCGGGCGCGGGCGAATTGAGCTGGTACTGGCAGGACGGGCGCGAGGGCGAGGGCGCGGGCGCGAGCTATTTCGCCACGGCGCTCGCCTCCGGCATCGGCAAGCCCGGCCGCCGCCCCGCCGACAGCGATCTGAACGGAAAGATCACGCTGCTGGAGATCTATCGGTACGCGCGCGAAAACTGCGCCGTCTCGACGCCTCAGGTTTATCCGCAGGAGGACGGCGATTTCTGCCTGTTCGCCTATGATCCCGGCGAAGCGCCCGCGCGCGAGCGCGCCGTGACCGATCTCGTGTTCGACAACACGCTGTTGAGCGCCGGACAAAGCAGTGTATCGTTTTCCTTTATCGTCAGGCGCGAAACGGCGCTGCATTATCAAATCGTGTACTACCGCGACGGCGAATGGCAGTTTGACGACGCCGAATACTACGCCGACACCGAAGGCGGCGGACTGGTGCCGCCCGGCGCCAAGACGCGCAGCCTGATGCTGCGCACCGACGACAGCATGGACAGCGGCTACGCGATTCTCCAATTGATCACCATGGAGGACGGCTTCCCCGTCATTCAGGGCGCGCGGGTGATTTCCGTCGCGCCCGCCTACGGCCGCGTCGCGCTGTCCGTCAGCGCCGAAAGCGCCTTCACGCCCGCCGCCGGCGAGGAACTGGCCGTCACCGTGCTGTGCAGCGCGCCCTGCGGCGTCACGCTCACCGTGCTGGACGCCTACGGGAACACCGTCAGACGCCTCGCCTACGATACGCCGACGCGGCCCGAACAGTTGCCTTCGCAGGGCGGCATGTTCTATTGGAACGGCAAAAAAACGGACGGCACGCAAGCGCCCGCCGGCGCGTACACCGTGCAGGCAAAAACCGTCATCGACGGGCGCGTGACGATCGCTGAAAGCGACGAATTTATGCTGCTGGATCGGGAGAATCGGCCGCTTCCTTATTGATCGGGTGCATCACGGCGCGCTTTCGCCGCACGCGCGGTATCGGGCGCGCCCTGCGCCGGCCGACTTCATCAAACCGCCGCAACGAAAAAACCCCGCCGGTACGATGTCCGACGGGGTAATGATGCCGTTTACTCGTTGGAATGCAATTTGGCGATCGCTTTCTTCATTTCCTCGATCGCGGCGGGATCGCTTTCCGTTTCCGCCACGTGCACGATATGCGCGCGCGCCTTGGGATACGCCATTTCACCGAGCGCCGACGCAGCCGCCGCGCGGATCTCCGCCGTCGGCGAACGCAGGAGCGAAATCAACTCGTTATAGGAATCGTCGTTCTTCACTTTGCCAAGCGCGGCGATCGCCTGCTTGATTTGCGCCATGTCTTTGCCCTTAATCAGTTTGATAATCCCGACCGCATTATTCTTTGAGACCATTTTCTCCAATTTCGATTCCGTGCTGCCAAACATAATCGCGCCTCCTTCAGTTGTTATGAGTATAGCCTTTATATGTGAATATTCTGTGAACATAGAATGTCATTCGAATGAAATACCATGTCGGAATCATCAAACCTCGCCGCGCGCATCCCGTATTTTGTAGATCGGATTGAAAAGAACACCCAAATATGGTATACTCGGCGGGAGAAAGCACATGGAGGGACGAACCATGAAAATCGGATTGAGCACATATTCGCTGGACCGCGTGATCGAGCGCGGCGATATGACGCTGCCCGAGGTCATCGACTGGGCGGCGAAGCAGGGCGCGGAATGCGTCGAGCTTGTGCCGTTCGCGTATCGCTTCGACGATCCCGCGACGGGAAACATCGATCTTGAGTACATCCGGACGGTCAAACGCCGCGCCGCCGACGCGGGCGTCGCGCTTTGCAACTACTCGGTGCTCGCCGATCTGTGCAAACAGGGCGAGGCGTTCGAGCGCGAGGTCGGACGGCTGTGCCACGAGGTCGATATCGCCGCCGAGCTCGGCGTGCCCAGAATGCGGCACGACGTCGGCGCGTTCAGGCGTCCGACCGACGTGGACGATCTCAAGGTGTTCGAGGCTTCCCTCCCCTACATCACCGAGGGCGCGCGCCGCGTGACCGAGTACGCCGCCGCGCGGGGCGTGCGCACCATGATTGAGAATCACGGCTTTTTCGCCAACGGCTGCGACCGCGTGCGCCGCATCATCGCTTCCGTCGGGCACGATAACTACGGGCTTTTGTTCGATACCGGCAACATCGCCTGCGTCGACGAGGACGCGTACGCCGCCGCGCTCGCGCTCGCGCCGATGGCGGAAATGATACATCTCAAGGATTTCTACATCCGCGCGAAGAACCCCGGCGACGCGACGCAGTTCGACTGCGCGGGCAGCTGGTTCCGTTCCCGCGCCGGAAAATACCTGCGCGGTTCGATCCTCGCGCAGGGCGATCTGGATATGTACGGCATTCTCTCGGTCATCAAGCGCTCGGGCTACGCAGGCTGCGTCGCCATCGAATTCGAGGGCATGGAGGACGCCGCCTACGCCTCCTCCGTCAGCCTCAAAAACGCGCGGCGCATTCTTGACGAGGTGTAACATGCCTTTCCTGATCCGCGATATCACGGCAGACGATTACGCCGGGATCGCCGCGCTCTGGCAGACGGAATTGCAGTGCCCCGCCGTCACGGCCAAGAGCCTCGCCGTCACCATGGAAAAAATGCGCCGCGATCCCGCCTACGCGACGTTCGTCGCGGTCGCGGACGAGGAGATCGTCGGCTTTGCCACCGTCGTCCGGGTGCTGGCGGCGGAGCATCCGTCGGGCTATATGAAAATGAACGGCATCGCCGTGCGGCGGGATCATCAGCGCGCGGGCGTCGGAAAAGCGCTCATGGCGCGCGTTGAAGCGTTCGCCCGAGAGCGCGGCGCTTCGCAGATCGGGCTGGCGAGCGGCCTCCAGCGCGCGGGCGCGCACGCGTTCTACGAGCGCCTCGGGTATAAAAAAGGCTCCTACTATTTCAGCAAAAGCCTTTGAACGACGGTTTTGTTTCGTGACCGCAGGTGCCTTTGAACGACAGGATTTTTTTCGTGACCGCAGACGCCTTAACCGACGCGCTCATATCATTCGCTTGAGCAGCAGACGCCTTGACACCAGCGCTCATATCATTCGCTTGAGCAGCAGACGCCTTGACACCAGCGCTCATATCATTCGCTTGAGCAGCAGGCGATAGGCGGGCTTCGTGTGATACGCAAGGTACTGAACGCCCCGATCGCTGTTCAGATACGCTTTGAAGCGCTCCGCCAGATACGGCGCGGTGACGTATTCGAGCACCCTGTCCTTCGGCACCCACAGGCACTCCGACGTTTCATCCGACGTGCGGAGCTCGCCGCTTACGTAGGCGCAGGCGAATCCGAGCATCACCTTGGTCGGCACGACGGCATATCCGTTCGTGCCGGGATAGGCGCGGGTATTGGACGACACGCAGAGCAGCCGTCCCACATCGACCTCGACGCCCGCTTCCTCGCGTATCTCGCGCTTGAGCGCTTCGATCAGGTCCTCGCCGGTCTCCACCTGCCCGCCGGGCACGCAGTACTGGTTGCGTCCCCTCGTTTTGACGAGCAGGATGCTGCCATCCTCCCGCTCCACAACGCCATCCACCGCGACAATGTGCGTGGGAAACCGCTTCTCGCCGCCCGTCACAGCGTTTTCTCAAACTTTCTGTATACCCTGTATTTATGTCTGGCGACCTGCTCGGTATTGGCGATCGAGGCTTGATTGGTTTCGTCGACATTCGAGCCCTCGAGCCATTTGATGCCGAGCCTTTCGGTCGCCTGATACGCCTCGTACAGCATGGCGGCGTTGACCGCTTTGTTTTGGTACTCCGGCACGACGAACTGCATATTGCAGCGCGCGCCATCGATCCGGCGGCTGTAATAGAGGTATTGAAGCCAGCCGAAGGGCAGCAGACGCCCGCGCATGTGCTTGAACGCCTGATTATAGTCCGGCACGGCGAGCACAAACCCGATCGGGCGGTCCCCGGCGTACGCCAGCACCGTCATTTCGGAGCGATAGAATCGCTTGAACACCTTGATTTCGCGCTGGAGATCCTCCATGGTCGGCATGCTCGTCTCCCAGTCGCGCGGGAACGCCTCCTGAATGACGCGCAGGATATCGCGCATGGTCCGATCCACATTGGCGCGGTTGAGATGGATGTGCTCGACGCGGAAACCGAAGCGCTTTTTCACGCGCGGCACCAATTCCGCCATGCGATCAAGATCGAACTCGTCCATGCGCATGAAATACGCGAAATAATCGCGATGCTTGACAAACCCGCATTTCTCGAACAGATCGGCGTAATAGGGCGGATTGTAGCTGTTGAGCAGCACGGGCGAGCCGTCGAAGCCGTCGATCAAAAGCCCGGTCGACAGATCGCTGAAGGCGTACGACGAAGGGCCGATCACCTTGTCCATGCCGCGCTGCTTGAGGTACGCGCAGGCGGCGTCCAGCGCGGCGGCGGCGTAATCGGTGCTGCGCGCCGACTCGAACATGCTGAAATAGCCGTACTGCACGCCGTGCTGATCGTTGAACTTGCGGTCGATGCCCGCCATAACGCGCGCGACGGGCTTCTCGCCGTCATAGACGAGGAAAAAGCGCTTTTCGGTATTCGCGTCCTGCGGCGCGGTCAAAAGGCTCATCTGATAGGCGATGAGCGGCGCGACCCAGAAGGGATCGTCCTTATACAGGCTGAACGGCAGCATAACGAACGGCTTGAGCGCCGCGCGGTTCGGTCTGAGGATCTCGACACGAATCATTCGCGTTTCCTCCTAATCAATCTTTCGTACAGTATAGCACATATCGGACGGAAGATCAATCGCCGCCGCCGCCCGGACACAATGCCGCCTCAAACGCCGCAAGCAATTGTTCCCTGCCCTCCCCCGTCTCGGAGGAATACGGAATCACCTGCCACGGCTGCACCTGCAGCGCGCGGCAGATCGGCGCGAGCTGCTTCATTCGCGCGCCGCGCGATATCTTATCGGCTTTCGTGGCGACCACGATGAAGGGCAGCCCGCGCGCGCGCAGGAAACCGTTCATCTGTATATCGTCCTGCGTCGGCTCGTGGCGGATATCCACCAGATGCACGGTGAGCTTGAGCCGCTTCGTTTCGGTGAAATACCTGTCCATCATGCCGCCCCAGCGCAGTTTTTCTTCCCGTCCGACCTTGGCGAAGCCGTATCCCGGCAGATCGACCAGATGGAAAGAATCGTTGACGAGGAACAGATTGATCAATCGCGTTTTGCCCGGCGTGGCGCTGGTGCGCGCGAGCGATTTGCGGCGGCACAGGCTGTTGATCAGCGAGCTTTTGCCCACGTTGCTGCGCCCGGCGACGGCGATCTGCGCAAGCGCGTCCTCGAGCGGCTGATACGCGCTCATGCTGGTGACGAATTCTGCTTTTGTGATCTCCATTTACTCGCTCTCTTTCAGCGCCGGCTCGAGCAGCGCGCTTCGCAGCACGTCGGATATGTTGTCAATCAGGCGGATATCAAAGGCGGCAAGCACATGCGCGGGGACATCCTCCAGATCTTTCGCGTTTTCACGGGGAATCAGGATGGTTTTGATGCCGGCGCGGTACGCGGCGAGCAGTTTCTCCTTCACGCCGCCGATGGGCAGCGCGTTGCCGCGCAGCGTGATTTCGCCCGTCATGGCGACATCCTGCCTTACGGCGCGCCCCGTCAGCGCCGAAACCATCGCGGTGGCGATGGTCACGCCGGCGGAGGGACCGTCCTTGGGCACGGCGCCCTCGGGCACGTGAATATGGATATCGCGCGTTTTGTGGAAATCGTCTTTCAGCCCCAGCTCGTTCGCGTGCGCGCGCACCCAGGACAGCGCGGCGTGCGCGCTCTCCTTCATCACGTCGCCGAGCTTGCCCGTCAGTTCGAGCTGACCGCCGCCCGGCATCACGGCGCACTCGACCGACAGCGTTTCGCCGCCGACCGCCGTGTATGCCAGCCCGTTGACGACGCCGATCCGGGGCGCCTTTTCGGGCGATTCGCGCAGGTACTTGACCGCGCCGAGATACGCCTCGACCTTGTCGGGCGTGACGGTGATCAGTTCCTTTTCGGTCTCGAGCATTTCCACGGCCGCCTTGCGCACGACCCGCGCGATGGTGCGCGACAGAATGCGCACGCCCGCCTCGCGCGTGTAGCCCTCGATGATCTTGCGCATCGCCTGATCGCCGACGCGGACCGATTTCGCTTTCAGCCCGTTTTCGAGAATATGCTTGGGCAAAAGATGCTTTCTGGCAATATGCAGCTTTTCTTCCTCGGTGTAGCTCGGCACCTCGATGATTTCCATGCGGTCAAGGAGCGGCGCGGGAATGGTTTCCGCCGTGTTGGCGGTGGTAATGAACATCACGCGCGAAAGATCAAAGGGCAATTCCATATAGTGATCGCGGAAGGCGTCGTTTTGCTCGCCGTCGAGCACCTCGAGCATGGCGCTCGCCGGATCGCCGCGAAAATCGGCGCTCATTTTATCGATCTCGTCAAACAGGAACACGGGGTTCATCGTGCCCGCCTGCTTGATGCCCGCGATAATGCGTCCCGGAATCGCGCCGATATACGTGCGCCTGTGTCCCCTGATTTCCGCCTCGTCGCGGACGCCGCCCAGCGACATCTGCACGAATTTCCTGCCCACGGCGCGCGCGATCGCCTTGACGATGGACGTCTTGCCCACGCCCGGCGGGCCGATAAAGCACAGTATCGGGCCCTTCATCGCGCCGTCGTTCGTCGACATCTCCTTCATGCGGCGGACGGCGAGATACTCGATCACGCGATCCTTGACGCGCTCCATCGCGTAATGATCCTGATCGAGCACGCGGCGCGCGCGCCTGATATCGAGGTTGTCGGTGGTATACTTGCCCCACGGCAGATCGAGAATCCATTCGACATAGGTACGGCTGACGCCGATTTCGGGCGTGCCGGGCGCCATGCGCGCGATGCGGTCGATCTCGCGCTCGGCTTTCTCGCGCGCCTCGTCGTTGAGCGGCACGCCGCGCAGCTTTTCGCGCAAATCGTCCACGTCGCCGTCGTCCTTATCGCCAAGCTCCTCCTGAATCGCCTTGATCTGCTCGCGCAGGTAATAATCCTTTTGATTCTTGTCGATCTGCTTTTTCAGCCGCGACTGCACAGTTTTTTCAATCGCCGCCAGTTCGGTCTCGCGGATCAGGATGCCGCAGAGCGTTTCCAGCCGCTTTTCGACGTCGATCTCTTCAAGAATCGCCTGTCGGTCCTCAAGCCGCGTCAGCACGTTCGCGGCGATGATGTCGGCGAGCTGATCGGGACGCTCGACGTCGGTGACCGAGCGAAGCGTTTCGCCCGACACGCGCATGCTCGATTGCGCGTACTCGCCGAACAAATCGTGCGTCGTGCGCACCAGCGCGGCGATTTCGTTGGTTTCCGCGATCATTTCCGGCAATACGAGCGCCTCCGCCACGAAAAACGGTTCCTCCTGGGAAATGGCGCGGAGCGTGGCGCGATGCTGTCCCTCGACCAATACGCGAATGCTGTCGCCCGGCAGGTTGAGCACCTGCTTGACGAGCGCGACCGTGCCGACGCGGCAGAGATCCTCCACGCCGGGATTATCGTTTTCGCCGTCTTTCTGCGCGATCAAAAGCACGCGCTGATCCCCGAGCATGGCGTTTTCAAGCGCCGCGACCGACCGCGCGCGCCCCACGTCGAAATGCAGCACCATATGCGGAAACACCATCAGCCCGCGAAGCGGAATCAACGGCAGTTTGAGGAGCTTTTTCACGGGATTCTTTCTTGGGGGCATAAATTCCTCCGATTGTTTGCTTGCCCTCGCGGGCGATCCATATTATACCCGATAATTGCGCGGTTTGCAATCACGGAAGCGGACGTCGGCGCGGCGTCCCCGTCCGGCACGCGGTCGGCGGCGTTCCCTCCCTGTATGCAGTCGGAGGCGTCTCCGTCCGCCAGAGCGTTTCTTTTCGTCATTCTCACGACCGGCGCGCGCTTGGCGGTGTTCCCGCACGGCGCGCAGTCAGAGGCGTTCCCTCCCGGCGAAACGTTTCTTTTCGTCGTTCTCACGACCGGCGCGCTCGGCGGCGTTCCTGTCCGGCGCGCAGTCAGATGTTCCCGCGCGCAGTCAGGCGCTCCCGCGCAGTCGGAGCGTTTCTTTACGTCGTTCTCACGACCGGCGCGTTCGGCGGCGTCCCCGTCCGGCGCGCGCTTGGCGGCGTTCCCGCGCCATGCGCAGTCGGCGCGGCGCTCCCGCGCGCCGGAGCGTTTCTTTACGTCGTTCCCACAACCGGCGCGCTCGGCGGCGTTCCCTCCCGGCGAAACGTTTCTTTTCGTCGTTCTCACGACCGGCGCGCGGTCAGCGGTGTCCCTGTCCGGCGCGCAGTCAGGCGCTCCCGTACGCCGGAGCGTTTCTTTTCGTCGTTCCCACAACCGGCGCGCTCGGCGGCGTCCCCGCGCGGCAAAGGGATTCGTCGAAAGCGAGGCTCCTCTCTTACGGCTTCCCTGCCGCGATCAGCGCGGACGCGGACGGCAGGCGGCTTTCCGGCAGGCTGTCGAGACACGTCGTTTCGGGCAAAACCAAGATTGATATCGCTTCGCGCAGCGTCGCAATGGTGATCACCTCGATCGGCAATTCCGCAAACGAGGCGCGCATGTTTTCCTGCGGGATCAATACGCGCCGGATGCCCGCCTTGATCGCCGCCTCGATTTTTTCCGGCACGCCGCCGACCGGCTTGATTTCGCCGCGCACGCCGATTTCACCCGTGATCGCCGTATCGCCCGCGATTTCGCGTCCCGACAGCGCGCTGACGGCGACGACCGCCATGGCCGCGCCCGCCGAAGGGCCGTCCACGGGGATTCCGCCGGGGAAATTGATATGCAGATCGGTGGCTTCGTCGGCGTATCCGAGCGACAAGAGCAGCGTCAATACGTTTTCGGCGCTTGCGGACGCAGAGGATTTCCGCTTGACGACATGCGACGCGCCGCCCATCTGCTCCTCGTCCACAATGCCGGTCACGCGGACGCGTCCCGAGCCGCGCCGCGCCGCCGCCTCGATTTCCATGACGGCGCCCTGATTGACGCCGGCGACAGCAAGCGCGTGGATCGCGCCCACGCGGTTATCCGATCGCGCGAGCTGGCGCGGGCGCTCCTGATAATGCCCCGATTGGACGACCCATTCGATATCCGATCGCGTAATCTCGCGCCTGTCGTCCAGCTGCGCCACGCCCGACGCCATCTGCACCATATTGACCGCCTCGCGCCCGCAGGCGGCAAATCGTCCGATCAAATCGGAGAGCGCGTGGGACAGCGCGTACTGCGTGCGTTCCGCCGCCTGAAAAGCGATTTTCGCCACCTCGGAAACGTCGAGCGGACGGAAATAGATTTCCATACATCGCGATCGCAGCGCCGGCGGCAGCTCCTCGGGGTTCTTCGTCGTCGCGCCGACAAGACGGAAATCGGCCGGCAGTCCTTTTTGAAAAATCTCATGGATGTATCGCGGAATCGCCGGATCGTCAGGCTTGTAGTACGCCGACTCAAAGCGCACAAGACGATCTTCAAGGACTTTCAAAAGCTTGTTCATTTGGATCGGATGCAGCTCTCCGATTTCATCAAGGAAAAGCACGCCGCCGTGCGCCCGGGACACCGCGCCCGGCATAGGCTGCGGAATCCCCTGTATTCCGAGCTTTCCGGCGCCTTGATAGATCGGGTCATGGACGCTGCCGATGAGCGGGTCGGCGATCGCGCGCTCGTCAAAGCGGACGCAGGTCGCGTCCATTTCAATAAAGGGCGCGTTCTTGAGAAAGGGCGTTCCCGCGCTCTTCTTCGCGTACTCGAGCACAATGCGCGCCGCGCAGGTTTTGCCGATGCCCGGAGGCCCGTAAATGATCACATGCTGGGGATTCGCGCCGCAAAGAATGGCCTTCAGCGAGCGGACGCCGTCCTCCTGACCGATGATTTCATTCATTTTCTGCGGACGGACCTGCTCGGCGAGCGGCGCGGACAGCGAAATCTGCCGCATTTTCCTGAGATTTTCCATTTCCCGCGAATCCTCGCGCCGGACGGCCGGCTGCGACTGCCTTTGCGCTTTCACCTGCGTAAAGAAATACACGCCCATGATTATCGTGACGCATAACTGAAGAAAGAACAATATCCCGCTCATGAAGAACCCCCCTTTTTCCATGACATTATCATGCAAAAAGAGGGGCGACTCCATGCGGGCAATAATTGGCGCGAATTGCTCCGCTCGTCAGGCGCACTTTGTTTCCGGATAAATAGAATCCGGTACGCTTAATATGATATCCGGTACGGTATTATCAGAATACGGTATGTTTAGCTGGCGTCGGGCTGCTCGGCGATCGGGACGGGCATTTCGCTGTTCTTTTGCCGGCGCGTCTGATGCCGGGCCGGTCTTTCCTCGCAGATCACGATGGGGTTCGCATGATTCTCGATGGTATCCTTCGTAATGACGCACTTGCGAACGTCGGGACGCGAGGGCAGATCGAACATCGTATCGAGCATCGCCTTTTCGATAATGGCGCGAAGTCCCCTCGCGCCGCTCTTGTGCGCCATCGCCTGCTTTGCGATCGCCGCCACGGCGTCCGGCTCGAATTCAAGATCGATGTTATCCAGCGCGATCAGGCGCTGATACTGCTTGATCAGCGCGTTCTTCGGCTCGGTCAGGATGCGCATGAGCGCGTTCTCGTCGAGCTGCTCGAGCGTGACCGTGACGGGCAGACGCCCGACAAATTCGGGAATCAGGCCGAATTTAAGCAGATCCTCCGGGCGCAGCTGATCAAGTATCTCTTTCTTATCGGCGCTGGACGGCTTGGCGTCGGCGCCGAATCCCATCGCCTTCTTGCCGATGCGCTTTTCGACGATATTCGCCAGCCCGTCGAACGCGCCGCCGCAGATAAACAGGATGTTCGTGGTATCGATCTGGAGGCATTCCTGATGCGGATGCTTCCGCCCGCCCTGCGGCGGCACATTGGCGACCGTGCCTTCCAGAATTTTCAGCAGCGCCTGCTGCACGCCCTCGCCGCTCACATCGCGCGTGATCGACACGTTTTCGCCCTTTCTGGCGATCTTATCGATCTCGTCAATATAGATGATGCCGCGCTGCGCCGCCATGATATCGTTATCCGCCGCCTGAATCAGGCGGAGCAGGATATTTTCGACATCCTCGCCGACGTAACCCGCCTCGGTCAGCGCCGTGGCGTCCGCGATGGCGAAGGGCACTTTCAGCACGCGCGCGAGCGTCTGCGCGAGATACGTCTTCCCGCTTCCCGTCGGGCCGAGCATCAGGATGTTCGACTTTTGCAGCTCGACATCATCGCCTCTGGACGGCGCGGAGATGCGTTTATAATGGTTGTACACGGCGACGCAGAGCGTTCTTTTCGCCTGCTCCTGTCCGATCACATACTCGTCGAGCACCTTTTTGATCTCGGCGGGCTGCGGGACATCCTGCAGGGACGGGACGGGAGACGACGGCATATCGTCCGCCATGATCTCATTGCAAAGCGAGATGCACTCGTTGCAGATATAGGCGGCGGGGCCGGCGATCAGGCGCTTGACCTGATCCTGCGTTTTCCCGCAGAACGAGCAGCGATGCTTGTGCTGGACTCCGGTTTCTTTCGGCATGTCATTCCTCTTTCAGGGTTATTTTTTGCGCGGCTGATAGATTTCGTCGATGATGCCGTACGCGAGCGCTTCCTCGGCGGACATGAAGTAATCGCGTTCGACGTCGTGCTCGATCGTTTCGATCTTCTGCCCCGTCATTTCGCTCATCATGGCGTTCATCTTTTTCTTGGTTTTGACGAGCCATTCGGCGCGGATGGACACGTCGGTCGCCTGCCCGCTCGCGCCGCCCGAGGGCTGATGAATCATGACTTCGCTGTTAGGCAGCGCCAGACGCTTGCCCTTGGCGCCCGACATGAGCAGGAACGCGCCCATCGACGCCGCCATGCCGATGCAGACGGTGCGCACGGGGCACTTGATGTAGTGCATGGTGTCGTAAATCGCCATGCCCGCCGTGACCGAACCGCCGGGGCTGTTGATGTACAGCGAAATATCGGCGTCGGGGTTCTCGGTTTCGAGGAACAGGAGCTGCGCGACGACCGAGTTGGCGACGGCGTCGTCGATCTCGCTGCCCAGGAATACGATCCTGTCCTTAAGCAATCTGGAATAGATGTCGTACGCGCGCTCGCCGCGCTCGGTTTGTTCGATGACATTGGGGATCAGCGTCATAAAGACACCTCCTGTCCATTCAGAAATCATATGCGCGACGCGCGCCGATTATTCCTGTTCGTTTTCCGATGCCGCCTCGACGGCGTTTTCGACGGCGCTGACCGTCTCGTTCAGGTCGAGCTTTTCCTCCGGCTCGACTTCGCGAACGGTGACCTCGGCGGCGTCCTTCAGCAGATCGACCGTCTTGCGGATGGCGGCGTTCTCCTTGAGATACTCCTTCTGCTGATCGGTGAGCGACGCCTTGAAATCCTCCGCCTCGCGCCCCTCGCGCTCGGCTTCCTCGCGGATTTCGTTTTCGTATTCCTCGTCGGTCGCCTCAATGCCTTCCGCCTTGCGGACAGCGTCGATCACAAGACGCGTTTTGACGCGATTGGCGGCGTCCGAGCGGTACATGTCGCGCATCTGCTCCTCGGTCTGGCCGGTATACTTAAGGTAATCCTCGAATTTCAGCCCCTGATACGCCATGCGCAGTTTCATCTGGCGCAGCATCACGTCGATCTCGTCCTCGATCATGGCGTCCGGAATGTCGCAGTCGGCGGCGTCGACCGCCTGCTGCACCAGATCGTTCTCCATTTCGGTATCGGCGTTCTTTTCGGCGCGGTCGGTCAAATCCCTGACGATCGACGCTTTGTACTCGTCAAAGGTGGAATACTCGCTCACGTCGGCGGCGAAATCATCGTCCAGCGCGGGCTTGACGCGCGTCTGAACGCCCTTCAGCGCCACATGGAAAACGGCTTCCTTGCCCGCCAGATCGGCGGCGTGATACTCTTTCGGGAATGTCACGTGAAGATCCTTTTCTTCGCCGATATTCATGCCGATCATCTGCTCCTCGAAGCCGGGGATGAAACGCCCCGAGCCGATCTCAAGCGTCTGATCCTGCGCCGTGCCGCCCTCGAACGCCACGCCGTCCACCGTGCCCGCGTAATCCAGCGCCACGGTATCGCCGTTTTCCACCGCGCGGCCTTCGACGTCCTGCATGGTGGTGACCTTCTCGACGTCCTGCGCGATGCGCGCGTCGACCTGTTCGTCGGTGATCTTCGCGATCTTCTTCACGGCTTTGAGGCCTTTGTAATTGCCCAGCGTCACTTCGGGGCTGACGAACACCTTGACGGTGAATTCAAGCGTCTTGCCCGCGCCGATCTGCTTCATTTCATCGATCTCGGGGCGATCGACCACCTGCAAATTTTCCGTTTTCACGGCTTCCTCGTACGCGTCGGGAAACACGATATCAAAGGCGGCGTCATAGAAGACGCCCTCGCCGTACATGGTTTCAATCAGCTTGCGGGGCGCGTGTCCCCTGCGGAATCCGGGCACGTTCATGCGGCCGCGATTCTTGAGATACGCCTGCTGCAAAGCGGCGTCGAATTTATCCGACTCGATTTCAAAGGCGATTTTCACTTGATTACCCGAAACTTTTTCCCATGTGTAGCTCATTGAGACACCCTCCATGACCGCGATCGCGGCAGCTTAGCGCGCTATGCCGTGCATAGGGCACTATCTTATAGTATACCATATTTCACCGTCGGTTGCAACTGATACGACGCGTTTCTTCAACATTTCTTCGTAATTTCAACGTAAATTCCCGCCCGGCACGCCGTTTTCTCTTCGTCATGAGAACAGACTGCGCCGATCGCGGCGAAAACGGCAGCTGCGCGGCGGTTTGACCGGCGATGCTCCCGAAAGCCAGCCGATTTCTCCTCGCGAGGCGCGGCGCTCCCTTTCGACCGACGCGGCGAGGCATACGGCGGTCGATTTTACGCTTCGCCGGGCGCGGCGCTCCCGCATTCTCCGTGATTGACACGCATGGCGCGCGCGGAGTATAATAGGATAAACGAGCCAGAAATTGGTACGTACAAAAACGGTTTTGGAGGAAGCGCATGCCAACCATCAAGGATATCGCCAGAACGGCCGGCGTTTCGCACGGCACGGTGTCCAACGCGCTGAACGGACGCGGGAACGTGAGTCTGGAAAAGCTCAACCGCGTGCTCGAAGCGGCGGAAAAGCTCGGCTACGCCTACAACAAAAGCGCTGCCGGCCTGCGAAGCGGTCAGAAGAGCGGCATGGCGGTCATCCTGCCCAATCTGCGCTGTCAGGCCTATACGGATTTCTTCGCCGGTTTTTGCGAGGCGGCGGCGAACGAAGGCCGCCATTCCGTGCAGGTGTTCGTGACGGGAAGCGCGCCCGGCGCGGAAGGACGCGCCCTGCGCGACGCGAGGAACGCGGGCGTCATGGGGACGGCGCTGATCTCGTGCGCGGATGAACGGAATCAGCCGTCGGTACTGGATTTCGCGGGGGATTGCAGGCGGCTGCTGATCGAGCGCGCGTCGGGCGATCTGCCGTATCTGGGATTTGATTACGCGCGCGCCGGAGAAGCGCTGGCGGAATGCGCGCTGCAAAGCAAGCGCGGAAAGCCCGCGCGCGCCGGCATCATGACCGACCTCGTCACCGCCTCCAACGAACGCGCGTTCTGCGAGGCGGCGCGCGCGCGCTTTCAGGCGGCGGGCGTCGAAGTGTTCCACGTACAGGCGATCTCACGGCAGTACGCGACGCGCGCGTTTGATTTCTGCCGTGCCGGAACGGACGCCGTGATCACGTCCCGGGCTGAAATGGCGCGCTGCATCGAAAGCGCGTGGCGCGCCGGCGGCAAAGGGCCGATCCCGGCGCTGTTTTCGGTGACCACACGCCGGACCGCGCGCGCGAACGCCGGCGTCGTGTATGAAATGGATTACCTGCTGCTTGGCAGGCGCGCGTACGAGGCGCTGGCGTCCGACGACGAATTGCCCGCGCGCGTGCTCCCCGCAGAGGGGCTGCGCCGCGCGAAATGGCAAAGCGCCCCGAAAAAGCCGCGCGCCGTCCGCATGCTGACGCAGGAATCGCCGTTCACGAACGCGCTGCGCCTGCTGGCGCCGGGATTGGAGCGGGAAACAGGCATCGCGCTCGCCATCACCACCTTCCCCCGGAACGAACTGTACGAGGCCATCGATGTCATGGGAGAAACGGACGCGTACGACGTGATCCGCATGGACATGAACTGGGCGGACTGGTACGCGGGCCGGCTGTTTACCCCGTTGTCCGAGCTTCCCCTCAACGTGCCGTCGCTGCTTTCGGCGCTTGCCGACGGACTGGACGGCGAATACACGATGTCCGACGGCGTTCGCCGTCTGCTGCCGCTTGATCCCAGCGCGCTCATGCTGTACTACCGCAGGGCTTTGTTCGAGGACCCCGCGATATGCCGGGGATACTTTGAAAAAACGCGGCGCGAGCTGACCGTGCCCTCGACATGGGAGGATTACGTTCGCGTCGCTTCCTATTTTACGCGCGCCGATAACCCCGCTTCGCCCACGCTCTACGGCGGCACCGTCACGCATACCGCGTGCGAGTTTTTGTCCTCGCTGCTGCCCGATCTTGCCGACGGGCGCGTGCGCGCGTTTTCCGGCGCGGCGTGCACGGACGCGCTTTCGCGGTATCTGGCCTATGAAAAACACTCGTACCACGCGCCCACCGGGCAATGGGTCGATACGGCGGACGCGTTTCTGGCCGGCAACTGCGCGACCGCCATCCTGTTCACCAACTACGTGGAGCGCATCGTCGCCAATCCCCTGTCGCACGTCGCCGAACGCGTGGGGCTTGCGCCGCTTCCCGGCCCGCGCTCCCTGCTGGGCGGCGGCGTCGTCGGCGTTCCGCGCGCGTCCGGGCGCAAGGCGGAGGCGTGCGAGCTGATCACACGGCTGTTTCAGGACGATACCGCGCAGCTGCTCGCGCTGCTTTCGGGCTGCTCGGCCAGCAAATCGGCGTATCGGAATCAGGAGGTGCTGGCGCTCTACCCATGGCTGCCCGTGGTTTCGCGCGGGTTCGCGGGCGGCGTAAGGCGCGGCATCCTCGCCGGCGGCGCTTCTCCCTTCAACGCGAAAGCCATGGAAGGCCAGATCATCATCGCCTGCCGCAGCGCGGCGGACGGCGTCATTACGCCCACAGACGCGCTGCGCTCGATGCAATCGGCGTTCGAGCGCCTCCGTCCCGACGCCGGCGTCGAGTAATTTGAACGTACCAAAAAAATTTTTGAAATACGTCGAAAAGGGGTTCCATTTCAGAAAAAAGTATGCTAAGGTACAATCAGAAAACGCCAAAGGCGTTACCAAATAATTGGGAGGTATTTCTCACATGAAGAAAACCATCGCCCTCATCCTGATCCTCGCGCTGATGCTTCCCCTTTGCGCGCTCGCCGAAGGCGCCGGCAGCGACGTGAAAGGCACCGGCGTGGCCCTCACCATCTACACCAACTCCGGCAGCGACGGCCGCGACGCGTGGCTGATCGAACGCGCGGCGCAGGACGGGTTCAAACTCGCGGTTCTCGAGGAAGGCGCGGGCGCCATTCAGCAGAGAATCCTTGCCGAAGCGGCCAACCCGATCGCGGACGTGGTCTACGGCCTGAACGCCATCATCTGGGAGAGCCTGAAGGCCAACAACTGCATCATTCAGTACACGCCCTCCTGGGCGGGCGAAGTCAGCGAAGGCCTGAACGACCCGGACGGCTACTACTACGCCATCGTCAAGCAGGCGATCCTGCTCGCCTACGATTCCAACCAGTGGACGGAAGAAGAAGCGCCCAAGGACTGGATCGAGCTGTGGAACAACGAAAAGTTCTACAATACCTTTGAAACCCAGCGCAAGCTCACCGGCGGCACCACGCGCAACGTCATCGCCGGCATCCTGTCCCGCTATATCGACGAGAGCGGCGAGCTGGGCATCTCGGCGGAAGGCTGGAAGCAGATGGAGCTGTATTACGAGCACGGAACGCTGGCGGAAGACGGCATCGATCTGTACGCGCAGATCGCCAGCGCCGATTCGCCCGTGGTTTGCGGCCAGATCTGGTCCTCCGGCATCGCCACGCGCGATGAAACCTACGGCACCAAGACCGCCGTCGTGAAGCCCGAAGTGGGCATCCCCTACGCGGTCGAGGGCATCTCCATCATCAACGGCACCAAGAATCTGGAAGAAGCGCAGCGGTTCGTGGAGTGGTTCGGCAGCGCCAAGCTGCAGGCGGAATGGGCGGCGCAGTTCACCACCATGCCGGCCAACGAGCTGGCCTCCAAGGATGCCGATCCTTACCAGAGGGAGCTGTGCTCCATCCCCGCGCAGGCCATCGATTGGGCGCTTGTCGCCGCCAATATCGACGCCTGGTGCGAGAAGATCACGCTGGAATACATGCCGTAACCGTTCATGGGGATTCCGGGAGCGTTCGCGCGCTTCCGGAATCCCTTTTCTTTATGGGCTTGAAAATACGCAGGCAGAAGGAGCCGCTTATGATACATCTTGACGGCATCGAGGTTCGCTTCGGCGATTTCATCGCCCTTCACGGGATTGATCTGCATGTGAAGGAAGGACAGTTCTTCACGTTCCTCGGCCCTTCCGGCTGCGGAAAAACGACGACGCTTCGCACCATCACAGGCTTTATCTCGCCATCCAAAGGCCGCGTGTTCGTCAAGGATCGGGATATCACCGATATGCCCGTCGAAAAAAGGAACATCGGCATCGTTTTCCAGAATTACGCGCTCTTCCCCACGATGAGCGTGTATGAAAACATCGCCTTCGGGCTTCGCGTCAAAAAGGTGCCCAAGCCCGATCTGGACAGGCGCGTCCGGGAAATGGCCAACAAGGTCGAGCTCAGCGAAAAGCAGCTGACCCGCAAGGTGGCCGAATTGTCCGGCGGCCAGCAGCAGCGCGTCGCCATCGCGCGCGCGCTCGTGAACAACCCCGAAATCATCTGTCTGGACGAGCCGCTTTCCAACCTGGACGCGAAGCTGCGCGTCCAGCTTCGCAACGAGCTGAAGGAGCTTCAGCGCAAATTCGGCATTACCACCGTGTATGTCACGCACGATCAGGAGGAAGCGCTGACGCTTTCCGATTGCATCGCGGTGTTCAACAACGGCGTGATCGAGCAGATCGGCGCGCCGGACGATATCTACAACCATTCCAGAAACGAATTCGTGCTCAATTTCATCGGCGATATCAACCGCCTGACGCCCGCCTTCGCGCAAACCATGGCGCAGACGGTTCAGGGCGTGGACCCGGAAAAGCAGCAGTACATCCGTCTGGAGCGCGTGCATGTGAACGCCAAGCGCGAGGGCGATTACGCCTTCCCCGCGACGGTGATCGGGCGCGAGTATTTCGGGCTGTACATCAAATACGCCCTGCGCGCGGGCGATATGGTGATCAAATGCATCGAAAAGAACGACGGCACGATACTCTATGAGGAAAATCAGGCGGTAAGCGCGTGCGTCAACCCGCGCGATCTGATCTCCTATTGAGGTAAGCATATGAAAACGATTGATTTGAGGAAACCGTCGATCAGCCCCGGCAGAGCGCTCGTATATCTGCTGCTCGGATGGTTTATCATCGCGTGCCTGATCCTGCCCAATCTGAACCTGCTCAAGACCGTGTTCTTTTCGGACGGCAGCTTCTCGCTGGAGCCGATCCAGAAGCTGCTCAAGTCCAAGCGCGCCATGAAAGCGCTGAAGAACAGCTTTATTCTGGCGCCCTGCCTTTCGATCACGGTGGGCTTCGTGGGCATCACGCTGGTGCTGATCACCGAGTATTTCGACATCAAGGGCGCGAAAATCCTGCGCATCGGCTACATGACGACGCTGGTGTACGGCGGGATCATACTGGTTTCCGGCTACAAATTCATCTACGGCAACAACGGCGTGCTCACGAACATGCTCCTCAAGGTGTTCCCGTACATGGACAAGAAATGGTTCACGGGCTTCTGGGCGGTGCTTTTCGTCATGACTTTCGCCTGCACGTCCAACCACATGATCTTTTTGCGCAACGCCATGCGCACGGTGGATTTCCAGACGGTGGAAGCCGCGCGCAACATGGGCGCGAGCCAGTTTTATCTGCTCCGGCGCGTCGTGCTGCCCGTGCTCCTGCCCAGCCTGTTCGCGGTGACGATCCTCACGTTCATCACCGGGCTGTCCGCCATGAGCGCGCCGCTGCTGGTGGGCGGAACGGAGTTCCAGACCATCAACCCAATGATCAAGACCTTTGCCGACACGCAATCCTCCAAGGATCTGGCGGCGCTGCTCTCGCTGGTGCTGGGGTTCGCGACCATCCTGCTCCTCTTTGTCATGACAAGGATCGAGCGGCGCGGGTACTACATGTCCGTTTCCAAGGTGAAAACGCGCATCGTCAAGCAAAAGATCGCCAATCCCGTGCTCAATGTGCTGGCGCACGCGTACGCCTACATCCTCTTCATCATCTATACGCTGCCCGTCGTTTTGATCGTCCTGTTCTCCTTCGCGGACGCCAAATCGATCTCGATGCGAACGCTTGATTTCTCTTCGCTGTCGCTGGTCAACTATATCGATCTGATCACCAATACGGCCTCGTACCGGCCGTTTGTGGTGAGCATCGTGTATTCGATCCTCGCCTCGGTGTGCGTCGGCCTGCTGGTGGTGCTCGCGTGCCGCATCATTCAGAAAAGGCGCAACACGCTGGGCTCCTCCGTGCTGGAATACAGCCTGATGATCCCTTGGATGCTGCCCACCACGCTGATCGCGCTGGGCTTGGTGATGACCTTCAACCTGCAAAGATGGTATATGTTCAATCAGGTGCTCACGGGCACGCTGGCGATCCTGCTGCTGGGCTACATCATTATCAAGCTCCCCTTCACCATGCGCATGACCAAGGCGGCGTTCTTCTCGCTGGACGATTCCTTGGAGGACGCGGCGAGGAATCTGGGCGCGGGCGAGCTGCTCACCTTCACGCGCGTCATTCTGCCGGTGATTCTGCCCACGGTGCTGGCGATTGCGGCGCTCAACTTCAACTCGCTGCTCGGGGACTATGACATGTCCGTGTTCCTGTATCATCCGCTCAACAAAACGCTGGGCGTCGCCATCAAATCCTTCACCGACGAGACCAACAACATCAACGGCACGGCGCTTACCTTCGTTTACGCGGTAGCGATGATGGTGATTTCCACCATCGTACTGTATCTGGTGTACGGGCGGGGCGGCAAGGAAAAAATAAAGGAGTAACCATCATGCTTGGCAGAACGAAATACGCGGACATCAACGGCAATCTTTCGGATCGTCTCGCCGAAAAGCGCGCGCTGATCGCGGTCCATCGCGGGTCATGGGGCGGCGATATCATACAGAATACCTGTCTGGCCTACGAGCTTGCGCTCAAAATGGGCGGGGACATGTTCGAGGTCGATCTGGTGCGGTCGACCGACGGCACGGTGTATTGCTTCCATGACGGCAATGAAACGCGCGTGCTGGGCGTCCGGGAGAACATTAAAACCATGTCCTCCGCGCAGATCGACGCCTTCGAGCCCGTCAATCAGGTGGGCGGGCGAAGCGAGCAGAAGATCGAGCGGTTTGAGAACGTGCTCGAACGCTTCACAAAGGGCGAATTATTCAATATCGACCGCGCGTGGGATATCTTCCCGCAGATTCTCCCGATGCTGGACAGGCATCCGGGCGTCCGCAATCAGGTGCTGATCAAGGCGCCGGTGAACGAAAGCGCGCTCGCGGCCATGGCGGCGCATCCCGTCAAGTACATGTTTATGCCCATATGCTACGGCATGGAGGACGTGAAAAAGACGTTCGCTCGCGAGGACATCAACACCGTCGGCGCGGAGATCATCGCGTCGTCCCCGAAGGACGAATTGTTCCTCGACGAGAGCATTCAGGCCATTCACGACATGGGTCTGTTCACATGGGTGAACGCCATCACGCTGGGCAGCGTGCGTTCGCACCCGCTTTTCGGCCTTCTGGACGACAATATCTCGATCAAACAAAACCCCGATCTCGGCTGGGGGCGCTTATTCGATAAAAAGATCGATATCCTGCAAACCGATTGGCCGTCCCTGCTCAACGAATACCGCGCGGAATACTTCAGCCGTAAAGCGTAATCACGGTTTCACAACCGCCGGCGCGGGATCGCTCCGACGGCTCAGACCGTCGACAAACCCGGTCGTTCCTCCCGGGGATGCAACGAAGGGGCCGCGTTCCGCAACCTCAATCGTCGCGGCGCATCGCTATCGCTCGCGCCGCAAGGCGTCATGACCGCCAAAGACGGTCATGACGTTCCGCCTTTGGCGGAATGAAACGCCCGAATCGAAGATTCGGTCGTTTCACCTCCGTTTCGGTTGATTCCTCCGTTTCGCTAACGGCTTCGCCGTTCTGCCCACAGGGCAGACGCTCAACTACGTCACCCTTCGTTTCTCATCCGAAACCAGCGACATGCGCGGTGGTTTCGGAACGAT
>CAYWOS010000031.1:0-30555 GCA_964459985.1 uncultured Oscillospiraceae bacterium
GCCAGCGCGCCATGCGCACCACCGATTCGATGATGCTGCCGCCGCGCTGCGCGTTGGTATCGTTCTCAAGGAAGCGCATGTCCATCTTGAGCACCTGCGCGGGCACGTCCTTGAGCGTGTTCAGCGAGGAATAGCCCGAGCCGAAATCGTCGATCTCCACAATGAAACCGAGCGCGACGAACTCCTTGACGACGCGGATGATCTGATCGCTCGATTCGGCGAAGGCGGACTCGGTGATTTCAAGCCGCAGCAGATCGGCGGGAATGCCGTATTTTTCGGTCAAGCCCTGAATGACGCTGATCAGATCGTCCCTGAATACGTCGTGGCGCGAAATATTGACCGAAACGGGCACGGGATTCATTCCCTGATCGAGCCATCGGCGGAGCATCGCGCAGGTCTGCTCCCAGACGAACTGATCGAGCTTGTACACAAAGCCGTTGCGCTCGAAAATGGGGATAAACTCGCCGGGCGAAATCAGCCCTTCCGTGGGATGCCGCCATCTGGCCAGCGCCTCGGCGCCCGAAAGAAGGCCGGTGGCGTGATTAAACTGCGGCTGAAACCAGACCTCAAACTGCCCGTCCGCCAGCGCGCCGTTCATCTGGCCGGTAATCTCCTGCTGGCGAAGAAGCGAGGCGCGCATTGATTCGTCATAGGTGGCGATGTAGGCGTCGTAACGCCCTTTGACGGTGTCCTTGGCAATGGCGGCGCGATCATAAATCGCGCTGATCTGGAGCGATTTGTCGTCGACGACGCATCTTCCGATACAGAATTTGAGCGGGGGCAGCGAGCCGTCGAGCTTCTCGGCGTCGGCGTGGGACGACGCCATATCCGACGTGTCGAGCAGCCGCCTCGGATACAGCAGCGCGAAATTGTCCGCCATGACGCGGCAGCAGGCGCCGTCTTCGCAGGCGACGAATTTCTCAATGCTTCGCGCAAACCCGCGCAGCACGGCATCTCCCTTGTCGGTGCCGTACTGATCGTTGATCACCTTGAACTTTTCGATATCGACGCACGCCATCACGTAGTATCCCGGTTCGCGCGCGGCGACGAGCTCGGCCGCCCGCTCGATAAAACCGGCGCGGTTGTACAGCCCCGTCAGCTCGTCGCGCGTCGCGCGGAAGCGCAGCTTCTCGTCGGCGAGCACCTCGTCGTGCACGTCGTTGAAGGTGATGATGATCTTTTCGGCCAGCCCGAACTCGTCCTCCTGCTTGTAGAAGTTCACGCGGAACCATCGCCGCTCCTCCGACGGCGTTTTGAGCATAACCAGCCGGCTGCATTTATGCTGATCCCTGTCGTTGGCGAGGGACATCATCATTTCCTGCATGCTCCGGACGTCGGACGTATCGGCGACCATGTCGGCCAACAGCACCGTCCACAGCCCGCGATGGTTGAAATTGCCCGCGATATAATCGGAAATCGTATCGTCGTACATGAACACGTGGTTGTGCCAGTTGTACTCGATCACGACGGTGCCCGTGCTTTCGAGCACCGTGTGGAATTTAAGCTCCTCGTCGCGCTGGAGCTGCAAATAGCTATTCTGCGCGCGCAGGCGCTCGTTTTCCGCCTTGCTGACGGCCGATTTCACACGCAGGCGAATCAATTCGGCGTCGACGGGCTTGGTGATGAAATCCGCCGCGCCGTACTCGATGGCGCGTAAAAGCGACTGATGATCCATCTGAACGCTGACCACAATGACGGGGATCGCGCGCAGCTCGATGTTGTTTTCAATCCGCTTGAGCACCTCGAAACCGTCGATGCCGGGCATGACGAGGTCGAGCAGCACAACCGAGATCGCCGTGCCGAAATGCCTCAAACGGATCATGGCGTCGGCGCCGTTCTTGGCCAGCTCGATCTGGTATTCGTCCTGAAAGAGCTTTTGCAATAGCTCGCGGCTCGCCAGATCGTCGTCCACGATCAGCATTCTGCGCCGGACGGAGGGCGCGGGCGTCGCCTTGACGATGATCGCACGGCCGGCGCTCTCGCCCGACTTGTCGCCACTGAAGAAGGCGTAATTGTCCTTGCCCGCCTGCTTGACCCGGTACAGCGCGTTGTCCGCGCGGTGGTACAATTCGTCGAAATTATCACCGTCGCGCGGGAAAACCGACACGCCGATGCTGGCGCTGATCTGCACTTCCAGACTGAACGCCTTGCGCACCTGCGCGCACATCTGCTGCGCGATTTTATCGATGAAAGCGTCGTAGGGCACGTCCCGAAGCCAGATGAGGAATTCGTCCCCGCCGAGGCGGCACACCAGATCGCCTTCCCGGATCAGCGCGCGCAGCACGGCGGCGACGTCCATCAGCGCCTGATCCCCCGCCGCGTGCCCGAAGGTGTCGTTGAGCATCTTGAAGCCGTCGATATCCATCATGAACAGCGCGTGCTGCGCGCCCGCGCCGGCGGCGATCATGGCGTCGATTCTCGAGGAAAAGGCGACGCGGTTGAGCGCGCCCGTCAAGGGATCGGTCTCGAACAATTCCTTTTCCTTGAGCTCCGCCTTTTTCTTTTCGTCGATATCCTCGTACATCAGGAACGCCTGCACGTCGGTGGAATGCAGGTATTCGACCATTTCGACGGTCAGGCGGCGCCACGCCGTCGCGCCGTTCGCCGCCACCTCGCGGTAGTCCAGCGTGGCGAAATGCTCGCCCCGGTAAAACATGCCCAGCAGCGCGTCGGCGTCGAGGAACGCCATGTACTCCTCCCGATCGCCGTGATAGACGAACTGATCGGCGTACTGCTTCGTGCGATCGCTGAAGGACGCGTTTTCCGAGCTGAACTGCACCGTGATGAGCGTGCCGTCGCGCTCCTCCAGCTCGGTATTCCGGCTCAAGTTGCACCGAAACAGCGTGTAGGTCTCGGGCGGGCGGGCAATGATGGACTGCTGCCATTTCCTGAACACCGCTTCCTTGATGCGCTGATCGGTGATATCATGGAAAACCAGCACGGCGTGATCGGGCTGACCGTCGGCGTCCGATACGACCGCCGCGTTGCACTCGTACCACCTGTACGTGTTCTCATTCGAACGCAGCAGGAGCGAGGCGCTCGTCTTGCGCGCGCCCGAGCGGACGCGCCCGACAAGAGATATCAGTTCGTCGACCGATTCGCGCGCGACAATACCCGAATTGATCAGCGACGAAGGCACGTCGCGAAGCGTTTCGCCGTACGCCGCCGAATACAGGTTGTGGCTCTCGATCCGGCAGGCGTTCGCCTTGATATCGTATATGATGATGGCGCGCTGATCGGTCTCGGCCGCGACGCGCAGCATTTCCTCGCTGATGCGCTGCTTGTCCTCGGCCTCCTTGCGCTTGGTAATATCAATCAGTACGATATTAATGGTGCACAGATGCTCCCGCCTGTCGGACAACTGCCCCGTCAGCATCAGCCAGCGATAGCCGCCGTCCCGGACGTGGCAGCGCACCGTGCTTTCCACCCGGTTGCCGATCTCGCCCGCGCAGATTCGCTCCGTCGCGTTAAGCAGGATCGGCGCGTCCTCGTCGAACACGAAGTGCATTTCGTCGCCCTGCAAAAGCGCGTGGTATTCCTCGCGGTTATAGCCGGAATAGCTAAAAAAGCTGTCGTTGTAATACACGGTGCGCAGCGTGCCCCGGATATCGCGGTCGTCCGCCTCGATCACCGCGATGCCGCCGGGCGTCGTGCTGATCAGGTTGTCGATCTGATCGCGCTGCGCGGCGATGGCGGCGTTCGCCTCGACCATATCGGTCACATCGGCGAACACCGACAGCCTGACCGGCCTGTTCACGTCGGCGAACGACATCATCGTCATGTGCGCGTCGATCCACCGCGCCGCGCCGTCGCGGCGTTTAATCCGATAGCGCATTTCCTTGGTTTCGCCAATGCGGCGCATCGACGAAACAGCCCTGCGCACCTCGCGCGCGTCGTCGCCGAGAATGAGCGCGAAGGGATCGCTCACCTCGCGCTCGTACTCCTCGCGCGTATAGCCGAATATTTCGTAATAGCGGTCGCTCACGAACACGTAGTCGACCCTGCCGTCCTCCATCAGGATCGAGGCGGAAACGCCGCTGTTGATGTTGTCCATGATGGCGCTCAAGCGCTGCCCGAGCAGAAGCGCCTTCTGCTCCGCCTCGACGGAATCGGTGATATCGGTGATCACGGAGATCAGCACCGTTCCGCCCAAGCTCTCGACCTGGGTCATGGACGCGCTGCACTGCACGCAAATCACGCTGCCGTCCCGCTTCCTGACCCGGTACTTGAAGGTCGTCGACCGCCGCTCCTCCCTGACGCGCTTCATCGCCTCGCGGACCGCCGGGACATCCTCGGTCAGAATATTGTCGTGATGCGTGGGCAGCTCGGCGACAAACTGCTCCTTGGTATAGCCGAACAGCCGGTAATAGCCGTCGTTGGCGTACGCGAGACGCACGCCGCCGTCTTTTTCGTACACGGCGACCGATACGCCGCCGCCGAAGTTTTCAATGACGGCGCGGAGCTGCGTGGAGGAATCCTCGCGCACCAGATACCTTACCAGCGCGTCGCGCCCGTTCCATCGGATTCTGCCGCCCTGTACGCGATACATCACGCCGTCGATGGCGTGCGGGACGGAAGCGCCCGTCAGCCTGTCCACGCAGGCTTCGTTCCGTCGGCAAAAGGCGCAGGGCGCGTCCAGGCGCATAACGGCTCGGTAGCAGGCGCGGTCGGGCAGCGCGTCGATCGCGCCGCCGATCATCCTTTCGGCCGCCCGGTTGACGTACAGAAGCTCGTTCGTTTCGGTATCGCAGATATAAAGCGGGAATTCCGCGTCCTCGACAAATTGCCTGAACAGGGCGGCTTGATCGTCCCCCGCCGGGGATTCCCCGCCGCGTTTCTCGCTCTCCCCGCCGCGTTTTTCGCGCTCCAGCGCGCTGACGATCTCATCAGCCGCGCCGCGGCCGCGCGCCCACGCGGCCAGCGCGGCCAAGTTCGCGGGCGTGGGCGTCGTCTCGCCGCGCTCCCACTTTTCCACGGAGGACACGCCGATCCCCAATGCGTCGGCAAGCTCCTTGCGCGTCAGCTTTTCATTCTTTCGCAGCGCCGTCAACGCGTCCCGAAATATCATCGCAAGTCCTCCATGCAGGAATGGCGGGCGTCAGGCGCCCGTAAACGCAATCGGGGACATCATACAAGCATCTGACCGGCGATATCGTGCATCGTCCGCGATCTCGGCGCGCCCGCCGCTCCGCGTCGTCTCATCCGTGTCGGCATGTCCCGTGTATTTGGGAATAGTATACAGCGCGCGCCTTGTTTTGTCAAATCCTATCGCCCCGGCGCGGACAGCCCGCCGTCACGCGCGGACAGCGCGCCCGCGCCGTCCCGTTTTTACTTGACCAAACCCCCTTTCCTCTATATAATGAAGCGGCGGCGAGGCATCAGCACGCCGACAGGCAAAGGCGGACATCATGACAGATTGTATTCTGGACATTCAAAACGCGGCGTATCGGTACGCGGAGGGCGCGGACAACGCCGTGGACGGCGTGACGTTTTCGGTGCAGCGCGGTGATTTCATCGCCGTGCTGGGCGCGAACGGCTCGGGCAAATCAACGCTCGCCAAGCTCATGAACGCGCTGTACACGCCCGCGCAGGGCGATGTTTTCGTATGCGGCATGAACACGCGCGATGAGAAAAACACATGGGAGATTCGCCGCCGCGCCGGCATGGTATTCCAGAATCCCGACAACCAGCTCGTCGCCACCGTGGTGCGCGAGGACGTGGCGTTCGGTCTGGAAAACATCGGCGTGCCGACGGACGACATGCCGCGCCTCATTGACGAGGCGCTGCGCGACGTCGGGCTGACGAAATACGCCGACCGCGCGCCGCACACGCTCTCCGGCGGGCAGAAGCAGCGCGTCGCCATCGCGGGCGTTCTGGCGATGCGCCCCGAGCTGATTATTTTTGACGAATCGACCGCCATGCTCGATCCGCAGGGGCGCGCCGAGGTCTTTTCCGCCGTGCAGCGGCTGAACCGCGACAAAAAGATCACCGTGATCTGGATCACGCATTTCATGGACGAGGCGGTGCGCTGCCGCGACATCCGCGTGATGGCGCACGGCAAAATCGTGCTGTCGGGCGGGCCCGAAAGCGTGTTTTCGGACGTCGGCCGCCTGCGCGCCTACCGGCTCGACGCGCCGCCGATGGCGCGCGTCGCCGACGCGCTGCGCCAAGCGGGCGTTCCCGTGCGCGAGGGCGTGCTGACCGTCGCGGACATGGCGGAGGAGGTGGCGCGGCTGTGCGGATAACGCTGGATCACGTCACGCATACCTATCAGCCGGACAGTCCCTTTCAGGCGACCGCCATCAAGGATGTGACGCTGACCGTCGAGCCGGGCGATTTTCTGGCGCTCATCGGGCACACGGGCTCGGGCAAGACGACGCTGGCGCAGCACATGAACGGCCTGCTCAAGCCGACCGGCGGGCGCGTGATGCTGGACGGACGGGACATTCATCAAAAGGGCTTTGACATGCGCGAGGCGCGCCGCCGCGTCGGGCTGGTATTCCAGTACCCCGAGCATCAGTTGTTCGAGGAAACCGTCGCGCGCGACGTGGCGTTCGGGCCGCGGAACATGGGGCTGTCGGCGGAGGAAATCGACGCGCGCGTGCGCGAGGCGATGGCGCGCGTCGGGCTGCCCTATGACGATTTCGCTTCCCGCTCGCCCTTTGAACTGTCGGGCGGACAGATGCGCCGCGCCGCGCTGGCGGGCGTGATCGCCATGCGTCCCGAAACGCTGCTACTGGACGAGCCGACCGCCGGGCTCGACCCGCTCGGGCGCGAGGAACTGCTGGCGCTGGTCAAAGGTTTGCACGAGAGCGGCACGACGGTCGTGATGATCTCGCACAACATGGACGACGTGGCGAACTACTGCACGCGCGTCGCGGTGATGGCGGACGGGCGGCTGGTCATGAGCGGCAAGCCGGGCGATATCTTTGCCGAGGGCGAACGCCTCCGCGCGCTCGGGCTCGACGTGCCGCAGGTCAAGCGGTTATCCGACGCGCTGCGCGGGGCGGGGATCGATTTCCCCGACTGCTATCTCGAGCGCGACGCCGTACCGGCGCTGATCGCGCTGCTCAAGGGCGGTGAAGCGCATGTTTGACAACATCACGCTCGGGCAGTACTACCCGATGGACAGCGCCGTGCACAAAATGGACCCGCGCGTCAAAATCGTGCTGCTGGTCGCGTTCGTCGTATCGATCTTTCTGGCAAGCCATCTGATCGCCTATGTTCCGGTGGCGCTGTACATCCTGCTGGCGGCGTGGCTGTCGAAGCTGCCCGTCAAGCTGCTGCTCAAGGGGCTCAAGCCGCTCCGTTTCCTGCTGATCTTTACGTTTCTGCTCAATCTGTTCTTCCAGCGCGGGGAAACGCCGCTCCTTGATCTGGGTTTCGCCGTGATTACCCGGGAGGCGCTGATTTCCTCGATTCATTTTTCGCTGCGGCTGATTCTGCTCGTCACGGGCAGCAGTTTGCTCACGCTCACCACCACGCCCGTTTCGATGACCGACGGCATGGAGCGCCTGCTGTCGCCGCTCCGTGTGATTCGCTTTCCCGCGCACGAAATGGCGATGATGATGACCATCGCGCTGCGCTTTATCCCCACGCTGCTCGAGGAAGCCGACAAGATCATGAAGGCGCAGTCGGCGCGCGGCGCGAGCTTTGACACGGGCAGCCTGATATCGCGCGCCAAGGCGATGGTGCCCCTGCTGGTGCCCCTGTTCATCAGCGCCTTCCGCAGCGCAGGCGATCTGGCGATGGCGATGGAGGCGCGCTGCTATCACGGCGGCGAGGGACGCACGCGGCTGCGCGTGCTCAAGTACGCGCCGCGCGATCTGTACGCCGCGCTCGTCACATCGGCGCTGATCGCGGCGGTCGTGCTGTCAGGGAGCCTCCTATGACGCGCGTTTTGCTGACCGTTTCCTACGACGGCACATCGTACTGCGGCTGGCAGCGCCAGCAAAACGGCGACACCGTGCAGGCGCAAGTCGAGCGCGCGCTGCGCAAGGCGACGGGCGATCCAGTCGCCGTCACCGGCGCCAGCCGCACCGACGCCGGCGTGCACGCGCTGGGACAATGCGCGCATTTTGATACCGATTGCTCGATCCCGCCCGAAAAATATCCTTTTGTCCTCAACCGCTTCCTGCCGCGCGACATCCGCGTGCTTCAGGGGCGCGCCGTGCCGCCCGATTTCCACGCGCGGTTTTCCGCCGTGGGCAAAACGTACACCTACCGCATCCACAACGCGCCGCACCCGAGCGCGCTGTACCGCGATCTGACGGCGTTTTTCCCCTACCCGCTCGACGCGGACAGGATGAACGCCGCCGCCAAGGCGCTGTTGGGCACGCACGATTTCGCCGCCTTCGCCGCCTCCGGCGGGCACACGAAAACGACCGTCCGCACGCTGGACGCGATATCGGTCGCGCGCGAAAACGAGCGCGTCACGCTGACCGTGCACGGCAACGCCTTTCTCTACAACATGGTGCGCATTATCGCGGGCACGCTGATGGAGATCGGGACGGGCAAACTGCCGCCCGAATGCCTTGCTCGGGCGCTTGAAACGCTCGACCGCCTGACGCTGGGCGTCACCGCCCCGGCAAGCGGGCTGGAATTGACCCAAGTGGACTACGGTTTATAAGAAAATGGCCGCCGCGGACGCACGATCCGCGACGGCCGCTTTTTCTGCCTGTTTACGGTTCGATCTCGATTTCGAGCGGCTTCGCGCCCACCAGCTCGACCGAACGGCCGTCCGGCTGCGAGCCGCCGACGTACAGCGTCGCCGCGCCGCCGACGGGCACGCGTTCGCCCTCGTCGTTCACCACGGTGAAGGCGTCCGGGTTGAGCGCGATCACAACGTCCCTGTCCTCGCCCGCCTTGAGGCTGACGCGCTCGAAACCGCACAGCGCCGGATGCGGCGGCGCGAAGGCGCTGTCCGATCCGATATAGACCTCGGCGATCTCGTCGGCGTCGTATGCCCCGGCGTTCCGGATATGCACCGTGACGGCGCCGTTTTCGTACCGCGCGTCGGAATAATCAAACATCGTATAGGACAGCCCGAAGCCGAAGGGATAGAGCGCCTCGCCCTCGAAGTAGCGGTAGGTGTGCCCCGGCATCGCGTAATCGGTGAACTCGGGCAGGCCGTCGAGATTCCTGTAGAAGGTAACGGGCAGCTTGCCCGAGGGCGACGCTTTGCCGAACACGAGATCGCACAGCGCGTCGCCGCCCGCCTGTCCGGGATACCATGCGCAGATCACGGCGTCGCCTTCCTCCACGCGCATGGCGCTGCCGGCGGCGAGCACGGTGATCACGCGCGTCCCCGTCCTGAGCACGGCGTCAATCAGCGTGCGCTGCGCCTCGGGCAGCTCGAGATCGTTCTTATCGCCCGAGTAATACTGGTTGCCCGTATCGCCTTCCTCGCCCTCGAGCGTGGCGTCCAGCCCCACGCACAGGATCACGGCGTCGGACAGCTTCGCCACCGCGACGGCCTCGGCGATGCGGTCGTCCTCGCAGGCGGACAGCCCCGAATCCTTCTTTTTGTAAAGCTGCGAGCCGAGCGCGTACAGCACGCGCGCCTTGCCTTCGCAGGCGCCGCGCACGCCCTGAAGGAAGGTGACGTACCGCGAGGACTGGCCGTTGTAGTTGCCCTCGAGCGCCTTCTGGCTGTCGGCGTTGGGGCCGATGACGCCGATGGTACTAATCTTGTTCAAATCAAGCGGCAGCACGCCGTTGTTCTTGAGCAGCACCATGGATTTCCGCGCCGCCTCGCGCGCCAGAAGATTGTGCTCGTCCGTATCGTTTTCAAGCGGCGAAATGCCGTTGAACGCGCAGTTTTCGTCGAACAATCCAAGGCGGATGCGCGTGGCCATCAGGCGCGTGCAGGCGAGCGTGATCTGCTCCTCCGTGATCAGGCCTTCCTTGTACGCGATCATGATGTGCAGATAGGTGTTGCCGCAGTTGAGGTCGCAGCCGTGCTTCATCGCCAGCGCCGCGCTTTGCTCGGCGGTGTCGGTGACATGGT
This sequence comes from uncultured Oscillospiraceae bacterium, assembly GCA_964459985.1. Classification (GTDB taxonomy): domain Bacteria; phylum Bacillota; class Clostridia; order Christensenellales; family Aristaeellaceae; genus CAYWOS01. Next base: position 10,010 of record CAYWOS010000031.1, read on the forward strand.
GATGCTTGTGGAAATCGGAAATCGCCCAGCAGTCGCTGACGAAATGCCCCTCGAAACCCCATTCGCCGCGCAGAATATCGTCAGCGAGCGTCCGGCTGGCGCAGGCGGGCTCGCCGTTGACGCGGTTGTACGAGCCCATCACGCTTTCGACGTCGGCGTCCTTGACGAGCTTTTCAAAGGCGTACAAATACGTTTCGCGCATGTCTTTCTTGCTCGCCTTGGCGTCGAACTGATGGCGGAGCGGCTCCGGCCCCGAGTGCACGGCGTAATGCTTGGCGCAGGCGGCCGATTTGAGGTACTCGCTGTCGCCCTGAAGACCCCTGACGAATTGCGTGCCCAGCGCCGAGGTCAGATACGGGTCCTCGCCGTAGGTTTCCTGCCCGCGTCCCCAGCGCGGATCGCGGAAGATGTTGACGTTGGGCGACCAGAAGGTCAGGCCCTTGTAGATATCGTGATCGTTTTCCTGCTGAAAAGCGTTGAATTTGGCGCGGCCCTCGGTGGAAATCACCGAAGCGATCTCGTACTGGAGCTGTTTGGAAAACATCGCCGCCAGCCCGATCGCCTGCGGGAACACGGTCGCCGTACCGGCGCGCGCGACGCCGTGCAGCGCCTCGCTCCACCAGTTATAGGACGGGATGCCGAGGCGCGGGATGGCGGGCGCGTCGTAGCGGAGCTGCGAGGCGCGCTCCTCAAGCGTCATCTGCCCGACGATCAGCGCCGCCTTTTCCATGGCTGTCTTGTGGGTGATCATGGGATTCCTCCTTATTCCTTCGTGAGATGAATCCTATCGGTAGGAACGCGCGCCGGCCTCACGCGTTTTCGGGGCGTTTGAAGACAAAGCCCTTGATGTGAATTTTGTCGTAGGCGACGACGCACAGCGTGCGCACGCCCTTGAGCCGGCGCGGAAGCAGATAGGTTTCTTCCTGATACGTGTTCCAGACAGAGGGCTTCCGATAGGGATAGCGGCCGAGCATGTCGCCGCCTTCGGGCAAGCCGTCCCACAATTCGATTTCGTACGTGTCGCCCGTCAGCGCGAAAACGGGCAGGGTGATCTCGTCCGAGCCGATATCGCCGAAATCGACGCGCTCAAAACCGAACATGCCCCTTTCGCCGATCGGCGTGGACAGCCCGCGCTCGTTGCCGCTCACGATCGCGCCCTCCCTGATCGTGGCGAGCGAGGCGGATACGAACCGGTAGGGATCAAGGTTCGCCTCGCCCAGCCCCGAAACCGTGTAAAACAGCGTGGAGATCACGCGCGGGTGCGATGCGAAATTGTTCGCCGTGCAGCGCAGGCAGAACTCGCCGTCGCCCAGCGCCGTAACGCGCGCTGTCAGGCCGTCCGCCTCGACCGATGCGATGTTGGCGTCCGCGCCCGAAAGCGTCGACACGCGCCAGTTGATCTCCTGATGATCGGCGTTCGGCGGGAAAACGTCGGCGCGCACGACGTCGCACGGACGCCCGGCGGTCAGGCGAAAGCCGCCTTGGGAGACGAGCGACAGCTTGCGGATGAAGATTTCGTCGCGGTCGGTCACGGGCAGATCCTTGTTTTCCTCCATCACGGCGACGCCCTCGCGCGGCGTCGCGGGCAGCGCGGCAAAGCGCGCCGCGGCGGTCGGGAACGTCCTGCCCGAAACGGTCAGATCGATCGCCCCCGCTTCCTTGGTCGCGGCGATCATAACGAGCAGCCTGCCGCCGAACAAGCGGCGCGACGTACCCTTGTAGCTGTCGTCATCGGTGCTGTCGCCGTTGTCGAGGCCGACCAGCCTGCCCGCGCCCGATACCGCGACGCGCACGCGGTCGACGGCGTTCTCGACGGTGCGGCCGTCCGCGTCCTTCGCCGCCAGCGTGACGAAGAGCATGTCCTCGCCGTCGGCTGAAAGCGAAGGCCGGTCGGATGTGATCTCGATTCGCGCCGTATCGCCGAAGCTCGCCCGTTCGTCCGTAGCGATCAGGCGTCCCGCGCCGTCGTACGCCTCGGCGCGCAGCACGCCCGCGCGATAGGGCGCGCGCCAGCGAAGGCGGACGAACGGGTCGCGCGCGCGGTCGAAGGTCTTTTCGCCGAGCAATTCCCCGTTGAGAAGCAGCCTCACGCGCGCGCCCGTCGTGCAGACCAGAATATCGATCATCTGCCCGTCGTTCCAGTCCCAGTACGGCGCGATATGCACCATCGGCGCGTCGGTCCACATCGCCTGATACGCGTAGAAAGTATCCTTGGGGAAGCCCGCCGTGTCGATTTGTCCGAAATAGGAATTCTTGGTTTTGTACGGCGTCGGCTCGCCGATGTAGTCGAACCCCGACCACACGAACTGCCCCATGCTGAAGGGCGTGTCGCGATCCTCGGTCAGCATGGCATCCAGGCTCTGCGCGCCCCAGCTGGTGGCGCCGTTGCCGAGCGAGGAGCATTGAAGGTCGTCGTCGGCAAGCGAGGGCAAATCGGCGGGAAAGTGATACACGTTGCGGCTCTGCACGATCGAACCCGTTTCCGAGCCGTAGATCACCCAATCGGGATGCTTTTCGTGGTGTTTCCGATACAGCCGTTCGGTGTAGTTATACCCGACAATCCCGATCTCTTCCGCCGCGCGCTGCGTGTTCTCCCATGTAAGGTAGTTGCTGCCGAACGTGACGGGCGCGTTGCCGAGCGGATCGTGCTTACGCACCTCGTCGCGCAGGAAGCGCGCGGTTTGAATCCCGCGCTCGCCGGCGTGCGTATCATAAATCTCGTTGCCGATGGAAAACAGGATCACCGAAGGGTGATTGCGGTCGCGCCGGACCCAGCTCGCGACGTCGCGCGCCGCCCATTGCCCGAAAAAGCGCGCGTAGTCATACGTCGTCTTGGGCGACTCCCACATGTCAAACGCCTCGTCGATCAGCAAAACGCCCATTTCGTCGCACAGTTCGACCAGCTCGACCGACGGCATGTTGTGGCTGGTGCGGATGGCGTTGACGCCCATTGATTGAAGCAGGGCAATCTGCCGCCGCGTCGCCGCGCGGTTGACCGCCGCGCCGAGCGCGCCCAGATCGTGATGCATGCATACGCCGTGCAGCTTGACGGCGCGGCCGTTGAGCAGAAAGCCGCGATTCGGATCAAACGCCGTTTCCCGCAGGCCGAAAACCGTCGATACGCCATCGACGATTGCGCCGCGCGCGAGCAGGCGCGTCGTCACGCGGAACACGCGCGGGCTGTCCGTATCCCAGCGCTCGCCGTCGGGCAGTTCGATCGTCTGCCGCGCGCCGCCGACGATCGTGCGGCTGACGCCGGCGGGCGAAACGATCTCATGGCAGATCTCGCCGTCAAACGCGTCGCCGGCAATCTCGGTATCGAGCGTCACCCGCCACGTACGCCCGAGGAAATCGGCGTGGATATACACGCCGTCGGTCGGGAGATACACCGTCGGCACGGACAGAAGCCAGACCGAGCGGTACAGCCCCGCGCCCGAATACCAGCGCGAGTTGGGGGACTGATAGACGGTGCGGACGACAATTTCGTTGTTATCCCCGGAAAGGAAATCGGTCACGTCGATCTCGAAGGTCGAATAGCCGTACTTCCACTCCCCCGCCGCCTCGCCGTTCACGAACACCGCGGTGTCCATGTACGCGCCTTCAAAGCGGATGATGCGCCGTCCCGACGCGGGCTTTCCGCCGATATCGCGGCGATACCAGCCCATGCCGTCCCGGTACAGGTTCCGGCTGTCGCCAATCAAATAATCGTGAGGCAGCGAAACGCCCTGCCATTCCGTCGCGGTGAGCGCGGCGGCAAGCGGCGTATTCAGCGGCGTATGCAGGAATCGCCAGCCTTCGTTGATGCGTCGCGCGCGGTGCCTCATCTCTGTCCTCCATAGCGGCGTCGTCTCTTTTTTTCCCATTATGCACAAACGCCCCCGTCTGTCAAGCGGGAGGCGTAAAAAGCGCAATATTTGCGTAAAACCGCGCCCATTTTCAGGGATTGAGCGGCGAGCCGTATATGCGCGCGACCTCCTCCGTTTCCCTGCCGTCCTCGCCGCGCAGGACGAGCGGCGGCGCGACGGTCAGCCCGGGGCGCGCGTCCCGGACGCAGCGAATCAGGCAGAGGTAGGCGTCCTTCGAGGGCTTGCCGTATACGAACCGCAGCGCCTTGGGCTCGAGCCTGCGCGCGCGCAGGAGCGGCAGAAGCGTCATGATCCGCCCCGCCGGGTAGCAAAGCGCAAAACGCCCGTGATAGGACAGCAGGGCGGCGGCGAGGGAGGCAAGCTCGGCGAGCGTGCGGTCGGGCGCGTGTTTTGCATCGTTCCCGGGCGCGGGAAAATACGGCGGATTGCTCACGACGAGCGAATACGCGCCCGCCGGAAGCATCGAGCGCGCCCGGGCGAACGAAGCGCGGTATATCCTGATCCGATCGGTCAGGCCGTTTAGCTGAACGCTCCGCGCCGCGCGGTCCGCCGCCTCGGCGTCGCGTTCGACGCCGTCGCAGAAGATATCGGGGCAGCGCCCGTACAAAAGGAGCGGCAGGATGCCGTCGCCCGCGCCCAGATCGCATACCCGGTCGCCGCGCCTGACGCCCGCGAAGTCAGCGAGCAGCACGCTGTCGACGGTATAGGCGTACGCGCCCGGCGCGCGGATGATAGTAAGACCCGCGCGCTGTAAATCTTCCGGCCGCTCGCCGTCCCTGATCAGATCGCTGTTCACGGATTGATTGTCAGATAGCCCTTGAGGCAGTAGCCGCGCTCGCCCTCGTGCTCGATATAGCACCAGTGTTCGCCGAGCTCGAGCACGATCAGATAATCGTTCGCCGGCATTTGCTTGACGACGGCCGCGTTCAGGGAGCACCCGGCGCGCAGGTTCAGGTACGTGCCGCCTACGGGCGATATGCGCGCCGTGACGGGAATGGGCAGCGCGGCGAGCGTGGGATCGCGCGCGTCGTCGTCCGCCGTCTGTCCGGCGGGCGGCGATGCGGTCTGCGCCGCCGAAAGCGTCAGGAATTTAGTCATGACATAACCGGTATAGCCGTTATAGCTTGTCTGCGTCCATGTCGCGCCGTAGCTGAGCACGGGGATCGTCGCGTACTGCGGAATGGTGGTCATGACGCGCGCGCCGTCGCTCGCGCGCTCGCGCAGGTTGAGCGAGCCCTTCTGCGTGGTGACGCGGGCGTAGGCCGCGCCGGTCTGCGCGGGCGGCGTCGGCGTCGGCGTCGCGCTCGGCGCGGCGGGCGAGGACACGAGCGTCAGGAAGCTCGTCATGACATACCCGGTATAGCCGTTGTACGACGTGCCGCACCACGAAGCGCCGTACGACGTCAACGTGACGGTTTCGCCGCGCGGAATGGTGGTCAGCACGCGCGCGCCGCCGTCCGCGCGCTCGCGCAGGTTCAGCGAACCCGAGCGCGTGGTGACGCGGGCGTAGCGCGCGCCGTAGGCGGGCGCGGGCGTCGGCGTCGGAGAGGGCGTCGGCGTCGCGCTCGGCGCGGCGGGCGTCGATACGAAGGTCAAAAAGCTGGTCATCACATAGCCGGTGTAGCCGGCGTAGCGCGTCATGCACCACGAAGCGCCGTACCGGTCGATGGCAATGTAGGAATTGCGCGGAATGGTGGTCAACACGCGCGCGCCGCCGTTGTCCGCCTCGCGCAGATTGAGCGAGCCCGAGCGCGTGGTGACCTTCGCGTAGGCCGCGCCGGTCTGCGCGGGCGGCGTCGGCGTCGGCGTCGCGGCGGGGGCGGCGGTGACGCCCGTCTGCGTCAGCGTCAGGTATTTTGTCATAACGTAACCGCTTTTGCCGTTGTAGCTGGTGGCGCACCAATCGCTCCCGTACTGGGTCAGCGCGATCATCGTGCCCTTGGGAATGTACGCGAGGATTTTCGATGTGGCGGATCGGTCGCTGCGCAGGTTCAGAGAGCTGGAGTTGGTGGTGACTTTCGCGTAAAGCGCGCCCGGATCGGGCGTTTGCGTGGGGACGGCAACGAATGCGCCGAAGGTGATGTACTTGCTCATGGCGTAGCCGCGAATGCCCTGATACCGCACCGTCGACCACTCGGCGCCGCGCGATTCGACAATCATGGTGGATTTGCCCGGCATTTCGAGCATCAGCGCGCCCGAGAGGTTGGGCGCGGCGCGCAGATTGAGCGCGGTATACGACGTCACGGTCGCGTAGCTCTCGCCCGGCGCGGGCGAATCCGCCGCCGTCTGCGCCGTCGTCCTGCCCGTCGGCGTCAGCGCGCTCGTGAGCGCGTACCCCGTCATTTTGTTATAACGGATCATCGTCCACGCGCCGCTTTTCGACAGCATGGCGACCTCGGCGCCGGCCGGCAGCGAGGCGGCGATATAGCCCGACGTGCTGGCGGTGCAGCGAAGCGGCGTCGCCGAAGAAACGACCGCGCCCACGGCGTCGGGGCTGACGCCCTCCGTCCCGCCCGCGCCCGACAGCGTAATATAGTCGGTATGGACATACCCCGCGATCATGCCGCGCTGGATGTACGCCCATTTGCCCGTGACGCCGAGCACGGGCAGCGTTTCTCCGATATTGAGCGTGGCGAGCACGCGGCCGTTCTGATCGGCGCTCTCGCGGAAATTGAGCGTCGTTTTCACGACAGCCCAGCCGTAAAGTACGGTGGGCGCAATCGTCGGCGAGGACGGCACCTCGCCCGATACGGCGAGCGAATCCTTGAGCGCGTAGCCCGCCAGACGCCCGTAGCTGACCAGATAATAGTCGCCCGACTGGCCGTGGACGTTGACGGCGGCGCTGTTGGGCAGGGAGCACAGCACGTCGCCGGTCGTCTCGGCGCTCGCGCGAAGCGGCAGGGTATAATCGGACGAAATCAGGCGCACGACGCCGGTGCAGCCCGTGCCGCCGACGATCTCGGCGGGGCTTTCGGGAATAATCTGCTCGGTGCTGTCGCCGCCCTCGACGACGGGGCTCAATATCGATCGCGTGAGCGTGTACTGCGTGCGCCGGCAGCCGGTATAATAGAAGGCGAGGATCTGATCGTAGGTATAGCCCATGTTCGCCATCTGCATCGCGCCGTTTTGCGACATGCCGATCCCGTGGCCGTAGCGCCGCGCGCGCACGACAAAGCCGCCCGATACGGCGTCGACCGTCCACAATTCGTTGTCGCCCGAATTGATGGACATGTTGAGCTGCTCCTCCAATTCGGTGAAGATATCAAAGGTCAGCGTGCCCGAATAGCTCGCGCCGTTCAGCGAGTAAACAACCGATAAATCGAGCTTGGTATACAGGCGGCTGGGCGACAGGTACTTGGGCGTGTGCGGCACGGCGGCGCTGATGCGCGTGACCGAAGCGCCGTATCCGAACGCGGCGGCCGCCTTGCTTGCCAGTATCGCGCCGAACGCGCTGTTGCCCTGCGCGCCCGAGGCGTTGATCGTGAAGGAGCGCACGCGCGCGCCCGCGCTCATGAGATCATAGGGATCGTCCTTGACGGAAAGATAGCCGTTCGCCGTATTGTTCCATGCGTTCTTGACCGATTCGGTCTGCCCGCCGTTGGAGGCGGTATAGTAGGTGGCGGTGAAATCAGAGCCGTTCATCGAAACGATGCCCTTGGTCTGATCGACGGCGGAAACGCAGTTCGCGTTGCCCGACGGCGTGCCGCGATACACCTGATCGCCCGTGGTGTCCACGACGTCGTAGATGTTTTTCGTCGCCGCCGCCGTCATGGCGCGCAGCGTATAGGTGCGCGAGGACACCGCCTGCGCCTTGAGCGCCTCGAGCGGGCAGGAATTGTTCATTTCATAGGGCAGCACGCCGTACAGGTAGTCCTCGATATAGATGTACGCGATGGTGTAGAGCTTGTACGACGCGCCGCTCTGCCGGACGATGAAGGACAGATCGCCCGGGTACAGGTTGTTCGGCGACGCCGCCTGCGCGATTTTCAGCCCGTTCGTGCCCGTCGCGGCGTGCCGGCGCAATTTGAAGGCGGCGCCCATATCGGACGAAGAGCCGTTCGCCGTCAGCGTCAGCCTGCCCGTCGAGGCGTCAAAGCGCACGACGACGGACGAGCCGCTCGCCAGCGTCTGCGTCGAGGAGCCGTTGACGGTGTAGCTGCCGCTCACGGTGATGTTGAGCGTCGAAGGATTGCCCAGCGACGACAGATACACGCGCACCATGCCGTTTTGCGTCGCGCCGGACACGAGCGGAGACGAGGCGAGCGAGGCGGCGTCCGCCGCCGTATTCAGGGAAAGCAGCGTCGCCGCGACGAGCAGCAGCGCCGTTCTTTTGATCCAATCATGCCTACGCGTCATCCTGCGTTCCTCCGTGCGTCGTTTGTGTTAACACTTTTGTAATCATTGATGAGAATACCACATTCTCACGCCGATGTCTACCCGTTTCGCCATGAAATTGCTGGACGCGGGGGAAGATTTTACATGAAAAAAGGGCCGCCTTTCGGCAGCCCCCAGGGTGTCGACAAAGTCGACACCCTCCGCAAAAATGAAGCTTTCATTTTTGCGGTCTGCACGTTTTTCCTGCGCGGCTGTGCCGCGCGGCCGGAAAAACGCGTAAGGAACCGATTTTCTGCGGAAAATCGTTCCGAAACCACCGCGCATGTCGCTGGTTTCGGATGAGAAACGAAGGGGCTCCGCCCCTTCGTTGCATCCCCGGGAGGAACGACCGGGGTTTTTCGACGGTCCGGGGGCTGCCTTTCGGCAGCCCCCGGAATGAGGATCGTTAATTCCTGTGGATCGTCCAGTAGTCCTCGACGTCGAGAATGTTGTCGTAGATGAAATCGAAGTCCGCCGCCCACAGGGGCACGTCGGAAAGGTTGTCGTTGCCCTCGTACACGGGATTCTCGGGGCGCACCGACCACGAACCGGCGGAAACGAGCGGCGAATAGCCCTTGCCCTGCCCGTCCTCGCCGCCCATCCAATACTTGATGAACAGCTTCGCGGCGTTGGGATGCGGGCACTCGTTGGCGATCGCGATGAAGTTGAGCGCCGGGATGCCGTTGGAGACGGAAAGCGTGGCGGGCGTGCCACCGACCAGATAGCCGCTCTCCTGCGCCTTACGCAGCTTAACGCTCGAGGCGTAGCCCACCGGGGGATTTGTCTGACCGGCGGCGCCGACCAGCTCGATCACCTCGTCCGAGCCCTTGGCGATGATGGGCTGATTGGCGAGGAAACGCTTGATCCAGGCGTGCGCGGCGGTCGGTTCGTCGGCGGCGAGCTCGATGGGCTTGCCGAACACCTTTTCATAATCGGCCGCCATCTCGTCGGCGTGCTGCACCATCGCGGTCAGGAGCGCCGAATAGGCGACGTTGCTCACGGGGTCCTGGAAGACCACGCGACCCGTCCATTTTTCGGTCGTCAGATCCCACCACGAGGTGAAGGGGCAGGTGTCGTAGACTTCTGTGTTGTAGAACCAGATGTTCAGCTCGATGAGAAGCGGCGCGTAGGCGGCGTAGGCGGCGTCCACATTGCCGAAGATCGAAGCCGGGCGGTAGCTGTGCAGCCAGTTCTCGGGGAAGATTTCCTTGATGTAGTCGCCGGTGACTTCCTTGGAGTGCAGGATGTCCACGTTGCGGATGTTCGCCTCATACTCGGTGACGTACTGCTCCTTGAGCGTGCTGGCCGAGATGTCCTTGACCTCGACGTTGATGCCGGGGTACGCTTCCATGAAGGAAGCGGCGACCTTGGCGGTGCGGCTGGAGATCGTGTAGATGACGAGCGATCCCTCCGCCTTCGCCTTTTCGTAGAGCGCCTCCATGCTCTCATCCAGGAACAGGCCGTTTTCGGTCGCCCACGCGATTTCCTTTTCGCCGGCGAGCGCCATCGGCGCCGTCAGCAGCGCGAGGGTCAGGGCAAGGGCGAGTACGCGAAGCCATTTCATGGGTCATTCCTCCTTTTTATCCGATCAATCCTTGCGGATCAACAGTCTACTCCGCGGTGCAGCGCTTAACGAGCCGGCCGCTTTCGCTCTCGAACACATTAATGCATTCGGGCGGCACGGACAGCGCGATCTCCCGATCGGCGTCGAAATGGCGGATGCCGAGCAATTTGCACAGGAACTGCTCGCCGCCGAGCGAGAGCTGCAAAAGCGTTTCCGAGCCGGCGGGCATACAGGAATACACGCGCGCCCTGACGGCGCCGTCCGGCGTGATCCCGATCTGCTCGGGGCGGAAGCCGATCCGGCAGTCGAACGCGCTCCCGGGCATCGCGTCCCCGATAAGCGCGTCGCCCGAAAACGTCATGTCGCCCAGCGCGCTCGTCACGCGGAGGACGCCGTTTTCCGTGACGGCGCGGCCCGAAATCAGGTTGATGCGCGGGTTGCCGATGAAGTTCGCCACGCGCAGCGTTGCGGGATTGCGATAGATTTCCATCGGCGGATCGACCTGCTCGATCGCGCCGTCAAAGAACACGGCGATGCGCGTCGAGAGCGTCAGCGCCTCGACCTGATCATGCGTGACATAGATGACCGTCGCGCCCAGCTCCTGATGCAGCCGTTTCAGCTCGCCGCGCATATCGATGCGCAGCTTGGCGTCCAGATTGGAGAGCGGCTCGTCGAGCAGGAGCAGGCGCGGCGAGGACGCGATGGCGCGCGCGATGGCGACGCGCTGCTGCTGGCCGCCCGACAGCTCGGAGGGATACCGCCGCGAGAACTCGAGGATCTGCATCCTTTGAAGCGCGCTGTCCACCAGCCGTTTGATCTCCGCCTTCGCCGTCTTTTGCACCTGCAAACCGAACGCGACGTTTTCAAACACCGTCATATGCGGCCACAGGGCGTAGCTCTGGAACACCAGATTCAGCCCGCGCTTGGCGGGCGGCGCGAAAAACTGCTCGTCGGCGTTGACGACGGGCTTGCCGTCCATGAAGATTTTGCCGCTCTGCGGGCGCTCCAGCCCGGCGACGACGCGCAGCGTGGTCGTTTTGCCGCAGCCCGACGGCCCCAGCAGCGTCATGAACTCGCCGTCGTTGATCGTCAGATCGACGTCGCGCAGGACGTGGTTTTCCCCGTAAAACTTGTTGATTTTCTTAAGTTCGATCCTGCTCATGCTGACCTCACAGTCCGGAAGCGATATCGGCGTGGAAGAAGCGGTTGGCGATCCAGTAGAAGAAAAATACCATGACGAACATGACGACGGCGACGGCGTTCGCTGACTGCGGGAAGCCCGAGATCGAATAGGAATACGCCATGTAGGACAGCGTCGCCTGCGACGGGCTCATCAGGATGACGATCAAATCGAGCTCCTTCATGATGCTGATGAGGATGAGCATCAGCCCGCTCATGAAGCCGTTCTTGCTCAACGGCGTGATAATGCGCGCAAAGCGCGTCAGGAAGCCGGCGCCCGCGAGCTGCCCCGCCTCTTCCAGTTCCTGCGAAATCTGCATCATGTTCGCCGTGCCGGCGCGCGAGGCGAAGGGCAGATGCTTGACGATGCTGACCAGCACCAGAATGGCGAAGGTGCCGTACAGCGAGGGAATAACGGTGATCTCGCGCCCGAACAGGCTGATTTTCGTATCGGTGGCGAACATGGCGAGATACATCGCGCCGAAAGCGATGGAGGGGATCAGGTACGGGATAAAGGTCATCTGCTCGACCAGCTTGCCCGATTTCAGCCCGCGCCCGCGCGAATTGATGTAGCCGATGATCTGCCCCAGCAAGGTGGCGATGACGCTGGTCAGCCCGACGAGCTTGAGCGTATTCCAGACATACTTCCAGAAATCCGCCGATTTGAGCATGCCGGGCAGGCCGTCGTTGAGGTCGGGCACGGCGTCGCCGATCCAGTAATGCAGCGTGAAATTATCCAGCCCGTACACGCCCTCGCGCAGCATGAAGGACTGATAGACGAGGATGCCAAGCGGCAGCAGCACGGCGACGCACAGGAACAGGAACATCATCGCCGTGATGGGATACTTCCACCCGCCCAGCCGCATGGGCGTGGCGCGGCTGCCCTTGCCGCCGATGGTGACGAAGGATTTGCGCGAGCCGATGAGCTTCTGATTGATCAGGATGTTGACCGACGCGATGAGGATCAGGCACAAACTGATGCCGAACGCGATGCCCTTTTCGCTGGTCACCTTGGCGTACAGGGAGGTCGATATCGTGTAATAATTCACCTTCAGCCCGAGGAACGACGGCACGCCGAAGGTGCCCATCGATTTGGAAAAGGTCAGGATCACGGCGGAAAGAATGGCGGGCAGCACGAGCGGGAAAGTGATCTTCCGCAAGATCATGCCCTTGCCCGCGCCCACGATCTCGCCCATTTCCTCAAGCTCGGCGTTGACCGAGCGAAGCGCCGCCGAAACGAGCAGATAGGAATAGGCGTAGTAATGGATGGACAGGACGATGACGATGGGCACGGGGCCGTACGCCAGCCAGTCGGGCGAGGAAATCCCGAGATAGGACAAAAAGCCCGCCGCGCCGCCGATGCGCTCGTTGCGGAACACCGCCAGCCACGCCATGGATTTGCACCACGAGGGCAGCATGTAGGGCACGATCACGGAGAGCGAAAAGAAGCGCTTGAAGGGCAGATCGGTGCGCACCATGAGCCACGCGATGAGCGCGCCCAGCGTAATGCTGATCATCGTCGTGCTCAAGGCGATGACCAGCGAATTGCCAAGCGGCACCCAGAACAGGTTCCTCGATACGTCGCTGAACAAAAGACGGTTCCAGTAGTATAGAGTAAACTCGCCCGCCTGCGTGCCGTCGCGGACACGGCGCAGATCGGACTTGGCGAGCGTGAGCGTCGTCGCGATCATTTCGGCGAGCGGCACGATGATGAGATACGCCAGAACGATCACCGACACGAATACGATGACGTTGTACGGCTTCGTCACGGCGTTGATCAGCATATTGCGCGCGCGGCGGCCGCGCGAAAAATCGCCGCGTTCGCCGCCTCGGACAAATCGCCTGCCCATCGCGCGTCCCTCCCGACCGTCTTCCCTTTCCCACATTTTATGACAAATAACGCCGCTTGTCAAGGCGGCGCGGCGCGCCCGCCGGGAAAGCCCGCGGGCGGCGCGGCGTCAGAGCGTGCCGCGGTATTCCATCGGCGTCTTGCCGGTGATTCGCTTGAAGGTACGGCTGAAATGCGCGACGTCGGCGTAGCCGACGGCGGCCGAAATATCGCCGATGCGCCGCGCGGGATCGGCGAGCAGCTCCTTGGCCTTTTCGACGCGCAGGTCGTTCACGATGTCCAGAAAGCTCTGCTTGAGATGCCGGTTGATGAGCTTGCTCAAATGCCACTGGCTGACGTACACCTGCTCCGCCACATCGTTCAGGGTCAGGCGCTCGGCGTAGTGCGCCCGGATATACTTGAGCGCCGCGCGCGCCATGAACGCGCCCGCCTCGCTGTTGTCCTCCGCGTCCTCCGGCGCGTCCCCGGCGTCGGCAGAAGCCTGCGGCAGCGCGCGCAAACGCGCCGTCATGACCGAGACCGCCTCGCGCAGTTCCTCCATCTTGCTCGGCTTGAGAAGGTATCGGCACACGCCGAGCGACAGCGCCTGCTTGGCGTAATCGAAATCTCGGAACGCCGTCAGCACGGCGATCTGCAGGCGCGGATACTCCGATTTGAGCGCGGCGATCATCGAAAGCCCGTCCATATTGGGCATGCGGATATCGGCGAACAGGAGATCGGGCGACAGCCGCCGCACGAGCGCGACGCCCTCGCGGCCGTCCCGCGCGGTTCCGACGACCTCGCAGTCGTACTCGCCCCACGGGAACGCGCGCATAAGCCCCTTGACGATCATTTCCTCGTCGTCCACCAGCGCGACGCGGTACATCCCCGACCCCTCCCTTACTCGAACGCCCCGAGCGCCATGACCTCCGCCCACATCTCTTCCGCGTCCATGCGGCCCTCGGCGACGGCGGGCACAAAGCCGAACCACAGCGTCCGCGCCGCCTGATTCATATCGTCCTGAAACGGCTCGCGCGCGCCCGCCATGCCCCGGAGCATGGTTTCGGCGCTGTTCCCGAGCCGTCCCGAATAAGTGTATCCGCCAAGCGCCACGGCATTCTCGCCCGTCGAAAGGAATCCCAGCAGGCTGACGGCGGCGTCGCGGCGCGCCGGCATGTTCCACGCGCGGCGGCTTAAATAAAACCCCATCGACACGCCGCGAAACGCCGCGCCTTCGCCGCCGACATAGCTCGGGAAGGGCATGACGACGGTCGAATCCATATTCTCATACGGCAGGCCGTTGGCGAACCAGCTCCCGTCGAGCTTCATGGCGGCCTGTTTGTTGGCAAACAAACGGCCGGCGGCGCTGTCAGTGGTCGAGCAGACATTGGGCGCGAACGCGCCGATCTGATACAGCCTGCGCAGGAGCCTCATGCCCTCGATCCAGCCCTCCGGGACGCGCTCGCCCCTGCCCGGGCGCATTTCGTGCTCCCCGCCCGGATCGCAGGCGAGGACGCAAAACTCGGCGATGTAGTGCGGCACGTCGCTCAAGCTGACGGCGATGGGCACGACGCCGTTTTCCCGGAACACGGCGACCGCGCGCTCGAGCGCGTCCCATGTCACGGGCAGCTCCAGCCCGTAGCGCTCGAACAGATCGACGTTGCAGAACAGCCCCTCCCAATACTCGCGCACGGGAATGGCGTACACCCGCCCGTCCGCCTCGCGGCAGTCGTCGCTTTCGGGCAGGGCGAGCGCGGGATAAGCGGCGTTGATCTCGTCGACGGGCACGACGCGGCTGAGAATGGGCGCGTTGTCCGCCGTGCCGGTGAAATAGAACAGCACGTCCGCCTCATTGCCGGCGGCGAAATCCTTGAGCACGCCCGTTTTCCAGCCCTCGTCCGAGGGCGCGGAGGAATCGGTCACGCGGTTGCCCGTCTCCTCCTCCCACCTTCGCAAAAGGCGCGTGTAGGTGTCCGCCGCCGCGTCCGTGCCGGCGAAAGTGCTGACCGTTTTAAGCGTCACGCCCTCGGCGCGCGCGCAGACGGGCAGGAGAAGCAGCAGTGCCAGACAGCACGCCGTCAATCTGCGCAAATCAATCCCTCCTTCAGTCGACGGGAACGGTTTCGGTGTACGGCAGACGGACGGAAGCGACGGTATCGCCGTTCTCGTCCCGCCGAAAGGACAGCCCCGCCCTGCCCGGGAACAGCAGGCGCAGGCGCTGATTGACGTTGCGGATGCCGATATGCCCCTCGGTCACGCCGTCCTCCGCCATGATGTCTTCCATGCGCGCGATGTCCCCGGGCGTGAGCCGCGCGCCGTCGTTGCGCACCTCGATCACAAGCTGATCGCCGCGCCTGTCCACATCCAGCGCGATATGTCCGCCGCCCGACAGGCTGACGCCGTGCTCGACGGCGTTCTCCACCAACACCTGAATCACCAGCCGGGGCACGAGCGCGGCGGCCAGAGACGCATCGGTATGCTTGTCCACGCGCAGGTTATCGCCGAAGCGCAGGCCGATAAAGTAAAAATAGGCGTCGGCGATGCGCAGCTCCTCGGAAAGCGGCACCAGATGCCTGTCGCTGCGGTCAATGCCGGCGTTGAGCAGCACGCTGAGCGTTTCGACCATCCGGGACACCGTTTCGTTGCCGTCCATACGCGCCTGCCAGTTGATGTCCTCCAGCGCGTTATTAATGAAATGCGGGTTGATGCGGCTCTGCATCGCCTGAATGCACGCGTCGCGCAGCGCGATTTGCTCCTTGTAGGATGTGTCGATCAGGCGCTTCAGGCGAACGCTCATGCTCGAAAACGCCGCGCCGAGCTGTTCAAGTTCCTCCGCGCCGTGCACCTGAACGGCAAACCCCATCTCGCCCTTCTCGATGCGGCGCGACGCCGCGCTCAACTCCCCGATGGGGCGCACGACGCGCCGCCGCGCGAACAGAAGGACGGCCACGCAAAGCGGCACGGTCAGGAAGATCATCAGGATCAGGAAACGCGACAGGCGCGCTTCCTCGGCGTAGGCGACCGATTTGTCGATCTGCGCCTGCAAAAGCAGCGAGTAATCGTATTCCTCGATCATCTGCGTGTACAGGAGCTTTTCGCCCTTTTCCTCGATGACGCCGCGAACGTCGGAGGGCGCGTACAGCCCCCGCGCGACGCCGCCAAGCGCCACATAGTACGACGTGCCGTTTTCCGCCTCCGCCGGCGCCGGCTCGAACAGCGCGTCGGGATTGATGCCCAGCGCCAGCACGGCGAAGCGGTTGAGGCGCGTGTCGTACAGATTGCGGATCAGGTAGGCGTGCTCGGCGCCCTGCCAGAACACGCACCGCGTGTCGAGCGTCTCGCACAGTTCAAGGACGGCGCGCTGGTCGTTCTGGAGAAACAGCGCGGCGCTCATATAATCCTGCGAGGTGTAGTTGATTTCCCCGGGCTTTTCGGGCGTGAAAAACAGGGCGAAATCGAACAGCCGCTCGCGGCTGTACTTACGGTCCAGATAGCTTCGCACCGAGGTGAAGTATTCCTGATACCGCGACGCGCCGCCGCGATAGTCGGCATACGCCGCGCTCAACTCGTCGTCATAGGTGGCGGCCTTGGCGAGCAAAACCGCCTGCTCGATGTGATTGACCAGCAGCACGCGCGCCTGCTGCGCCGAGGACACCACCGCCGCCTCGGTCTTTTCGCGCAGCGACGCGCTCAACCGCGCGCCCATAAAGCCGCCCAGTATGATCGTTGGCAGCAGCCAGCAGCTGATCACAATCAGCGTCAGCGAAGCCCGCAGGCTCCGAAAACCGCCCTGAATCCGCTTCCGCATCATTTCACCCTTGCGCGGCGCGTCCGGCGCGCCGATTGCTTCTATATTATAAGGGCAAAGCGCTCCCATTGCAAACATTCGATGAAACGGAACAAGAATCGTCAAAAAAGGACAACAAATGACAAAGAAAACAGGCGATTTCATGTCATATATGGCTGTCGTATTTCCGTTCATGACAAGCGGATGCAAAAAAAAGCAATTTCAATCATTGAGATCATCAAAGGAAACGCCTATGATAACGGCGTGAGGACAATCGACGGCGGGGGCGAAGGGAGGTCGGCGGCATGTCGGACGCGGCGCTGAAGAAAGCGACGGGAAAACGCGCGCACTTGTCCGCGCGCACGGCCGGGATCACGAAAACCCTCGCGCTGACGACGATGGTGCTGCCGGCGGCGGTCTGGTATCTTTTGATCAGGTATCTGCCGATGTTCGGCATCGTGATGTCCTTTCTGGATTACCGTCTGCCCACGCGCAAAATGCCCTTTCCCGTCAATCTGCTGCACAGCGAGTGGGTAGGGCTTGACAATTTTCAGTTCCTGTTCAGCCCCGACAGCGGCGTGATGATCCGCAACACGCTGTGCTACAACGTCGTGTGGATCGCGCTGGGGCTGCTGATCGCCGTGACGTTCGCCGTGATGATGAGCGAGCTGACGAGAAAGTTCGCGGCGAAGGTCTACCAGACCGCCATGTTTTTCCCCTATTTCTTAAGCTGGGTGGTGGCGGCGTACTTCCTGTTCGCCTTCCTCGACCCGACCAACGGCATGATCGTGCGCGCCCAGCGCGCGGCGGGCGGCGCGGTGACCGACTGGTACAACGAGCCGGGCTACTGGCCGTACATCCTGACCATCTGCGTCGTCTGGAAAAACACGGGCTATTCGACGGTGCTGTACTTGAGCGCCATCACCGGCATCGACCGCGCGCAGTACGAGGCGGCGTCGGTCGACGGCGCGGGCAAGTGGCAGCAGGTCGTTCACGTCACGCTGCCGCATTTGAAGCCCATGATCGTCATTCTGTTGATCATGAACGTCGGCAGGATCTTCAACGCCGATTTCGGGCTGTTCTGGTCGGTGCCGATGAACAGCGCGCCGCTCTTCCCCGCCACGCAGGTGGTCGACACCTACGTCTACCGCGCCTACCGCTTCACCAATAACATCGGCATGAGCACGGCGGCGGGATTTCTGCAAAACTTAGTCGGGTTCGTCTGCATCATGGCGGCGAACGCCGTCGTGCGCAGACTGGACGAGGACAGCAGCCTGTTCTGACAACCAAGAAGGGAGGGATCGTCATGACAGCGCTCGGCGCGCGCGCAAAGCGCGAAAACGCCCGGCTGGGCGCCGTATCGCGCGGGACGGAGGCCGTCTTTCACGCGGTATTGGCGACGTTCTCGCTGGCATGCGTCGTGCCCTTCCTGTTCGTCATCATCATTTCCTTCACGGCGGAGGACAGCATCAAGCGCATCGGCTATTCCTTCTTCCCCGAGTCGTGGTCGCTCGAGGCGTTCAAGCAAGTGCTCAATCTGGGCGACGCGCTGTGGCGGAGCTATTTCAACAGCTTTGCGATTACCGTCGTCGGCACGCTGATCAGCATGACGATGTGCGTGCTGTACGCCTATCCCCTGTTCCGCCGCGATTACAAGTTCCGCCGCTTCTTCAGTTTTTTCAGCTTTTTCACCATGATTTTCGGCGGCGGGCTGATCCCCACCTACATCGTGTGCCGCAATCTGCTGGGTCTGGGCAACAACTACGCCGCGCTCATCGTGCCCATGCTGGTCAGTCCCTTCAACATCATCATCATGCGCACCTTCTTTCAGACGTCGGTGCCCTTTGATCTCATCGAGGCAGCGACCATCGACGGCAGCGGCGAATACAACACGCTTTTGCGCATCATCCTGCCCATCGTCAAGCCCGGCATCGCCACCGTCGCGCTGCTCACGGCGCTGGCGTACTGGAACGAATGGTTCCTGTGCCTGCTCTACGTCACCGACCGCAAGCTCTACCCGCTTCAGTACCTGCTCATGGAAATGCAGCGCAACGCCGAGTATCTGGCGCGCAATTCGTCCATGCTGGGCGCGGCGGGCGCCGAGGCCGCGCGCAGCCTGCCCAGTCAGGGCATGCGCATGGCGGTCGTGGTGTTCATCGTGCTGCCCATCGCCTGCGCCTATCCCTTCTTCCAGCGCTACGTGGTGGCGGGACTGACCATCGGCTCGGTCAAGGGTTGAAGTAACGCCGCCGCGACGCGACGGCTTACAATAAAAACATGGAGGAAACAAGACATGAAACGGATTCTTTCGCTGATTCTCGCCCTGCTCATGGCGGCGTGCGCGCTGCCGGCGCTGGCGGACGCCGCGCCCGTGGAGGTCACCGTGCTGTTCCACGGCAGCACCGTATCCGACGACACCGCCGTGCTTGAGAAGCTGAACGCCTATCTCGCGGAAAAGATCGGCGTCACCGTCAAGCCCGTCTGGGGTTCGTGGGCCAATTTCAACGAGCTGGTCATGAACGCGCTCAACAGCGGCAGCGACGAGTACGACATGATGTTCACCTGCTCCTGGACGGACAACGCTTATTCCACCTACGCCAAAAAGGGCGCGTTCGTCCGGCTGGACGACCCCGAGGACGATCTGGTTGCGCAGTACCTTCAGGACATGATCGCGAAAGTGCCCGAGCTGCTGATCGAAGGCTCTCTGGTCGAAGGCCCGGACGGCGAGATCGGTCTGTACGCCGTGCCCGGCTTCAAGGACATCGCCACCATGAACGCGTGGGACATCAACGTGACGCTGCTTGAGAGATACGGCTACACGCTCGAGGACGTCGAAAAAGCCGGCTTCTACGGCTGGAACGACATCTTCGCCAAGGTCAAGGCGGGCGAGGAAGCCGAAAAGGGCACGACCTTCTATCCCTTCATTTATGAAGGTCTGGTCGTCGAGCGCTACGTGGACGGCACGCCCATCGTCACGGGCGACAACAACAGCCTGTTGAGCTATTACATGAACATGGCGGACGTTTCGACGCCCGGCGCGTACGGCAACGTGATCCTCAACAAGTACGCCACGCCCGAGTTCAAGGCGTTTGCCGAAAAAATGCGCGAATACTACCTCGCCGGCTACATCGATCCCGCCATCGCCATCGGCGAAACGGCGAACGATACCTGGCGCAACGCGCAGGACACCGCCAATTACCTGATTTCGAGCGAAGTCACCTCGTTCGGCTACGAGTTCACCACCTCCGAAAAGCGCGGCGTCGAGGTCGCCTATCTGCTGACCACCGACGCCCCGTACATCGACAATACCTCGGTGCAGGGCGCGCTGATCGCCATTTCCGCCAACAGCGAGCACCCGGTCGAGTGCATCAAGTTCCTCAACCTGCTCAACAGCGATCCGTATGTTATGACGCTGCTCAACTACGGCGTCGAAGGCATCCATTACACGCTGAACGACGTCGGCGAAGTCGTGTTCAACGCCGATGCCCGCGCCACCTACTCGCCGTGGACGAACGGCATGGGCAACGTCACCCTGCTGCCCCCGCAGAAGGGTCAGGGCGCGGATTTCCAGGAGCGCTTCGCCGCCTTCTACGCCAGCGCGAAGGCGCTGCCGATCTACGGCTTCACCTTTGATCCCAAGCCGGTGGAGAATGAAATCGCCGCCGTCGCCAACATCAAGGAAGCCTACGCGCTGACGCTGTGCTGCGGCGCCGCCGATCCCGCGACCGCGCTGCCCGAGCTGCTCAAAAAGCTCGATGACGCCGGCATGCAGAAGATCGTCGACGAAGCCAACGCGCAGCTCCAGGCGTTCCTGGCGAAATAATCACTACGGTTTCACGGAAGCCCGGCTTGCGCCGGGCTTCCGTTCTGCGTGTCGACAAAGTCGACACGCACCGCAAAAATGAATCTTTCATTTTTGCGGCCTGCACGTTTTTCCTGCGCGGCTTT
>CAYWOS010000032.1:0-30426 GCA_964459985.1 uncultured Oscillospiraceae bacterium
GAATTTGCGAGGGGGAACCGCTTTTGAGGGCAAAAGCGGTTCCCCCTCGCGCTCCCCTTCCGAAAACCGATAGGGGGAGAGTTTTACAGAACGGAAAAGAAAAAATAACCGGAGAGGTTTGGAGGGGCGGAGCGCCCTCGACCGTAATCCGCAAGACCGGCTTTGCCGGTCTGAGGAATGATTTTTCCGAAGGAACGTTTACGTTCCGGGAGGAAAAATCATTTCCTTACAGATTTTCTGGCCGCGCGCCAAAGGCGCGCAAGAAAATCTGCAAATCGACTCAAGGTCATTCAGACCTTGAGTCGAATGAGTCGCAGACCCCTTTTACTCTTCGGGCGTTTCGGGGAAGAGCGGCTTGTGGCAGGTGGGGCAAAGGTAATCCTCGTCGAAATCGAAGCGGTCGACCTCAAAGGTCATATCCTCGCCGCAGTGCGGGCAGGTATACTCGACGACGCGCTCGTCCTCGTCTTCGTCCTCGTCCTCTTCCTCTTCCTCGTCGTCTTCGTCCTCATCGTCACCGTGATGATGATGGCAGCAGTCGCAGTCGTCGTCGCACTCGTCCTCGTCGCCGTACAGCGTTTCTTCGAGATCGCTCAAGTCGTTGTCAATGCTTTCGACGTACTCGTCCAGTTCCTCGTGATCCTTGTGGATCTGCTCGATTTCGCCGGCGATTTCGGCGAGCAGCTCGAGCATTTTGTCGATCACCTTGCCCTCGCTCTTTTCGGTATCGAGGTTCAGCCCCTCGGCGAGGCCCTTGATGTAGGATACGCGGTCGGTGAGATTGCTCATGGGATATCCTCCTTCAATTTGTCAGGCGCGGGAGAGGTATTCGCCGGTGCGCGTGTCGATCTTGATTTTGTCGCCGATGCCGATGAAGAGCGGCACCATGATTTCGTAGCCGGTTTCGGTGGTGGCGGGCTTGAAGGTATTGGTGGTGGTATCGCCCTTGAAGCCCGGCTCGGTCATGGTGATTTCAAGCTCGACGAAGTTCGGCGGGGTGACGAGGAAGGGCGCGCCGTTGTAGAAGCTGATGGTGACGTTGGTGTTTTCCTTGACGAAGGGGATGGAATCCGCCACGGCGTCCTTGCCGATGGGGATCTGCTCGAAGGAATCGGGGTCCATGAAGTAGTACAGATCGCCGTCGTTGTACAGGTACTGCATTTCCTTGCCCTCGATGGTGGCGCGGGGCATTTTGTCCGAGGGGTTGAAGGAGCGCTCGACGACCGCGCCCGTCATGACGTTCTTGATCTTGGTGCGGACGAACGCCGCGCCCTTGCCGGGTTTGACATGCTGGAAATCGACGATCGTCCACACGCCGCCGTCCCATTCCACCGTGATGCCTTTTCTGAAATCTCCAGCCGTAATCATGTGATTTCCTCCAATAATTTGATGATTGCTAAAGGGGGCTTATCACAGGATAAGCAGCTCCTTTTGTGCATGAACGAGGGTGCGCGCGCCGTCTTCCGTGACGACGCAGGTGTTTTCGATGCGGACGCCGCCCAGCCCCGGGATGTAGACGCCCGGCTCGACGGTGATGACGTGCCCGGGCGCCAGCGCGTCGCGGCAAGTGGGCGACAGGCGCGGGGACTCGTGAATATCGATGCCCACCGCGTGGCCGAGGCCGTGCCCAAAGCGACCCTTGTAGCCCGCGCCGTCAATGATGTCGCGCGCCAGACGGTCGATATCGAAGCAGCTTTTGCCGGGCGCGAGCGCGCTTTCGCATTCGCGCTGCGCGCGGTGCACCGTGTCGTAGATTTTGCGCATTTCGGCGCTCGGCTCGCCCAGCGCGATGGTGCGCGTCATATCGGCGCAGTAGCCGCCCTTTTTCGCGCCGAAATCGAGCGTGATCATGTCGCCGCGCCGGATGGCGCGCGCGCCGGGAATGGCGTGGGGCAGCGAGCCGTTCTCGCCGGAAGCGACAATGGTGTCAAACGCCAGCCCGTCGGCGCCCAGCGCCAGCATTTCGTAGTCGAGCATGAGCCGCAGCTCTTTCTCGGTCATGCCCTCGCGCACGCGCGGCAGGACGGCTTCGAGCGCGCGGCAGGAGATATCGCAGGCTTCCTCGATGCGCGCGATCTCGCTTTCGTCCTTGATTTCGCGCAGCTTCTCGGGCGCGCCGTCGAGGGGCTTGAAGGCGATGCCCGGCATGGCGTCCTCGATCCCGCGCAATTCCTTGACGGTGACCTTGTCGTCCTCGAAATAGACCGTTGTGATCGCGCGCCCGGCGAACAGCCCGCCCGCGAGCTTGGCGTGGGACACGCCCGTTTCGATCATGTGCACGGAGAAGCCGGGCGCCTGCTTTTCGGCCTGCTCGGTGTAGCGGAAATCGGTCACAATCGCGCGGAAGCCGTCGCCCGCCGCGATCAGGCCTTCGCCCGTGTAGCCGCTCAAGTAGAACATGTTGGACGGCTTGTGAATCAGAATGCCCTCGTCCGGCTGGAGCGCCAGACGCGACATCAGTTTGTCCATTCGGTTCAAAATCAAATCCTCCAAATGCGTTGATGCGCGATGAAGCGCCCAACAAATAGAGCGCTGCCGTCACGCCACATCGCATTGTAGCATAAAAAGACGGACAGCGCCACCCCTGACGGCAAAATTCGCCAAAAAATGTTTGAAAACGCCGGTTTGCGGCAGCCTCCGGCAACGTTTCACGTGAAACATTCGCAAATTCGCGCCGTTTCGCGTCCCCGCAGGCGTCTATGTTGTCCCTTTCGGACTATCTTGCCGTGCGAGCGACCGAATCCCTTCCCCATTCCCCCTATGGTTTTGGGTAGGAGAGCGCGAGAGGGAGGGGATTTTGACGCAAAATCCCTTCCCTCTCGCAAAACCCCTCGTTCCTCCGTCCCCGTCTCTCCGTCCCTCCGCCCCGCCGTTCGCCGGCGGATCAATGCCTTTTCCATTTCTCTATGGTTTTGGGTAGGAGAGCGCGAGAGGGAGGGGATTTTGACGCAAAATCCCTTCCCTCTCGCAAAAACCTCCGTTCCCTCGTCCCCGTCTCTCCGTCCCGTCAGAACTTGCCGCCGCCGCCGCCGTGCGAGCGTCCGCTGCTGCCGCTGAAGGTGGAGCTGCCGCCGCGCCCACCGCCGCCGGTGTTCGATTCAATCTTGGTGCGCACGGTGGTGGTGTAGAGGTAGATATCCTCGCGGCGCGTGAGATTGAGCGAGCCGCGCACAACGTAATCGCCGGCGCCCGACTGCCGCCGCGCCGATTTCATACCGGCGCGCATAATCAGCACGACAATCAGCGCGATCACAAGCGCCGCGACGAGAATGATCGGCGCGACGTCGGCGAGGCGCTCGGCGGGCGCGCGCAGGACGACGGGCTCGTCGTAATCATATGGCGTGTACGCGCCGCTCCGACCGCTGTCCGCGCCGCGCGTCGCCTGAATGATGAACCGTTCGACATCAGAAAGATACCGCGTCATCGCGCCGAAATAATCGCCGCTTGAGAGATAGGGCGCGATATGCCCGCCGATCTGACCGATGCCGTAATCGGTGAACATGCGAATGCCGCTCCCGGTGGTGACGGTGTAGTAATCGCGCTCCGCCATGGATATCACAAAGATCAGCCCGTCGGCGTTCGCGCCGTAACCGAAACCGCCCTCGTCGTAGTAATCGGCGGCGTACATGCGCACCGATTGGCCGCGCGCGGAGGGCGTTGTGTGCAGCACGACGTCAAAGCGGTAATCGGCGCCGATCCGCGCAATGGTATCGTTCAGCGCCGTTTCCTCGGCCTGCGTGAGCAAGTCCGCGTCGTCAAACACGCGGTTGTCGGCGAGCGCCGGCAGCGCGATCAGGAGGAAGAGCGAGAGGAACAGCAGAAAGCGTTTCATCAGATCACCCCCGTCGCCATGAGTAGGTACGCGACACCGAGCCCGCCGACGCCGAGCGCGAGGAACAGTCCGCCGAGCCATTTGAGGAATCTGCCGGTATCGACGGGCAGATCGCCGATGAGCCGCCCGGTCTGCGCGTTCATGGCGAAGGTGTAAACCTTGTCGCGGTACTTGGTGTTGAGCATCCAGACCGGCATGAGCACCTGCCTTACGGCGCGCTTGTTCAGGCGCACGCTGCCGCCCGAGGGAACGACGGTCGCGTAGCCCATCACGGTGTCGCGGAAGACCGATTCGACGCTTTGCCGGATGCGCTCGTTGGCGCGCGCCTTGCAGACGTCGGCGTCGACGTCGTGCCGCTCGGCCTGATATCCGCTCAAATACGCGATCTCAAAATCGCAGGCCTTTTGCGCGTCGAACGGCTCGACCGATTCCATCAGCGTGTCGTCAAGCTTGCTCGAACCGTCGGCCGGCACGTCGGAAAAGCCGAGCGTGCCGCCGCGCCGGATGGCGTAATGCCGCGTCTTGGTGACCATGTACTGCCCCTGCCGGTGCGTGGACACCTGCGTCGCCTTGTAGGTCATATCGGCGTCCGCCTCGGCGGAATACAGCCAGAAGGGGACGTACACGCCGGTGATCTTTTCGACGCGCCCCTCGCTCAAAAACAGGCGCGGCAGCAGCTTTTTGCCCTTGCAGTGGGCGACGTAGGCGGCCTGCGCTTCCTTTTTGGTCTTTTGGAAAGGAATCACGCCGTCGGGCTTGAACGCACCCTCGAGCTGCGTCGGGAAAATGCTCGGGTTGCCGCAGTAGACGCATTCGGACGCGACGGTCGATTCGTCGGCGACGATTTCCGAGCCGCAGGTCGAGCAGCGATAGGACTTGAGGCGCGCCTTGTCGTCCTCGCTCCAATCGTTGTCGTGCGTCTGCCAAGCCATATCGTCGGGGCGCGCCGCGTCCCGCGCCGCCGTTTGCGCGCCCTCGAGCGCGTCGACGGGGTAATTGTTGCCGCATGAGGCGCACTCGAGCTGCTGGCTCCCGGCGCCGAAGGTGAGCGGCGCGCCGCAGCACGGGCATTGAAACACTTTCGCCTGCATACCGATTCCCCCCTTGATCGCAAAAAATCCCTTCCTTATTTCTGCGGCTGCCGCGCGATCTCCTGCCGCGCGGCGCGAAATTGTCCCCGGCGCGCACGGCGCGCGGGTGTCTGACATAGATCGAACAAAGGAGGGGGTTTCATGCCGTTGTGGGTGGCGGACGAGCGCGGGTTATACCGGGGCGGCGAGCGCGTCGGCGCGCCCTGCGCAGCGCTGGACGCGCGGGACGGTCGCGTGTGGACGGCGGGCGCTGCGCGCGGCGAGCGCTTGACGGCGGACGGCAAGCCGGACGGCTCGTTTGCCGCGCCGCCGGGCGTTTCGCGCGTCGCGGCGGGCGATTATCTGTACGCGCTCTCGGCCGACGCCGATTCGGTGACGGCGTTCGACGGCGCGCTGTGCCCGGCGCTGACCGCGCCGGCGGGCGATTTTCCGCGCGATCTGTGCGTCAGCGGCGACGGCAGGCGACTGCTGATCGCAGGCGGCGCGTCGGGCACGGCGATCCTGATGGACGACTCGCTGCGCGTAATGCGCGCGTACGCGCTGCCGGGCGTCGTGAGCGCGGCGTGCTTCACGCGCGACGGCTTCGCGGCGCTTTGCGCGCCGCCGGGCGAGGAAATGCGCGCGTCTTTGATCGCCGTGCGGCGCGCCGGTACGGCGGAAACGCTGATCACGCTGCCCGGCGCGCCGTGCGCGCTGTGCGTGCTGGCGAACGGCGACTGCGTCGTCGGCGTGACGGGCGAAATCCTCCGGCTGCGCGGCCGGCGCGTGATCTATCGCCTGCCCTCGCCCTGCCCGACGCGAATCCGCGCCGTCGGGGATGCCGCGCTGGTCGTCGATCTGTGCGAGGGCACGGCGCGTCTGGTCGGCCGTCCGCCCGGCGCGGTCGTCTATCGCGGCGCGCCGCGCGACGCCCTGATGCTGTCATAAAAAGGCGGATGTTTCACGTGAAACACCCGCCCGGAACGCCCGCCGATCCTTATTTGAACGGCTCGATCAGCCAGACCTCGCCGTCGGTGGCGAGGCGCAGCATGCCCTTATACGTCACGTAATAGTCGATGCCGCGCTCGCGCAGCTGCTTTTTGGTGCCGCTTTCGATCATATCCCGGGGGACGACGATAAAGCGCGGCGAAACGGCGTCCAGAAAGTCCTCCTGCATTTTGTCGTAGCCGTGATGCGGGTATTTGAGGATGTCGGCGTCCAGATCGACGGTGTCGCGCAGGGCGGCGAAGGCGTTCTGCCCGAGCTTTTGCAGATCGCCCGCGAAAAAGATGCTGCGGTCGCCCAGTTTCGCCATGAGGACGACCGAGCGGTTGTTGACGCGGGCGATGCTGTCGTCCTCGAGCTGATACATGGTCAGAGACGCGCCGCCGAAATCGAGCGTCCCGCCGTTCTCGGCGCGGCGCATGGGCACGTTCGCCTCGTGCAGATAGGCGTATACCTTGTGGCAAATATCGTCGGTATCGGGATAATCCTCGGGGAAGCCGTAAATGAACTCCTTCGCCGGGAAGTTCGGGAGCACGCGGTGATACCCGCCGATGTGGTCTGCGTCGGGATGCGAGTTCAGCGCGTAGGTGATCTCGGTCACGCCGAGCTTGTTCAGCAGCTTTTCCACCTCGCGCCACTGTTCGCCGCCGCAGTCGATCAGCACGGAATACTCGCCGTAGCGCATAAACGCCGCGTCCACGCCGGTAATTTTCGGAAAAAAGATTTCAAGGAGCTGCGCGTCCTCGGCGAAGGGCGACGCCAGCGAGGGGTCGGCGAGGCGGTTGATCAGAACGGGTTCTTCGGCGAGCGCCGCCGTCGGCAGCAGCATCAGACAGAGCAAAAGCGCCAGATATCGCATATCGTTTCCTTTCATTCACGCTTTGATAAGCGGTTTTCGCCCATCAGTATAGAGGATCGCGCCGGAAAAGTAAAGCGCGAATCGCCCGTCCGCGGGGCGTTGCCGCGCCGCGCGTGTCGAACGGGGGCTGATGATTTTACATTTTCCCGCGCGCGCCGCGATTGACAGAACGCCGCGAATCGTCTATCATGGAGGGAATCATGGATGGGAGGGACTGACATGCGGCGCGGATTGATCTTTTTGACGGCGGCGCTCGCCGTTTTATGCTTCCTGACGCCGGTTTTGGCAGTGGAAGGCGCTTCCGGCGCGTCGGTGAGCGGCGTCGCGTGGCTTGATTCGGCGGCGGACGGCGTTCGCGGCGCGCGGGAGAGCGCGCTCAACCGCGTCTCGGTCACGCTGGAGCGCGTCGTGGGCGCGACGGTCGAAACGGTCGCCACGGCGACGACGGGGCGCGACGGCGCGTACGCCTTTACCGGGCTGCCCGCAGGCGAGTACTGCCTGTCGATCTCGCTGCCCTCGGGGCATCAGTTTACGCTGCACGGCGCGGACAGCGCCGCGCTGCCCGCGAGCGGGCGCGACGGCATTACGCCCAATTTCACGCTTGCGCAGAACGAGGCGCTCTCGCTCGGCATCGGCGCGACCAAGCAGTCGGGCCGCCTCGCCATGAGCGCCTTCGAGGATGAGAACGCCAACGGCGGTCGGCGCGACAACGAGGCGCGCGTGCGCGGCGTGACGGTCAACCTGATGTACGATTACAACGGAAAATCCTATATCGTCGCCACCGAGGAAACCGATAAATCGGGCGAGTGCGTGTTCGATGATCTCTCGCCCGCGACATACTACGTCTCCGCCGTGCTGCCCGACAACTTCCTGCCCGGCCCGCTCGGGGAGAAAATCAGCATCTATTACAACTGTCTTTTGCCCAGCAAAACCAATATCGCCGTGTCCGCGCCCTTCGATATGCCCGTCAAGGGCAGCGTCGGGCTGTCGATGGGCATGGTGAGAACGGGCGCGGCGCGCGGGCGCGTGTGGTTCGACGACGACGGCGACGGCGCGCTCTCGGCGGCGGACGGCGGCGCGGACGGGGCGACGGTGACGCTCGAATCGCCCGATATGGGGCTTTCGTACGATATCGCGCTCAATGCCGACGGCTCCTTCAGCGTCAATCACGTCATGCCGGGCGAATACCGGCTTTCCGTGACGCTGCCGCAGGGCGCGGTCTTTGCCGACGCCGCCTCCTCGATCACGGCGGAATCGCGCGCGGGCGACGTGCCGGTCACGATCCGGACCGACGGCGACACCGTGATTCCCGACGTGGGCGTCGTGAGCGCCGCCTCGGTGTCGGTGTTCGTGTACGACGACCGCGACGTGAACGGCATGAACAGCGACGGCGATCCCGCCTACGCGGGCGCGGCCGTGGCGGCGTACCGCGACGGCGCGCTTATCCGCAGCGCCGTGACCGACGAGCGCGGCGAGGCGCTTTTGACCGATCTTCGCGGCGGCGCGTTCGAGATCGTCTGCGCGCTCAAGGACGGCGACGTGTTCACCGTTTCGGGCGACGGCAATGATTTTTACGCGCCCTCGGCGCTTTCGCAGTCGAGCGCGTACGCCGACGTTCCGCGCGGCGGAACGGTTTACCTGAACGCCGGCGCGACGCGCGCCGCGGCGATCGCGGGCGAGGTGTATATGAGCGCCGACAATTCGGGCGTATTCGTCCCGGGCGCCGAAATGCTCGCCGGCTTCACCGTGCAGGCGATCAACGAGCGCGGCGAGATCGCCGCGCAGACGACGACCGACGCCTCGGGCGCGTTCACGCTCGCCGTGCCGCCGTCGCGGCATATGGTGCGCGTGCTGTTCATCGATCCCTACATCGCCGCGCCGCAAAACGGGGCGGACAACATGATTGAGTATCAGACGCAGGAAAGCGGCGACACGCCGTATTTATCCCTGACCCCCGGCGGGACGGTTTCCGGCGTTCGCGCCGCGCTGTTCGCCGCCGGCGAGGTCGACGGCTATGTGATCATGGACGAGCCGGGCGTCACGACGGGGCTGGCCGGCGTCGCGGTGACGCTGCTGGACGAGTACGGCGCGCCGGTGTCCGATTTCGCCTGCGATACGACCGACGAAAACGGGTATTTCTACATCAAGGGCGTGCTGCCCGGCGCGTACAGCGTGGCGTACGCCGTGCCGCACGATATCGCCTTTACGGAGCCTTTGACCGATCAGACCGAGATCGAGAGCGAGCCGTTTTCCATTGAAGCGAAGGCGCGGGTGCGTCTGTCCGACGTGTTCGCCGTGCGCACGGGATCGATCTCGGGGCATCTTTACCATCTGCTGGACGACGGCTATGAGCCGATGTCCGGCGAGGTCATCGTGACGGACGCGAGCGGCGAATTCACGTACGAAACGCGCGTGATGGACGACGGCGAGTACGCGCTGTCCGGCCTGCGGCCGGGCGAGTACGTCCTGACCGTCGCGCTGCCCGAGGGCTATCTCTTCAACGCCGCGCCGGGCGCGTTCGTGCCCGTCACGCGCGACAGCACCGCCTCCGTGCCCTTTACGATCGGGCTGGACGAGAACGTCGCGGACGCCGACGCCTACGGTTCGCTGCCCGCCTCGGCTGCCGGCACGCTGTATTTCGACTGCGACAATTCGGGCGGCATGGGCGAGGCGGACGCCGTCATTCCCGCGCGGACGCTCGCTTTCTCGCGCGGCGGCGAGCGCTATGAGGCGACGACCGACGACGCGGGCGCGTTCATGCTGGACATGCTGCCGCCGGGCGAATACCTGATGGAAATCGATCTGGACGAGGATTGCATTCTGATTGATCAAAACGCCTTACAAAAGGACGGGCGCTGGACGCTGCCCGTGACGCTCGGCGACGGCGAAAGCCTGTCGGGGCTTGAAATCGGCGCGCTGCGCTATGCCGAAATCGCGGGACAGGTCTGGAACATGGACGGCACGGAAGACGATGTTTCCGGGCTGACAATCGAGCTGAAAACGGCGGACGGCGCGGCCGTGCAATCCGCCGTGACCGACGAAAACGGGCGCTTCGCCTTTGACAAACTGTATCCCGGCGAGTACGCGCTGGACGCCGCGCTGCCCGAGGGCTGCCTGTTCGCCCGCGAGGTCGACGCCGTTTCGCGCGCCAGCTATATTCTGGGCGATATCACGGGCGGCGGGGAATCGCAGCCGTTCGCGCTCGATATGGGCGAAAAGCGGCGGGACTGCGATATCGGCATCGGCGCGATCGGCGGCATCGGCGATCTGGCGTGGCTCGACGAGAACGGCAACGGCATGCAGGATCTGGGCGAGCGCGTCATGCCCGGCATCGAGATCACGCTGTTCCGCTACGGCGAAGAGGCGGCGAAAACCGTCACCGACGCCTACGGCCGCTATGAAATCGACGGGCTGTATCCGGGCGCTTATGTCATGCAGGTGGTCATGCACAAGGAATTGAAGGCGACCGCGCGGCAGACCGAGTTCCCGCTTGTGGGCAGCATTCTGCCCGAGGAAAGCGGAACCACCGTGACGGTCGAAAACGTGATCGTCACAAGCGGCAGGATCAACCGCGCGTGCGATCTGGGCTTTGCGCTGCGCAAAAAGAACGCGTATCCCGACGCCATGCAGGAAACGCCCGACGTCGACTGGCGGCCGTACAGCGACCGCCCGGTTACCGAGTCCGGGCCCGAGCCCGAGGGCTGATCGCCTCATCGTTTTCCGGGCGCCCCCGATCCGTGCGGTCGGCGGGCGCTTTTCGTTACTTGATCACGATGACCGCGCCGCCCGCGTTGTCCCCCGACGCCGAGACGACGGCTGCGCCGCGCGGGATCATCAGCGACCGCGCGCCGGTAAGCGGCAGGTACAGGATCAGCGCCTCCCGTTCGCCCGCGCGCTCGAGGGACAGGCTGCCGCGCGCGCGCAGCAGCGTCAGGTATTCCTCCAGACACAGGTTCATCCCGCGCATGATCAGCGCGTGCTCGCGCCCGACATAGCGGATATGCAGATGCTCGCAGCAGCCCGCGAAGCTGCCGGCTTTGTCGCGCGGATACCGTTCGATCAGGCCGTATCGCCACATATTCTCCTCGAGCCACTCGCCGAATTCGCTTTGCTTGAGCCTGTCGGCGCTGCCCATTTCCAGCGTGCCGGTCAGCTCGATATCGAACGCCCAGCCCGACTGATGCTCGCTCTCGCCCGCGCCGGGCACGTACTGTTCCGCCATCATGACCGCCTGCGCCGGCGCGTAGACCAGCGCGTAGCGCAGGTACGCCTCGCTTTGCAGCGCCGTCTGCTCGGCGAAGGAGGTCGTCCCCGCCACGATTTCCATGCCGTCGAGCGCGCGCGCCGCGCGCATGTCGCACAGCGCGTAAATGACCTCGGGCATGAGCGTCACGCCTTCGCGCGCCGGCAGGTATTGCCCCGTCATCACGCGCACGTCGCGCGCGCCGGACGCCGGTTCCGCGAGCGGATGCGCGCGGTCGACAAGCGCCAGCGCGCCGGGCGCGAGCGCGTCGCGCGGCCACGCGATCATCTCCTCGCGCGCGTAGGACGCGCCCGCGCGCACGGTGTATTCCCCGAAGCGATGGATGTCCTCGCCCGTCCGCGCGGGCGACAGGCACAGCGCGCCGATGATCGCGGCGGCCGTCAGCGCCGCCCCGCCGAGCGCCGCGCGCTTTTTGCCCCGCGCCGTTGTTTTCTGCATGGCCGTCCCTCCGTTCCGGTATTCAGTATGCGTTCATTGCCCGCTTAATATACGTCGTCGCTTACGCGAAGCATGACGCCCGGAACGCCCCCTGCCGCGCGGGCGAACCATCGCGTTCCGCAGCGCCGTCGTTTCGCGAGCGATCGCCCTGTCGATTTCGTAATACCCGTTGACGCGTGGGCAAATCATCGTATAATAAAGGGGCTTCATGTGCTTTTCGACGGAGGGTTTGTATGCGATTGTTCGACAGCCATTGCCATCTGGACGATGAACAGTTTAACGCCGACCGCGCCGATATGCTGGCGCGCGCGCGCGCGGCGGGCGTGAGCGCCTGCGTGACGGTCGGCAGCGACATCGCTTCCTCGCGCCGTTGTGCGTCGCTGGCGAACGAAAACGATTTCGTTTACGCCGCGGCCGGCGTGCACCCGCACGAGGCGGCGCGGGCGGGCGACTATCTTGACGATCTCAAGGCGCTGCTCAAGCGGGACAAGGTCGTGGCGCTGGGCGAGATCGGGCTGGATTATCATTATGATTTTTCGCCGCGCGAAACGCAAAAAATCGTGGCGCTCGAGCAGATCGCGCTGGCGCGCGAAGCGGACAAGCCCTGTATTTTCCACGTCCGCGAGGCGCACGGCGACATGATCGATCTTCTTCGCGCCGAAAAAACGCCGCCGCGCGGCGTGATCCACTGCTTTTCGGGCAGCGCCGAAACGGCGCGCGAATACCTGCGCATGGGATTCTATATTTCCTTCGCCGGCGCGGTCACTTTCAAAAACGCGCGCGGACTGCTCGACGCCGCGCTCGCCGTGCCGTCCGACCGCCTGCTGATCGAAACGGACAGCCCCTATCTTTCGCCCGAGCCGCGCCGGGGGCGGCGCAACGAGCCGGAAAACGTCTTGTACACGCTTTTGAAGCTTGCCGAAATCAGGGGCGCGTCGCCCGAGGAGCTTGCCGACATCACGTATCAGAACGCCTGCGCGCTGTACGGCGTCGCGCCCTGAAATCCTTCCCGGCTCGTCAGGCATATCGGACGGGCTGTCGGTAAAAAATGTCGCGTGGACGCCGACGGGACGGACGTTTCGGCGGTTTGCCGCGCTTTTCGGTACGCGGACATCGAAGAAAATATCGTATCGGCGGGGGTTTGCCGCGCTTTTTGGCGGTCGGGAGCCGCTTGCCGAAGCCGCATACGCGCTCGCCCGGCTCGGCTCCGGGACGTGTTGTTTCCGGCGGACAGGCTTTCGCGCGTCTCTTGCCGTGACGTGTTGTTTCCGGCGGCCGGGCTTTCGCGCGTCCCTCTTCGGGGCGCGTTGCGGCGCCGCGCGAAACATGTCTGCGCCGCGCGGAGCGAACAGTTGACATTCGCGCCCTGACGGGTGTATAATCAAACGTTGCGCAAACGCGCGGCATTCACGAATCTTTCGCCAAAGGAGAGCGCCATGTCCCAGCTTGAACAGGAGGTCGCGCGCCGACGCACCTTCGCCATCATCAGCCACCCCGACGCGGGCAAGACGACGCTGACCGAAAAGCTGCTGCTGTACGGCGGCGCCATCCGTCAGGCGGGCAGCGTCAAGGCGCGCCGCGCCGAGCGCCACGCCACCAGCGACTGGATGGAGATCGAAAAGCAGCGCGGCATTTCGGTTACGTCCAGCGCCATGCAGTTCTCCTTCGACGGCTGCCATATCAACATTCTGGACACCCCGGGGCATCAGGATTTTTCCGAGGACACCTACCGCGTGCTCGTCGCCGCCGACAGCGCGGTGATGATCATCGACGCCGCCAAGGGCGTCGAGGAACAGACGGTCAAGCTCTTCAAGGTCTGCCGCCTGCGCAAAATCCCCATTTTCACCTTCGTCAACAAGATGGACCGCGCCGCGAAGGACCCCTACGAGCTGATGGGCGAGATCGAAAGCGTGCTGGGCATCCGCGCCTGCCCCGTCAACTGGCCCATCGGCGTGGACGGCGATTTTCAGGGCGTGTACCACCGCGATGAGAAAACGGTCGAACTGTACTACGGCGGCAATCACGGCAAGACGAAGGCCGAGAAAACGACCGTCGCGCTTGACGATCCGGCGCTCGAAGGCCTGCTGGACAGGCATTACAGGAAGCGTTTGAACGACGAAATCGAATTGCTGGACGAGGCGGGCGACGCCTTTGATCTCGCCGCCGTGCGCGCGGGCGAATTGACGCCGATGTTTTTCGGCAGCGCCATCACCAATTTCGGCGTCGAGCCGTTCCTGACGCGCTTCCTGCGCTACACCACGCCGCCGCTCCCGCGCGAGAGCGACGCCGGGCTGATCGGGCCGGACGACGAACGATTTTCGGGATTCATATTCAAGATTCAGGCGAACATGAACCCCGCGCACCGCGACCGCCTCGCCTTTTTGCGCGTGGTGAGCGGCGAATTCCAAAAGGGCATGACGGTGTGGCATTCGGGCACGAACAAGGACATGCAGGTCAAGCAGCCGCAGCAGTTCATGGCGGACGAGCGCGAGGGCGTCGAAACGGCGTACCCCGGCGACATCATCGGCTTGTTCGATCCCGGCGTGTACCGGCTGGGCGACACGCTCGCCGTCGGGCGCAAATTCCATTTCGAAAAGATCCCCGTGTTCGCGCCCGAACGCTTTGCGAAGGTGCGCCCGCTGGACAGCATGAAGCGCAAGCAGTTCGTCAAGGGCATCACGCAATTGTCCGAGGAGGGCGCGATCCAGACCTTCCGCCGCGACGAAACGGGCGTTGAGGAATTCATTGTCGGCGTGGTGGGCGAATTGCAGTTCGACGTGCTTTCGTATCGCTTAAAGAGCGAGTACGGCGTCGATCTGCTGATGGATCGCCTGAGCTACCGCTATGTGCGCTGGGTGGTTTCCTCCCAGACGCCCGTCGACGACCTCATGCTGACCTCGACCAGCGCGCGCGGGCGCGATCACCGCGACAACCGCGTGCTGTTCTTTGAAAACGACTGGAGCATCCGCCTCGCGGGCGAGAAGAACAAAAACCTCGTTCTGTCCGATATCGCCCCGCGCGGCGTCGAGTAAGGAGTCCGAAATGACGCATATGCCTTTCTTCCTCTCCGAACCGCACCGGCACAAACCGCCCGACGCCGGGCTGTTTGCCGCGCGCGCCCACAGGATCGGATAGGAAAGAAAGAAGGTTATTCCCATGGCTATGATGACCCGCGAGGACATTCGCAATATCGCGATTATCGCCCACGTCGACCACGGCAAGACGACGCTGGTGGACCAGATGCTCAAGCAGGGCGGCGTGTTCCGCCAGAACCAGCAGGTCGCCGAGCGCGTGATGGACTCCAACGATCTGGAGCGCGAGCGCGGCATTACCATCCTTGCCAAGAACACCGCCGTGCACTACGGCGACGCCAAGATCAACATCGTGGACACCCCGGGCCACGCCGATTTCGGCGGCGAGGTCGAGCGCGTGCTCAAGATGGTGGACGGCGTGCTTTTGCTCGTGGACAGCTTTGAAGGCCCGATGCCGCAGACGCGCTTCGTTTTGCAGCACGCGCTGGCGCTCAAGCTGCCCGTGATCATCGTCGTCAACAAGATCGACCGCCCGGACGCGCGCTGCGACGAGGTGGTGAGCGAGATCGTCGATCTCCTGATCGATCTGGACGCCGATCCCGCGACGCTCGACCGTCCCATCCTGTACGTTTCGGCGCGCAGGGGCACGGCGACGCTCGATCTGAACACGCCCGCCGTCGATTTGAAACCGCTCTTTGACGCCATCATGGCATACATTCCCGCGCCGGTGGGCGATCCCGAGGGCGCGCCGCAGGTGCTGATCTCGACCATCGATTACAACGATTATGTCGGGCGCATCGGCGTGGGGCGCGTGACGCGCGGCACGCTCAAGGACAACATGCCCGTCGTGCGCTGCAACGCGCTGGATGACAAGGTGACGCAGCCGTGGCGACTGACGGGCCTGTCCACCTACGACGGGCTGCGCCGCGTCGGGACGGATGAGGTCGCGATGGGCGATATCGTGGCGCTGACCGGGCGTGCCGATATTTCCATCGGCGATACCGTGTGCTCGCCCGAGTGCGTGGAGCCGCTGCCCTTCGTCGCCATCACCGAGCCGACGGTGACCATGACCTTTTCGGTCAACGATTCGCCCTTCGCCGGCAGGGAAGGCCAGTTCGTCACCAGCCGCCACCTGCGCGCGCGGCTGTACCGCGAGCTTGAGACCGACGTTTCCCTGCGCGTCAAGGACGGCGAAACGCCGGACTGCTTCGAGGTCTGGGGACGCGGCGAACTGCATTTGTCCATTCTCATTGAAACCATGCGCCGCGAAGGCTACGAGTTTCAGGTGTCCAAGCCCGAGGTCATCTACCGCACGGTGGACGGCCAGAAGCAGGAGCCCGTCGAGCGCATGGTCGCCGACGTGCCGCAGGCGTACGCCGGCGCGGTCATCGAAAAGATCGGCAGGCGGCGCGGCACGCTTGAATCCATGTCGGGCGGCGACCGCGTCAGGCTGGAATTCCTCGTGCCCTCGCGCGGGCTGTTCGGCTATCGCAGCGAGTTCATGACCGATACGCGCGGCGAGGGCATCATGAGCGCCGTGTACGATCACTACGAGCCGTACAAGGGCGATATCCCCCACCGCGCCGTCGGCGCGCTGGTGTGCTTTGAGACGGGCGACGCCTCGCAGTACGGATTGTTCTACGCGCAGGATCGCGGCACGCTGTTCATCGGCGCGCAGACGCCGGTGTACGCCGGCATGATCTGCGGCGAATCGAGCCGCCCGGGCGATATCGTGGTCAACGTGTGCAAGCTCAAGCATGTCACCAACATCCGCAACGCCTCCTCCGCCGAGGACAGCCTGCGCCTCGTTTCGGTGCATCCGCTCACGCTGGAGGAATGCCTTGAATTCATCGACGACGACGAATTGCTCGAAATCACGCCCAAGTCGCTGCGTATGCGCAAGCGCGTGCTCAGCCACGAGCAGCGCATGAAGAATTTCGCCAAGGGCAAGCAGTAACCGTCGCGACATATCCGCCGTGACATAAAAGCCTCCCGTTTTTCGGGAGGTTTTTGATAGAATCGGGCGTTTTTCAGTACAATTGCGCGTCGAGCGCGCCGCTGTCATGGATCGTGAGCAGCGCGAAGCGCCCGTCCATCGCCGCGCCGGGATTGAGCAGCAGCACGGCGCCGCGCCAATCGCACAGGGGCTTGTGCGTGTGTCCGAACAGCGCGGCGTTCGCGCCGATTTCCCGCGCGCGGGACAAAAGCATCGCCGTCGTCAATCGCACGTGATAGGCATGCCCGTGCGTCATGAACAGCGTCGCGCCGCCGAGCGTTTCGGTCAGTTCGTCGCCGCTTGAGCCGTCGCAGTTGCCGTGCACGCGGATAACGCGCGGGAAGGCGTCCGCGTAATCGTCCAAATCGTGATACCCGTCGCCCAGATGGATAAGGCAGTCGATCTTCGCGATCGCTTCCATGCGCATCAGCACGCTGCCGAGCGCGCCGCGCTCGCCGTGCGAATCGCTGACGACGCCGATCTTCATCATGACAGGATCTCCTCGATGCGCGGCAGCATCCGCCGGAGCGCCGATGCGCGGTGGCTGACGCGGTTTTTCTCCTCGGCGGGCATTTCGGCGAAGGTTTCGCCGCTCACGTACTCGAAGTACGGGTCGTAGCCGAAACCGCCCTCGCCGCGCGGCTCGAAGGTGATCACGCCGGGGCACACGCCCGTTTCGACCGTCGTTTCGCGCCCGGGCGCGGCCAGCGCCATCGCGCAGACGAACTGCGCCGTGCGGTCGTAGAGCGGCACGCCCTCTAAATTTTTGATCAGCAGCGCGTTGTTTTCGCCGTCGCGCCCGTGATCGCCCGCGTACCGCGCCGAGCGCACGCCGGGCGCGCCGCCCAGCGCGTCCACCGTCAGCCCCGAATCGTCGGCGAGCGTCGGCAGCCCGGTTTTCCGGCTGACGCATTCCGCCTTGATCACGGCGTTTTCCGCGAAGGTCGCGCCCGATTCCTCGACGTCCAGTTCGACGCCCGCCTCGGACAGCGAGAGCACGACGACGTCGTCGTCGAGTATAGCACGGATCTCGGCGATCTTGTGCGCGTTGTTGCTGGCGATGACGAGCGCCGGCTTTTCGCCGCGCGGCGACGGGCTTTCGCCGAGGATCTCCCTTTGCTTTTGCATCAGCTCGCGCGCGCCCTTTTCGCCCAGCGCCAGCAGCGCGGCCAGTTCCGCCCGCGTGAACGCGCGCCCCTCGCCCGTGCCCTGTATCTCGATGATTTCGCCGCGCTCGTTGAACACCATGTTGACGTCCGCCTGCGCCGCGCTGTCCTCGATATAGCATAGATCGAGCGCCGGCTCGCCCTCGACGATGCCCGCGCTGACGGCGGCGATCTGCCGGGTGAGCGGCGAAACCTCGATCATGCCCGTCTTGAGCATTTTTTGCACCGCGAGCGCCAGCGCGACGTACCCGCCCGTGATGGACGCCGTGCGCGTGCCGCCGTCCGCCTCGAGCACGTCGCAGTCGATCGTGATCGTATACTCGCCCATGCGCGTCCTGTCGACCGCCTGCCGGAGCGAACGCCCGATCAGCCGCCCGATCTCGACGCCGCGCCCGTCCTTTTTCACGCCGTCGCGCGCCTTGCGCCGGCCTGTCGAGGCGGGCAGCATGGCGTATTCCGCCGTCACCCAGCCCTCGCCCTTTCCGCGCAGGAAGGGCGGAACGCCCTCCTCGACCGACGCCGTGCAGATAACGCGCGTGCCGCCCGTCGATATCAGGCAGCTCCCGAACGCCGTTTTGACATAGTGCGGAAGAATGGACACCTCGCGCATTTCATCCTGTTCCCGCCCGTCCCCGCGTGACATAACCGCCGCCTCCGTTCCGTCAATTCGTCCCGATCGGGATATCCTCCCGCGCCCGGCGGGAAAACCGCAGCTAATGATGAGAAATCCTGCGCCCCGAAAACCGTCCCCGGCAGAAAAGCGCGTCGCCCGGAAAATGATCCCGGATAGGAAAGATGCGCGCCCGGAAACGTCCCCGGTAGAAAAGCGCCGCGCCCGGAAAACCGCCCCTGATAAGGAAAAACCCGCTTATCAAGCGATAAGCAGGCCTGTGAGCATCAGGGATTACTCGGCCTTCGCCTTGTCCAGAGCCTTGGCGAGACGAGCCTTTTTGCGGTTCGCGGCGTTCTTGTGGATAACGCCCTTGGCGGCCGCTTTATCAATAGCGGAGGTGGTGGCGCTCAGCTGAACGCTGGCGGGCTCGACGCCCTCGGCCAACGCAAGATGATACTTCCTCACGGCGGTCTTGACGCCGCTTTTCACCATACGGTTCCGCAGATTCTTTTTCTGGCTCACCTTGACGCGCTTCATGGCGGACTTAATGTTCGGCAACTTTCTTCACCTCCTTTAAGAGCTTGCTGGAATCAGCATTGGCTATTGTAGCATACGAACGGACAAAACGCAAGCGTTTTTTTGAGAAAAATGCCGCTTTTCCGCGCGGCGGCTACGAACGCCACCTGTCGAGCAGGGCGTTCAGCTGTTTGACGAAGGCGGCGCGCTGTTTTACGCTCATGCCGCGCGCGGCTTGGGCAGCGGCGTTCAGGCGCTTGAGCGCGCTGTCGAGCGCCCTGCCGTCGTC
Source organism: uncultured Oscillospiraceae bacterium (assembly GCA_964459985.1). GTDB lineage: Bacteria > Bacillota > Clostridia > Christensenellales > Aristaeellaceae > CAYWOS01. The sequence continues at coordinate 19,081 of CAYWOS010000032.1, forward strand.
GGCCGGCTTTTCGTTTCGCGCGCCCGTCCGATCGTCGGCGCGCGCTTCCCGGACGCGCTCGCGGCTGCCCTCGGCGACGCGGACGTCCCCGATCAGATCCCAGCATTCGCCGTTGTAGGGCGCGCAGGCGGTCTGCCCCTGCTCGCTTTCAAGGCGGGAGACAAGCGTCAGCGCCGACTGCTCCTCGCCGTGCGTCACGAAAAACCGCGCGGGCTTGGGATCAAAGGACGACGCCCATTTGAGCAGCCCTTTGTCGTCGGCGTGGCCGCTGATGGCGGACAGCGTGGCGATCCTCGCCCGGACGGCGACGGTTTCGCCGAACAGCCGGACCTCCTCCGCCCCGTCCTGCAAAAGCCGTCCCAGCGAGCCTGCCGCCTGATAGCCCACGAACAGCACGGTTGAATCCTCACGCCAGAGATTGTGCTTGAGATGATGCCTTACGCGCCCCGCCTCGCACATGCCGCTCGCCGACAGGATCACCGAGGGCGACTTGTCAAAATTGATCTGCTTGCTCTCGTCGCTTGTCACGGCGGTCGTCAGCCCGGGGAAGGCGATGGGGTTGACGCCGCTTTCGATGAGCGCGTTGGTTTCGGGATCAAAGCACACGGGATTGCTCCGGTCGAAGATGTGCGTGCACTCGATGGCGAGCGGGCTGTCGACGTATACCGTGAAGCCGTCGTGCCCGCGCACCAGCCCCTTTTGCTTGATCTCGCGGATGAAATAGAGCATTTCCTGCGTTCGGCCCACGGCGAAGGACGGGATGACGACGTTGCCGCCCCGGTCGAACGTCGATTGCAGGATGTCGGTCAATTGCCCGATATAATCGGCGCGGTCGCCGTGCGAGCGGTCGCCGTAGGTCGATTCGATCACGGCGTAGTCGGCGCGCGTCAGGTATTGCGGATCGTTGAGCAGCGGCTGGCGGACGTTGCCGATATCGCCCGAAAAGACGAGCGCGCGCGTTTCGCCGCCCTCCGTGAGCGTCAGCGTCACGCTGGCGGAGCCCAGCAGATGCCCGGCGTCGGTAAAGCGCGCCGTCACGCCGTCAAAGATCGCCGTTTCCGCCTCGTAGCGCACGGGGACGAACTGCTTGAGCGCGTTTTCCGCGTCCTGACAGGTGTACATCGGCGGCTCGGGCTGTTTGCCCGCGCGCTGCGCCTTGCGCGCCGCCCACTGCGCCTCCATTTCCTGGATATGCGCCGAATCCATCAGCATGATGCCGCACAATTCCGCCGTCGCCTCGGTGCAGTACACCTTGCCGCGAAAGCCGCGCGCGTACAAAAGCGGGATCTTGCCCGAATGGTCGATATGCGCGTGCGTGAGCACGAGCGCGTCGATCATGGCGGGGAGGATGGGCAAATCGGCGTTGACGTACGTGTCGCGTCCCTGCTCCATGCCGCAGTCGATCACCAGCCGCTTGCCGGCGGCCTCGAGATAGTACAGGCTGCCCGTCACCTCGCGGGCCGCTCCCAGAAAGGTTAATCGCATGCGCTGCCTCCCAAGGAATGATTTTCGTATTCATTATAACCCATTCCGCGCGTTCATGCAAAGCCTTCCCGAACCTTTCGCCGCGCCGGGCATACGATGAATGCGGAGCGATGGCTCCGAGCAACGAGAGAGGAGAATCACAGTGAACGATCAAGTATTGACCGCGAAAGCGTCCCTGGCGATGGCGTACGTGCCGTGGCAGCCGTGGGGCGATCTGTATAACGAGTGCGTCGCGCTCGAGCGGGGCACGGCGTTTCCGACGCTTTATCTTCCGTTTTTGGCGAGGGAGGCGAGCCCATGGATTCGATGAGAAATATTGACTGCGGACGCTGCGCGGCGCCGACCGCCGGCGCGGCCGCGAACGATTGCCCGTACACGACCGGCTGCGCGTACGCGACCGGCAGCGCGCGCACCCGACGCTGCGGCGCGGCCGCGGCGTCCTGCCCGACCGCGGCGTCCTGCCCGGACGTCGCCGGCCAGACCGCCGCGTTCGCCGCGACGACGGCGCGCTGCGCCGCCTGCGGCGGCTGCCCCTGCGCCTGCCCCGAAACGCGCGAGAGCGCGCTGCGCCGCGTGCAGCAGTACGGCTTCATGACGGACGATCTGCGCCTGTTCCTCAACACGCATCCGACGTGCGAGGAGGCGCTCGAGGCGCTTCAGCGCTATATCGCGCTGGAGAGAACCGAAAAGGCAAAATTCGAGGATCGCTACGGCTCGCTCACGCTCGAGGCGGTCGAATCCGCGGAGGATTACGACTGGATCTCCTGCCCGTGGCCGTGGCATGTGGAGGGATAGCGTATGTGGACGTATGAAAAGAAGCTCCAGTACCCCGTGAAAATCAAGCGCACCGACGCCGCGCTCGCCAAGGTCATCATATCGCAGTTCGGCGGGCCGGACGGCGAATTGGCGGCGTCGATGCGGTATCTGTCCCAGCGTTATACCATGCCGTATGCCCGCGCGATCGCCACGCTGACCGATATCGGCACCGAGGAGCTGGCGCATATGGAAATGGTCTGCGCCATCGTTCACCAGCTCACGCGCAACCTGACGCCCGAACAGATCAAGGCGCAGGGCTTCGCCGACTATTATGTCGATCACACGCTCGGGCTGTGGCCGCAGGCGGCGGGCGGCTTCCCGTTCACGGCGGCGGTGTTCCAGTCCAAGGGCGATCCCATCACCGATCTGCACGAGGACATGGCGGCCGAGCAAAAGGCGCGCACGACGTATGACAACATCCTGCGCCTGACCGACGATCCCGACGTGCTCGATCCCATCCGCTTCCTGCGCCAGCGCGAGGTGGTGCACTTCCAGCGCTTCGGCGAGGCGCTGCGCGTCGTGCAGGAAAACCTTGACAGCCGCAATTTCTACGCGTATAACCCGGCGTTCGACGGCAAGGTCGCCGTCGAGGGCGACAGCTGCGCCGTCACGACGGGCCTTCTGTAATCCTTTCCCGCGCGGGGATTGGCGTATAACGCGCCAATCCCTGTTTTTTTGCGCGTTTCGGGTCATACTACGCGCGAAAGGGTGAAAGCATGGAAAACAGACGGTCGCTGTGGGAACGCACGGCGGAGATACCGCGCCGCGAGGCGCTCAAGGGCGACCTGCGCGCCGACGTCGCCGTGATCGGCGCGGGGCTGGCGGGCGTGTTGATCGCGCGCGCGCTCAAGGATCGCGGCGCGCGCGTCGTCGTACTGGAAGCGGACGGCATCGCGGGCGGACAGACGGGCGGCACGACGGCGAAAATCACGAGCCAGCACGGCATGATCTACGATTCGCTGATCTCAAAGTTCGGCGTCGTGGCGGCGGCGCAGTACGCGCGCATGAACGAGCGCGCGATCGCGGACTACGCGGAGATCATCGAGCGCCGGAAGATCGACTGCGATTTCAGGGAAGCGCCCGCGTACCTCTATACGACGAAGGACCCCGCGCCCATGCGCCGCGAGGCGGAAGCGGCGGCGGGGCTGGGGCTGCCCGCGCGGTTTGCCGAGCAAACGGAACTGCCCTTTCCCGTCGCCGGCGCCGTGCGCTTCGACGGTCAGGCGATGTTCCATCCGCTCAAATTCATCCGGGCGATCAGCGAGGATCTGGAGATTTTCGAGCGCACGCGCGCGCTGGAGGCGGACGATCATGCCGTGCGCACGCCGCGCGGCGTCGTGACCGCCGATCATATCGTGTTTGCCTCGCATTTTCCCTTCGTCAACGCGCCCGGCTTTTACTTCCTGCGGATGCATCAGGAGCGGAGCTACGTGCTGGCGGTTCGGTGCGGCTTTTCGCCCCGGGGCATATATCTGGGCGTCGACGAGGACGGGCTTTCCTTCCGCGCGGCGGAGGGGCTGCTTTTGCTCGGCGGCGAGAGCCACCGCACGGGCGAGAACGGCGCGGGCGGGCAGTACGAAAGGCTTGCGCGGCGGGCGGAAGCGCTGTTCCCCGGCTGCGCGGAGGCGGCGCGCTGGTCGGCGCAGGACTGCATACCCATCGACGGCGTGCCCTATATCGGGCGGTTCTCGCGCGCGACGCCGAGCTGGTACGTCGCCACCGGCTTTCAGAAATGGGGCATGACTTCCTCGATGGTCGCCGCGACGGTCATTCCGCGCCTGATCGCGGGCGAGGCGGCTGATGAGGGCGAGGTGTTCTCGCCGCTCCGCTTTCATCTGTCGGCGTCGGGCAGAAGCCTCGCCGTCGAAACGGCGCAGGCGTGCAAGGGGCTGGCGCGCGAGGCGTTCATGCCGCCGCGCGCGGCGCTCGACGCGCTGCCGATCGGGCACGGCGGCATTGTCGACGCCGGGGACGGCAAGGCGGGCGCGTACAAGGACGAACGCGGGCGCTGCCATGTCGTGGGCTCGAGATGCCCGCACCTCAACTGTCAGGTGGAATGGAATCCCGAGGAAAAATCATGGGACTGCCCCTGCCACGGCTCGCGCTTTTCGCCGGACGGCGCGCCGCTCAACGGTCCGGCGCAGGAGGGACTGACATGAATCATCTGGAACGCGAAAAATCGCCCTATCTGATCCTGCACAGGGAAAACCCCGTCGATTGGTACCCGTGGGGCGACGAGGCGCTCGCGCGCGCGCGGAAGGAGGACAAGCCGATCTTCCTGTCGATCGGCTATTCCTCCTGCCACTGGTGCCACGTCATCGCGCATGAGTCCTTCGAGGATCGGGAAATCGCCGCGCTGCTCAACGCGTCCTTTGTTTCTATTAAAGTGGACAAGGAGGAGCGCCCCGACATCGACCGCGTGTACATGGACGCCGTCGAGCTGGCGACGGGCGCGGGCGGCTGGCCGATGACGCTGCTGTTGACGCCTTCCGGCGAGCCGTTTTTCGCCGCCACTTACCTGCCCAAAGAATCACGGGAGGGCGTCACGGGGCTGAAGGAGCTGCTGACGACGGCGGCGGCGCTGTGGAAAGACGACAGGGCGCGGGTCGCGCGCTCGGCGCGCGAAACGCTCGGCGCGATGCGCGCGGCCGCCGTCCCGCGCGTCGAGCCGACGAAGCCGTCGGCCGCGCGCGCGCGCGCCGGGTTTGAGGCGTTCCTGCGGGCTTATGACGAGCAGTGGGGCGGCTTCGGGCGCGCGCCCAAGTTCCCCTCGGCGTATAATATGATGTTCCTGCTTGCGTATCATGCGCGCGCAAAGGAGCCGCGCGCGCTGACGATGGCGACGCAGACGCTCGATCATATTTATCGCGGCGGCATTTGCGACCATGTCGGCGGCGGGTTTTGCCGCTACAGCGTCGATCGCAAATGGCTGATCCCGCACTTTGAAAAAATGCTGTACGACAACGCGCTGCTTTTGTGGGCGTACGCCGAGGCGTACGCGGCGACCGCGCGGCCGCTCTACGCGGAGATCGCCTCGCGCACGGCGGATTTCGTTTTGCGCGACATGACGAGCGGCGAGGGCGCGTTCTTTTGCGCGCTCGACGCCGACAGCGAGGGCAGGGAGGGCGCGTTTTACCTGTTCACGCCCGAAGAAATCAAAAAAACGCTCGGCGGCGACGACGGCGAATGGTTCTGCCGGCGCTACGGCGTCATGCCGGGCGGCAATTTCGAGGGGAAGAGCGTGCTCAACCTGATCGGCAATTATGATTTCAACAGGGACGATCCCCGCCTGCCCGCGATGCGCGAAGCGCTGTACGCGTACAGGAAAGCGCGCCTTCCGCTCGGGCTGGACGACAAGGCGCTGACGTCGTGGAACGCGCTGATGATCTCGGCGCTATGCGCCTCTGCGCGCGCGCTGAACAAGCCGGCGCATCTGGCCGCCGCCGAGCGCGCCGAGCGCTTCCTGTCCGGGCGCATGATCTCGGACGACGGCGGGCTGCTCCTCCGCTTCCGCGACGGCGAGAGCCGGGGCGAGGGCGTGCTGGCCGATTACGCCTGCTTCGCGCTGGCGGAAACGATGCTGTACGACGCGTCGGGCGAGCCGAAGTATCTCGCGCGCGCCGAAACGGCGGCGGACGCGATGCTCGACCGGTTTGCGGACGGCGATCGCGGCGGGCTGTATCTTGTATCCTCGCGCGCCGAAGCGCTGGTCACGCGCCCCAAGGAAACGTGGGACGCCGCCATGCCCTCGGGCAATTCCTGCGCGGCGCTGGCGCTCGCGCGTCTGGCGCGGCTGTCGGGCGAGGCGCGCTTCCGCGAAGCGGCGGACAGGCAGCTCGCCTACGTCGCCGGCGCGGTCAGGGAAAACCCCGTCGGGCACGGTTTTGCGCTGTACGCGCTGGAAACGGCGCTGAACGACGGGGCGTGAGCGACTATTTGAGTCCTTCCGCCATGCGGCGGAGCATGGGGAAGCCGCTCGCGTCGCCCGCGGATTCCCACACGATCAGCCCGCCCAGCGATTGCTCGCGGATGTAGCGCAGCTTGGCGTCGAGCGAGCGCGCGTTTTCATAGGTGAGAAAATTCCCGTAATACTTGGACGCGGGGTCGTCGTTCCACAGGTACGCGGCCTCGGCCTGTTCGTCATAGCCCTCGTGCCAGCCGCGCTCGCCCTCGTCCGCGCGCGGCAGCGCCGCCGCCGCCTTGTAGCGCATATCGCCGCCCGCGTTCGCGCCCGAGGCGCGCGCGCCGACGATATCGCCGGACAGATCGACGTTTTTCCAGCCGTGCGCGTAGAGCGGCGAGCCGATGGCGATCTTGCCGGCGGGCACGCCGACGGACAGAAGGTACGAAACCGCGTTGTCGGCGCCGCGCGCGCCGTACAATGACGTATGGAAGCCCGTCGTGTCGTCATAGCTGCCCGTCATGTCGTAGGTCATGACGTTGACGCGGTCGAGGCAGGCGTGCAGCGCGGCGTAATCCTGCTTTTTGAGCGTCGGCACCGAGCCGCTCGCGCACGCCGTGAGCCATTTTTCGCCCGCGCCGAACGCCGCGTCGAGCGCCGCGCGCAATTCCTGTATCAGCAACGTGTAATTGGTAAAATCGTCGCCGCGCACGGGGTTGCCCTGATCGCTTCCCGCGCCGGCGCGCGCGACGCCCGGATATTCCCAGTCGATATCGATCCCGCCGAGAAAGGCGTGTTCGCGCAGCGTCCGCACGCAGCTTTCGATGAACTGCGCGCGCGAGCGGGCGTCCGACGCCATTTCGCTGAAGTATCCGCAGCGCGTCCAGCCGCCGACGGACAGCATGACGCGCGTGCCCGGGTATTTTTCCGCGCAGGCTTCATACTGCGCGAAATGCTTCCGGTCGGCGTTTTCGTCGGTCGAGCGGACGACGAACGCGCCGTCTACCTTCGCGATCTCCCAGAACGCGTGATTGATCACGTCGATACTGTCCCACGGCAGGTTGTTGACCTGCGCGTCGGCGTCGGCGTATAGGTTCCAGTTGGCGAAATACACGCTGACCACGGCGGTTTTCGCGGCGGCGGGCGTCGCGGCCGCCGCGCAGCCCGCCAGCAGCAGGCACATGGACAGACAGGCGAGGATTCTCCGCATGTCGCCGCCGCCTCCTTCCGTTTCGGATTTCGCCGATATCGTACCATACAAACGCCCCGCAAATCAATGAGAATGCTTGTCAGCGCGTTTGCATTTTATTGCCTGATCGTATACAATAACGGACAGAGATGCGACAGGGGGTGCGCGCGTGGGCTGGACGGACGGACAGGCTGCGGCGATCGGGGCGACCAACCCGACGGTGCTGGTCAGCGCGGCGGCGGGCTCGGGCAAAACGGCGGTGCTGATCGAGCGCGTGATGTCGCTTTTGCGCGCGGGCGGCAGCATCGACAGAATGCTGATCGTCACGTTCACGCGCGCGGCGGCCGCCGAAATGCGCGAACGGCTGACCGCAAAACTCGATATCGAGGGCGAGAGCGACGCGCATCTGCGCCGGCAGGCCATGCGCGTGGGCCGCGCCAGCATCTGCACGCTGCATGTGTTTTGTTATCATATGATCCGCGAGCATTTTCAGGTCACGGGCATCGATCCGCTCTCGCGCGTCGGCGACGAGGCGGCGCTGGCGCCGCTCAAGCGCCGCGCGATGGACGAGGTGCTCGAGAGCGCCTGCGAAGCGCGGGACGGGGACGTGTCGCGCCTGATCGATTCGTTCGATACGATAGACGAAATCGCCGATATGATCGGGGAAACGAACGAATTCCTCTCGGCGCAGGCGTCGCCCGAGGCATGGGCGCGGGCGCAGGGCGGCGCGGACGATCTTGACAAATGGCTGAACGTATTGTACGGCGAGTGCCTTCTGTCGCTCGAGGACGCGCGGCAGATGCTCTCGGAATGCGAGCGCGCGCTGTCGCTCCCCGGCGCGCCCGAGCGCTACGAAAAAACGCTCATGGCGGATCGCATCCTCATGAACGAATGGCTGAACGCCGCGCGCGCTGGCACGCTGTCGGGCGCGCCGCCGGCGTTCGCCGCGCTGTCCAACGCGCGGCGCGGGGAGGGCGAAAGCGAGGAGGCGGCGGCGCTGTACAAGGCGTTGCGCGAGGCGTGGAAGAATAAGGTGCGCGCCGCGATCGCCCTGCTGCCCGCGGACCGGGAGGACGCCGCCCGGCGCGTTTCCCTCGCCGCGCCGGCGCTGCGCGCGCTCTTTTCGCTGACGCTTCAGTTCCGCGCGCGGTATTTCGCGCTTAAGCAGATGAAAAACCTGCTGGATTACGCCGATCTGGAGCATCTGGCGCTTAAAACGCTCGCCGATCCCGGCGCGCGCGCGCGCGTGGCGGGCGCTTTCGACGCCGTGTTCGTCGACGAGTATCAGGACGTGTCGGGCATTCAGGAGGCGATCATTTCGGCGGTGCGCGGCGCCTCGCTTTTTCTTGTGGGCGACGTCAAGCAGAGTATTTACCGCTTTCGCCTCGCCGATCCCACGCTGTTCCTGCGCAAATACGACGCGTTTTCGACCGACGCGGACGCCGAAAACCGCAAGATCCTGCTGGGCGAAAACTTTCGCTCGGACGAAAACATCCTCAAATGCGTCAATCAGGTGTTTCGCCACGCCATGCGGCGGCGCGTGACCGAGATCGAGTACGACGGCGACGCGGCGCTCAAGCCCGGCGTCCCGGGCACGGGCGGCGCAAGCGTCGATATCCATATCATCTGGTCGCCCGCCGCCGAGGGGAGCGACGAGATCGGCGAAACGCCGGGCGGCTACCGCCACGAGGCCGAGCTGCTGGCGAAAACCATCAAATCGCTGCTTCTCAACGAAACGATCGCCGAAAACGGCGAAGCGCGCAGGATTCGCTATCGCGATATCGCCGTATTGCTGCGCTATTCCTCGGCGCGCGCGCCCTTCATCGCGCGCGTGCTGCAGCGCGAGGGCATCCCGGTGTACAGCGACGCCGACGCGCGTTATTACGAGCAGAGCGAGATCGCCGATATGCTCAATCTTTTGCGCGTCATCGACAACCCCTATCAGGATATCCCTTTGCTCGGCGCGATCAGATGCCCGTATTTCGGCTTCACCGAGGAGGAATTGTCCCGCATCCGTCTGGTCGACCGCGCGCCGGGCGCGCCGTTTTACGAGGCGTTTTACAAGGCAGCGGAGCGTGACGGCGCGTTGGGCGACAAGGCGCGGCGGGCGCTGGCGGCGCTCGGCGCGTGGCGCTTTGCCGCGCGCGCGCTCACCGTCGAGGCGCTGATCAGGAAAATCATGGAAGAAAGCGGGCTGTACATGCGCGCCGGCGCGAGCGAGGACGGCGAACTGCGCCGCGCCAATCTGCGCCTGCTCGCCGAGCGCGCGGGCGGCGAGAGCGCCGAAAACGGGCTGTCGGGCTTCCTCAAATCGCTCGACGCGCGCATCGCCGCCGACGACACGCGCTCTGCCAAGACGCTGGGCGAAAACGAGGACGTCGTGCGCATCCTGACCATCCATAAATCCAAGGGACTGCAGTTCCCCGTCGTTTTTCTGTGCGAGACGGCGCGCGCCTTCCGGCTGACCGACGGCAAGCGGGCGCTTTCCCTGCACGCCGGGCTTGGCGCGGCGATGAAATACATCGACGGGCGCGAGCGCGTGAGGATGTCCACCGTGGCGACGAACGCCGTCGACGCGCGCCTTCGGATGGAGCGGCGCGCCGAGGAAGCGCGGCTTTTGTACGTCGGCATGACGCGCGCCAAGCACCGCCTGATCCTGTTCGCCTCGCCCCGGAACCTGTCATCGGCGCTGAAAAAGTGGGCGCGTCCCGCCGAGGAATGGGCGGCGGGCAGCGCGGACTGCATGCTGGACTGGGTGATGCAGAGCCTGCGCAGGCCCTTCGCCGCCATCGAAAACGAAGCGTGGGAGGAAGAGGACGGCGCGCGCTGGCGGCTGATCTACACGCGCGCCGAATCGCTCGAGCGCCCGCCCGAAATTGGCCGCGCGCCCGATCTGACGCCGCGCGGCGAGCCGGACGACGCGACGCGCGCGCGCCTGTCGCGCCGCCTGCATCAGCGTCCGCCGCTCAAAACCTCGGTCACGGCGCTGCTCAAAACAGCCCGCGTCGAAAACCCGCAGGAGGAAACGCCCGAGGACAAGCGCAGACCCGCCGAAGCGGACGGTCAGCTTGTCAAAACGGACGGTCAGCCTTCCGACGCGGACGGACGGCGCGCCGAAGCGCCCGCCGCGTTTGATTTCCTGTCGCGCGGCGGCATGACGGCGGTCGAGCGCGGCATCGTGACGCACAAGGCGCTCGGGCTGATCGATTATGATCTTGTCAGGCGCGGCGCGTACCGGGAGGCCGCCGACGCGCTGCTTGCGCGCGGGGCGCTCACGCAGGCGGAACGGGACGCGCTGCGCGTCGACTGGATGGAGGCGTTCTTTGTCTCGCCGCTCGGCCAGCGCCTTTTGCGCGCCGGGGATATCCGCCGCGAATGGGCGTTCAACCTGCGCCGCGGGGACGGCACGCTTTTGCAAGGCGTGATCGATCTGTGCTTCGTCGAAAAGGACGGATGGGTGCTGGTCGATTACAAGACCGACCGCCTTTCCGCCGAGGAACTGCCCGCGCGCTACGCCGGACAGCTTCGCTGGTACGCGCGCGCGCTTACCGTGATTACCCGCCGCCCGGTGCGCGATATGTATCTGTTCGCGCTGCGCGCGGGCGAGGCGGCGTCCGTGTCGCCCGGCGATCCCTGACGCGCCGCCCCGGCGGAAGCGCGCCGGGACGCGCCTCCGTTTGTTAAATTTCCAAAAACGCTTGCCAAGCCCCCGGCCGCATGCTATAATTCATCGGATAACGCACGCGGGCCGACCCGACCTTGTGCCGGAAACGGTGGGTATCGGGCATGACGCACGCGGAGGAAAAAACAAGGAGGAATCTCACCATGGCTGTCATCTCTATGAAGCACCTGCTCGAGGCGGGCGTCCACTTCGGTCACCAGACGCGGCGCTGGAACCCCAAGATGGCGCAGTACATCTTCACCGAACGCAACGGCATCTACATCATCGACCTGC
>CAYWOS010000033.1:0-30061 GCA_964459985.1 uncultured Oscillospiraceae bacterium
GGCGGACGCGGCTGGCGCGATCTATGGCAGGACAGTCTGGCGCTGCTCCTGTCCGGGCCCGAAAGCGTCCGAAGCGATCTTATCAACTATTTCTCCGGCGTGCGCGCGGACGGCACAAACGCGACGATCATCGGCGCGAAGCCCGGGGAGTTCAAGGCGGATCGCAACAACATCCCGCGCGTCTGGATGGATCACGGCTTCTGGCCCGTGCTGACGACGGATTTGTATTTGAACGAAACCGGCGACGATTCGCTGCTGTTCGAGAAAACCGGGTATTTCGAGGACGCGCCCAGGCAGGACGGCGCGGGCGACCAACAAATCGGCACCGTGCTTGAACACATGATCGTGCAAACGGCGTGCCGATTTTTCGACGCAGGCGGGCACGGGCACTGCCGATTGCTGGGGGCGGACTGGAACGACGGGCTGGATATGGCGCGCGAACGCGGCGAGAGCGTCGCGTTCACCGCCGCCTATGCCTACGCACTCAAGCGCTTGAGCGCCATGACGGAGCGTTTGGATCGGGGCGGGATCAGGCAAGTCGCGCTCCTGTCGCCGCTGTGGCGGCTGATTGAGCGGGAGGACGCCGACGCGGATCGCGAACGCTCGCTGGAAGCCTATCGAGCGGCAGCGGGCGTCGAAACCGAGCGTCAGGACGTGCCCTGCGCCCTGCTGGCGGCGCGGCTAAGGGACATGGCGGCGCGCATGATCAAAAACATCCGCGACAACGAGTGGGTCTCGGACGGCGCGGAGCAGCACTGGTTCAACAGCTATTACGACAACGACGGGCAGCCGCTCGAAGGGCTTCGGGGCGACCGGGCGGGCATGATCCTCACGGGACAGGTGTTCTGCCTGCTGGCGGGGGTCGCCGACGACGCGCAGGCCGCGCAAATCGCGCGCGCGGCGGACTGGTATCTGCGCTGTCCGAACAGAGGAGGATACTGCCTCAACACCGATTTTCACGAGGTCAAATCCAACATGGGGCGCATGTTCGGGTTTGCCTACGGCCACAAGGAAAACGGCGCCGTCTTTTGCCATATGGCCGTGATGTACGCCTACGCGCTGTACTCGCGCGGATTGGTCGCCGAGGGCGCACAGGCGCTTGATATGCTGTTCAGGCAAAGCACGAACTTCGGCGCGTGCCGCATTCTGCCCGGAATCCCGGAATACTTCGACGATCGCGGGCGCGGCATGTACCCGTACCTCACAGGCGCGGCGAGCTGGCTGATGCTCACGCTGCGCACGTATGTGTTCGGCGTGCGCGGGGACTGCGGCGATTTGCTCATCGAGCCGCGCCTGACGCTGCCGCAATTCGGCGCGGACGGCGAGGCCGTCCTGCGCTGCCGCTTCGCGGGACATGCGCTGACGGTCGTCATCCGCAATCCTATGGCGCTCGATTGGGGCGAATACCTGATCGGCGAGGTTCGGGCGGCGGACAGGCACTGCGAAGCGAAGGGCGCGTATTGCGTGATCCCGCGCGCGGCCATCCAAGGCGATACGGAGATCCGTCTTACGCTCGTCCCGATCGAATAAGAATGAAATACCGCGTACAATTCCACGGTTCGCTCCGTCCAGGCCGTTTTCCTTGACATTGAACGGAAATATGCGTATGATTGCAAGGAGAACATGCCGGCGCGGGCGTCGCGGAACGGCACGGGCGCGGTTTTCGCCGTGATCCCAAATCAGCATTATTGTTAGATATCGTACCGATTCGCGCGCGGGTCCCGCAAGCGAGGACCGGCGTCTGAAAAAGGGCAGGAATGCTTCTGTTCGGGAGGAATGTCGTGTGACAGCGTATGCCGTAAAACCATGGCGCATTTGTTTGCCGTACATGATGCTGGCATGCATGCTTCTTTTCGCGCCCGCGATTGCCGACGAAGACGCCATGCGTCCCACATTGCCCGAAGCCAATGAACTGACGCGCGTATACAATGCGGAAGGGCAAGTGGGGTTGACAAACGGCGCCGGGCAGATGATCTTTCCTTATTACGAGCATAGCTATCAGGTCGACAGGATCATGTCGGATGTTTTTCGCGTAATAACATGGCAGAACAACATGGAAGTATGCGCCTTGTACAACGCAAGAACCAATGTCCGGACGGAGTTTATCTATCGGCAGGCGTATGGCGGAGATGAAGAGGACGGATTCATTTTGGTGTTGGGTATAAACGAACCGTTCGGATATGTAGATCAGGCGTTTCATCTTGTCATCCCTTGTCAGTATTTTGACGCGGAGCCATTCGCCGAAGGATTGGCTTGGGCTGAGACAGACGAAGGGGACATGGGCTATATTGATCAAAGCGGTCGATATGTTATTTGTCCCGATCGATCGGCATGGACGGTTTCTTACCGCTTCTCGGAAGGACTTGCCGTCGTCTACTCGATGGATACCAAGATGAACGGATACATCGATAAAGCAGGCGCGCTGGTCGTTCCCATGCGATATGAACAAGCCGGGGATTTTCATCAGGGGCTTGCCGCCGTCGGCGATTCGAGCGGTTTCTATTTCATCGATAAGAATGGAAAGCCTTGGAACGATCTTCGATGGGAATACACGACGGAGTTTTCAAATGGTTACGCGCGGGTGGTCAGCGATCAACGATGGGGTTATATCGATCGGAACGGAACGCTGACCGTCCCCTGCGCTTATGAAATCGCATATCCGGCAAGCGAAGACGGTACGGCGTTGGTTTCCAAGGGCGGCGGGCAGTTCATCCTGATTCATGTGGCGACGGGAGAACCCCTGCCCGACGCATACGATCAATACGGAACGAGAGAAGCAAATGACGGCGGGCAGTGAGATGCGGCGGATCACGGGACAGTAACAATTCTTCATAATCGGACGGTGCGTCCGTCCAAGGAGAAAAAGCATGCAAAAGCATCGTCATTGTTGTCGTCATCACCCGATGTGCGTCCTTGCGTACCCGATAATACCAACGGCGCATTTGTCGTAAACAAGAATGCCCAATAGGTAAGTCTGATCAGAACTGCAAATCAGGCGGCGCGGTTCGATTGTCGCGACTGCCGGCTGCCGCACCGGACGGAGGCTATATGAATATGTATATTGCCGGGTTAGTCAATGTGGTTCTCGGGATGTTAGTCGGATACTGTTTTTACTTGCTGAAGACGAAAAAAGAACTCGGCATGGCCATCACGCAAGCTTTCAAACATCAAACGATGAGCGGCAGATTCAAGATAGAAAGCGCGTGCCTTGCGGATCTGTATGAACCGTTTAGCATGGATCAGATAAACGATATGCACGACATCAGCGATATTGAGCAGAATCATGTCGTATGTAACATCAGCAGAATACTGTGTACGATAACGAAGGGTCACGCGACCTGTCAAATAAAGCTTGATTTCGTTGGGCATGACAAAAACGGAGGGGAATTGGCGCTGCACTGTCCCCATGCGCTCAAAAAGGTTTACTTCCGATACGATTCGAAGGATGGCAGGATGCGCATATATCGTGTAGTCAATGTCCCGCGAAACTTGTGATTCTCCTAATGTTGCAGGAAAAGCGCTGCGGCTGCCCCTGATATGACGGAATATTCGCACACAAAGAGGTCGTCCCTGCCGCTTTGTGGCTGATTTTCTGCAAAACCGTATCTAACAAGCGAACGATGGATGCGGGGTCTTTCCGTTGTCTCCCTTGACACTTGCGGGGTATCCATGTATCATGACAAAAGAACGCGCCGGCGACGCGCATGGCGCGCAGGCCGGGCGACGACCGTTCTGATGTAAAGGCTCCTCAAGGAGACAACAGAGCTAACCGATGCAATGAGTAATGCATGCAAGGTCGGTGATCCGGTGAAATCTGACGCTGATGATATTCTCAAAAATGTCAATCTGCAATGGAAAGTATTTTTGGGCGTCGGCGTTATCCTTCCATTTACGTATGAGCAGTTTCAGAACGCCTTCGATATCGATCATATGTCCTATGCGACTGTTATGTGTATCGATATCACCGTAAGCATCGTTGGCATGCTGCTTTTACAGGGAAATGCCTGCCCGTCCGGGAAATCCTTCACCAACAATCAACATGAGCCGTCAGCGAGGTCGCCATGATGAAAAGACGAGGGAAGATCGCGTTATTACTGTGTTCGGCGCTTATATTGCTTGCCGTCTTATGCCTGGTCATCCTGCCGCAGTATTCAATTGACGGGGAAGCGTCTCTTGACGGAGAAATACTCAAGAGATTCTCCTTCCGGGCCATCGGCGTCTCCATTGAGAAAAACGAATATCAGCATGCCGCTGTATCAAAGCTTGCGCAGGGATATGGCTGGACAAGCGAAAATAACGCAATTTATCAAATCAATCTCGATGACGAGACAATTCTGGGAACGGTCGTCGTCGTTATGCCGACCGACGGCGAAAACAGCGCCGAAGAAACGTTTTCATATGCGATAGATTGGTATCGTCCGTATCAACTCTATAAAAAGTATGGCAATGTGGACGAAAACCGCAGCTATCCGGATTTCTCATGTACGGCATATATAAGAAGCCAGAACGGATTGCTTTTTGTCAAGGCGGACGGCGCCTCCATAGATGCCTGCATTCATCGTTTAGAAGATTATCTGATGCGCCTGATGCCTGATTAGCATTGCCCGTTATCAAAAAGCCGGCATCATCGACGCATTATACGGGTTTTGATCACTTGGGGAATGTACGACAAGCATTTGGGCGGACGGTTCAACGAAAGGCCGCAAAGCAATACGACGGCTTCACGCCGCGCGGAACGGGAGCGGGACGGTATGCTGGATTTCAAATCGGTCCGGACGCGGCTCACGCTGCTCATGACGCTGGTCGTGCTGACGGTGTTCGTCAGCATGCTGGTGCTGGGCGCGCGGGTGGCATCGCTCACGCGGGAGGCGCGCGCGCACGAGCGCGAGACGTACATCCAGCGCGAGTTCCGGCAGGTCACGCTTTCGCTGGACGCGCTCTCGGATTTCCTGTATTCCTACAGCCAGAGCGCCGTCCGTCAGGGCGCGCTGATCACCGGCAACGCCGAGATCGATCATCATTTGTCCTATCAGGTGCTGCAGCAGGAGCTGTCGCGCACGGTGATTCTCCAGCCTTCCATCGGCTGCTTTCTGCTGTATTTCAAGGACGACGATTACATGCTGACCGTCGGCGGCAAGGCGTATTCGAGACAGCTCGCTTCGGGGCGGTACGACCTGTGGGAATGGTTCGGCCGCAACGAGCCGCGCGCCGGCCAGTGGTACATGCTGGGCGATATGATCGGGCCGTACCTTTGCTATTCGCTGAAGCAGGACACGCACATCGTCACGCTGGCGGTGTCCGCCGAAAAGCTGCTCGAGCGCATGCGCAGCCTGTGCCCGCGCGTGGAGGTCATCGACCGCGCATCGGGCGCCGCGCTGGTGCTGGGCGAGGGCGGCGAGACGCAGCCCGTCACGCTCGATCTGCCCGGGCTTGCCTTCCGCGTTTTCCCCGCCCCGCCGGAGGGCGCGGCGCTGGCGGGCATGGGCGTGTACCTGCTGCTGGCGGCGCTGGCGCTCCTCGCCATCGCGCTGGCGTGCGTTTTGATATCACGCATGATCCTGGGACCCGTGTCCATCCTGCACCGCGCGTTCATGGCGGTGCGCGCGGGCGATATGGACTACCGCATCGGCGATGAAAACGTATCCTCCGAGTTCGCCTACCTCAACCACGCGTTCAATTCCATGGTATCCGATCTGCAAATCACGCAGATGACCGCCAGCCAGAGCAAGGTGCGCCTTTTGCGCGAGGAGATCAGGAATCTGCAAAAGCAGATCCGTTCGCACTTCGTTCGCAACTGCCTCAACACCGTGTACGCGCTGTCCTATCGCGGCGAAAACGACAAGGTGCAGCTTCTCGCGTCCTACCTGTGCGCCTATCTGCAATACGTGGACGGGCTGGGGGCCGATATGGAAACGCTGGGCGGCGAGCTGCGCGCGCTGGACAACTACCTGTCCATCCAGCGCCTGATTTACCCCGACGCGCGCATCAACTGGCGCATCGTGTGCGGCGAATCGCTCAAAACGTGCCGCATCCCCGCCATGATCCTGCTCAGCGTGGCGGAAAACGCCATGAAATACGGCTTTTGCGTGGGCAAGCCGTTTTCCATGAGCCTGTCCGCCGTCCGCCGGGACGGCGCGCTGATCCTGACCTTTTCCGACAGCGGACCGGGCTACTCGCGCGAGAGCGTCGAAAGGTTCGAGGCGGGCGAGGAAGGCGGCCACGTGGGACTGCAGAACATTCAAAAGCGCCTGCGCCTGATATACGGGCCCGGCGGCGGCATGCGCCTGTACAACGCCCCCGAAGGCGGCGCCGTGGCCGAAATGACCCTGCCCGAACGAAACGAGGTCAATCATGGAAATCCTGTTGGTGGATGACAGCACGCTGCAGCTGGACGTGCTGCGCGAACGCGTGGACTGGGCGGCGCTGGGCATCAGTCGGGTCTACTGCGTCACAAACGCGGCCGACGCGCGCGCGCTGCTGACTGAAAAACGGCCGCCGCTCGCGCTGTGCGACATCGAAATGCCGCAGGGCGACGGGCTGGCGCTGCTGCGCTGGATTCGCGACAGCGCGCTGCCGACCGAGGTCGCCTTCCTGACCTGTCACGCCAGCTTCCGCTACATTCAGGAGGCCATGCGGCTGGGCTGCCGGGAATACCTGCTCAAGTCCGCCCCGCAGTCCGATCTGAACGACATGCTGCGTAAAATGATCGCGCGCGCGCAAAGCGCGGACAGCGTGCGGCAGACCGAACGCGAGCGCCGCGCCGCGCTGACCGGACGATTTTGGGAAGAGGTCGCGCTGCGCCGGATCACGGGCGGCGGGATCGCGGAAACGATCGCGCAGTGGCGACTAGACGTGCCGAAGGATCAGCCGATGACGCTGCTATGCTGCTTTATCAAGGTGAACAACGCGCAGGAGCAGTGGGACGGCGACACGCTGCTGTTCGCCATGCGCGGGCTGTGTCTGGAGGCGCTGGACGCGCGCGTGCCGCCGCCGCACGTATGGCTGTGCGAGGGGCGGCTGGCGGCGGTATTCCCCTCGCCGGACATGTCGGCAGAAGCGCTGACGGGCTGGATGGAGCGGTTCGAGGCGCGCGCGCTGGAGCGGCTGGGCTGCAAGGTCGTCTGCTACTACCAGACGAATCTTCCCCTGACGGCGCTCGGCGAACGCTTTGCCGACATCCAGTTTTGCGACGAATACAACACCTTCTATTCGTCGGGCGTGTTTACCTACGACGCCATGGATCTGTTCATCCGCGAGCATTCGGACGAGATCGTCGAGCCGGACTACGACAAGCTGCTGCGGCTGTACAGCGCGCTCTCCTTCGAGCAGGCCTACGATTATCTGTACATGTGGCTGCGCACGATGGCCGCCCAGCACCGCGTCAACCGCGCCTCGCTTCTGTCGCTGCAAAGAACGCTGTCGCACATCCTCACCTTCCTGCGCGATCATTTCAAGCTGGCGCTCAAGGCGCTGGAGGGCGATAAGCAGTACATCGAAACGTACAGCCGCGCCGCGCGCGACGCCAAAAGCATGATCCGCTACCTGCGCTGCCTGACCAACCATCTGGAGCGGCTGGGCGAGCGCGATTACGAGCCGGACTCCATCACCGGCAAGATCAAGGCGTACGTCAACACGCATTACGCCGACGAATTGAGCGTCGACCGCATTACGGGCGCCGCCAACGTGTCACAGGAGCACGCCATGCGCACGTTCAAGGCCGATACCGGCATGACCATCGGGGAATACCTGACAAGAGTGCGCATGGAAAAGGCCAAGGTGCTGCTGATGATCCGCTCCTACAGCATATCGCAGGTGGCCGCGCTGTGCGGCTTCAACAGCGCCGCCTATTTTACCAAGCTGTTCAGGGAATACGCGGGCGTAAAGCCGACCGAGTACCGCGGCAGCGCAGGATAAGGCGCGGACGGCGCGGGCAGGCAGGCGCAGGAATATGGCACGGGCAGGCAGGCGCGGGAATATGGCGCGGGCGCGCGGGCGGCCGCGCTTTTTTTGCCTGAAAATCAATTCTGTGATAAATCGCGTCAGTATCCTTATGTATCTGGTCAAAAAGCGGTGATATAATGACATCATCAAATCCGTATAGGAGGGAATGAACGTGAACATCAAACGGTTACTGGCACTGATGATGGCCGCGATGCTGCTGGCGGGCTGCCTGACGGCCGCCGCCGCCGAGGAACCCATGAAGATCGTGCTGTGCCTGCGCAACTAC
Organism: uncultured Oscillospiraceae bacterium; assembly: GCA_964459985.1. Lineage (GTDB taxonomy): Bacteria > Bacillota > Clostridia > Christensenellales > Aristaeellaceae > CAYWOS01. The sequence continues at coordinate 8,228 of CAYWOS010000033.1, forward strand.
CAAAGCCCGCCCGAGGGCTGGAACGAGGCGTGCGAAAAGCTCAAGGAGATCGCGCTGGAGCAGGGGAATTTCGATCTGGAAATCATCTGCGAGGCCAGCTCCACCATGAACACCACGCTGACCAACATGTTCACCGCCAATGAAACGGTGGACGTGCTCATGGCGGCGCAGACGCGCTACTCGCCGCTGGTGGCGCAGGGCATGGTGCTGCCGCTGGACGATCTGCTGGCCGAGTACGGTCAGGGCATCATCAAGACCTTCGAAGGCTGCGAGGATATGCTCAAGGCCGGCATGTTCAACGGCGAACTGTACGGCGTGACGCCCTACACCAAGAAAGCCAAGGCCAACAACTTCCTTTGCCGCACCGATCTGCTCGAGAAATACGGCCTGTCGCTGGACGGCGTGAAGGATTACAAGGATCTGGAGCCCATCCTCGCCGTGATCAAGGCCAACGAGCCCGACATCTACCCGCTTTCGCGCAGCTCGGCTTCGCTGGCGATCACCGCGGTCAAAATGCTGGGCAGCGAGGAGTACGACACCTCCGATTACATCCTCATCGGCAACAGCTGGGGCGTGCTGATGGACGACACGTGGGACGTGGTCAACCTGTACGAAACGCAAGCGTACTACGACGTGTGCGCCACGCTGCACGACTGGTATCTCAAGGGATACATGGTGCCCGATATCGCCACGCTGCCCGCCGACGAGCAGGGCGCGGCCGCCTTCTCCACCGGCAAGGTGTTCGGCGTGATCTCCAATCATGACGCCAACCCGATCTGGAGCGCGAGCACCTGGGGCAAGGAATATCCCCTGACCGCCTGCACCATCGGCCCGGGCGAGGTCGCCATGGTGGGCTTCCTTGTGGGCATCGGCTCCACCACCTCCGACCCGGTCAACGCCATGAAGTTCATGAACTTCGCCTGGACGAACGAGGACTTCAACACCATTCTGCATCGCGGCACGAAGTACCGCGTCGTGGACGAGGAAAAGAAGATTCTCGGCTATCCCGAGGGCGAAACGTACGTCGAATACATCAGCAACGGCTTCGCCGATATGTTCGGCAACTTCACGCTGGCATGGCAGTGGGACACCGATCCGGAAAACTACGCGCAGAGTATCATCGAATCCAACCGGAGCGCCACGGTCGCCAAGACCATCGGCTTCTCCTTTGACAGCACCAACGTGACCAATCAGATGGCGGCGTGCCAGAGCGTGTACGATCAGTACTACCAGCCGCTTGAGAACGGCCTGCTCGATCCTGCGGTGGCCATTCCCGAGTTTGTCAAGGCCATGAAGGACGCCGGCATCGACGACATCATCGCCGAAAAGCAGCGCCAGCTGGACGCCTGGGTGAAGGTCAACGGCTATTGACGAGCGGCAGACCGTCGCCCGCATAAGCCCCCTGTATGTTTGAACAAGCGAGGGCGTCGGCGCCGCCGGCGCCCTCGCGCAGCAAAGGAGATGCGCCGTCATGACCATGACCACCCTACGCGCGGGCGCCCGCAGGCGCAGAACGCCTTTTCGGCAGCAGTGGCCTTTGTGGCTGATGGTCGCCCCGGGCGTGCTGTTCCTGTTCATCAACAGCTACGTGCCCATGGCGGGGCTGTTCATCGCGTTCAAGAACGTCAACTTCCGTCTGGGCATATTCGGCAGCCCGTGGTGCGGGCTGGCCAACTTTGAATACCTGTTCAGGACGCGCGACGCGTGGGTGATCACCCGCAACACGCTGCTGTACAACCTCGCGTTCATCGTGTGCAACGCGGTTTTCGGCGTGCTGGTGGCCATGCTGCTCAACGAGCTGGCGTCCAAGCGCGCGCTCAAATTCTTCCAGACCGTCATGCTCATGCCGCACCTGATCTCCATGGTGGTGGTTTCCTATCTGGTGTACGGCTTCCTGTCGAGCGGTTACGGCGTGATGAACGCCGTGATTCTCCCCTTTCTGGGGCTTGACAAGGTGGACTGGTATCAATCCCGGCAGTACTGGCCGTTCATCATCATTTTCGTGCACACATGGAAGCTTTTGGGCTACAACAGCCTGATCTACCTGTCCTCCATCGTGGGCATCGACACCGCGTATTACGAGGCTGCCGAGATTGACGGCGCGTCAAAATGGATGCAGATTCGCTGCATCACCCTGCCTCTGCTCCGGCCGACCGTCGTCACCATGTCGCTTTTGATGGTGGGGCGCATCTTCTACTCGGATTTCGGCCTGTTCTATCAGGTGCCGATGAACTCGGGCACGCTCATGCAGGTGACCAGCACGATTGACACCTACGTGTACCGCGCGCTCGTGTCGCAGAACAACATCAGCATGTCCTCGGCGGCGTCCTTCTACCAGTCGATCGTCGGTTTCGTCACCATCTTCGCCGTCAATGCCATCGTCCGCAAATTCAACAGCGAAAGCGCGCTGTTTTAAGGGAGGCGTGAACATGAAGAAAGCAAGGCTGCGCCATCCTGTCGCGCAGTGCGTATCGATCGCCGCGCTGACGCTGTTTTCCATCTTGATCCTCTACCCCTATCTGCTGATGCTCGTGTCCTCGCTGACGGACAATTCCGCCCTTTTGTCCAAGGGCTACCGCGTGTTCACGCGCGATTTCAGCCTCGGCGCGTATCGGTACCTGTGGAACAAGCGCGCCACGTTCTTCAGGGCGTACGGCATCACCATGCTGGTGACGGCGACAGGCACGGCGTTTTCGCTGCTCATCACCGAATTGTTCGCCTACGCGCTGTCGCGGCGCGATTTCAAGGGACGGCGAGCGCTGTCCTTCTATGTGTACTTCACCATGCTCTTCAACGGCGGCTTCGTGTCCAGCTACATCCTCTGGACGCAGTTCATGGGCGTCAAAAACACGCTGTGGGCGTATCTGCTGCCCAACATGCTGGTCAACGTCATGAACGTCATGATCATGCGCAACTATTTCTCCAACAACATCCCCGAGGCCGTCATCGAGTCGGGCCGGCTGGACGGCGCGAACGAATTTCAGGTCTTTTTCCGGCTCGTGATGCCCATATCGCTGCCCATCAACGCCACCATCGGGCTGCTGATCGGCTTGAGCTACTGGAACAACTGGCAAAACGGCCTGTATTTCGTCAATAAATCACACCTGTATTCCTATCAGAACCTGCTCAACCGCATGATTCAGGATATCCAGTACCTCGCCTCGGAGGTCAGCGCCTCCTCCGTCAAGATCGACTTCCCCAGCGTATCGGCGCGCATGGCGCTGGCGGTGATCGCCGTGGTGCCCATCCTGATCCTGTATCCGTTCTTCCAGCGCTTCTTTGTCAAGGGCATCACCATCGGCTCGGTGAAGGGATAGCGGGAGGGCAATGATGAAACAATCCGCCAAGGGGCGCGGCCTGTTCACGCCCGCATTCATTGATCTGTTTATCGTCAGCGTGCTCAACAACCTTTCCTTCAACGCCATCACGCCCATACTCGCCAAGTACGCCGCCACGCGCTTTGACGCCTCGCTGGCGCTGGCGGGGGCGTTGAGCGGGCTGTTCGCCGTCACGTCGCTCCTGGTTCGCCCCTTCAGCGGCGTGTTGGCGGATAGGATGTCGCGCAAGATCCTGCTGATGATCTCCAACAGCCTGATCTTTATCGCGGTGCTGGGATACGCGCTGTCCACGGATATCGCGCTATTGTTCTTCTTCCGCGTGCTGCACGGCGTGGGCTTCGCCCTGAACGGCACGGCCAACACCGCCATGATCAGCGATTTCGCGCCCGAAAACCGCATCGGCGAGGCCATCAGCCTGTTCAGCATGGCATACCTGCTGACATCCTCGGTTGGCCCGGCCATCGGCACGGCGATCGGCGAAGCGTACGGCTACCGCGCGGTGTTCGTCGCCGCGGCGGCCAGCGTGGGACTGTCGGTGGCGCTGATCGTGCCGCTCCGCCCGCAAAACGGCGGCGCGCCGCGCGAAAAGCGCGTGTTCGCGTGGAAAAACCTGCTGGAATGGCGTTCGCTGCCCTACGCGGCGGCGGCGGGCTGCTTTTCGGTGGTCAACGGCGTGATCAGTTCCTTTCTGATCCTGTACGCCGATTCCATCGGCGTGACGGGCATCGCCTATTACTTCACCGTCAAGGCGGCGGCGCTGATCCTGATCCGTCTGGCGCTCTCGCGCGTGATCGACCGGGTGCGGCTACCGCTGCTCGTTTATCCGGCGCTCGCCCTGGGCGTGGTGACGGCGGTGCTGCTCAGCGTCGGCCGCAGCCTGCCGGTGTTCTTCGCGGCGGCGGTCTGCTACGCGCTGGCGGCGGGCGTAGGCCAGCCCGCGCTGCAAACGCACATCATCAAGAGCAACCCGCCCGAGCGCCGGGGCGTGGCGGTGAGCACCTACTACATCGGCGCGGACACCGGGCAGGGCGTCGGCTCGCCGCTCGGCGGCGCGGTATCGGACGCGTTCGGGTATTCCGCGATGTACGCCGCGTCCTCGCTGGTGTTCGTTCTGGGCGCCGTCCTGTTCGCCGCCGCGCGGCGGACGGAGAGGCGCGCGAAGGCAAAATCAACCGAGCAAAGGAGCGCGTAAGTGATGCGAACCCTACAAACAACCGAGCGCCTGATCAACGGTGCCTTCCCCGAATGCAGCCCGGAGGAGCAAGGCCTGTCCAGCCGCGCGATCGTTGATTTTCTGGACGCGGTGGAAGCGCGCGGGCTGGAAATGCACGGGCTGCAAATCATCCGCAACGGCTATCGGATCGTCAGCCTCGCGCCGCGTCCGCTTTCGGTTGACGCCATGCACAGGACGTATTCCTCGGCCAAAGCCGCAGTGATCGCCACCGCCGCGCTGTTCGCCATTCAGGAAGGCAAGCTTTCGTTTGACGACCGTCTGGCCGATCTCTTCCCCGAAAGCGTGCCCGGGGACATCAGCGACTACGCGCGGCAGATCACGGTATACGATCTAATGAACATGGCGTCCGGGCACGACAGCAACGAGGTGTTCTACCGGATGCGCCGGGAGGACGACTGGGTGCGCGGCTTTCTGTCCATGCCGCCCAGACACCGACCCGGCACGGTGTTCCTGTACAACAACTGCTGCCCGCATATGGTGTCCAATATTGTCAAAAAGGTCACGGGACAGTGGATGACCGAATACCTTCAGGATCGGTTTTTTGAACCGCTCGGCATCCGGGTGCTGTGCGAGCACAACTGGACGGGCGATCTGGAGCCGACCACCACCTGCATGTCGGTGGCGTCCATGGCGCGCATCGCGCAGTTCTACCTGCAAAAAGGGCGCTGGGACGGCCGTCAGCTGCTCTCGCCCGCGCTGGCCGGCATGATGGGCAGGCGTCACGCGCCCGCCGCGCTGTATCCCGAAGAGCTCGACCCGTGCCTGCCCGCGTGGGCGGCCGACCTGACCGAGCGCGGCGGCTACGGCCTGTTCGCCAACTGTTATCTGGACGGCGCGCAGTTCAACGGCGGCATGTGCAACCACGCCTTCCTCTTTCCGCGCGAAAACATGGCCGTCGCGCTGTTTGGCAACGACCGGCGCGACGACACCGAGGCGGGCGGCATCAAGCGGCTGTTCATGCGGCACGTGCTCTACCGCGCCTATGATCGGCAATTGGAGGACGACGGCTGGCGCGCGCTGCTGGAAAGCCGCGCGGCGCGCTGGTCCCTCGCGCCTCAAGGCGCGGCGTTCAGCGAGCACGCCGCGCTGTACTCGGGCAAAACGTATGTATTCGACGATAACGAGCTGGGCGTCGCGAGCGCGCGGATTGATTTTCACGGCGACGGCGCGATGTTCCATGTAAAAACCGCGCGGGGCGATATCACGGCGCCGTGCGGGCTGAACGGCGACTGGCCGGAGGGCGAGGGGTACCTGTTCGCGCAGCCCGACAGCTCGAAAAGCGAAAAGATTCGCGGGTACGAGCCCGACCGGCAGTACGGCTTTGACAGCGATCGGTTCTTCCACAGCGGCGCGTGGACGCATCAGGATACCTTCGCCATGAACGCGCGCAGTCTGAGCAAATCCTGCACCATTCGCTTTACGCTTTGCTTCTCGGGGAGGCGGCTGCAATTGACCGCCAACACGCACTTTTTGCCCGGCGACGCGCCCGAAAGCGCCATACATCGCCTGACGGCGTGGCAAAGCGCGGAAGCATAACGCAAACAGGGCGGGGCGCGGCACCCGGATCGACCCGATCCGTCGGCGCTTCTCCCCGCCCGTTTATTTTTATCGGCTCGCTTTGAGCAGCATATACAGATCGTTGACGTTGGTGCCCGTGGGGCCGGTCATGATCAGCGCGCCCATGTCCCGCAGGAGCGGATATGAGTCGTTGTCGCGCAGGTGCTTCTCCACGGTTTCTTCCCCCGCCCGCGTGAAAAACGCGCCGTCCACAAGGCCGCCCGCCGCGTCGGTCGGGCCGTCCGTTCCGTCCGAGCCGGCGGCGAGCACGCAGGTATCCCGCATGCCAGACAATCCGCGCGCCGCCGAAAGCGCGACCTCCTGATTGCGGCCGCCCCGGCCGTTCCCGCGCACGTGCACCACCGTTTCGCCGCCCCAGATGAGCGCGCACGGGGCCTGCGCGTCCCGCGCCGCCGCCGCCATGCGCGCGCCTTGCTCCCGCGCCTCGCAGGAGACGGCGGTATCCATCACGCGCGCGGCGTAGCCCAGTTTTTCCGCCTCGCGCGCGGCGGATAGGCAAAGCTCCCCGACGTTGCCCGCCACGACCGTGCGGACATTGGGCAGCGCCTTGGGCGTTTCCTCGCGCAGCGCGCGCGCCGCGCCTTCGCCCAACGCGATCGCGTACCGCCCGATCACCTCGGCGGCGTCGGCGCAGGTCGTCGCGTCGGGACTGACGGGGCCGGAAGCGATCACATCCGGTCGGTCGCCGAGCACGTCGCTCAATATCACGGCGTCGATGCGCGCGGGCGCGATGATTTGCGCCAAGCGGCCGCCCTTGACGCGCGACAGCCGCTTGCGCACACAGTTGATCTCGTCGATGGACGCGCCGCAGGCGAGCAGACGCTTTGTGACATCCGCGATATCCGCGAGCGTGACGCCCTCCGCCGGGCATTCGAGCAGCGCCGAGCCGCCGCCCGATATGAGCAGCAGCACATGATCGTCCGCGTTCAGGCCGGATGCCATGTCCATGATGCGCCGCGTCGCCGCGACGCCGCGCTCATCGGGCACGGGATGCCCCGCCTCGTACAGCGACAGCGATCCGATCGCGCCCTCCAGATGCCCGTCCTTGGTCAGCACGACGCCCTGCTTTACGCGCTCGCCGCCCAGCGAGCGATACGCGGCGTTCGCCATGCGCCACGCCGCCTTGCCGACGGCGATCAGCGTGACGGGCGCTTCAATGGACAGATCATTGAGCGCGCGCCCGACCGCCGCGTCCGGCAGCACGTCGCGAATGGCGGCGTCCAGTATCCGCCGCGCGTCCGCAAGAACGGACCGATCATAAATCGTCGATTCCATGGTACTGATATCCTTTCTCCCGGCGGGTCAAAGGCCGGGCCGTCCGTTTCAGATCATTCAGCGCGCCGGGCGCTTCACGGCGGCCGTCAGGCGCGTTACGCGGGCAAATCGTCCGGCGATTCCGTCGGAATAACGAACGAAAACGTGCTGCCGACGCCGGGCGCGCTTTCCAGCGCGATATCGACGTTCATCTTGCGCATGATCTCCCGGGCAATGGAAAGCCCCAGCCCGCTTCCCTTCCCGCTGTGGCTTTTTTCCGCTTGATGAAAGCGGTCGAACGCCAGCCGCCGCGTTTCCTCGTCCATGCCGATGCCGGTGTCCGCCACGTAAAAGCGCACGCCGTTTTCAGCGCGCCCGGCGCCCAGCGTCACCTCGCCGCCGCGGGGCGTGAACTTGCGCGCGTTGTCCAGAAATATGGTCAGCACCTGCGCCAGCCTGTCCTCGTTGGAGCGCACACAGGGCAGCGCGTCCCCGGGCAGGGCGCGGACAAAACGGATCTCTGCCTTTTCAAACAGCCGCGCGTTGCGGTCGTGCAAATCATAAATCAATTCGTTGGGGTCGACGTTCTCGATGTCGAACGCCGCCGGGTTGGACTGCAGGCCCGACAATTCCAAAAGATCGTTGACCAGCCGCGACAGGCGCGTGACCTCGTCGGCGATGATGCCATAGTAGCGCATCCGGTCGTTTTCGTCGGTCACCAGCCCGTCCCGCAGGCCTTCCGCCAGCCCGCGCATCGAGGCGAGCGGCGTGCGCAATTCGTGCGATATATTCGCGACGTAATCGTACCGCGTCTTTTCGAGCCGTTCCTGCTCGGTGATGTCGCGGATGAGCGCCACCGTGCCGTTGTCCGTCCCCTCACCGCCGGCGGGCAGGCGGGACACGACGTATTCAAGCTGTCTGTCGCCCGTCACGAGCTTGCCCGACCAGCGCTCGCCCTCGCGCTTTTCGCGCAGCGCGCCGAACACTTCCTTGTACGCCCCCGAATCGGCGCTGCCGAGCAGGCGCGCGGCGGCGGCGTTCTCGTGCAGGATCCTGCCCTTGCCGTCCACGGCGAGCACGCCCTCGCTGAGCCCCTCCAGCACCAGCGACATCGTTTCCTTTTCGTAGCGCAGATCGCGGATGGCGGACGTGATCGCGCCCGTGAGATGATTGAACGCCTCGGCGATCTCGTTGATTTCGCCCGGCAGGTTATCGGGCAGCGTGACCTCCTCGCCGGCGATCAGGCGCGTCGCCGCCTCGGTGACGATGAGCGCCGGGCGGTACAGCCGGCGCGTGGAGAAGGACGCGGCGAGCGCGAGCATGACCAGCATGATCATCAGCGCCGTGAACATGCGCGTGCGCATGGAAAACCCGGCGACCGACGACGCGCGCGTCGAGCGCCCGACCAGCACGTAGCCGTCCTGCGTCCTTTCGCCCACCATCACGAGCAGCGCGCCGCGATCGATCTGGCTGAGCGCCATCGACGGCATATCGGCCAGCCGCCCGACGAACGCGGCGACCCGCCGCCCCGCGATATAGGGCGCGGCGCGCTCGGTATAGGCGATGATCTGCGCGTCTTGATCCAGCAGGATCAGAAAGCCGCTTCCGAACGCCACCTCGGGATTGACGAACGCGCGCACCTCGCGGATCGTCGTCCGCCCGGCGGCGTAATCGGCCAAAAGCGCCTCGCCGGCGCGCAGATCGTCCGCCATTTCGTCCCGGCTGACGCTGACGGCATAATCATTGAACAGATAGCTGCCCAGCGCGAAAAAAAGCGCGGTGGACAACAGGATGCAGGCGAGCGGTATCACCAGCATCCTGGATTGATATTTGGGACGGCGCGCCATCAGTCCGTCTCCGCCTTATAGCCCACGCCGTAGACCGATTTGATGACGATCGAAGTGTTCTCGGGCATTTTTTTGCGGATGCGCTTGATGCTGGTATCCACGACGCGCGTGTCGCCGTTGAACTCGAAGCCCCAGATGCTGTCCAGCAGCTGCTCGCGCGTGAACACCTGCCGGGGGTGGCTCGCCATCAGGTGCAGAATCTCGACCTCCTTGGGCGACAAGAGCACGTTTTCACCGTCCACCTTGACCTCGTAACAGGCGAGATTGACGGACGTGTTGCCGACGGTCAGGAGATTCTGCTCGGGCGAAACGAGCATTTGATTCATGCGGCGGAAGATCACCTGAATGCGCGAAACGATCTCGCGCGGGCTGAAGGGCTTGACGATGTAGTCGTCGGCGCCCAGCGCGAAGCCGAGCAGTTTGTCGACCTCCTCGCCCTTGGCGGTCAGCATGATCACCGGCGTCGTCCCCGCCGCGCGGATATCGCTGCACACCTGCGTGCCCGAGCGTCCGGGCATCATGATGTCCAGAATGACGAGATCGGGGCGCATCCGGTTGAAGGCCTCCATCACGTCGTCGCCGCGAAACACCGAATAGACCTCGTACCCCTCGCGGTTGAGATAGATGCGGAGGGATTCGTGGATGCCGATCTCGTCGTCGGCGATCAAAATGAGCTTCTTTTTGTTCATCGCCCTCGCCTGCTTTCCGTCCTGAAAACGTGCCGTTTGTCACGCGAGGAAATTATACCACACGCGCGCGCCGGCGGCAAGCGATGCCATTCTGATGCCCTATTTGGCCGCTTTCGCCGCCTTTTTCGGCTCGAGCCCGCTGATCAGCATGCCCGTCAGCCCGCCCACCGCGATGCCGGTGAGCAAATCGATCAGATAATCCACGAGCGTCATGCGCTGCCCCGACAAAAGCACGTACAGCGTCACGCCCACGCCCATGTAGATCAGCCCCAGCAGCGCGCCCTGCATCGTCCCGCGCCGATCGCCTCGGCAGACGGCGGCGCGCGCGCCCAGCGCCACCGAAACGAGCTTGATCAGTTGATTGACGACGCGGATCGCGCCGTCGCTCATGCCAAACAGCGCGATGATGAGCGCGAACACGATCACCGAGATCGCCGTGGTCAATACGGCGATCAGCACGCCCTTGATCAGCGCCGGGCATTCCCCGCGCCTTCGGCGGCGCAAAACCGTGCGAGTCGACATAAAAACGCACCTCCCTTGCACACAAACGTATGAGCGGGAGGCGCAGGATATGCGGAGGATCAGTTGAACAGATCCTTCATTTTGTCCAGAAAGCTCTTGCGGTTTTCGTACTCGCGGCCGCTCGAGGCGTCGTCGAACTGGCGCAGCAGCTCCTTTTGCTTTTCGCTCAAGCGCTTGGGGATCTCCACGCGGATATGCAGCACGAGATCGCCCCGGAAATTGGTGCGAAGCTGCTGCACGCCCTGCCCGCGCAGGCGGAATTCGGCGTCGTTCTGCGTGCCCTCGGGGATATGGAACGCCGTCTTGCCGCCGCCCAGCGCCGGCACGTCGATGTCCGCGCCCAGCGCCGCCTGCGTGAAGGAGACGGGCACGTCCAGATGCAGGTTCGCGCCCTCGCGCCTGAACATTTTGTGCGGGCGCACGGTGATCTGGATGTACAAATCGCCGCTCGGGCCGCCGTTCCTGCCCGGCTCGCCCTGCCCGTTCATCACGATGGTCTGGCCGTTGTCGATGCCGGCGGGCACCTTGACGCTCGCCGTGCGGCGCTTGCGCACGCGCCCCGCGCCGCCGCAGCCCGGGCATTTGTCGGTGACGATCCTGCCCGTGCCGCCGCAGGTGCCGCAGGTGCGCACCGTGACCATGAATCCGCCGCTCACGCGCACCTGACCCGTGCCTTTGCAGGTGGGGCAGGCCTTGGGCTGCGTGCCCGGCTTGGCGCCCGAGCCGTGGCAGGTATCGCAGTTCTCGCTGCGCGTGAACTCAAAGGATTTCTCGCAGCCGAACGCCGCCTCCTCAAAGCCGATGCGCAGATCGTACCGCAAATCGTTGCCCTGCTGCGGCGCGTTGCGGCGCTGCGACGCGCCGCCCATGCCGCCGCCGAACAGCTGATCAAAGATATCGCCCATGCCGCCCATGCCGCCGAAGCCCGAAAAATCAAACCCGCCCGCGCCGCCGCCCATGCCCGCCGTCGGGTCTTCATGCCCGAAGCGGTCGTAGCGCGCGCGTTTGTCGGCGTCGGAGAGCACTTCGTTCGCCTCGTTCAATTCCTTGAAGCGTTCCTCGGCGGTTTTGTCGTTGGGGTGCAGATCGGGATGGCATTCCTTGGCGAGCTTGCGGTACGCCTTTTTGATATCCTCCGCGCTCGCGTTCCTGTCGACGCCCAGCACCTCGTAATAATCACGTTTTGTCGCCATGATGACCTCGTTTATCAGGAGTACGGGTTCGCGGGGAAGGGGCTTTCAAGTCAAAAGCCTCTCCCCCGCGCCCTGCCGAAAACCATTCATGTTGAGGGAAGCATTCTCATCCATCCGGGCTGCGGGAAGACGCCGAAACACCTTCCCGTCCGTTCCGCGAGACCGCTTCACCCGGGTAAGCGCCGGTAAAAACGATCCTTACTTCACGTCGCCGTCGGCGTTGAAGGAGCCGTCCTCGTTCTGCGTGCCGGCGTCGGGGCCGGGCTGGCCGCCCATATCGGGGCCGCCGGGCTGACCGCCCTGCTGCTGGTAGAGCTTGCCGAAGATGGCGTACACCTTTTGCGTCAGTTCTTCCATCGCGGTCTTGATCTGCGCGGCGTCGTTGCCCTCGCGCACCTTCTTAAAGGCGTCGATCTCGCCCTGCACAATCGCCTTGTCCTCCTCGGACAGCTTTTCGCCGTTGTCCTTGAGCTGCTTTTCCAATTCGTAAATCAGGCTGTCGGCGTGGTTGAGCGTTTCGATTTCATCCTTTTTCGCCTTGTCCGCCTCGGCGAACTGCTCGGCTTCCTTGACGCGCGCCTGAATCTCCTCCTCCGTCATGTTGGTGGAGGCGGTGATGGTGACCTTCTGCTCGTTGCCCGTGCCCAGATCCTTGGCGGAAACGTTGACGATGCCGTTGCGGTCGATATTGAAAGTGACCTCGATCTGCGGCACGCCGCGCGGCGCGGCGGGAATGCCCGTCAGCTGGAAGCGGCCCAGCGTCTTGTTGTCGTACGCCATCGGACGCTCGCCCTGCAAAACGTGGATTTCCACGGTGGACTGGCCGTCGGCGGCGGTGGAGAACACCTGCGATTTGGTGGTGGGGATGGTGGTGTTGCGGTCGATCAGGCGGGTGAAAATGTGGCCTTCGGTTTCAAGCCCCAGCGAAAGCGGCGTCACGTCGAGCAGCAGCACGTCCTTGACCTCGCCGCCCAGCACGCCGCCCTGAATGGCCGCGCCGATGGCGACGCACTCGTCGGGGTTGATGCCCTTGAAGGGCTCCTTGCCGGTGATCTTTTTAACCGCCGTCTGCACGGCGGGAATGCGCGTCGAGCCGCCGACCAGAATCACCTTGTCGATCTTGTCCGCCGTCAGTCCGGCGTCGCGGAGCGCGTTCTGCATCGGGCCGATGGTCTTTTCGACGAGATCGGCGGTCAGCTCGTCAAACTTGGCGCGGGTGAGCGTCAGATCCAGATGCTTGGGGCCGTTGGCGTCCGCCGTGATGAAGGGCAGGTTGATGTTGGTGGTCATCGCGCCCGAAAGCTCGATCTTCGCCTTCTCGGCCGCTTCCTTGAGGCGCTGATACGCCATGCGGTCCTTCTTGAGATCAATACCGTTTTCCTTCTGGAAGGTATCGGAAATGTAATTGATCAGGCGATCGTCAAAATCGTCGCCGCCCAGATGCGTGTCGCCGCCCGTGGCGAGCACTTCAAACACGCCGTCGCCGATCTCGAGAATCGACACGTCGAACGTGCCGCCGCCCAGATCGTACACAAGGATCTTATGCGCCTCTTCCTTGTCCAGACCGTACGCCAGCGACGCCGCCGTCGGCTCGTTGATGATGCGCAGCACTTCCATACCGGCGATGCGGCCGGCGTCCTTGGTCGCCTGACGCTGGCTGTCGGAGAAGTACGCCGGCACGGTGATGACCGCCTGCGTGACCGTTTCGCCAAGATACGCCTCGGCGTCGGTCTTGAGCTTTTGCAGGACCATGGCGCTGATTTCCTGCGGCGTATACTGCTTGCCGTCGATGGTCACCTTGTCCGCCGTGCCCATTTTGCGCTTGATGGACGCGATGGTGCGCTCGGGGTTGGTGATGGCCTGACGCTTGGCGATCTGCCCGACAAGGCGCTCGCCCTCCTTGGTGAACGCCACGACGGACGGCGTAGTGCGCGCGCCCTCGGCGTTGGCGATGACGACCGGCTCGCCGCCCTCCATGACGGCGACGCAGCTGTTGGTGGTTCCCAGATCAATACCGATAATCTTACTCATGTTGATATCCTCCCGCATGATGATTGATTGCTTTATATCGTGAAAATGCCGTATGGCATGGACACGCGCGTTATGTTATTCCGGGACGACCTTGACGGCGGCGTGACGCAGCACGGCGTTCCCCAGCGCGTAGCCCTTTTGCAGGACTTCGCAAACCGTTCCCGGCTCGCCGTCCCCGGCCGCTCCCTGCATCACGGCGTTCTCGCGCATGGGATCGAACTTTTCGCCCCTGCGGTCGATCACGGTAACGCCGCGCTTTTGCAGCGCGTCGCACAGCTGCTTATGCACCATCTGAACGCCGGTGTGCAGCGCCTCGTCCTGCGAGGGCGCGGCGAGCGCGCGCTCCAGATTGTCGAGCACGGGCAAAAGCGTTTTGATGAACTCCTTCGCGCCGTCCTCGAACGCGTCGGCGCGCACCGATTGATTGCGGCGGCGGAAATTGTCGAAATCGGCCTGAACGCGCTGGGCGAGGTTCAGGTATTCGTCCGCCTTTTTCGCCGCGTCCTCGAGTTTTGCCTGCGTCTGCGCAAGCGCGGCGTCGCGCGGATCGGGTTCGGAGGCTACTTCCTCCTGCGCGATCGTCCCTTCCTCCGTCACGGGCGCTTCGGGCGCGTCCTTGACGGACTTTTTGTCTTTCTTCGCCATACGTTCCTCCATTGGAATCGTCCTCCGATTCGCTGTTCTTATTCGCACAGAAGCTCGGTGAGCGCTTCGCTGACGGCGGCGAGCGTCGAGAGCACCTGCATGTAGGGCATCCGCGTGGGGCCGATCACGCTGATCGTGCCGCGATGATCGCCGAAGGCGTCGTAGCTCGCCGAAACGACGCTGCACTCGTGCATCTCGGGAATGCCCGTTTCCGGCCCGATATGCACCGCGATCCTGCCCGTGGCGTCGGTAATGAGCGAGATCAGATCGCGCCGCGCGTCGAGCGCCGAAAGGAAGGCGCGCGCCTTGTCCACATCGGAATACTCGGGATACTTCAGGATGTTGTGCGAGCCGCCGACCGCCACGGTATCGGACGAATTCTGCCTTTCCATCTGCGAGGCGAGATCGGAAATGCCCTGAAGCACCTTGGCGTTCGCGCCGGCGTGCCGGCTCAAATCGCGCAGCATATCCTGCACCTCGCCCAGCGTATGCCCCGAGAGGCGCTCGGTCATCATACGGCTGATGGCGTACAGCGCGTCCGCGTCGAGCGTTTCGCTCACGCGGATCACGGTGTCGCGGATGGCGCCCGAATCGGTCACGATGACCAGGAGCGCCGAGCCGCGCGGCATGGGCACGAGCTGCAGGCAGGAAATGCGCATTTCGCTTTGCCTGGGCATGACGACGACGGCGGTGTAATGCGTCATATCGGCCAGCGCCTGCGCCGTGGATGCGACGACGTCCTCCATCTGGCGAAGCCGTTCCGCGAAGAGGCGCTTGATTTCGCCGTCCGCCTGCGGCATGGCGTCCCCGCCGCCCAGCAGCGCGTCGACATACAGCCGGTACGCTTTGAGGCTGGGCACGCGCCCGGCGGACACGTGCGGCTGCTCCAGATACCCCAGCGCCTCCAGATCGCTCATTTCGTTGCGGATGGTGGCGCTGGACAGGCTCGTTTCGTACTTGCGCGAGATCGTCCGCGAACCGACCGGCATGGCGGTGAGGATGTAGTCCTCGATGATCTCGTGGAGAATGCGCAGCTTGCGCTCGTCCATCCGCACCCGGCTCGCTTCCTTTCGTCGTTTCGGGCGTCGTCCGCCGCGTCCCGCGGCGTCCCCCTGCCCGTCTGTTAGCACTCTCGTCCGTCGAGTGCTAACCACGGACATAGCATAACACGAATGCCCTTGCTTGTCAATAGCTTGGCGAAAAATATCTGCGTCATGCTGACAATATCTGCGGCAAAGGCAAGGCGATTCCGCCCGTACGCTCCCCGTCCGCAAACATGCCGCGCCCCCGCGCCGACATCCGTTTACGCGCCGCGTGCGATCGCTTCCTCACGCTCCCGAACGTACACTTGCCTCCGCGCTCATATGCCGCGTCCGTCCGCGCCGGACGCACAAATTCGCGATCCTTATTTAATATGATAGAAAACACGCGCGGAGACGACGGCGATCGGTCATATTTCGGCGTTTCGTCACATAAAAAGCCACGGGCAGAGCCCGTGGTTCGCCGAACGGCGGAAACGGCAATCAAAGCGTCGTTTTCGGCGCGCGTAAATCACGCCCGCGCGCCGTCCGGCGCTATACGCCGCTTTTGAGCTGCTCGAGGCACTTGCGGCAGACGAGCTTGCCCTTGTAATGGATCACATCCCGCGCGTCATTGCAAAAGATACAGGCCGGATGATACTTCTTGAGGATGATCTTATCGTCTTCCGTGTAGATCTCCAGCGTGTCGCGCAAATCGATGTCCATGGTTCTGCGAAGCTCGATAGGAATAACAATACGACCCAAATTGTCAAGTTTCCGTACAACACCCGTGGATTTCATGATAATCCCTCCCGATATACAGAGACAATAAGAACGAAGCAACAGGAACGGACGGTATCATAATATGTCTATTTTTGTCGTCATGTCAAGCGATTTTTAGGGTAAATGTAAAGATTTCATTATTTATACATATATTTCTGCCATAATTATGTAATAAAAGCATTTATTGGGAGGTTTAGACGATGTTAAACGTATTTCTATGCGTTTCGGTGCTGCTTTCGCTGGCCTGGGGCGCGGCGCGGGGAGCGCTTGACAGGACGGTCGGCGGCATGCTGACGGCGGCCGGCGACGCGGTGACGACGGCGATCGCGCTGGCTGGCGGCTTCGCGTTGTTCTGCGGCCTGATCGAGATTTTGTCCCGGGCGGGGGCGGCGAAGGCGCTGGCGGGCGCGCTCCGTCCCGCGCTCAAGCGCCTGATGGGCGCGATGCCCCCGGCGGCGGAGGAAAGCGTGACCATGAATATCGTGAGCAACATGCTCGGGCTGGGCAACGCCGCGACGCCGATGGGCGTCAAGGCTTCGAAGCTGCTGGCGGACGACGGACGCGCCGGCAACGCGCTGTGCATGTTTTTGGTGCTCAACTGCTCCAGCGTGCAGCTCGTGCCCTCCACCGTGATCGCCCTGCGAGCGGCGAGCGGCTCGTCCGACCCGGCGGCGATCATGCTGCCGTCGCTGATCGCCACGGCGGTATCGACCGTCGTGGGCGTCGCCGCCTGCAAGGCGATGGAGCGCGCGGCGTGACGGCGCTCGCGGTAATCATCGCGGTCGCGCTGGCGCTGGGCGCCGTCCGGCGCGTCCCGCTTTACGACGCCTTTGTCGCGGGCGCGAAAAAGGGGCTGAAAACGGCCGCCGATATCCTGCCGGCGCTCCTGACGATGATGATCGCGCTGGGCGCGCTGTCGGGAAGCGGGCTGACCGAGGCGCTGATTTCCTTTTTGCGCGCCCCCTGCGCGGCGCTGGGCGTGCCGGCGGAAGCGCTGCCCGTGATGCTCGTGCGCCCCTTTTCCGGCTCGGGCGCGCTGGCGGCGCTCAAGGAAGTTTTCGCCGCGCACGGCGCCGACAGCCGCGCCGGACTGATCGCCAGCGTCGCCGTCGGTTCGAGCGAAACGGTGTTTTACACCTGCGCGGTTTATCTGGGCGCGGCGGGCGTGCGCAAATCGCGGCACATCGTGCCGGCGGCGCTGATCTCATGGCTTGCCGGATGCGCCGCCGCCTGCCTGCTGTTTCCCGTCTGACGAAAATTTTTCGCAAAGTGACGGTTTTCCCTCGGTAAATTTGTGATAAATGGGGCTGGCGTTCTTTTGCGAAGTATGTTATAATACTGCCAGATTGGATGTCTTCCGTTGGATTTCGGCTTGTTCCGACAATAGATAGAACACCAATACACGCTCGCGCAGCCGTATTATCGTTGCGCCCGCTATATGAAAGGAGGCTGAATATGCCTCAGACCCCTAAATTACGTATTATCCCCCTGGGCGGTGTCGATGAAATCGGCAAGAACATGACCGCGTTTGAATATGAGGACGACATCCTCGTCGTGGACTGCGGTTCCATTTTTCCCAAGGAAGATATGCTCGGCATCGATCTGGTCATTCCGGACACCACGTATCTGGAGACCAACAAGGATCGCGTGCGCGGGTACGTTTTCACCCACGGTCACGAGGATCACATCGGCGCGACGCCTTATGTCTTCGCGCAGGTGCCCGCGCCCGTTTATGGCACCAAGCTGACGCTCGCGCTCATCGACATTAAGCTGCGCGAACATCGCGTCA
Organism: uncultured Oscillospiraceae bacterium; assembly: GCA_964459985.1. Classification (GTDB taxonomy): domain Bacteria; phylum Bacillota; class Clostridia; order Christensenellales; family Aristaeellaceae; genus CAYWOS01. The sequence goes on from CAYWOS010000033.1 coordinate 26,150, forward strand.
ACGGCATCCAGCTCAACGTCGTTTCTCCGCGCGATACCGTGCGTATCGGCGCGTTCACCGTGACTTTTATCAAGGTGAATCACTCCATCAGCGGCGCCTGCGCGCTGGCAATCGAATGCCCCGTCGGGCTGGTGGTGCATTCGGGCGACTTCAAGATCGACTACACCCCGGTGGACGGCGAAGTAACCGATCTAAGCACGCTCGCCGCGCTGGGCGATCGCGGCGTCATGGCGCTTTTGTGCGAGAGCACGAACGTCGAGCGCAAGGGCTACACCATGAGCGAGCGCAAGGTGGGCGAAACCTTCGTCAACCAGTTCCGCAGCGCCGCCGGGCGCGTCATCATCGCCATGTTCGCCAGCAACATCAATCGTATGCAGCAGGTGATCGACAGCGCCATCTCTTTTGGTCGCAAGGTCTGTTTCGTGGGGCGCAGCATGGTCAACGTGTCGCGCGTGGCGATGGAGATCGGCGAATTAATCATCCCCGACGACTGCTTAATCGGCATGGACGACATTGACGCCTTCCCCGACAATCAGGTGATGATCCTCACCACCGGCAGTCAGGGCGAGGCGATGAGCGGGCTGACGCGCATGGCGTTCGCCGAGCACCGCAAGCTCTCCATCAAGACGACCGATAAGGTCATCATTTCGGCGACGCCCATCCCGGGCAACGAAAAATACGTTTCGCGCGTCATCAACCAGCTTTATCGCTGTGGCTGCGACGTGATTTACGACGCCATGGCTGAGGTGCACGTTTCCGGTCACGCCTGCCAGGAAGAAATCAAGCTCATGCACACGCTCGTGCGCCCCAAGTACTTCATTCCCGTCCACGGCGAGTACAGGATGCTCTGGCAGCACGCCGAGCTTGCCGAAACGCTGGGAATGCCGCGCCCCAACATCATTTTGCCCACGGCCGGTCAGGTCATCGAAATGTCCGACGCCGCCGTCGCCATCGCGGGCAGCGTGCCGGTGGGCGAGGTGCTGGTGGACGGGCTGGGCATCGGCGACGTAGGCAACGTCGTGCTGCGCGACCGCAAGCATCTCTCGCAGGACGGTCTCATTATTGTCGCCATGGCGTTCGACCGCACCAACGGCGTGCTGGTGTCGGGTCCCGACGTCGTATCGCGCGGTTTCGTGTACGTCCGCGAGAACGAAGACATTATCGAGGGCACGCGCGACGTGGTGCGCGCCATCATCGCCTCCTACGGGCGCATCGACGGCAGCGACTGGGTGAGCATCAAGAACCGCATCAAGGACGAACTGCACCGCTACATCTTCGACAAGATCAAGCGCAACCCCATGATCCTGCCGATCATCGTGGATTTGGGCTAAAGATCGGGCAAGCATTTACGGGAGAGCCGTTCCGAATCAACGGGACGGCTCTTTTTATTCGTGACGATCCGTGAAATAACCATTTCGCCGTCATGACCGCCGGTTGCCGCGCGTATGTTAGGCGGGGTGACGGCATGGCGGGATTGGCGAAAAAGGCGGCGGGCGTAGCGGCGGCGAACGTATTGACGCGGGCGATGGGGTTTGCGCTGCGCATCCTGTTATCCAGAATGCTGGGCGCGGAAGCGCTGGGCATATCCGAAATGGCGCACGGCGCGCACATGCTGGCGATCACGCCGCTCACCGCCGGGCTGCCCGCCGCCGTCAGCCGCGAAACGGCGCGCGGGCGCGGCGACGGGCTGCCGCTCGCGGCGGGGCGACAATTGGCGCGCCGGTTCGGCTGGGCGCTCGCCGCCGCGTATCTGATCCTGACGCCGCTGATCGCGCGCCTGCTCGGCGACGCGCGCACGCTGCCCACGCTGCTTGTCGGCGCGCCCTGCGTGATTATTCTGGGCGTGTCGTGCGTGTACAACGGGCATTGCTACGGCATCGGGCGGACGACGCCGCCCGTGGCGAGCGAATTGATCGAGCAGCTCTTGCGCCTCGCGCTCGCGCCCGTCTGCCTGACGCTCGTTTCGGGGCGCGCGCTGTCGCTGCGCGCCGCCGCGCCCGGCGTCGGCACGGTGATCGCCGAATTGCTTTCACTGATCGTGATCGCCGTCTGGCTGCGCGGCGCGGCGGGACGGCACGACAAACGCGCGCTCGCGGACATGCGCAAAACGCTGATGCGGACGGCGGCGCCGCTCACGCTCTCGCGCCTGACGACGACGGCGCTGCGGATGCTCATGGGCGTGATGGTCCCGCTTCGCCTCGTGGCCTCGGGACTGTCAAGGAGCGAGGCGGTGGCGGGCTACGGCATGATCGGCGGCATGGCGATGCCGCTTATGCTGCTGCCCTGCATGGCGACGGGCGCGATGGCGGTGGTCGGCGCGCCGGCGTTCGCGCGCATGGAGACGCGCCGGCGGGACGTGAAGAGGCTGCTTGGCAGAATGCTCGCCTTTGCCGCGCCGCTGGGCGCGGTCAGCGCCGTTTCGGTCTATTTACTGGCCGATTTCGCGGCGAACGCCGTGTACGCGCAGCCGGCGCTCGCGCCCGTTTTGCGCGCGCTGTGCCCCGTCGCGCTGCTGATGCCGCTTTGTCAGGTGACGGGCACGGCGCTGACCGGGCTGGGCTTGCAGACGAAATCGCTCCGCGCGTCGGTGCTCGGCGCGTTCGTCACGCTTATCGCCGTATATTTTCTCGCGGCGCGCAGCGATATGCGGCTGTCGGGCGCGGCGATCGCCTATATTGCCGGGCAAGCGACGGTGTTCGCGGCGCAAATGATCGCGTATCTGCGCTTTATCAGGCAGGAAAACGACAGATAGCGGCGAATGTCCGTACGAAAGAAAGGAAGTGTTCTGATGCGCGCCGTCATTCAACGCGTTTCGGAGGCGTCGGTCACGTCGGGCGGCGAAACGACGGGCGCGATCCGCAAGGGTCTGTGCGCGCTCATCGGCGTCGAAAGCGGCGACACCGAAAAGGACGCCGCCTATATCGCGGGCAAGATCGTCAAACTACGAATTTTCGAGGATGAAAACGATAAAATGAACCGCTCGGTCGCCGACGTTTCGGGCGCGATCCTCGCCGTCAGCCAGTTCACGCTGCTCGGCGACGCGCGCGGGCAGAACCGCCCGGGCTTTACCCGCGCCGAAGCGCCCGAACGCGCGAACGCGCTGTTCGAAGAGGTCTGCGCCGTTATGCGCGGCATGGGCGTGCACGTCGAGACAGGACGCTTCCGCACGCATATGGCGGTGTCTTTCGTCAACGACGGCCCCGTCACCATCCTCCTGGACAGCCGCAAAACGTTCTGATTTTACGCCGCGCAAGGAGAATCATATGGAAATACAACGCCTCGTCGTGGGCGCGCTTCAAACCAACTGTTATCTGATTGACCGCGAGGAACGCGGCGACGCCGTGGTGATCGATCCGGGCGGCGACGCCGACGCCATTCTTTCGGCGCTCGGGCGGCGCACGGCCGCCGCCGTGCTGCTCACGCACGCGCATTTCGATCACACCGCCGCGCTTGGCGCTTTTCCCGGCGTACCCGTTTATCTGCACGCCGGGGATGGCGCGATGGTCAGCGACAGCCGCCTGAACGCGGGGCAGGCGTACGGCGACACCGCGCCGCGCGCGGGCGATTTCAGGTATATCGCCGAGAGCGACGTGATCGGCGCGGCGGGGCTGTCCTTCGAGGTCTGGCACACGCCGGGCCACACGCCGGGCGGCGTCTGCTACAAAATCGGCGATTGCCTGTTCACGGGCGACACGCTTTTCCGGCGCGGGTACGGCCGCACCGATTTCGCGCTGGGCAGCTTTCCGGCGCTCATGCAATCGCTCAGGCGGCTGCTCAAGCACCGCGAAAACCTGACCATCTATCCGGGACACGGCGACGAAACGACGCTCGACGAAGAACGGGGGCGCACATGAACGTCGCGCTGCGCACCGCGACGCCCGCCTTCGCCAGCGAAATGCTGGATGTCGTGCG